>NZ_JAFIFK010000012.1 GCF_020832045.1 Halomonas sp.
GACGCCTTCATCAAGGGCGCAGCGCCTCAAGCCAAGGACTCAAAGCATGACTGATCCCAAGAAACCCGAT
This sequence comes from Halomonas sp., assembly GCF_020832045.1. Taxonomy (GTDB): domain Bacteria; phylum Pseudomonadota; class Gammaproteobacteria; order Pseudomonadales; family Halomonadaceae; genus Halomonas. Next base: position 71 of record NZ_JAFIFK010000012.1, read on the forward strand.
CAGAACGTTTCCGACGACGACTGGGCCTCCGCCATGTCCGAACAGGATGATACCAAACCCGCCGACGACGACCCCTGGGCCGAAGCCATGGCCGAACAGGAAGCGGCCGAAGCGGCAGGCAGCACTACGGACGATGATCCCTGGGCCGAAGCCTTGGCCGAACAGGAAGCGTTCGAAACGTCCGCTGAAGAGCCACCGGCAGCCAGTGCTCCCGCCTCAGCCCCCAAGTCCGCCGGTGACCGGGTATTCCGGCCGCTGGACAAGGGCAAGGAGGGCGGGGTGACACGTGATCTCGAGATGATCATGGACATCCCGGTCAAACTGACCGTGGAGCTGGGCCGTACCAAGCTGACCATCAAGCAGCTGCTTGAGCTGACCCAGGGCTCGGTGGTGGAACTCGACGGACTCGCCGGCGAGCCGATGGACATTTTGATCAATGGTTACTTGATCGCCCAGGGCGAAGTGGTCGTTGTCGACGACAAGTACGGCATCCGCATCACTGAGATCATCACCCCTTCAGAGCGGGTGCAAAAACTCAACCGATGAGCAATACGTCTTCTCCCGAAACCGCCACAGGTCTCGAAACCCTGGCCGTGGGTGGCGATGCCCTGGTAGGCATGGCCACCTTCGGCAAGACAGTCGCTGCCCTGGCGCTGGTGATAGCCATCATTCTGGTATGCACCGCCCTTCTGAAGCGCTGGAATCCTCAGCAGCGAGCAGCGGGCGGGCATCTGCAAGTGATCGGTAGTGCCGCGGTCGGCACACGCGAGCGAGTAGTGATCGTCGACATCGAAGGTACCTGGCTGGTTCTCGGGGTCGGCGGCGGTCAAGTCAATAAGCTGCATGAGCTGCCAGCCCCCGAGCCGGCGCGAAACGAGGCTACCGGCCCTACCGCCGAAGGCGACCGCTTTGCCGTCCGCTTCGCCCGTGCCCTCAAGCAGAACGCCGGCCTGGGTGGCTCCGGGCGAGGAAGATCATGATTCATCGGCTTTTCACGCTCCGCTCGCTGTTCCTGCTTGCTCTATTTGCTCTTGTTCTACTGCCCCTGGGTGCTCATGCCCAACAGATTCCCGGCATCGTCAGCCAGCCTCTGGATGGTGGCGGTCAGCAGTGGTCGATCCAGCTACAAACGCTGTTGCTGCTCAGCTCGCTGGCCTTCCTGCCGGCAGCCCTGCTGATGATGACCAGCTTTACCCGCATCATTATCGTCTTGAGTCTGTTGCGCACGGCTATGGGCACCCAGAGCAGCCCGCCCAATCAAGTGCTGCTCGGTCTCGCCCTGTTTCTAACCTTCTTCGTGATGTCACCGGTCATCGGCATGGTTTACGACACCGCCTGGTTACCGCTGACCGCAGAGGAGATCAACTTCGAGGAATTTTTGCTGCTGGCCCAGGAGCCTTTCCGCGAGTTCATGCTGGCCCAGACCCGCGAACCCGACCTGGCGCTGTTTGCACGCCTGGCAGAGGTCGGCCCCATGCAGGGTCCTGAAGACGTACCCCTGCGCATTTTGGTACCGGCCTTCGTCACCAGCGAACTCAAGACGGCTTTTCAGATCGGCTTCACCATCTTCATTCCGTTTTTGATCATCGATCTGGTGGTTGCCAGTACGTTGATGTCGCTCGGCATGATGATGGTACCGCCGGCCACCATCTCGCTGCCGTTCAAGCTGATGCTGTTCGTGCTGGTGGACGGCTGGCAGCTGATTATCGGTTCGCTGGCGGAAAGTTTCTTCATTTGAACGCAAAACTACCAGGCCGAGCCCAAAATCTCGGCAAGGAGTCACTATGACACCGGAAATGGTAATGGGCATCGCCTACCAGGGCATGCGTGTAACGCTTTTCCTGGCAGGCCCTCTACTGATCACCGCCCTGCTCACCGGCCTGACCGTGAGCCTGTTCCAGGCCGCTACCCAGATCAACGAAATGACGCTCTCGTTCATTCCCAAGATTCTTGGCGTTTTCACCGTACTGGTGCTGGCCGGTCCCTGGCTGCTGAAGCTGATCATCGACTTCACCCGCAACCTGTTCACCAGCATTCCAAGCATGCTGATGTGAGATACCTATGATCGAGGTGACCTTCGATCAGCTGCATGGCTGGCTGGTACTGTTACTGTGGCCCTTCGTGCGCATCCTGGCATTCTTCCAGGCCGCCCCGCTGTGGGGGCACTCCAGCGTTCCCAATCAAGCCAAGGTTGGCCTTGCTTTCCTGATTACCCTGGTCATCGCCCCGGTGCTGCCGCCCATGCCCGACGTACCGATCATGTCGTGGGCAGGCTTCGGCATCATGGTGGAACAGATGCTGATCGGCATCGCTATCGGACTGGTGATGCATGTCGTCTTTGCCGTGGTGCAAGCCGCCGGCGAATTCATCGGCCTGCAGATGGGCCTTGCTTTCGCCACGTTCTTCGATACCGGCAGCGGGACCAACACCATGATCCTCTCGCGCATCTTCTTCATGATCACCTTGCTGATGTTTCTGGCATTGGGCGGTCACCTGATGGTGCTCGAAGCCCTGGTGTCGAGCTTTTACGGCCTGCCCATCGGTATTGGGAGCTTCAATCCAGCCGCTTTCGAGATGCTGGTACGCTACGGCGGCACCATCTTCGTGGCGGGTATGTCCCTGGCCCTGCCCCTGGTGGGCTCACTGCTGATCATCAACCTGGCCATGGGCATCCTCAACCGTTCCGCGCCTCAGCTGACGGTATTCAACATCGGTTTCCCCACATCGCTCACCGTCGGCCTGGTACTCTTGATGGTATTGATGACCGACATGTCTCGCTTTCTTCAGCGCCTGTTCAGCAACGGCATACAGTTCATCTACTCCCTCATCGAAGCGCTGGCGCCGCTCGCCTGATCCTGAAGTAGCGTTCTCGGTACCAATTCCGACATCAAAAAAAACCGCCCCGGCAAGCCGGAGCGGCGAAAAGAGACCCCATGGGGTTGATCCACGGGGTCTGCAGGGAAGCGAAGTGCCGAAACTCTTGATTCTAAAAGGACCTTGGCTTCCCTGCCATAGGCTTCACAGGAATTTGAACAGTGATAGGCTCTTGACGTCGACGAAGGCCTTCTGCGCTGCCTGCAATCCGACTTGACGCAGACTGTACTCGCCAATTGCCTGGGCATAGTCCAGATCGATCAGATCGGAGAGCGTCTGATCGTAGTTCATCATGCGATTTCCGCTGACGGCATCAACGACATCGAGCTCGTTGAGACGCGCTCCCATAGAGGCACGCACGGTCAAGACGTTATCGAGACTGTTGTCGAACTCGCGCATCACGGTATTGAGTGTGTTGCGCATTTCTGCACGCTGTGCAGGAGTTTCCGCCGGGTTTTCCAATACTGCGAGCGCTTTCTCGAAAGAACGGAACAGGTCGGTGTTCATTTCTCGCGCCTGACCGACACGAATACTATCACCGGTTGCCGGATTCCCATCCAAGGTGAGGGAAAGAGGGCCAAAGGTAATGGCTTTTCCAGATTCATAGTCGCCGGTAGCTATGACGACACTGTCCCCATCCATTACAGTATAGGTAGGCGGCGTTGTGTCGGCATCGAACGACAGCGTAAAAGTCTGGCCAAACGCAGGGTCATTGCGATCCAGGGTTTGAAGTGCTTTGAAGGTAACGTTGCCTTCATTTCCCTCTGTTCGGACGCCATTGGCATCGAACCTGCCCGCCTCCGCCATATAGCCAGCACCACTGGCAACGCTTTGGAAAACCTGAATCCCGTTATTGGTTACAGGCATGAGGCGAGAGGCATCGATGCGCTGCTCACGTACATTACCGTCACCAACATATACGATGGCACCATCGCCGCCTTCACGAGTGAAAGGTGGGAGACTGTCCTGGAAACCACCAAACAAATAACGACCATTGCCATCGGTAGCGTTGGCCTGGCCTATCAAAGTCTCGTAAATGCCACGTAACTCAGAAGCCACTGCTTGACGATCAACATCACTCAAGGTATCGCTCGAGGCCTGTATCAACAGTGTCTTGGCACTGATGATTCCATCACTCACACTATTCATGACGCTTTCAGCCTGAGCAAGCGAGTTACGTGCTGAGACACGCGCGTCGTCAAACTGTTGTGTAATGGCTTTTGCTTGCGAGACACCCACGGCTCGCGATGCCGCCTGGGGATCATCGGAGGGATTGACCACGCGCCGACCCGTCGCAATCTGCTGGCCCACCTTGAGGAAGTCACCCTGCTGGCGGTTCATGGCCGAGACGCTCTGCTCGTACATGGTAACGGTGCTAATACGCATCGTACTGAACTCCGTGATTATCAGTTACGCAAGCCGAGGATCGTATCGAACACCGTGGATGCGGTTTCGATGACTCTGGCATTAGCCATGTAGAACTGCTGGAAGCGAATCAGGTTGGCCGCCTCCTCGTCCAGGTTGACCCCCGATTCGGATTGCTGGACCGCACGCAACTGATCGGTAAGCCCCTGACGAGCTTCGAGATTGACCTTGACGATATTGGTACGGTTGCCCACATCGCTGACCATGCCGGCATAGGCCTGGCTGAACGATGAACGGCCACCGACCATCGACTTGCTCTGTAGGTTCTGCATGGCAAGCGCATTACGGTTGTCGCCTGTACCGGAGGCCGCAATGGTGAGCGACAGACTCGCTGAATCGTCATCGCCTGGCACACTGCCGACGACGAACTCGATGCCATCGATATTGATCCGATCACCCGCCACGATACCGACCGTACCGTCGTAGGCCTCACCATTGACGGTGAACGACGTCGTGTCGGCCGGTGCCGTGACAGTGGTGATGCCGCCTGCTGTCGACAGGGCAAAGTCATGCGCCGTGCCGTTGGCGAAGGCACCGGCATCGGCTCGCAGCCCGGAAATGGCGAGATTGCCCGATGTGGCGACGAAGCTGCCTGCGGCGATCTTGTCCAGGTCGGTGATATTGGATTCGAAGTTAGCAGCGACACGTCGTACCGGCTGCACTTCGTAGCGATTGCCATCATTGGGCGGAGCGCTGAATTCGAGGGTGATACCACCAAAACTCAGTACATTACCTTCCCAGCTCACCTCACTGGCCGGCAGCGTCTGATTATTGTCCTTGCGGATGACCTGAGGCTGACCATCCTGGAAGCGAATGGTGTAATCGGTGGAACGAAGCTTATCGATATTGGCCGCATCGAAGCTGGTAGCAACGATTTCTGCCCCACCGGTGTTGCGTGGATTGGAGTACGCCTGGGGCTGACCGATGCTGAAGAAATCGCCCCCCTGATTGCCATCGAGATCCTGACCGAGCCGGTGCTGTTCGTTGAACCCGACCGCGAGCGACACGGCCAGCTGGCCGATCTGATTCTGAGTCTTGTCCAACGTCTCGGCGCGGAAGGTCATCAACCCGCCGAGGCTACCACCCTTGATGGTGTTTTCCGACAGCGCCACCACGTTGCCGCCGGAATCACGATAGCCCAGCACGGTGCGCTGCGGGTCGTTGGGAGCATCCATCGCTTCGAGACGATAATGATTGGTGCCGGATACCAGCGGCTGTCCGTTGGGCAGGCTGATGTTGTAAGTCTTGCCGTCCTGGATATCCAGGCGGATGTCCATGCGCTCACTGAGCTCGGCGACCAGCTGATCGCGCTGGTTGAGCAAACTGTTGGGAGCCTCACCGCTGCGCGCACGGGCCAAGGCGATCTCGCGATTGAGAGTCGCCAGTTGCTCGGTCATGTTGTTGATCTGGGCGACTTCATCCTTGATCTGCCCATTGATGCCTACATGCATGTCCTGCAGGTAACCATCGAAAGCACGGAATTGCGCGGTCAAGGTATTGGCGGTACCCAATAAACCTTGGCGCGCCGCCGGATCGGAAGGCGCCCCGGCGAGATCCTCGAGAGAGGAGAAAAATTTCTGCATCAGCGGCGCGAGGCCTGCGTCACGGTCGGCCAGCAGATTGTCGATCTGGCTGATCTGGTTCCCGTATGCCTTGAGCGCACTGGAGGCGCTGGTCGCAGCGTTGAGCTGGTTGGCGACATACTGATTGAACTGGCGCTGGATGGCATTGACCTGTACGCCGGCATCGGTACGGCTCTGACCAAGAATCGTCAGCTCGCGATTGTAGCCGGGGGTGTAGACGTTACTGATATTGTTGCTGGTGGTGTTCAGCGCGTTCTGTGCGGCATTGAGCCCGCTCAGGCCGACGGAAAAAATGGTGCTCATGGTGTCGTTTCCTTTCGCCAATGCCTGTTATATCGGCCTGAATGGTCCCAACTTTAGGGCTCAATCACTGAATCGATGGCTAAATCAATAGCTGAAAAAGACCAGTGAGTCGCGCTGCCGCATCGGCCCCATGGTGTTCATCACCGCGATCAGCTTATCGGCATAGGCAGGGTCGGTGGCATAGCCCCCTGCCTGCAAAGCCCTGGCCGCCTGCTCGGCGCTACCGGCGGTGGTAACCGCTGCATAGCGTGGGTTGTTACCGATCAAACGAGCGTAATCGGTGAAAGCCTCCTCGAACGAGCCGTAGACGCGGAAGGTGTCCACCACTCGGGTGCGCTGACCGTTGATATACTCGTGGGTGGTGATATCGGTGGTACGCCCCTGCCAGCTACTGCCCGCCTTGATGCCGAACAGGTTGTAGCTGTTGCCGCCATTGGCGGTGGCGATCTCATGGCGCCCCCAGCCCGTTTCGAGGGCTGCCTGGGCCAGGATCAGCTCGGCCGGAACCCCGGTCTTGCGACTCGCGGCCTGGGCAGGAGCCGAGAGGCGCTCCATGAAGCGCTGCACGTGCTCACCGCCCTGCCCGCTAGTAGGAGCGCGAACGGCGGGTGCCGTGGCCGCGACAGGATGAGGTGTTTGAATACTTGGCGCCACGGTTGGTACGGTGGCATCCAGCGCCGACATGAAGCCGCCACGCACCGCCTCTAGCTCCTCGAGAAAGCTCCCCGGCATGGTAATGGCTTCGGCAGGTGTTTCGCGGCGGCGTTCAGAGGATGCCTCGGTGTCACGCTCGGTCTCGCTCTCCGGCAGTAACGCATCGCTCAATACCCGGGGGGTACCGCGTGGGATGCCGGCAATCAGTTCGCTCAGCTCACGATCGGCTACGCCGGAGCGCGCCGGTGAAATGCCCATCTGAGTTTCCAACTGGGCAACGAGATGATCGGCAAGACCGATACCACGCCCTGCCATGGTCTGCGCCCACTGCTGGTCGAGCATCGACTGATAGAACTCGGCCTGCTGGCTATCGAGCATGCCTCCCGAAGGGATGGTGTCGCGCATGCTCTTGAGCATCATCTGCAGAAAGAGCGCCTCGAACTGCTGGGCGGCTCCGCGCAGGCCGGCGGCCTCGTCGTTTCTCGCGGTGTGCTTGAGGCGCTCGAGACCCTGCACGTCGAGCGCGAACTGGCTAGTCATGTCCTGGATGCTCATCAGATGATCTCCAGGTCGGCAAGCAGCGAGCCGGAGGCCTTGAGCGCCTCGAGAATGGACATCAGGTCGCTGGGCGTGGCGCCAAGCGCATTGAGTGCATTGACCACATCCACCAGGTCGGCACCTTCGACGACACGCAGGTAGGCGTCCTGCTCCTGGATTTCGATCTGGGTATCGGGCACCACGACGGTTTCGCCCTGCCCAAAAGGATTCGGTTGGCTGACGAGGAAACGGGTATCTATCACGATCGAAAGGTTACCGTGAGCCACTGCAGCCCGCCGCAGGGTCACCGCACTGTTCATCACTACCGAACCGGTGCGAGCATTGAAGATGACCTTGGCCGGCGCTTCCCTCCGAGTAATACGGATGTTCTCCACCTGTGCCATGAAATTGACCCGGGAGTTCGGGTTCATAGGGCCGTCCAGTGCAATGACGCGACCGTCCCGCGCCGCCGCAACCGGGCGGCCAAACTCATTGTTGATGGCGTTGACCACGAGCTGCGCCGTGCCGAAATCCGCCTGCTTGAGTTCGAGTTCAAGTAAGCCTGCATTGGCGCCGAGGTCGAGCGGCACCTCACGCTCAACCATGGCCCCACCGGGAATTCTGCCGCCCGCCAGCTGATTGACCTGAACCTGGGCTCCTCCCGCCGCGGCACCAGACCCACCCACCAGCATATTGCCCTGAGCAATAGCATAGGTGTCGCCGTCGGCACCCTTCAGCGGGGTCATCAGCAGCGTGCCGCCCCGAAGGCTACGGGCGTTACCGATGGAGGAGACATTGATGTCGAGCCGCTGGCCCGGGCGAGAAAAAGGCGGCAAGTCGGCGGTGACCATGACCGCCGCCACGTTGCGCAGCTGCATGTTGGTACCCGGCGGTACGGTAATCCCTAGCTGCGACAGCATGTTGGTCAGGCTCTGACCGGTGAACGGGGCCTGCATGGTCTGGTCGCCGGTTCCGTCGAGCCCGACCACCAGACCGTAACCGACCAGTACGTTGTCACGCACCCCGGCAAAATTGGCTATCTCGCGTATGCGCTCCGCTTGCACCGGCAGTGCCAGCAGGCAGAGACATGTCAGAAGGAACAGCTTCGCTGCCTGTGCAACGGTTCGCTTTTGCTTGGGCATCTTCGAATCAATCATGGTCGCCTCGCTCGCTCAGAAAGGCGAAATGTTGAGGAAGAAGCGCTGCAGCCAACCCATATGCTGCGCTTCGCTGATATAGCCATTGCCCACGTACTCGATTCGCGCATCGGCCACGGAAGTGGAAGGAACGGTATTCTGACCTGTGATGGTGCGAGGATTGACCACCCCGGAGAAGCGGATGAACTCCACACCCTGATTGATGGCGATCTGCTTCTCGCCGCGGACCCGAAGGTTGCCGTTGTGCATGACCTCGAGCACCGACACGGTGATGGTACCGGTCATGCTGTTGCTGGCCTGAGAGCCGCCGCCACCGGCGAAGTCGCTATTCCCGGACATGCTGCCCGATAGGTCGATGCCTTGTGCGGCCAGGCGCTCCAACACATCGGGCAGTGCTGAAAGATCGAGCCCCGCTGAACCGTTGCGATTCATGTTGGACTGCGCGTTCTTGCTGGCACTGACCTGCTCATCCAACACGATGGTGAGAATGTCGCCGATCATGCGCGGACGGCGATCTTCGAACAGCGGCTGCGAGCCACGGTGCGCCTGGTAGATGGAACCATTGGCCATTCGCGGCGGCGGCTCGAGGATGCTGATCTGCTCCTGCTCGCCGACCACCGAGGCACGCGGCACCTGGGCGCAACCGCCCAGAACCAGCATGGCCATGGCAACCACTACCAGGGTCACCCGCACGGCCAAAGTCTTCACACTCGAGCCAGTACTTGAGCTAGTAGTCGCGTTAGTACCCGTACCTTTCATTCTCACTCGCTTCCGGCCGACCAAAACGGGCCAAGACATTTCATCGATGGGCTATCAGAGCTGGCTCAGGCGCGCCAGCATTTCGTCGCTGGTCTGCACCGCGCGACTGTTGATTTCGTAAGCTCGCTGGGTCTGGATCATGCTGACCATTTCCTCCACCACGTTGACGTTGGAGGTTTCCACGTAGCCCTGGAACAAACGCCCGGCACCGTTCATGCCCGGCATTGCTTCGTTACGCGGGCCGGAAGAGGTGGTTTCCCGGTAGAGGTTACCGCCGATACTTTCCAGACCGGTCGCGTTGACGAAGGTCGAGATGGTGATCTGGCCTACTTCCATCGCCTGGTTGACGCCAGGCTGGGTCACCGAAACGATGCCGTCTTCGCCAATGGAGATCGACAGCGCGTTATCGGGAATGATGATGGCCGGCTCCAGCGGATAGCCGTTGGCGTTGACCATCTGACCGTTTTCGTTGAGCTGAAAACTGCCGTCACGGGTATAAGCGGTATTTCCGTCCGGCAACAGTACTTGAAAGAAGCCGTTGCCGTTGATCGCCAGGTCACGAGAATTTTCGGTCTGCTCCAACCCACCTTGGGTGTGCAGACGCTCGGTAGCGACAGGACGTACGCCGCTGCCCACCTGCAAGCCCGAAGGCAGGCGGTTCTGCACGTCGTTCTGAGCGCCGGGCTGGCGCAGGTTCTGATAGAGCAGATCCTCGAACACGGCACGTGAGCGCTTGAAGCCGTTGGTGCTGACGTTGGCCAGGTTGTTGGAGATGACGTCCAGCTTGACCTGCTGAGATTCCAGGCCTGTCTTGGCCGTCCAAAGTGACTTGATCATGTTTCTTTATCCTTGACCCTACGGGCCGTGGCTCACTGCTGAGCCATCAGCCTTGAATTGAGAGCAGGTTGTTGGCCCGCTGGGCGTTTTCGTCGGCGGTGCTGATCACTTTCATCTGCATCTCGTAGCGCCGCGCCACGTCGATCATGGAGACCATGGCCTCTACCGCACTGACGTTACTGCCCTCCAGTGCCCCGCTGGCCAAGCGGGCGTCCTCATCGGCCCCCAGTGCTACCGTCTCGCCCTCGGCATTGGGTGGCATGCGGAACAGGCCATCATCGCCGCGCAGCAGCGCCTGTTCCGGCGTCACCAGCTTGAGTCGCCCCACGTCGACCAGTGCCTCGGGCCCTTCGCCTTCGCCAATCGCACTCAGGGTGCCGTCGGCGCCGATAGTCACGCTCGATCCCAGCGGTACGATGATGGGGCCGCCATCTCCGATCACCGGACGGCCGACCACGGTGACCAGACCATCGCCATCAACGGAGAGATCGCCGCGACGGGTATAGGCTTCGGTACCATCGTCGGACTGCACGGCAAGCCAGGAATTGGCTTCCAGCGCCACGTCCATCTCACGCCCGGTATGGTTGATGGGCCCTGGGCTGAAGTCGCTACCCGGAGTGCTGGCGGCGACCGATACGCGAGTCGGCAGCGCCGCCTCGCCCTGAACCGGCACGGCACGCATGGCATGCAGCTGGGCGCGGAAACCGCTGGTCGAGACGTTGGCCAGGTTGTGGCTGACCACCGCCTGCTGCTCCATGGTCTGCTTGGCCCCGCTCATGGCGGTGTAGAGGATGCGATCCATGACTCGGCTCCCTTAAGCGTAAGCGCTTGGCATCAACGCTTAGCGCAGGTTGATGGCGGTTTGCAGGAGTTCGTCCTGGGTCTTGATGGTCTGCGAGTTGGCCTGGTAGGCCCGCTGCGCCACGATCATGTTGACCAGCTCACGGGCCATGTCGACGTTGGATGTCTCGATGGCGCCGGACACGATACCGCCCAGCAGACCGGTACCCGGCGCGCCGATCAGCTCCTGACCCGACTCGTTGGAGGCGCGCCAGACGTTGTCACCGGCAGGCGTCAGGCCTTCGGGATTGCGGAAGGTCGCCAAGGCGATCTGACCGGCGGCACGCGACTGCTCGTTGGAGTAGTTGCGCATGATGGTGCCGTTCTCGTCGATGGTGATGCCCACCAGCGTGCCGGAGGTATAGCCGTTCTGGGTCAGGCTGCTGACGGTAGAGGTGTTACCGAACTGGGTGGTCCCGGCGAGGTTGAGGATAAACTGCATGGGTGCAGGATCACCGCCTAGCTCAGCCGTGGTGTAATTTATTTCCGGCATGGCGCCCGCAGCGGGAGCAACTAGGACACCATTGGCGTTAAACTGCAATTCAAAGTCATTAGCTGCCGTATAGTAGCCATCCATAGTCATCTTGGCATTCCAAGTGTTGGTGGCTCCATCTACTTTTTCGTAATAAACAGAAATATTACGGGGATTACCCAAGGAATCATATACGGTGAAATTGTTAGAGTAGTGGTAATCGATTTCAACGCCGTTACTTGATTCTACCCGACTCAAATCCTCACCACCCACCTTACGTGCATCCAGGTTCAGGGTAGTGCCAACACGGGTCGTCGCGCTCGCCGCCAGCTCTTCAGCGGAAACGTTCAACGGTACCGGCTGGCCACCCACCTGGACCTGACCGGCGGCGTTCAGACCGTAGCCCATGATCTGGAAGCCCTGAGCATTGATCAGGTTGCCCTCCGAGGTCATGGTGAGCTGACCGTTGCGCGAGTAGACAACCTCTCCGCTGGTATCCATGAAACGGAAGAAGCCGGTACCGGCCACCGCCAGGTCGAGGTTGCGGTTGGTGGACTCGATGTTGCCTTCGTTGAAGTTCTGCAGCACCGCCGAGACTCGCGTACCCAGACCGACCCTGGAGTTGGCGAAAACGTCGGAGAACTGGACGTTGGAGCCCTTGAACCCCACGGTTTGGGAGTTGGCAATATTGTTGCCAATGGCGCCCAACTTCTGCGACTGAGAGTTCAGGCCGCTCAATGCTTGTGAAAAGCTCATTTTTCGTTCCTCTGCCTACCGGCTAATTTTTTACCGCTATGATGCGGCTCTTTTATGCTCAATTCGTGTGTTGCGTTTCAAAGAATCTGCTTGATCTGGTCGAGACCGACCTGGCCATAAATGGCACCCAGATCGAGACGCACGCCGCCGTTCTGGTCAGGCGGCGTCACGCCACCCACCAAGGCGTAGTTGAGCGTGGTAGCGTTTATCGACTTGCCATCGCTGGTAGCTTCAATGCGTACCCGATATGAGCCCGAGGCGGCTGCCTCACCCTCGCTTGTACGCCCATCCCAAGCGAAGGAATCCACACCTGCATTGACCGGCCCGATATCGTAGCGGTTGATCACCTGGCCACTGGCACTGGTGATCACGACGCTGACGTTGTCGGCCGAGCGGGGCAGCTCGATACCGAACGGAGTGGTGTGCAACTCGCCATCCTCACCATGCTCGAGCAACAGACGGTCCCCAGGCACCAGCACGCCCTTGCCGATCAGGGCGGTGGCCTGCAGGGTCTGGCCGGCATTCATCTGTTCGGTGATGCCTTTCAGCGTCTTGTTGAGATCCTCGATACCGCTGACCGTATTGATCTGCGCCAGCTGCGTGGTCATCTCATGGTTGTCCATGGGATTGAGCGGATCCTGATGCTGCATCTGAGCGATCAGTAGGGTCATGAAATTATTGCGCAGTTCGGCCGACTGGCTGGCGTCACGCGCCGCCGGACCGCCCTGATTCAGGCGCGTGACGACATTGGCGTCGATGGTGTTGGACATGGCGATCAGCCCTCACCCAGGGTGAGCGTCTTGAGCATCATCTGCTTACTCGTATTCATGACTTCGACATTGGCCTGGTAGGAGCGCGAAGCCGAAATCATGTTGACCATTTCATGCACCGGCTCGACGTTGGGCATCGTCACGTAGCCCTCTTCATTGGCCAACGGGTGCTCGGGGCGATACTCCAGGCGCATCGGCGAAGGGTCCTCGACCACTTCACGTACGCCGACTCCGCCAATACCGTGCCCTCCAAGGCGCGATTCGAACAGAACCTGCTTGGCGCGGTAGGCCTGACCGTCCGGCCCGGCGACGCTGTCGGCATTGGCCAGATTGCTGGCGGTGACGTTCATGCGCTGCGACTGGGCGCTCATGGCCGAGCCGGCGATATCGAACACGGAAAACATCGACATGGTAATATTCTCTTCGTCTGATCCGGGTTGTTATTCCGGCTGCATGGCGTTCTTCAGCCCCTGGATGCGGCTGTTCATGATGGTCAGTGCGGCTTGATAGCGCACCGCGTTATCGGCGAACTGAGTACGCTCGCGATCCATGTCCACGGTATTGCCATCCAGGCTGGGCTGATCGGGAATGCGATAAAGCAGGTCTTGCCTCGGCGATGCCATGGCCTGACCTGCCAGATGACCTTCGGATGTACGCGCCAGTGCAAGCCCGCCGCCGGCAGGTCGCCCTTGATCGACAGCTTTCTTCAACTCGCTGGCGAAGTCGATGTCACGCGCCTTGTAATTGGGCGTATCGGCGTTGGCGATGTTGCTGGCCAGCACCTGGTGACGCTGCTGGCGCAGCCCCAGCGCCTGCTGGTGAAAATTAAAGGCGGCCTCGAGCTGGTCGATCATGCCGGCGCTCCCCATGCAAAAACCAGATTGAACGATACGGAACTTCTTGAGGGTGAAGATTACCGACGCTGCTGTCATTTCAATGCCAGAAACAGACCTCGTTTCCTCGCTCAATTCCGCTTTTTCAGTCTGACGACGACGGCTAGAATTCTGCCATGACCTCTATGCTGGACGGCTCCACCTCATGCGCTCTCCCCGTTTCGCCCTGTTGCTATCGCTATCGTTGACCGGATGGCTGTCGCTGACGCCAGCTTCGGCCGACGATACCGAGCTGCTGCATGTCGTACACGGCTTCCTGCACGAGCAGGCCAGCGCGCTTGGCGATGAGCTGATCATCGAGCTGCGCCCGCCATCCGCACGACTGCCAATCTGCGAATCTCCCGATCCCTTCCTTACCCGGCCGGGGGAGCTGCCGCTAGGGCGTATTTCCGTTGGCGTCCGCTGCGGCCAGGACGGTCGCCAGGTACGCTACCTTCAAGCCGAAGTCGGCGTGGTGGGCGAATATCCTGTACTCGGCACCGCTCTGTCGGCCGGTGAAACCGTGCGCCGCGAGCACCTTGTGATGCAGGCCGGCAATCTTGCCGAACTGCCGAACCGCACTCTGCTCGAGATAGAGTCGATCATTGGACAAGTGGCCACACGTGCCCTCAATCCCGGACAGCCGCTCCAGGCGCACCAGTTTCGCAGCCTGCCACTAGTCGACAGGAACCAGCGAGTCACGATAGAAGCCAGAGGCAAGGGGTTTCGCATCACCCGCGAAGGCCAGGCTCTGGAGCCGGGTGCTTTGGGCGATCGCATACGGGTACGCTTCGATAATCGCGAAGTCATGACCGCCGAGGTGGTCGGCGAGGGCACCCTTGTCGTAGACTTCTGACTCCGAACGCAGCATAAAGACAGATGCTCCTGCGTGGGTAGAAGAGCCGCTGGAAACTTGTGGCAAAAAAATAGGCCTAAAGTTTTCAATCGCACCGCCGATAGCAGGTGAAAGCATTCGGTCATGAGGCCTTAATCGTGAAGATCAATAACCAGAATCCCCTGACTCGCCCGACCCCGACGGCTCCGCGCGAGGAAGCTCAGCCGGTAAAAGGCGCCACACCTTCAGGACAGAAGGACGCCGGCCCTTCGGCTGCCACTCATTTGAGCCAGAAGGCCACCGATGCCTCACGAGATATCGATACGGCCCGCGTCGAAGAAATTCGCGATGCCATTCGTGAAGGTCGCCTGGAGATCCGCGCCGAGCGTATCGCCGATTCACTGATTCAATCTCTGAGCGCCGAGAGCCGAGGAGAATGAGCCTGACCAAGCTTCTCAACGATCAGCAGCAGCGCCTGGGCGGAATCATCGAACTGCTCAAGCAGGAGCGCTCGCTGCTGGCCGGCGCCGAAATCGAAAGCAAGGCGCTTGCCGAGATTGCCGAACGCAAGCAGATGCTTCTGGCGAAGCTGGAAGCCAGCGAAACGTTGCGCCTAGGCGTTCAGCGACGCTTGGGCTACGACGATGACGCCGCTGGCGCCAAGCAGGCGGCAGCGGACGCCGGGTGCGACCAGGCTTGGTTAGATACGCTCGAAATGACACGTGAAGCTCAACGCCTCAACGCCCTCAACGGTGAACTCGTTGCCTTGCGTATGGAGCAGAACACGCGCCTGCTCGACTTCATCCATCAGGCCGCCGAAAAGACCGTATATCGTTCCAGTGGACGTGTCGCAGCTCAGACCGGACGTATCAACGCCGCGGTCTAGACGGAAACCTTCCAGACGCTCAGCCTGCCAATCCAACCCTCTTCTCACACCCACATGACGCGCCTGCCACCGTGCGCGCTCACGCCCGGGTAGTACGATCCGAAACGGGTGCTGACACAATGCCGAGCAACTGTGCCGTGCGCAGCTGCCCACCCATCGTGTCGTTTACACTACTGTTCCATTACCAAACGTTATCGATGAGGTCGTCGTCAACCGCCGTGACCACTACGGTATTGCGCCCCTCAGCCTTGGCCTGATAGCTCGCCTTGTCGGCTCTCGCAAGCACGGGTTCGGTAGAATCGTCCCCCTCCTGCAAGGCGGTAACTCCTATGCTCAGGGTAATGTTGTAGGTCTTGTCCTGATTGCTCACGGTGACTTCGGAGACGGCGCGGCGCAGAGATTCCGCAATCTCACCGGCCTGTTTGAGGGTACAGCTGGGCAGAAGCACGGCAAACTCGTCGCCACCCTGACGTGCAACGTGGTCGCTGCGACGCACTTCCCACGCCACCACCTGGGCAATGCGCCGTAGCATCTCGTCTCCAAGCGCATGCCCGCCTTCGTCGTTGATCGGCTTGAAGTGGTCCAGATCGAACAGTATGAGCACCGAAGGCGTCCCGGTCTTGGCATATTCGGCCAGCGCCTCTTCGAGTCGTCTCTCGAAGCCGCGCCGGTTGAGTAGCCCCGTCAGTGGGTCATGCTCCGCCTCCCAGCGCTGCAAAGCTTCCTGTTGTCGACGCTCGGTGATGTCCTTGACCATGCCGACGAAACCCAACGGCTGATCGCTGCCGAGTACCTGGCTGGCATGCACCTCGACCCACAGGGTGGCACCATTGGGATGTTGGAAGCGTAGCTGGCGGACGAAATCGCTACCCGTGGCCAAGGTATAGCGCCACATGTCCTGGGTTCCCTGCTTGTCGTCAGGATGAATACGCTCCCACCAGTCCTTGGCGCTGTGGCTTTCGCCAAGCCCGAGCAGCTCGAGTAGCGCTGGGTTGAGGTAATTGAGATGGCCTTTCAGATCCGCGACGAACATGCCGATGGGGGTCGAACCGAGCACGGCATCGAGAAACGCCTGGCGATCCCGCAGATGATCCAGTGCCGCCAGCCGCTCATGCTCGAGGCGGTTGAAGCTGCTGGCTACCTGGCTCAGCTCCTGCATGCTGGTGGAAAGCTCGAGATAGCGCCGCTGCCCTGCCCCTACCTGGGCGATCTGTCGCTCGAGCCGGTGCAATGGCTTGAGCAGCCTTCTCACCAGCCAGTGCATGGAAATCAACAACAGCGCGGCCAATGCCAACCATGCCCACCACAGGCGTGCCAGGAAATCGCCCAGCGGCTCCTGCACCTGGGTTTGAGGGACGGCCACCTTGACGACCCAGCTCGCCGGCCAGATCTGGCGGTAGGCCATCAGTGTGGCGCTACCATCGGCGCCGCAAGCAATGGTATCGCCCTCCCAGCCGCTCAGCGCCATCTCGAGGGTGTCGGAGTCGTTCGAGGTGTGCTCGACGGCTGAGGCAACACGTCGGCGCGGATGAAACAAAAGCTCTCCCGAGGAAGCAAAAACCGACACATAGCCGCTCTCCCCCAGGCGAACACTCTCCAGGCGGCGGAACAAGCCCCCTTGAGAAAGATTGAGCATACCGCCGACCATGCCGGCGAACTCTCCCTGCGCATCGAAGCGCGGCACCAGCATCAAGACCAGCGAGTCACCGCTCGCCCGGCCCACAAAGGGCCGGCTCACATAGGGCCAGGGAGAGTTGCGCACCATGCGAAAGTACTCGGTTTCGGCGGTTTCGAGACCCACACGCCCCGGCACCTCGGGCCAATCGCCGATGATGCGCCCCTCGGCATCGGTGACCATCAGCCCTTCGAACCACTCCAGCAGGATTTGCGCCTTTGACAGGCGAGCAGGCATCTCGATGTCATCGATCCCACGCAGCTCCTGCTCGAGGCGCTGAAGCGTACGCAGCCGACGACTTACCTGTTCGGTCATTTCATCGCCGATCAGCTGCGCTTCATAGCGCAGATGTACCAGATTGGCCTTGTCCACGAGATCCTTGCCAAACTGCCAGGCCAACACGAGCACGGCAGCGACGATGACCAGCCATGTCATGACCAAGCCCGCCAACAGGCGTCCCTGCAGTGAGCATATGGCGCGAGCCCAGGACCCGATGCGTGCTGTCAAGAACTTCCCCTCGATCAAGGTTGGTGGCGTCCTGTCATTTGGCGGACAGGTTAGCCGCCCTCCCTTGGCAGCCCCCGCCCATGGAAAGCGGGTTCTTGACACTCTATCGGCATGTCCAAAGCGAACTTGAGACTCAAAGGAGCATCAAACATTCTATTCGAATGCACAGAAAAGCTTTCAACGGAAAGGCCAAAGCTCTCCTCAAGTCCCTTTCGAGGAGGACGATATACTCTTCATCCATCTTTCGACGAAGAATCTCGATGAACCATGACGGTAACCAACCACCGGGCAGTCAGGTAGTCGCCCTCGCCAAGCACCCGGCCAGACTCGTGCAACATGCGTACGAACAGAGCCAGATCGGCATGGTCATCACCGATGCCGAAGGACGCATCGGCATGGTGAATGATGCCTTCTGTCGTATCGCAGGCAGCGAAAGGGCCGAGACGACAGGCTGGCCGATCGAGCACTTCTTCGTTTCACTGCGTGCGCTTTCTCGGTTGCCCAGCAAGGCTGACGGTGCGCTCAGCACCCCTCACTCATGGCAACAGGAGGTGCTGTGTCGCCAGAGTGACGGCGAGTCGGTCCCCGTCCTGATGATGGCCGACGCCTTGCTCGATGAGCAGGGTAAAGCCTATGGACACGTCTACACCTTCGTGCTCTTCGCTTCCCCACGCGGCGGACTGCTGGAGGATCGACACTGGATCCACGTCGACCCGATGACCGGCCTGCCCAATTGGCTGCTGCTACGCGATAGGCTTGACCACGCCCTCGCCCAGGCCGAGCGCTCCGATACCATGCTTGCCCTGCTGTTCATCGATATCGACCACTTCAAGACGGTCAACGATGCCGTAGGCCATAGCGAAGGAGATCGCATGCTGGGCGAAATCGCTCAGCGTCTGCAGCAGCAAGTCCGCAGCAAGGATACCCTGGCTCGCCTGGGCAGCGATCAGTTCGTCGTGCTGCTCGAGCAGGAGGGCAATGCCGAAGCGGCTCAACTCGTGGCGGAGCGCCTACAGGAGGCTCTGGAGCCCCCCTTCACCCAAGGCGACCGCTATCTGCTCATGACGGCATCCATCGGCATTGCGCTGTACCCCGGCGATGCCGAGGATGTGGAGACGCTGATTCAGGCCGCCCGCAGCGCCATGTTCATCGCCCGCAAGAAGGGACCTGGGCGACTGGCCTTCGTCGATCATAGACTGACCTCACGGCTAAAGGAGAAGCATCGACTGGAGGGCTTGCTCAGTGAGGCCATCCACATGCCGGACAGCCACCTTGTGCTGCATTACCAACCGGAATTCGACCGCAGCACCCTTCAGTGCACTGGCTTGGAAGCCGTGCTGCGCTGGAAGGAGCCCAATCGCTGGCAGCAGTCGCCGGGGGATTACCTCGAGGTCATCGCGCGCCTGGGTCTAGGCGTACGCCTCAACCGCTGGGTGATTCAAAAGGCGATCGCCGACCATCGCCTCTGGCAGGAGGTCGACTCGCTGCTGGGGAAGCTTCCAGTCGCCATTCACCTGTGCGAGTCTCACCTGGCACATGACACTTTCGATCGACGGCCGCTGGATCACTTCCTGCGTCATCAGGACATTACCTCCTACGAGTGGCTGACCCTAAAGATTCCCGCGCAGGGGCTGGGCGGCGATCTGGACATGGCGATCCACATGTTCAAGCGTTTGGAGAAGCTTGGCATTCGTCTGGCAGTCGAAGAGTTGGGCAGCAGCCCCATCGATATGGCCTGGCTGTCTCGCCTGCCCTTCCACAAGGCCAGCGTCAATGCACAACTGGCTGGAGCCCATCGCGATGGGAGGCGTTTGCTTGAGGCCTCATGTCGCATGCTCAACGCCCTGAATATCGAACCGGTTATCGTCAACATCGACGATGAAGCCATGGCGAACTCCCTGGAGGGCACCTCGGCACGCCTCGCCCAAGGAGATCTTTACTGTCCGGCCTTGACCCCGGAAGCCTTGGCGCAGTGGCTGATCGAGCATCAGCCACACGATGCCTGACAGACTGACCTTCTAAGCGTCAGCCGAACTGTCGCTCCTCGCTGTCTAGCGCTTGATCCAGCGTGTGGGGAAACGTGGGCGGATAGGCTTCCAGGTATGCCTGGCTGACTCGCAGCACTCTTACATCGTCATGTTTACCACCTGCCAGTTGAAAACCCACCGGCAACCCGTCGGGCGTGAAGCCACAGGGGATGGAGGCAGCCGGCTGTTGGCTGAGGTTGAAGGGATAGGAGAACGGCGCCCACTCCTCCCAGTCGCGCATGCCGCTGCCGGGCGGGACATCGTTGTTGAGAGGGAAGGGACGCACGGCGACTGAAGGTGTCATGACCAGATGATAGCGCTGGTTGAAGTGTTCGAGACGCTCCGTCAGCCGAGCTCTATCCTTGAGCGCGTAAAACATGTCGAGCGCTGTGAGCTGTTCCGCACGCTTGGCATCCGCTACCAGCCCGGGGTCAAGTAACCGCCGCTGACGCTCACTATGCTCACGGTACATGGCAAGCGAAGCAGTGAACCACAACGTATTGAAGATACGTATCGGCAGTTCGAAGCCTGGGTCGATCTCCTCCACCTCGGCTCCTAGCGATTCGAGCCGACGCGCTGCCTGGCGCACGCATTCAGCGACTTCCGGCTCCACCCTGGCGTAACCCAGCGTCGGTGAAAAGGCGATGCGCATGCCCTCGACACCCTTCCCGAGCCCCTCCCCCCAGTCCTCGGGCTGCCCGCGCAATGCGTAAGGGTCACGGTAGTCATAGCGGCCCATGACATTGAGCATGCGCGCGGCATCGGCGACCGTGCGCGTCAGTGGGCCCAGATGGGAAAGAGAGGCCTCCTTGGCACGCGGCCATTCCGGTACCCAGCCAAAGGTAGGCTTGAAGCCGTATACACCGGTAAAAGAAGCTGGAATACGGATCGAGCCCCCTGAATCACCGCCCTGGTGCAGAACACCCATATTGAGTGCCGCCGCGACCGCCGCACCACCTGACGAACCGCCGGGGGTAAGCCGCGTGTCCCAAGGATTGGCCGTGGCGCCAAACACACGGTTATCGGTAATCGCCTTCCAGCCGAACTCCGGCGTATTGGTCTTGCCCAGAATCACCGCGCCCGCCTCGCGTAACATGCGAGCCGGCGGAGCATCCTGATCGCAAGGGGTATCCGGTACTGCCAAAGAGCCCTTGCGCGCAGGCAGGCCGCTAGATTCGGTCAGATCCTTGAGCGAAACGGGAATTCCGTCGATCGGGCTCAGCGGTCGGCCCTCATGCCAACGCCTGGTAGCAGCCTCGGCAGCCGCTTCCGCTCCTTCCCTGTCAACCAGCACGTAGGCATTGACGACATCATTGAAACGATCGATTCGCTCTAGCGCAGCCCGCGTCGCCTCCAGCGGCGATGCCTTGCCGTTTTCAAAGAGCTGACTCAACTGCCCTGCATCCATGGTGCCCAGGTCGGTATCGCTCACGAGAACCTCCTTTTTTCCAGTGAGACAGAATGATTGTGGGAAAAAAAGCGCTGCAAGCGCAACCATGCGACTCAGGTGGCTCAGCTCAACGCTTCCGTGCCAACCAGCCGGCCACCACCAGCGCCGTCGCGGCAGAAGCCGCCGCCAGCACACCTAGCCGTAAGCGCGACGAACGGTAGTGGCCGTCGATGCGTCGCTCTCCACTGGGCGGGCCGAACAGATTTCCTGATGACGTCGGCATTGGCCGGGCACGGCGCAGTGAGTAATCGACTAGCCTGGCATTGATCAGACTGTAGCCGGGTACGAACTGAGCGATCAGCGACATTACGGCAGGGAGGCCAACATAGACGCTATGCCGAGGGCGCCTGGCCAGGCTCACGATAGCCTTCGCGGTGCGCCTTGGGTCGTAGACTGGCGGCACCGGCTTCAACCTGCGCCCAGTGTAGTTGCCGCCATCGCGAAACCCCGGGGTATCCATGACCGAAGGATAGACATTGCAGACATGCAGATCGGGCCAGCGCCACAACTCCCCCCGCAGGCTTTCGGCAAAAGCCCGTAGGCCAAACTTGGCGGCGCTGTAGGAGGCTGCATAGGGCTGTGGGGCCCAGCCGCCCAAGGAAATATTATTGATCAGAATGCCCCGACCCTGGCGCTTGAAATGAGGCAGCACGGCGTGAGCTCCGCGCAATCCGCCCAACAGGTCCGTCTGGACCACCTGCTCATGTGACTCGAGAGGCACCTCCTCGAAGGGGCCTAAGGCACCGATACCCGCGTTATTGACCCAGACATCGATGCGCCCTGCAGTAGCGATGACCCCCTGGGCCAGATTTTCCATGTCATCCGACTTGCTGACATCGGCGACGACGATACGCGCCTGTCCTCCCAGGCGGTGACATGCTTCTGCAACGTCATGAAGCGCATGGCGATCGCGTGCAGCGAGAAACAGCGTCGCCCCGTGGCGAGCGAATTCATAGGCCGTCGCCCTGCCGATACCGCTGGAGGCTCCCGTCAGAACGACGATGGCGTTGCGTAAGTCCTGTGAATGCACTTTCGTTACCTCCCTGGCGTCTACCCCTCATTCAGATGCACCCGGCGATAGCCAGGCGCAGTCTTTCATCCTGATCCCAACGTAGTCGTGCCAGCAGAGTTAAGCCCAGTGAAACGAAGTCGGTTTTGTAACATTGCGTATATAAAGAGCATGACGCCTGGCAGGTACCGACACCAAGACTTCGCGAATCCCAGCACCGGGAAGCCAATCGAAAACGGAAAACAGGCTGCCTGACAGCGGGAGCCAAGCAGTTGAACTACATTGCCAAAAGGGAACTGTGCGGATGGGGATAGTGTGAGAGTGACGTGTCTTACAACGCTGCCACATTGGCTTGGTTAGCAGCAGTGAAACCCGAAACCGGGCTCTGCTCCAGGTGCAGGTAGTGGGCATCGAAATCACCCGCTTCCATCAACAGCTCCAGGTCGGGCACGGTCAGGTTCATTCTCGCGCTCTGAATCAGCCCATTGTCACGCAAGGCCTTGAGTGCCCGACTGGTATGTACCGCACTGATACCCGTGGCATCCGCCAGGTTTGCCTGGGTAATCGAAAAACGGAAGGTGTCGCTGTCCACAAGCCCCACTGCCTTCAACCGCACCATGAATTCACAAAAAAGATGGGCGATTCGTGTATAGGCGTCACGCCGGCCGATATTGAGCAGCCACTCACGCAAGACCGAGGCATCAACTAGCGTATCGCGCCAGAAGGCGGCGGAGAGACGCGGGAAGCGCTCGCATATGCGGCGCAGATCCTCGACCTGGAAGAACCCCAGTGTGCAGGGACTGATCGAAGCGATGCTGCAGTCGATTCGCTTGAGATACAGAGTTTGCAGGTCCGGAATGTCACCGGGGATGTGCAACGCCATGATCTGTCGATGCCCATCGGACGTTAATTTATAGCTGCTGGCGAAACCCTCCAGCACCATGAAGGACTGAAGAGGACAGTCCCCGATACTCACGATGTCCTGATTGGCCTTGAGAGAGATGAGTTGCAACGGTAACGCGTACAGCGCCTGTCGCTCCTCGACAGTCAGTGCGAAGCGGCTCTCCAGCTTGTGAATCAGGCGAGTACTGGAAGAATTCGAGAGGGTGTTCATTGGGTATGCTCCATACCTGGGGCAGGAATGAAGCAGGCCAATGCGACAGTGTCTCTGCTGATGATTCGAACTTTAGCTAACTTAGCATAGCCCCTTAATAAGACCCCACCCATAACCTGCGTTATCTGTCCCAGGGTCGCGCTATGTCAGTATGGTTTTTCCCCTGCCCTTGGTGCCGACCCGCTTGACGGTGCGGGCAGGGAGTACCATACCTAGGAGGTATGTTTGAACGATAAGGAGGTCGTATGTTACGTCTACTTTTGCTTGCAGCCGGCGCGTATTGGTTGCGCAAACCCGAGAATCGCAAGCTGGCCGCGAAAAAACTGAAGGAGGGTTGGCATCGTGTCGTCCACCCTGACGACGAGCGCAGATCTGGCATGAGCCACTATAGCGCCTCGCGGCGCCTCAATGACGATAGTGAAGTGTAACAAGCTACGGCGGTTTCATTCTCACAACCAGGCAGGGAGGTCTGTATGAGAAAATGGATATTGTTGGCCGTCTTCAACTGGCTGAGAAAGCCAGCGAACCGGACCAAGGCAAAAAATGCCTTGCGTGGCTTGCGCGGGAAACCGCCAAACAAACATCAACCCGGCACAGGTCCAAACCGACGCCCCGGCGGCCCTCGTGACTAGACGTAAGCCCCGCCGCGCCCACCTGGCGGGCGCTTCCTGCCAATAATCGCGCCAGGGCTAACCACCGGCGGCCTTTTGCAGGCCTCGACAAGATGCAATGCTTCAAGTCACACGAAAAAGCCGCCTGGCGCGATGCGCCAAGCGGCTGATTCTTAGAAGCTTATTGGTGGAGCCTAGCGGGATCGAACCGCTGACCTCAACACTGCCAGTGTTGCGCTCTCCCAGCTGAGCTAAGGCCCCACACGTACCCGCCTTGCGAGAACGAGGCGAATGTTACTCGCCCTCCCCATCCTCGTCAATAGCTGAAGTCAGGATTGACTCTGCGTTGAGAGATAATAAGGTAATGGGATGCCCATTCAATTTCCCTAGCCTGGCGAGTGTGGCAAGCTTGCCCATAACTGCCTGGGTTCACCCGATAGCACGGAATCCGATACAAGCCTGCGGCACACCCGATGGTGCCGCCAGCTGCCGTAATGACGAGGAATGTCAGCTTGATCAAGGTGCTTATTGTCGATGACCATCACCTGGTCCGAACCAGTCTCGCTCGCCTGCTGGAAAACGAAGAAGACATCGATGTCGTAGGCGAAGCCGCCAGCGGCGAAGAGGCCATCACTCAGTGCCGCAAGCTTGAACCGGACGTGGTGCTGATGGACCTTCGCATGCCCGGTATTGGCGGACTCGAAGCCACGCGCAAGATAATGCGCAACAGTGCTGACGTGCGCATACTGGCACTGACAGGTTTCATGGAAGACAACTTTGCCCAACGCATGCTGGAGGCCGGTGCCGGAGGGTTCATCAGCAAGGACACCCAGGTGGTGGACATGGTCGAGGCCATACGCAGCGTCTTCGCCGGACATCGCTACATCAGTCCGGATATTGCCCAGCGCCTGGTTCTGTCACGCTTCGACTCGGAAGAGAACCCGTTCGATCAGCTTTCTCAGCGAGAGCTGCAGGTGGCCATGATGATCGTCAACTGTCAGCGGGTCTCGGAGATTTCCGACCGACTCTTCCTCAGCCCCAAGACCGTCAACACCTACCGCTATCGCATTTTCGAGAAGCTTGGCGTCCAGACCGACGTTGAATTGACGCACCTGGGGCTGAAACACGGCCTGGTCGAGGGGTTCGATACCACCGCCAACTGAGAAGGCTTCTGATAAGCTATGGCGGCACGTCTTTTCGCCAGGTCGCCATGAGCTTCGATTCACGTCAGTTCCTCGCCAATCTCACCCAGTCGCCGGGCATCTACCGCATGCTGGACGATCGCGGCGATACGCTCTACGTAGGCAAGGCCAAGCGCTTGAAGGCACGCTTGGCCAGCTACTTTCGCGGTGCGCTGAACACCAAGACGCAGGCCATGGTGTCGCGCATAGCGGATGTCCAGGTGACGGTCACACGAAGCGAAATCGAGGCTCTTCTGCTCGAGCAAACGCTCATCAAGGAGCTGCGTCCGCCCTATAACATCTTGCTGCGCGACGACAAATCCTATCCCTTCGTTTTCGTCAGCGACCGCCACCCCTATCCTGCGCTCGAATACAAGCGCGCACGCCGTCGTCATGAGGACGGCCGCTATCTAGGCCCTTACCCCAGCAGCGGTGCGGTTCGCGAGAGCCTTTCGCTGATGCAGAAGATCTTTCGCATACGCAACTGCGAAGACAGCGTTTTCTCACACCGCACCCGTCCCTGCCTGCAGTATCAGATTCAACGTTGCAGCGCACCATGCGTGGGCTATATCAGCGAAGCCGATTACCGCCGAGACGTCGAGCATGCCGTGATGTGCCTCGAGGGGCGCAGCGAAAAGGTCACCGAAGAGCTGACCGCCGCAATGGAAACCGCCAGCCGCAGCTTGGCCTTCGAGGATGCAGCCCTGCTGCGCGATCAGATCCAGCATCTTCGGCAGCTGCAGCATCGTCAGTTCGTCGACACCGACGGCGGCGACGCCGACATCTTCGCCCTTGCCGAGGGCGAGGGCGTGCTGTGCATTTCGGTGCTGGCGGTTCGCCAGGGCCGGCTGTTGGGTGCTCGCCATCATGCACCGGAAAACGGCCTCGGGCTCGAGGCGGCCGATCTGCTGGGCGAATTCGTCAGTCAGTACTATCTCGGCCAAGGGCGCGAGATCCCCCGTGAAGTGATCGCCAGTCTGCCGCTGCCGGATGGCGAGATTCTGCAAGCCGCACTGAGTAACCGTGCCGAACGACGTGTACGCGTAACCCACAAGGTACGGGGCCACCGCAGCCAATGGTTGGAACTGGCGCGAACCAATGTAGAGCAACAGCTCGGCAGTCGACTGGCCAGTCAGGGCGAACTCGAGCGGCGCTTCGATTCGCTGAAGAGCGCCTTGGGCCTCGAGTCTCCTCCGGAGCGGCTGGAATGCTTCGATATCAGCCACAGCCACGGCGAGGCGACCGTCGCTTCCTGTGTGGTTTTCGATCGCAACGGGCCGCGCAAATCGGACTATCGACGCTTCAACATCGAAGGCGAAACCGCAGGTGACGATTATGCCGCCATGCGCCAGGCGCTTGGCCGACGCTTTCGCCGTCTCTCCGAAGGGGAGGGGGTGGCCCCGGACATCTTGCTGCTTGACGGCGGCAAGGGGCAGCTCAACCTGGCCCGCGATGTCCTGGCCGAGCTGGGAGTGTCCGGCATCCGCCTTCTCGGCGTGGCGAAGGGTACGACGCGCAAGGCCGGCCTCGAGACACTGTTCATCGAGACCGTAGACCGCACTCTTGACCTGCCGACCTCCTCCCCTGCACTGCATCTGATTCAGCATGTGCGCGACGAAGCCCACCGCTTCGCCATTACCGGTCATCGCAATCGTCGCGATAAGGCGCGTCGCAGCTCCGCACTGGAAGGGATCGCCGGTATCGGGCCCAAGCGACGGCGTGAGCTTCTGAGATTTTTCGGCGGTCTACAGGGGGTCAAGCAGGCCAGCCGCGAGGAACTTGCACGCGTTCCCGGCATCAGCGCAGCGCTGGCCGAGACGATTCATCGCTCCCTGCATGGATGATGTCGCCGGGTACAGATAGAATGAGCGCACTTCAGCACTCCTGACCATGGGCAAGGACTTCTCGTCGATGAACATCCCCAACATCCTGACGCTGGCCAGAATCGCCTTCATCCCGCTGCTGGTGGTGTTCTTCTACCTTCCATACTCATGGAGCATGCCGGTAGCGGCCGGCCTGTTCGCCCTGGCTTCGGTGACCGATTGGCTCGACGGCTACCTGGCGCGTCTCTGGGATCAGTCCACCCCGTTCGGTGCATTCCTCGATCCGGTGGCAGACAAATTGATGGTGGCCGTGGCGCTGGCCTTGCTCATCGAGCGCTTCGACAGCATCTGGCTGACCCTGCCGGCTCTGGTGATCATCGGCCGCGAAATCGTCATCTCGGCGTTGCGCGAGTGGATGGCCGAGATGGGCAAGCGCGGTAGCGTAGCCGTATCCTGGCTGGGCAAGTTCAAGACCACGCTACAGATGATCGCGCTGCTGTTGCTACTGGCATTTCCACCAGGAACACAGCTTTCCCTGTTGGGCGTCGCGACACTGCATGCAGCCGCCATCATGACGCTCTGGTCCATGGTGATGTACCTTCGGGCGGCCTGGCCCCACTTGGCCCGTGCCATGTAGTGGATGGGCCGGCAAACACCAACAAGTGATTGACACTAACCGGCTTATCCGTATAATTCGCACTCGAGTCAAGCGGGAATAGCTCAGTGGTAGAGCATCGCCTTGCCAAGGCGAGGGTCGGGAGTTCGAATCTCCTTTCCCGCTCCAAACGACTCCATGAGGCTGGATGGCAGAGTGGTTATGCAGCGGACTGCAACTCCGTGTACGCCGGTTCGATTCCGACTCCAGCCTCCATTTCTTGACCCCTTTCAGCTGCCTGCTCGAAACCGTGCCGCCCGGATGGCGAAATTGGTAGACGCAAGAGACTTAAAATCTCTCGGTGGCAACACCGTGCCGGTTCGAGCCCGGCTCCGGGCACCAGACTCTTCGCTATCCCTCTCGCTACCCTATCCAGCCGGACACCTTTGCGGCATGCTGGCTGCTGCAACAGGCTTCAGCGAGAACCCGCATGCCCCCTAGCATACTGGCGTGTAGCGAACACGACGTTCTGGTCATCGGCGGCGGCGTTGCCGGCCTGACTTTCGCCCTGCATGTCGCAAACACGCGCCGCGTCACACTTGTACGTCCAGCCAGTGACGACCAGGGTGCCAGCCGCTGGGCCCAGGGCGGCATTGCCGCAGTGCTTTCTCCTCAAGACGACTTCGATGCCCATGTAGCTGACACCCTGGTGGCAGGAGATGGCCTATGCGACGAGCGAGCCGTGCGCTTCACCGTCGAACAGGGGCCCAGCGCCATTCAGTGGCTATTGTCTCTCGGTGTTCCTTTCACACGCGATGAGAGCCCATTGGCGAGCTATCCCTACCATCTGACCCGCGAAGGCGGCCATGGTGCGCGGCGCATCATCCATGCCGAGGATGCCACCGGCAGAGCCGTACTGGACACGCTGAAGCGCCACGTACAAGCACATGGCGCGATTACCATCCGGGACGACCTGGTGGCCATCGGCTTGTTAGCAGACGACGAGAAGCGCTGTCGCGGGGCACGCTGCCTGGATGCGCAGGGTCAGGTGCTGGAGCTCATAGCAGACGACACGGTATTGGCCACTGGAGGTGCCAGCGGCATCTACCTGCATACCACCAGCCCTCACCCGGCAAGTGGAGAAGGGATGATGATGGCGGCCGAGCTAGGCGCCGAGCTGATGAATCTCGAGTTCCAGCAGTTCCACCCCACCTGTCTCCACGATCCGGAAGGCCCACCCTTCCTGATCAGCGAAGCGGTTCGCGGCGAAGGAGGACGGCTCTACAGCACCGATGGCCACCGTTTCATGCCCGAACTCGATGATCGGGCCGAACTGGCGCCGCGTGACATCGTCGCACGCGCCATCGATGCCGAGATGCAGCGCACCGGCTCTCCCCATGTTTGGCTGGATGTGTCGCATCTGGGTGAAGCGGCGATTCTGCATCACTTCCCCACTATCCATGCCCACTGCCTCGGCCGGGGCTTGGACATTACGCGCCAACCGATTCCCGTAGTGCCCGCCGCCCATTACAGCTGCGGGGGCATTGCCACCGACCTGGACGGCAGTTCCAGCGTGCCGAATCTTTATGCTATCGGAGAAGTGGCCTGTACCGGGCTGCATGGCGCCAACCGCATGGCCAGCAATTCTCTGCTGGAGTGCCTGGTCTATGCTCGCAGCTGTGCCGCCAGGCTGGAGAGAAAGACAGCTCTCGGTTCGGCGCCGCTGCCAACCCCGGCCCACGGTGACAAACAGGTAGAGACTCAGCGCATTCAGCAATGGCGCCTGACCATGCGTGAGATCATGAGTCGTCACGTGGCGATCGTACGCCGCGACGCGGGACTCGATATCGCCGCAGGGGAGCTCGACGCGCTGATGAACGAGGTGCGTATCGCCATCGACGATGCACCCCCCAACGCGACACTCGCAAGCCTATGGCATGCCTTGCGCCTGGCTCGCCTCACCGTCCTGGCGGCAAGCCTGCGTCGCGAATCGCGGGGTCTGCACTACAACCCGGACTGTCCCAGCCACACCCTGACCGGACTGCCGGCGCAGCCCTCCCGCCTACACCTTCTCGACCTGTCCTGACTGCGGTCGGTACGAGCGCCTCAGCGAATCAGGGCTCGGCGCAGCTGACGCAAGGCGTCGCGTGGTGCGCTGTCGGGCCACAACCAGAGCCTGCGCCCATCCAGCTCAAGAGCGACTAGCCAAGGGCCTAGATAAGCGCAGGTCAGCTTGACCGGCACCGCCTCCTCAGCCCCCACGGGCTGCCATGACCAACGCCAGCCACCCTCCAGTAGCGGATGCAGGTGCAGCTTACCCTGCGCCTGCCCCTGCCAGAGCCACCAGGCCAACGGCAACAGCCACCCCAATGCCGGCCAAGCGAGCCAGCCCGGCCCGTAGTGTAGCGCCAGCCCGCTGGCCAGCAATGCCAGCAGGCTCTGGCAGCACCAGGCCAGCCTAGACGGGGCGACGTGAATCGTTGTCGGCGTTCTCGGCATGCTGCTGAATCAAGCTCACGATTCGCTGGTATTGAGGCTCGGGTGTTTCTCGCTGCATCAGCCATGCGAAGAGGTCCTGATCCTCGCCCTCGATCAGCGCTCGATAAGCGGCCTGGTCCTGGTCGCCGAGCTGGTCGTAGCAGTGTTCCAGGAAAGGGATCAACAGCAGGTCGAGTTCCCACATTCCACGCCGAGAGTGCCAGTAGAGCCGCTTGCGCAGGGCTGCGGCATCGGGAGTATTCGCTTCGCTCAACGTCGGCCTCGGTGGTCTGAATGAATGACAAACCAGTATACCGGAGCTATCGAATTCAGGCAGCGTCTGCCCCCGCTTTGCGCAATTTCCTTGACCATGGTCGTAGTGCGTTGTTTTATCACGATTTGACCAGTATGCTGACAATAGAATAAGAAGCCACCCAGGTCCCACCGGACCGGGAATCGCCTGGAGAGATGACCCGATGACCAAATCCGAATTGATCGAACAGATCGCCATGCGTCAGCCTGAGCTTTCGATCAAGGAAGTCGAATCCGCGGTTCGCTTGATCCTTGATGATATCACCGACACCTTGGCCGAAGGAGGACGGGTCGAGATACGGGGATTTGGTAGCTTTTCCCTGCATTATCGGGAACCGCGAGTCGGTCGTAACCCCAAGACCGGCGAGCCGGTCGCGCTGGAGGGCAAGTTCGTGCCACACTTCAAGCCTGGCAAGGAGCTTCGCGAGCAGGTAAATGCCAGCCGCGCCCTCGGCTATTAATCTTCGTCAGTCACAAGGGAAAGACTCATGCGTTGGCTCAAAGGCCTGATTCTGGCCATCATCCTGCTGGCGGTACTGCTGATCGGCATCCTCTTCGCCGTCAATAACCAGCAGACGGTACCGCTCAACTTGATCTGGCTGGAACTACCGGCAGTATCGCTCTCGGTCTGGCTGCTGGCGGCGCTTGTCTGCGGCGTGGTGCTGGGAATGCTGGCGATGACAGGCGTCTGGCTGAGGCTACGCACCGCACTCTCACGCGCCCAACGGCTGAATCGCCAACAGCGCAAGGAGCTCGACCGGCTTCGCGTTCAGGAGCTCAAGGAACTGCCCTAGATGCCCGATGCCCTGCTGCTTGTCCTGCTGGTGGCCGCCGTTGCCATTGGCTGGTGGCTAGGCCGACGTGAGCGCCAGGGTAGCCGCGATCCCGCGCCACCGAATACGCTGTCACGGGATTACTTCGTCGGCCTGAACTACCTGCTCAACGAGCAGCCCGATCGTGCCATCGAAACCTTTGTCGGCACGCTCGAAGTGAACAGCGAAACCGTCGACACCCACATCACCCTGGGCAACCTCTTTCGCACCCGGGGGGAGGCCGACCGTGCGGTCAAGATCCACCAGAATCTTCTGGCACGCCCCACTCTTACCGCCATGCAAAGCGACCAGGTTCAACTAGAACTCTCTCGCGACTTCCTCCAACTCGGCCTGTTCGATCGCAGCGAAAGGTTACTCCAGCCGCTTGTTCGTGACTCCAATCACGACGATATTCGGCATGCCGCCAAGCGCCTGCTTGCCGATCTCTTCGACCGAGAAGGCGAATGGCAGGCCGCCTTCGATGTCGCCTACCCGAGCCTGGTCAAGCAGCACGACGACATTCGACGGGCAGCCGCCCACTGGCTATGCGAAATGGCCGACGAGGAGCGACGTTCCGCCAGTCCGGGCCTGGCGCGCAAACATCTCAAACGAGCGCTGTCCATCGACCCCCGCTGCGTACGGGCAAATTTGCTGCTATCTGCACTGGCCCAGGATACCGGTCACTACCGAGAAGCCATTCGCTTTCTCATGCGAATTCCCGACCAGGATCCGGACATGATGCCGACCATCCTGGAGCCGCTTCAACATGCCTACCGCATGCTCGACGACGAAGCCGGCCTGGTGGCCTGCCTGGAACAACTGCTGGAACGCGCCCATATCACCAGCTTGATCATCCTGCTGGCGGAAACGCAGCGTCGGCGGCTCGGCCTTCAAGTGGCTATCGACCTCGTCAGCGAGCAGCTCAACCGCGCGCCCAGCCTGGGCGCGCTCGATTACCTGCTGGACCTCTATCAGCAGCAGCAGCAGGAGCGCGGCGCACCCGACAATCGTCTGCAGCTACTCAAGCAACACACCCATACCCTGCTGGCGGCACGTCCGCGTCACCGCTGCCAGCGCTGCGGATTCGCCGGCCAGCCCATGCACTGGCAATGCCCGAGCTGCCGCAGCTGGGGGTCCACTCGACCCATTACCGGTATCGAGGGCGAGTAGACTGCCGGCCGGCTCGTCCCTTCAAGCGCGGCCGGCCAACTCCCGCTCGATGGCCGTCAATGCCGCCATGGGATCGTCCGCCTGGGTCACCGGCCTGCCGATCACCAGATGCGTGCTGCCCGCCGTCATGGCTTCGGCCGGTGTCATGACGCGACGCTGATCGCCATGCTCGGTGCTGGCCGGTCTGATGCCAGGTGTCACCTTGAGGAAGTCGTCTCCGCACAACTGGCGCAGCCGGTGCGATTCCTGGGCCGAACAGACCACGCCATCCAGGCCGCACTCCCGGGTCAGCTGAGCCAAGCGCTCCACATGCTGCTCCGTCGGGGCGTCGATACCCACTTCAACGAGATCCTCCGCCGTCATACTGGTCAATACCGTAACGGCGATAAGGTGCGTCTCGAGGTTGTGGCGCTCCAACCGTTCGCGTGCCGCCTCCATCATCCGCCGCCCACCGCTGGCATGCACGTTGACCATCCACACCCCCTGCTCGGCAGCGGCTTGCACTGCCCCGGCAACGGTATTGGGTATGTCGTGGAACTTGAGATCGAGAAAAACCTGGAAGCCACGGCCGTGCAGCGCCTCGACGATCTCCGGCCCGCTGCGCGTGAACAGCTCCTTGCCGACCTTGAGTCGGCAGCGCCCGGGGTCGAGCTGGTCGGCCAGGCACAGTGCAGCATGCAGAGAGGGATGGTCCAAGGCGATGATCAGCGGTGAGTCACAGGACACGTCAATGAGCTCCGACAACAGGATAGAGGGGCAATTATACCAGCCCGCGGCCGGTTAACCGCTCTTTGTAACATGGACTATCTTATTAACTATGCTCTTCTCAATAGCACGCCACCGTGTTCGTGCGGCACTTCTCGCACGGTGATTCAGGGAATAAAACGTCCAACCCCTGAATTCATGGCCCGGGAGGACGCCATGACGATAGAACAGCGCATGGGCCCGATCCGCTCTACCCGACAGCCGAGCTCAACGCGTCTTGAGCGCTCTGCTGGACGGCTCGGGCGTAATCCTGAACGGCGATTCGCCTTGGGACCCGCAGCTCTACCACCCAGACTTCTGCTCGCGCATTCTGCGCCAAGGCTCCTTGGGATTGGGAGAGTCCTACATGGATGGCTGGTGGGAGTGCGAACGCATCGACGAGCTGGCCTGCCGCCTACTACAGCATGGCCTCGGTGAACGGGCTCGCCCCGCCCCCGATCGTATCTTGTACCGCCTGCAGGCGGGGCTACTCAATCTGCAGAGCAAGGCCCGCGCCTACATGGTGGGCGAGGCCCACTACGACCTGGGCAACGCTCTCTTCGAGCGCATGCTCGACCCCACCATGTGTTACTCCTGCGGTTACTGGAAGGAAGCCGAGACGCTCCATGCCGCTCAACTTGCCAAGCTCGAGCTGGCCTGCCGCAAGCTCGAATTGAGACCTGGCATGCACGTATTGGATATCGGCTGCGGCTGGGGCAGCTTTGCCGAGTATGCAGCGCGGCGGCATGGCGTAACTGTCACCGGCATCACCATCTCGCGCGAGCAGGCGGAACTGGCCGGTAAGCGATGTGCCGGCCTGCCAGTGGAGATAGAATTGAAAGATTATCGCGAGCTGAACGGATGCTACGATCGCATCGTCTCCATCGGCATGTTCGAGCATGTCGGTCATCGCAACTATGGCACCTTCTTCAAGACCGTGGAGAGCCTGCTGTGGGACGATGGTCTTTTTCTGCTGCACACCATCGGCTCGAACGGTTCGGAGATCAGTGTCGACCCCTGGATCGACCGCTACATCTTTCCCAATGGAGTCCTGCCGTCGGCACGTCACATCGCCGATGCCAGCGAAGACTTGCTGTTGCTGGAGGATTGGCACAACTTCGGCCCGGACTATGACAGGACACTCATGGCCTGGCGTGACAACCTCGAGGCCCATTGGCACGAGTTGTCCGATCGCTACAGTGAGCGCTTCAAGCGCATGTTCCGCTACTACTTATTGGTATGTGCCGGTGCCTTCCGAGCCAGAGATCTGCAGCTCTGGCAGGTGGTATTCTCGCGTGGCCGAGCCAGGCGCTACGACGCTTTCCGATGAGTGCAGTTAGATTTTGTAGTAGCGAGCTTACACGCTATGTAGCAAATTTCGTACGCCTACTAACAGATGCTTTACTCACTGTTACATCGTATATTAGGTCCTCGTCAAAACGGCTCTCCCAGGGGCAGATGCTTTATAAAACCTGCGCTTCCGGGCCACTTCCCTGAGCCGTTACACCAAACAGCCGTTTGCACCTGCACATAGCAGGGTATGAAGGGACACCCGCATGACTGAAAACAACGCCATGACGGGTGGGGGTCTGAACGAGCCAATCGGTATGCGCGACTTCGCCGACCGTCTGCCTGGCGTCATATTTCAGTTTCATCGTGACCATAACGGCCACATGCACTTCCCCTACCTGGCCGGAAGCGGTACCGGCCTCTCTGGTGTCGACCGAAAAGACCTGAATCAGGACGCTCGTCACATGCTCGACCGCCTGGACAAGGAGGACTACCCGCGCGTGATGGCTGCCATAGAGCGCTCGGCACGCTGGGGGGTTCCTATTGCCACCAAGTTTCGCCTACGCTTGTCGAACCGTCGTAGTCGCTGGGTTGCGCTGCGCGCTCAACCTGAGGAATCGCCCACTGGCGTGCTCTGGCACGGCCTCATGATCGACATCACCGAGCAGATGGCCGAAGAGGCGAGACTGCGCAAGCTCTCGGATACCGATGATTTGACCGGCCTGGCCAACCGACGACGCTTGATGAAGCGCCTGGATGAGGAAATCGCCAAGTGCAACCGGCATGCCAGCCCGCTATCGCTGATGCTGATTGACCTGGACCACTTCAAGCGCGTCAACGACACCTGGGGGCACCTTCAAGGCGACCAGGTCCTGACCGAGTTCGCCACCCTCTGCCACGAGCTGTTGCGCGACGAGGACGTCATCGGACGGCTAGGCGGCGAAGAGTTCGCCGTGGTGCTACCCTTGACACCGATGGTCGCCAGCTATCCTTTGGCCGAGCGCCTGCGCTGTGCGATAGCCGACTACGATTTCGGTATCGCTTCAGGACAGCTCACGGCCAGCATTGGTCTCGCCGAGTATCGCCTGGGAGAACCGAGAGACGCCTTGATCGACAGAGCCGACCGCAGCCTCTACGCGGCCAAGAACCAAGGGCGCAATCGAGTGGTCAGGTGAACGAAGGAGGAGCCATCTTGAAGCTATCTCGACAGCCCTGTGAAGCCTGCCGCCACCAAGCTCCCACGGTCTCGGAAGCCGAAATCAGGCTGTTCAAGCCAGAGGTTCCCGAGTGGCAGATTGTCGAGCGCAATGGCATCATGCAACTTGAGCGGGCCTTCAGCTTCACCGATTTTCGCCAGGCCTTGGTCTTCACCAATCGCGTGGGAGAAATCGCCGAGGCAGCGGGCCACCACCCCACCCTACGGACCGAATGGGGCAGGGTCACCGTGAACTGGTGGACCCACAAGATCAACGGCCTGCATCGCAACGACTTCATTCTTGCCGCTAGAACCGACGAGGTAGCGAAATAAATGTTCGAACATATTGAGCGGGTCCCCGGGGACGCCATCCTCGGCCTGATCGAAGCCTTCAAGAAGGACACCAATCCTCAGAAGGTCGATCTCGGCGTGGGTGTCTACAAAGACGCCCAAGGCAACACCCCGGTGATGCGAGCCGTCAAGGAAGCCGAGGCCCTGCTGCTCAAGAACGAAACCACCAAGACCTACATCGGCTCCCACGGGGCTCCGCAGTACGGCGAAGTGGTGCTACCCATGGTACTTGGCGAAGCATCGCCCGTACTCGCCGCCAAGCGTGCCAGCGCCACCCAGGCCCCGGGCGGCACCGGTGCACTGAGACTGGCTGCCGACTTCATCAGCGCCCAACTTCCGGGCAAGGGGATCTGGGTCAGCGATCCCACCTGGCCGAACCATCACGGCATCTTTACCGCTGCCGGCATCGAGCTGCACAAGTATCCTTATGTCGATGCCGAAAATCGCCTCGATTTCGAGGGAATGCTGTCGGCGGTCAAGCAGATTCCCTCCGGCGACGTCATCGTGCTGCACGCCTGTTGCCACAACCCCACCGGCTTCGATCTCGACCGCACGCAATGGCAGCAGATTCTCGAGGTGGTACGCGAGCGCAGCCTGCTCCCGCTCATCGACTTCGCTTACCAGGGCTTCGGTGAAGGCCTCGACGAAGACGCCTATGGCGTGCGATTGATGGCCGAGAACCTCGACGAGGTGATCATCACCAGTTCGTGCTCGAAGAACTTCGGCATCTACTGTGAGCGCACGGGCTGCCTGATCATGGTGGCGAAGAACAGCGAGCAGATGGAGAACGTACGCTCTCAGGTTGCCATCGTGGCGCGCGAGAACTACTCCAATCCGCCGGCCCACGGTGGCGCCATCGTCAGTGAGATCCTCCACTCGGCCGAGCTGGCCGCCATCTGGCGCGAGGAACTCACCGAAATGCGCGATCGCATCAATACCCTGCGGCGCGACTTCGTCGAATCTCTCAAGCCTTACGGCCTCGACCAGAAGTATGCTTGCGTGGCCGAACAGCGCGGCATGTTCTCCTATACGGGGCTCAAGCCCGAGCAGGTCGACCGCTTGCGTGACGAATTCGGCATCTACATGGTGCGTTCAGGCCGCGCCAACGTAGCCGGTTTCTCGCATGAGAACCTGCCCTACCTGGCCAAGGCCATCGCGGCAGTCAACTAGACGCCTGCGTTACTGCCCCGGCCGCTGGCCGGGGCTTACGGGGTCAGTTCAAAGCCCAGGTTTCAGCGTTATCGAAGAGGGGGCGAATGTTCTCGATCAGATAGCGATCGTCGAACCCTGCCTCCTCTTTCAATGCCTGCAAATCCGGCATGGTTACGACATGGCGGTCGCGAAACACCAAACCATCCTCGCTCAGCGAGGAGAAGGTACGACTGATGTGTACCGGACTAAGGCCCAGTATATCCGCCAATATCTCTTGAGACAGCGGCAAGCGTAAACTCTCGCTTCCGTTGGCCTCGGTCTGTCTGAGTCGCTGGAACATCTCCAGCAAGAAGTGGGCCACTTTCTGGCGAGCGCTGCGGCGTGCCAGGTTGACCATACGCTCGGTGAGAATCACCTGCTGACGGCTGGCAATGGCGAACAGAATGGATGTCAGCATGTAGGATTTGCGGAAAATGGCCGTGAGGTTGCAGTGGGGAAAGAAGCAGACCTCTCCATCCTCCACCATTTGCACGCCGGCCAGACGCTGTGAGAAGGCAAACTCACGCAGACCGATGATGTCACCCGGCAGATAGATATCCAGAATCTGTCGGGTACCGTTTTCAAGGTTGCGATAAGAGAAGGCCCAGCCCGCCTTCAGAGTACAGAACTCGTGAGCATCCGCGTGCTCCTCCCACAGCACGGTGCCGGCTCTCACTGGCGTGGTACCATCCTCCAGCTCTGCCAGTAACGCCTTGTCGTCGTCCGATAGCGCACTGAAGAAACTGAAGTGGCGGACGATACAGCTCTCATGTGAGCTCATCGCTAACTCCTTTCGACAAGAAACGAAAGTTTAGATTAAACGCGGCTGAAACGATTTGATCAGCATGCGACAAAGGCAGTCTTGACCAATCAGTCAAGCCAAAGTCACACTGGACCTGCCTTGTATACAAACCCAACACAAGAGGCTCATCATGGCGGCTTCCCCTGTGCACTACCCGTGGTACAAGAAGGAGGACACCGATGCCTTCTTCGCCCTGTTCCAGAACAACATCGCTAACTTCGTCATTATTGCCATCACCATGCTTGGCATGGGGTTCCCCGCTTCCATCGTCTTCGGTCAGGTACTTCCCGGTGCTGCCGTCGCCGTAATGGTGGGCAATTTCTATTATGCCTGGAGCGCGGCCCGCCTGGCACGCAAGGAAAACCGTGCCGACGTCACGGCACTCTCCTACGGCATCTCGACCCCTGTGATGTTCGTCTTTCTTTTCGGGGTCCTGCTGCCAGCCAAGCAGCTGACTGGCGATGCCGAGCTGGCCTGGAAGGTCGCGGTGGCCGCCTGCTTCATCAGCGGTGCCATCGAGGCCGCCGTCAGTCTCATCGGTCGCTGGGTGCAGTATCACCTTCCGCGTGCCGCGATGCTCGGCGCCGTGGCGGGTGTCGCCCTGACTTTTATTGCCGGCGAAATGCTGTTCAAGAGCCTCGAAATGCCGGTGATCGGGCTACTGGTACTGGCGATCATCATCGTCGGCCTGGTAGCTCGCGTCACCATGCCGTTTCGCCTGCCCACCTCACTGTTTGCCATCGTCATCGGCACCGCCATGGCATACCTGATTGGCGATGCCGGCGGCGAGCGATTCAGCGATGCTTTCACCCACTTGGGGTTCTACCCGCTGCTGCCGAACATGGCCTGGCTCGAAGGCCTAGGGCTGCTGTTTACCGGCATGCTGGCGGTGCTGACGGTCGTGCTGCCGATCACGCTGTACAACGCCATCGAGACCATGAACAACGTCGAAGCGATGGAGGCCGCTGGCGATAAATATGACGTCCGCGAGTGTCAGGCCGTGGATGGGGCAGGCACTATGCTGGGCGCCCTGTTTGGCGGCGTCTTTCCCACGACCGTGTACATTGCCACGGTGGGTGCCAAGTGGATGGGAGCGGGCAGAGGCTACAGCATCCTCAATGGTGCGGTCTACGCACTGGCCACCATGTTCGGCTTGATAGCCGCACTGGCTGCCATCATTCCGGTCTCCGTAGTGGCCCCTATCCTGGTGTTCGTCGGAATGTCGATGATCGCCACTGCCTTTCAGAGCAATGATACCCGCTACTACCCTGCCGTTGCCCTCGCCATGCTGCCCTACTTCGCCAACTACCTCATGACGCGTTTCAACAACGCGGCGGGAGAAACGGTTGCAGGTATATCGTCCGGTATCGTGCCGCTAGGTCAGGGGGCCATGTTCATGGCCATTCTCATCGGTGCCATGACGGTCTCGGTCATCGACCACCAGTTCCGCCGCGCCGCGGCGTTTGCCGGGGTGGCGGCCGCCTTCTCCTTCGTCGGCCTGATGCATGCGCCCCAAATGGCCTTCAATGCTGCCTGGGACTTCACTCTGGGCTACCTGGTGATGGGGGTGCTGTTCCTCTACTTCGCCTGGCAGCAGGAACGGCTTGCCGCCCCGCACACAGGAAGCTCACAGCCTGTGCAAGCTCCACCACCTGCCGACTGAGACCCCATTCCTCGAGGTTCAGAATCGCAAAGGCCCTGTCCGGTGGGACAGGGCCTTTGCTTGCAAGGTCTTCAATCAGCGCGCGGGACACATCGAATTCGCTTGAATCGATGGATCACTGCTGGAGAGACTTATTGCACGGGCTGGGCAGGTTGACCGCCCTGCTCCTGCATCTGGTTCTGCAGGTCCTGCATCTGCTGCTGCTGCTGGGCGATCGCCTCATCCAACGTCTGGCGCTGCTCATCGGTGAACACCGACTCGATGCGCGACTGGAGCAGCACCGTTTCAGCGGTAATATCACCGGTCAGCTCGCCTAGCCGTGAAGCATCCTGGCGGATGGCGTTCTCATCGAAGTCCGGACCGACATGATCACCAAGACGCGCCTGCAGTGCCTGGGCCTCTTGCTCCATCGGCGCCAGCTGACGCTCGGCCTCGTCCAGCATGCCCCGGATCTCCTGCTGCTGATTCTCGTCCAGATCGAGCAACTGATTCAGCTGGTCGACCTGGTCGCCCTGCGGCGGAGCCTGCATCTGCTGAGCGGCTGCAGCGCCGGCAATACCCAGGGTCAGCGCGATCGTTGCTACAAATTTGGTGAGCTTCATTACCTACTCCATTCCATCAGAGTTGCTTTCATGGCCCGAACCGATCGAACCACTACGTCTTTACCCTGACAGCACATCGAGCCTCAGGTTCGCTCACGGGCTGAAAGAATTTCCTCGCCGCGTGCCCGATTTACCGTATTCGCCAGCAGTCGGCGTACCAAATGCCAGGCCACCACCCCGGCCAACACGTTGCCTATCGCTGCCCCCAGAGCGAGCCCAGGCAGGCCGCCCAGCCAGGCGCCCAGCCCGAGACATGGCAGATAGCAGAGGAACAGTCGTGCCGCCGAGAGCAGCATGGCGCGAAGTGGCCAACCCAGCGCATTACCTGCCGAAACCACCAACATGCACACCCCCAGGGCGGCATAACTGGGCAACAGGAACCGAATCAACAAGGTCAGATCGTCGCGCACCTCGGGGCTGCCGGCCAGCAGCTGAGCGACCCACGGCGCCAATAGTGCCAACAACAGACCAAGCCCTAACTGCCAAACCACGACGACCCGCAGCGCCAGACTGACAAGGCTGCGCACCTGAGTCCAATCGCCCGAACCGTAGCATCGCCCCAGCCAGGGCGGGAGCGACATGGTCATGGCCAGCACCACTACCAGCGCCAAGGTCTCCAGCCGGCTAGCCAGGCCCCAGGCAGCGACAGACGACTCCCCCATCCTTGCCACCACCGCAATGGCGAGCATCGCCGCCAACGGGGGCATCAGCTGGCTGACCATGGCCGGCCCGGCGATGCCGGCGAAGGGGCGTGCGGAATCGGACAGCTCCTGTCCCAGCCCCTGCGCTGCCAGCCATTTCCGTTTGCGCAGCCGCTTGACGATGATCAGCAGACCTCCACCGAAGGCGATGGCCGTAGCCCATGCCGCCCCGGGCAAGCCAAGCCCCTCCCAGGGCCCGACGCCGAAAATCAACAGCGGGTCGAGCAGCAGATTGATCAGGCTGGTAAGGACCATCATCTTCCCGGGAAGGCGCATGTCGCCATGAGCCCGGAACAAGCTGTAAACGAAGTAAAGCAAGGCCCCTAGCCAGGCGGCGAACAGCTGCGGCGCCCAATAGTCACGAATCAGTGTCAACGTCAGCCCGTCGGCGCCTAGGCGCGAGAAGATCGCCGCCTGGGCCCACCACAGCAACAAGGCCAGCAGACCTATACACACCCCACCGACGATCAGCACCAACGAACCCAGGCGGCGCGCTCGGGCCGTCTCGCCGGCGCCAAGCGCACGTGATACCAGCGCGGCAATGGCGATGCCAAGACCTACCTGCACGCCGATGATGAGAAAGTTAAGGGGAAACGTGAAGGATTGGGCCGCCAATGGCGCCGTGCCCAGCCGAGCCACGAAGGCACTGTCGACAAGCTGAAAGCTCAACAGCGCCAGTACTCCGATGGTCATCGGCCAGGTCTGGCGCCACAGCTTACCGCCCAGCGTGGATGCGTCGCGCGAAGAGGACGGTGTCACTGCAGCTCCGGTTGCCTGTCAAAGACACACGGCCTAAGGCCATGAGGCGATGGGCTAGTTCTTTCATCCAGGCGAACATCGACACAGAACATGACGGGATCGTCTGTATGCTCATCGAACATGACGTGATAGGAGTAAACCGGGACCAGGCGTCCCTGCTTGTCTTTCAATTCCAGGCGCCCCGAAGGTATCGGCTTGCCGCCATGTACCCAAGCGGTATGAAGGCGGACGACTTCCGGGCGCATTCCATCGGGAATGATGAGTTCTTCGAGACGCCGACCTACGGCCTCTTCGATACGGTAACCGTATAGCCGAGCACTCTCCTCGTTCCAATAGATGACCCGCCGGTCACGGTCGTAGCCCTGAACGGCGATATTAGGCAAGCCTTCCAGAAGCGCGCGGAACCGGTCGTCTCCCGGACGAGCTTTGCCTGCAAGGCCCAGCCAATGCGTAGCAGCCTGCCAAAGTCGACGAAACCAGGTGATGCATGCCGTCATGACAGCCTCCACAACAATGAGGGAATCGACATTGGCCTGCATGATAGCGAAATGCGGAGGGGATTACTGGCCCAGGCCACAATCCCTTGCAGGGTTTGGCACCCTATTTCTAGGTGCCAATGCATGTGGCCTGGTATTACTCAACTACAGCACAGCGACCGTGCTGCGGTACTTACTGGCGTACGCCTTCGAACGTCACGTACAGCTCGAGTTCATGCATCACTTCAGGAAAATCGCTCATGTCGATGCCGAAATCGGCCAGCGTCAGCGTGGTCGAACCTTCGAAGCCGGCGCGATAGTTGCCCCAGGGGTCTTCGCCTTCGCCCATCAGCGTGACCGGCATCTCGATTTCGCGAGTTTCACCCTTGAGGGTGAAGTCACCGGTGAGAACGCCTTCGTCATCGCCAGTCGGCTCGAAGCCTGTGGAAACGAAGGTAGCCGTCGGATACTCGTCGGCGCTGAGGAAGTCGTCGCTCAGGAAGTGACGGTCACGCTCGGCGTGGTTGCTGTTGAGGCTGTTGACCTGAACTTCCATCTCGACGCTGGACGCTTCGAGATCGTCCGCATCGTAGTGGAAACGGCCCTCGAACTCCTCGAAGTTGCCCAGGATGTAGGAGTAGCCAAGGTGATTGATCTTGAATTGGATGAAGGCGTGCTGGCCTTCAGTGTCGACGATATAGTCTGCCGCCAGCACCTGACTGGCAGCGGCCAGGGAGACGGCGCCGATGGCGGTAGCGAGTGCGGCTTTCTTGAACATGAACTTCTCTCCTTGATTGATGCGCCTATAGGCGCTGACGTTCAATGGCGACGCGTACGTGCCGGGTTCAACATGCGAATGAA
The DNA here is from genome assembly GCF_020832045.1 of Halomonas sp. Taxonomy (GTDB): domain Bacteria; phylum Pseudomonadota; class Gammaproteobacteria; order Pseudomonadales; family Halomonadaceae; genus Halomonas. Next base: position 43,030 of record NZ_JAFIFK010000012.1, read on the forward strand.
GGTATCGTGACGATCGAAAAAGTGATGTTTGAGGGCGGCCAGCGCATGGCCTGCCGCGAGGAGCATGAGCGCCAGGGCGCTGTACCAGTGAATTTCACCGGCGATGCTCGCCTGATTGGGGAGATGGCTGACCAATGCAGGCACCTCGAGCCAGTTGAATACGCTGATGCCACGCCCACGCGCCGTGGAGATGAGATAGCCGCTGATCATGACCGTCAGCAGCAGGACATACAGCGTAATGTGGCCAATGTGCGCGGCCAGGCGCTCGATACGACTCCCCTGAGCGACGGGAGTCGGCTGAAAGAGTCGCCAGAGGACACGCAGCAGAGTGACAAAGAGCAGCAACATGCCGAAGGATCGATGCCACCAGGGAGCGCGATTGTACCAAGGGTCGAAGTAGCCCAATCCTGTCATCCACCAGCCGAGGATGAACAGACCGATGATGGTCACGGCACTGACCCAATGAAAGGTGATACTGACCAGGCCCCAGCCTTGGCGGGTGTTGCGCCACATCTCGTCCGCTCCCGTTGAGCTTCGTCTTTGATGGAGGGCAGCATACCGCAGCGCATGAACCGGCTGCGCTGAAAAAAGCCGAACGCTTCGTTCGCAAAAATTCCCTGTACAACGTCGTGACGTGCCGCAACCCCGTGCGGCACGTCACCTTTCAGATCAGTGAATCGAGCCCGCGAGCCAGATCGCCGCGTATATCCTCGAGGTACTCGAGCCCTACCGCCACACGAATCAACCCCTCGCTGATACCTGCCGCTTCCTTTTGCGCAGCGGAAAGACGCCCGTGAGTCGTCGTGGCAGGATGGGTGATGGTGGTCTTGACGTCGCCCAGGTTGCCCGTGATCGAAAGCATGCGCGTGGCATCGATGACCGACCATGCCCCCTCACGCGCACCCTTGACCTCGAAGCCCAGCACCGCACCATAACCGGCCTGCTGGCGGCTGGCCAGTGCGTGCTGCGGATGGTCGCTCAGGCCGCTGTAGAACACGCGTGTCACGGCCGGATGCTCCTGCAGCCATTCGGCCAGCGCCAAGGCATTTCCACAGTGAGCCCGCATGCGCAGACTGAGCGTTTCCAGGCCCTTGGTAAAGATCCAGGCATTGAACGGGCTCATGCAGGGACCGCAGGTCCGAACCACGCCGAACACCTCTTCCAGCTCCTTGTCGCGACCAACCACGGCGCCGCCTATCGCACGTCCCTGGCCGTCCAGATATTTTGTCGCCGAGTGAATGACCAGATCGGCCCCCAACGCCAGCGGTTTCTGCAGTGCAGGGGTCAAGAAGCAGTTGTCGATGGCGAGCAGCGCGCCATGGCGATGGGCGATCTCCGCCAGCGCGGTGATATCGACCACCTCGGAAAGCGGATTGGAGGGCGTCTCGGCGAACAGTAGGCGGGTAGCGGGCGTGATCGCCGCCTCCCAGGCAGCCAGGTCGGAGAGCTCCACATAACGCGTGGTAATGCCGAGCTTGCCGAAATACTTGTCAAACAGACTAACGGTGGACCCGAACAGCGAGCGCGAAGCGACGATCTCGTCGCCGGCCTGAAGCAAAGCCAGAACCGTGGAGAGAATTGCCGACATGCCGGAGCTTGTCGCCACGCAGCGCTCGCCCCCTTCGAGGGCCGCGAGGCGACGCTCGAAGGTATGTACCGTTGGGTTGGTGAATCGCGAGTAGACGTTGCCTCGCTCTTCGCCGCCGAACTTGCGTGCCGCCTCGGCGGCGCTGGCATAGACGAAGCTGGAAGTGGGGAAGATCGGCTCACCATGCTCCTGCTCGTGGGTGCGCTGGTGGCCGGCACGAATCGCCAGCGTCTCCAGTGCCCACTCGGCATCCTGCGTCATATCGTCATGCATGGCAGACCTCAATCGTCGATGTCGTCCTGATTATGCATGCCCACCAGTGCATGGGCGCCGGCACTCAGCTGCTGCTTGGCGGCGTCGTTACGCGATGCCTCCAGCGCCGACAGGTAGCCGGCATCGATATCGCCTGTCACGTAGCGACCGTCGAAAACCGAGCAGTCGAACTGCTCGAGCCCAGGGTTGACCTCGCGGCAGGCGGTTTTCAGGTCTTCCAGGTCCTGATAGAAAATGCGGTCGGCGCCAATCAGCTCGCCCACCTCGGCTTCGCTGCGACCATGAGCGATCAGCTCGGTTGCCGCCGGCATGTCGATGCCGTAGACATTAGGGTAGCGCACCGGTGGCGCAGCCGAGGCAAAGTAAACCTTGTTGGCGCCGGCTTCACGGGCCATCTGAATAATCTGCCTGCAGGTAGTGCCGCGTACGATGGAGTCGTCCACCAGCAGAACGTTCTTGCCCTTGAACTCGACGCCGATGGCATTGAGCTTCTGACGAACCGACTTCTTCCGCTGCGTCTGCCCCGGCATGATGAAGGTTCGCCCGATGTAACGATTCTTCATGAACCCTTCACGGTAGGTCACGCCCAGGTGCTGAGCGAGTTCCAGCGCCGAGGTGCGCGAGGTGTCGGGAATCGGGATCACCACATCGATGTCGTGTTGCGGCCATTCGCTGCGAATGCGATCGCCGAGCTTTCGCCCCATGTGCATACGCGTGCCGTAGACATAGGCTCCGTCGAGAATCGAGTCCGGGCGCGCCAGATAGACATGTTCGAAAATACAGGGCGTCAGCGTCGGCGCATCGGCACACAGCTGGGTATGGAACTCACCTTGCATGTCGACGAAGATCGCTTCGCCCGGCGCCAGGTCCCGATGCAGCTCGAAGCCGCCAACATCCAACGCGACGGACTCGGAGGCAATCATCACCTCCTGCCCATTGCCCTCGTCGCGGGTACCGAATACCACAGGACGAATGCCGTTGGGGTCGCGGAAGGCTACCAGACCGACGCCGTTGATGACCGCCACTGCGGCATAACCGCCGCGACAGCGACGATGCACGCGGCGTACGGCGTCGAAGATGTCGCCGGGCGCCAGGTGCAGCCCCTGCTTGCCCAGCTCATGGGCGAACACGTTGAGCAACACCTCGGAGTCGGAGCTGGTATTGATGTGGCGCAGGTCGGACGAGAACAGCTCCTGCTTGAGCTGTTCGGAATTGGTCAAGTTGCCGTTGTGGGCCAACGCAATGCCGTAGGGGGAATTGACGTAGAACGGCTGGGACTCCGCTTCGCTTGCCGAGCCGGCGGTCGGGTATCGCACGTGCCCGATACCCATGTTGCCTTGCAGACGCGCCATATGACGAGTGTGGAACACATCGCGAACCAGGCCGTTACTCTTGCGCAGCAGAAAACGACCCTCGTTCCAGGTCATCATGCCGGCTGCGTCCTGGCCGCGATGCTGAAGAACAGTCAGGGCGTCGTAGATCGCCTGGTTCACGGTCTGCTTGGCCACAAGGCCGACGATACCGCACATTCCACCTTACCTCGCTTGCAGGGGCGCCGACCGCAGTCGGCTAGATAAAAACGCTATTCGTTCACAGAGCACCGGGGTCGGGTTCACCCCCATCACGACGCTCGGGCAACGGCATGTTACGCCATGCCTCGGGCGCTTCTGGCACCCGACCCTCCCAGGCCTCGAGTTGGCTGATAGCCCAGTCACGCAGCTGCTCGAAGGAAGGCCGCAGCTCCGCCTCCTGCCACGCCTGCAGCTGTGCAAGCGGCGTCAGGCTGATCAAGATGGTCGTCACTACCAGCACGGCGGCACCGCGGGTAACGCCGAAGCAGGCCCCTGCCACGCGGTTGAAGAAACCCATGCCGACCCACTCCACCGCTGCATGCACCATCCGAATGACGATACCGCACAGCAGCACGACCCCCAGGATCACCAGCACGAAGGCCAGCACTAGCCGGCCATCGGGGTTGTCGATCAGCCCGGAGAGCAGATCGGCGACCGGCTCGGCAAGCAGCCGCGCCGCCAGCAGCGCAATGATCCAGGCCGCCAGACCCAGCCCCTCGCGCACCAGCCCGCGCATGAAGCCGGCCAGAGTCGATATGGCCAGTACGGCCAGAAAACCCCAATCGATCCAGGTCAGCGTCATGGTTTCAATCTCTTACCCTGACCAGCAGACCCTGAAGATTGGCCCGTTCCTTGACGGTTGCCATTGCACGCTCGCCCGACTCCGAGGTATCGAAGGGGCCTACATAAACCGTCGTCATGTTGTTGTCACGGCGTCGGGAATAGACGGGAAAGCCCTCCTCCCGCAGCCGCGCCTGCAGCCGCTCGGCATTGCCCGGCTCGCCAAAGCTGCCCACCTGTACTGCCCACTCGCCGCCGGGCGATGCGGACACGCCCGAAGGCTGCGGCTCGGGACTCGCAGCCGGCGGTTGATTGCTCTCGACCCGCTCGGATGCCGCTTGTGCAAGATCGGCAATTGGATCCTGCCTGGGTGCGTCGGCTGGGGGGGCTGGTTCACCGGCGGCAATGCCCGCTTCGCCCTGCTGAACCGCAACGGCCGGCTGCGGGTCGACACGAGCCACGTCGCCGGGCTCGACGCCTTCCAGCGGCAGCTGCGGATCCACCTGCGCAGGGCTGATCCCCGGAGAGCGAATCTGGCCCAGGCTTTCCGGCGGCTGCGGGTCGGGCACGTTACGCCGCTCCACTGCCACCGGTTGCTCAATCGTCAACATTGGCTGGGGGCGCTCATCGCGGGGCGCCGGTTCATCGAACAGCATGGGCACAAAGATCACCGCCAGTGCGATCAGAATGACCGCTCCACTGATTCGTTCGCGCATTCCGTATTTCATTATCCGCTCTCCTGCCCCAGCTACGCCGCTTGCGCCTGCTTCCATGCGAGTATGGCCGCCACCGTGAAGAAAGAGCCGCAAACCAGCACCCTGTCGTCGGGCGCCATGTGTGCGGAGAGCCATTCGGCCCCCTTCTCCGGCGTCGTTGCCTGAAAAGCGACCACACCGCCCCGAGCGTCGATTCTGGCCGCCAGTTCAGCGGCGTCACGCGCTCGCTCGCCCTTCAGTGTCACCGCCACCCAGCCATCTGTCACACCGTTCAGCGCGTCGATGACCCCATCGGCGTCCTTGTCCGCCAGCATCCCCAGCAGTACCCAAGTACGCCCTGCACACGGCTGCAAGGCAAGCCGGCCCGCCAGGTATGCGGCGGCATGCGGGTTGTGGCCCACGTCCAGGCACCACTGCCCCAGCCATTGCATTCGTCCGGGCACCTCCACCTGACTCAGGGCCAGACGACAGCGTCGTTCGTCGAGCGCGATGCCGGCCGAAGCCAGAGCCTGCAAGGCCGATGCGGCATTGTCCAGCGGCAGCCCCGGGTCGGGCAAGTTTACGAGGCTTAGAGAAGCCGCATCGTTAGCGGTTCCCTGCCAATCGAAGACACCGGCCCGGCCCGGCAGCCAGTAAAAGTCCTGGCCAAGCGCCATGGTCGGGGCGCCCCGTTCCTCGGCGCTCTGATGCACGCTGGCGGGCAACTCGGTGCTGCCCAGCACGACGGGGCGTCCGGCTCGCATGATGCCGGCCTTCTCGCGCCCGATGCCTTCAAGTTCACTGCCTAGATAGGCCGCATGGTCAAGCGCGATGGTAGTGATGACCGCCACATCGGCATCGATGACGTTGACTGCATCAAGACGTCCGCCCAGGCCAACTTCGAGCACGGCAAGATCCGGACGCTTTCGGGAAATGATCCACAGCGCAGCCAGGGTGCCGGCTTCGAAATAGGTCAGGCTGACGGGTTCGTCGGTAAGGCGAGCCGCTTCCACCGCCTCGAAGCCGGCAATCAAAGCGGTATCTTCAGCCTCGGAGCCGTCGAGCCGCACTCGCTCGTTGTAGCGCAGCAGGTGTGGTGAGGTGTAGGTGGCAACGGAAAGGCCGTGAGCGCTGGCAACGGCTTCGATCATGGCCACGGTCGAACCTTTTCCATTGGTTCCTGCCACGGTGATGACGCAGGACGCCAGACGATTCTCCAGCAGTCCCATACGGCGAGCCACCTCGGCCACCCTGTCGAGGCCGAGGTCGATCCCTACCGGATGTACCTGCTCCAGATAGTCCAGCCAGGCGTCCAGCGTGCGGGGCGAGGTCACGGAAACCACGCGCCGTCAGCGTGCCGAGTCGATGCGATCGTCATCGTCGGATGGCGTCTGCGAAGGGGCATCCTCCGGCGCCTCCAGGTCGGCCGCTTCGATGAACTCGCCTTCTTCCAGTACGGCACGCTCGGCCTCATCGACCAGATCCGGTTCGTGAAGCATGCTCTCCTCGAGACCGCTGGGCGGCTGATGCGTCAGCTTGCGCAATACCCCACCCAGACGAGCGCGTATCTCACTACGCGGCACGATCATGTCCACCGTGCCATGCTCGAGCAGGAACTCGCTGCGCTGAAAGCCATCCGGCAGCTTCTCGCGCACCGTCTGCTCGATGACCCGAGGGCCGGCGAAGCCGATCAGAGCGTTGGGCTCGGCTACGTTGAGATCGCCGAGCATGGCCAGTGAAGCCGAAACACCCCCGAACACGGGGTCCGTAAGCACCGAGATGTAGGGTACGCCGGCCTCACGCAAGCGCTCGAGCGCTGCCGAGGTCTTGGCCATCTGCATCAGCGAGAACAGCGCCTCCTGCATACGCGCCCCGCCGGAAGCGGAGAAACAGATGAAGGGAATGCGCTCTTCGCGGGCCAGAGTGGCAGCGCGCACGAATTTCTCGCCCACTACGGCTCCCATCGAACCGCCCATAAAGGTGAACTCGAAGGCCACCACGACCACCGGCAACCCATCGAGGCTGCCGCGCATCGCCACTAGCGCATCCTTCTCGCCGGTCTCCTTCTGGGCCGCATTGAGACGGTCCTTGTACTTCTTGGAGTCGCGGAACTTGAGACGATCCACCGGCTCCAGCTCGGCCGAAATCTCCTCACGTCCTTCCTTGTCGAGGAACCAGTCGAGCCGCTTGCGCGCGGTCAGACGCAAGTGGTGATCGCATTTCGGGCAGACGTTGTGATGCTTCTCGAGCTCGGGCAGGTAGAGCACCGCCTCGCACTTCGGGCACTTGCGCCACAGGCCGTCGGGCACGCTGGCCCGCCGATCCTTGCGCTGAATCCGCCCCATGGAGGGAACAATCTTGTCGAGCCAGCTCATGTCAGAAAGGCTTCCGTATGCTGTTGCGCCCGGTAGTACCGGGCGTCATGAGTCAAAACTTGTACAGGTAAGGGCAACCTCAGCGGGCAGGCAACGCATCCAGAGCCTGGCGCATCTCACCGAGCACCGCCTTGAGCTCGTCGGCGATCGCTTCCGGTCGCTCGGCATTCTCGGCGATGCGGCTAACCAGCGCGCTGCCGACGATGACCCCATCGGCGACCTTGCCAACCTCGGCAGCAGAAGCGCCATCCCGGATACCGAAGCCGACACACAGTGGCAGCTCGGTCAGTCCGCGCAACGGTGCCAGATGCTCGGCCACATCGGCGGCGTTGAGCGTGGCCGCGCCGGTCACGCCCTTGAGCGCAACATAGTAGAGATAGCCCTCACCGTGGGCGCATATTGTAGCGGCCCGCTCGGTCGAAGTGGTAGGGGCGACGAGAAAGATCGACGCCAGGCCGCGCTGCTTGAGAATGGGGCCTAGCTCATCCGCCTCTTCCGGGGGCATGTCCACGGTCAACACACCGTCGATCCCGGCCGCTGCGGCCTGATCGGCGAAGGCTTCGAGGCCGATACGCTCGACCGGATTGAGGTAGCCCATCAGCACCACCGGCGTGGCGCCGTCGGTCTGGCGAAACTCGCGCACCATCTCGAACAGGTGGGTCAGGCGCACGTTGTGCTTGAGCGCCCGCTCGCAGGCCTTCTGGATCACCGGGCCGTCGGCCATGGGGTCTGAGAACGGCACCCCCAGTTCGATGACGTCTGCCCCCGCCTCCACCAGGGCGTGCATGAACCCAACCGTATAGCGCGGGTCCGGATCACCAGCGGTGATGAAGGGGATCAGCGCCCGGCGTCCCTGAGCCTTGAGTTCGGCAAAGCGTTGGTCGATTCGGTTCATCGTCAGAACTCCAGGCCGTCGATCTTGGCGACCGTCATGATGTCCTTGTCGCCGCGGCCGGAAAGGTTGACCACGATGTTCTGGTCGGGGCGCATGGTCGGCGCCAGGACCTTGGCGTAGGCCAGGGCATGGGCCGATTCCAGTGCCGGCATGATGCCCTCGACACGGGTCAGCTCGCGGAATGACTCGAGCACTTCATGATCGTTGGCAGCCACGTACTGCACCCTGCCTACGTCCTTCCACAGGGCATGCTCGGGACCCACGCCCGGATAATCCAGGCCGGCGGAAATCGAGTGCGTATCGGAAACCTGGCCGCCCTCGTCGGACATCAGGTAGGTGCGGTTGCCATGCAGCACGCCGCGCGGTGCATTGGATGTCAGCGGCGCGGCGTGGCGCCCGGTGTCGACGCCATCGCCACCGGCTTCGACACCGTACATGGCGACCTCCTCATCCTCGACGAAGGGGTAGAACAGCCCCATGGCGTTGGAGCCACCGCCGACGCAGGCGATGAGTGCGTCGGGCAGCCTGCCGAACTCCTCGAGTGACTGGCGGCGTGCCTCGCGGCCGACCACGGCGTTGAAGTCGCGCACCAGCATCGGATACGGGTGCGGTCCGGCTACGGTACCGATGATGTAGAAGGTATCGTCGACGTTGGTCACCCAGTCGCGCAGCGCCTCGTTCATGGCGTCCTTGAGGGTACGCGTGCCGGACTCCACCGGGATCACGGTAGCCCCCAGCAGGCGCATGCGATAAACGTTGAGCTTCTGGCGCTGCACGTCCTCGGCGCCCATGTAGACCTCGCACTTCAGCCCCAGGCGCGCCGCCACGGTGGCCGTGGCCACACCATGCTGGCCGGCGCCGGTTTCGGCGATCACCCTCGGCTTGCCGCTCATCTTGGCCAGCAGCGCCTGGCCGATGGTGTTGTTCACCTTGTGCGCGCCGGTGTGGTTGAGGTCCTCGCGCTTGAGCCAGATTCGTGCCCCGCCAAGCTTTTCCGACCATCGCTCCGCCAGGTAGAGCGGAGAGGGACGACCCACGTAATGGGCCAGGTCATAGTCGAATTCGGCCTGGAAATCCGGATCGTCGCGAAGACGCATATAGGTCTTCTCCAGATCGTCCAGGGCGAAGCTCAGGGTCTCCGAGACGAACCGGCCGCCGTAGGGGCCGAAGTGGCCGCGGGCGTCCGGCAGTCGGGTCAGGTCACTGAACTTGCTCACTAAAGACACCTCATAGGGTCGCCATAAGGGATGGGTGTTGGATCGGGCTCGGGGCAGACGGATTCGGTCGCTTCAACGCTTGCGGTCGGCCTCGGCCACCGCCGCGGCGAAATTCGCCAGCAGCCGGGGGTCCTTGTGGCCAGGCGTGACTTCCACCCCGCCGGAGACGTCCACCGCAAAGGGGCGCACTCGCGCAACGGCTTCGGCCACGTTGTCAGGCGTCAGCCCCCCCGCGAGAATAACAGGTTTTGCCAGGCTTGCGGGGATTCGCGACCAGTCGAAGGTTTCCCCGGTGCCCCCCGGGACACCGGGGCGGTAGGCGTCCAGCAGCAGCGCCTGGGCTGCGTCATAAGCCTCAGCAGCCGCCTGAAGATCGAGGTCGTCACGCATGCGCAGTGCCTTGATCCATGGCAGCTCGAAGCCCGCGCAGAAGGCAGGGGGCTCATCGCCGTGGAACTGCAGCAGATCGAGGTGCCTGCTGGCGCGCCGTATGTCCTCAGGGGTGGCGTCGACGAATAGACCCACTCGAGTGACGAAGGCCGGTACGCAGGCCGCCAGCGCGGCCAGGCGATCCTCATCGACATGTCGGCGACTGCCGGGCCAGAGCACGAAGCCCAGCGCATCGGCACCTGCCGACACGGCGTTCAGGATGTCCTGCTCCCGGGTCAGACCGCAAAACTTGATGCGGGTGCGCACCGATGTAGGGACTGAAAAGGTCACGGCTCCTCCTCCTTGACCGCAGCGTCGTCGCCGACCGTCTCGGCCAGCGGACGGCCTCGACGAAATTCGACCCTGGGGCAGTCCGGCAGTTCGCGCTCGCCGGTCCATTCACCCAGAAACGCAAGCAGATTCGGTCCGAGCGGCTCCTGCGGAAGGCCCCAGTCGTTATCGTAGAGCGAGTCGACGAAATGCAGCCCACAGGCCGGTGCCGTGACATCGGCAAGTGTGCGATCCCTGAGTGCCAGCAACCTGGCCAGATAGGTGTCGTCTTGCTCACCGCGCCCCACGCTGACAAGGGCACCGACGATGTTTCGGACCATGTGGTGCAGGAAGGCATTGCCCTGCACGTCGACCACCACCAGCGGGCCGTGGCGGCGAACCTCGATGAAATGCAAATGTCGCCAAGGCGTCTTCGACTGGCATCCCGCGGCGCGGAAACTGGAGAAATCGTTCTCGCCCACCAGCGCCTGGGCGGCACGATGCATGGCATCGGCATCGAGCGGGTCGCGACACCAGGTGACGTTGGCGCGCTCCAGCACCGGCCGGCTCATCTGATTGAGAATAAGGTAGCGATAGCGGCGTGCCAGCGCCTTGAAACGGGAATGGAAATCGTCGGGTACCTCACGCACCCAGCGTACCGCGACATCGCGCGCCAGGTTGGCATTGACGCCGAAGACCCATGCTTTTTGAGAGCGCGGCACCGGAGAGTCGAAATGTATGACCTGACGCGTGGCGTGCACGCCTGAGTCGGTGCGTCCGCTGGCGTGCACGGTTATCGACTGGCTTGCCACCTTGGCCAACGCCCGCTCCAGTTCGCCCTGAACCGAAGGCGCATGCTTGAGACGCTGCCAGCCACAATAGGCGCTACCGTCATACTCCACCCCCATGGCCAGGCGGCCACGCAGAGGTCGGCGATCATCGAGTAATTGAAAAAGGGTCATGCCACCGTCAGAGTCGATAGTGTGTGATCAGCGCCCGAGCCTCTTCGCGCAGGCGTGGCTCATCGGCCCCATCGAGCAGCCCCTGCACCAGCGGCCGGGCACGCTCTACCTCGCCTTGCTCCAGCAGGCGGCGGGCGTCGGCGAGCTCGTCCCATTGGGCTGACTCGTTCTGGACCGGACCATTATCATGGTCCAGCGGCGGGAAGGCCACCTCCTCCACCTCCCATTGCGAATCATCTTTATCTTCGCTATCCAGCGGCTCACTCCCGTCAGGGTTCGTACGCGGAAAATCGACGCTGGGCTGCATCGGCGTCTCCTCCCTGAGGGCAGGCTCAGGATCGAGGCGCGGCGGCTGGTAGTCGATCACGTCCCATTCGATGGGGGCCGCCTCGTGCGCCTCCCTTGGCTCGGCGGCGAAATCTGGCGCAGCCGTTACATCGTCCGCTTCCGTGCCAGGCCTTTGCTGCTCTTGCTCAGCTTCTGCCGAAGGCATGGTCTCGGCAGCGTGATCGGACTCTTCTTGGCCCGGCGTCATAGGCTCGGCAGCGATATCCGACTCCGCCGGGCGCCTGGCCATCAAGCGCGCCGCTTCGGCCATCAGCGCCGAGTCCCCGGTTTCGGCCAGAATCTGCATTTCTTCCTCTGCCGCCCCCCAACTGCCCTGCTGCACATGAATGTCGAGCAGTTTGAGGCGCTGCTCATGCCGGCCAGGGTCGCGGTCAAGCCCAGCCTCGAGAAGCTCTTTCGCCTGGTCATAGCGCCCATAGGCCATGAAGATATCCGCTTCGCTGATCGCCTCGGCATGGGGCATCGATGGACGCGGCCCATCCTGTGGAGGCTCTTCCGCTTCGCCTACGGTCAGCCCGGGCACCAACGGCGGTAACATCGTGGCCGTCGCACTCGACGGTGCCGGCGCGCCGGAAGGCGGCATACCATGGACCATGCCTGGCGTGGGAGTATTGCCGATGGCGACGGCATCACGACGCTGTCGCCTGCGTACCCATAACCACAGGCCCAACAAAGCTGCCAGCCCGGCCGCACCCAGCAGCAGGTTTCGATCGACGGCCGCAGGATAGGCGGCGCCCCACCAGGACGCTTCGTCTTGATCACTCTCGATCTCTGGCTGCGCTACGGCACCAGCCATACCCGCCCCGGTGGCCCTGCCCCCCTCAGCAAGCAAGGCAGCGAGTTGTTCGCGCATGGCCTCGACTTGTTGCTGAAGGCCACCGAGTTCCTGCTGAAGCAGGTCGCGCTCGGCCTGCACCTCCGTCAGCGCAGCGCGACTCTCCTGCCAGCGCTGCTCGAGAAGAGCCAGACGCGGCTCGTTCCGCTCTAGCGCCAGCTCACTCCCTCCCAGGGTGGCCAGGACCTCGGCATCCAGCGCAGCTGGACGCGCACCGGCTGCAGCCCGTTCCGGGGCATTCGACACCGCAGCCGCTCGAGCGACTTCAACGGCCAGCTCCTCATCGCTGAGCAGCGTGAGGCGAGGTGGAGCATCGGCTGCTTCCTCAGCAGGCGTGGTGGCAACCGCCGCCTGGGGCTGCGACGCCGGCTCGTTCGTATCCGGTGGCTCAACCGATGCTACTGCGGCCTCCCGCACGCTCTCTCCAGCGGGTAGCGACGGTCCAAGGGCCACACGTACGGGAGCACCACTGCCACGGCTGGCCCAAGCCTGGTTCATCGCCTGAACCACACGATCGGCTTCGGCGTCGGAGCGTGTCGTGATAGCTTCGCGTGAAGGTACATTGAGAGAGTGGCCGGCGCGCATGGCGTTGATGTTTCCCGACGGGAAGATAGCCGGATTGGCTTCGACCAGCGCCACCATCATCTGATTGAGAGTGATACCGTCATCAGGGCGCAGTCGGGTGGCGACCGACCACAAAGTATCGCCACTACCCACCCAAGCGGAACTCACGGCCTGGGCTTGGTTCCTGCTCCCCATGGAAGGCCGGGAAGCGCGCTCGGCCGTGGGCTCCGGCGACGTATCAGCACTGCCATTCGCGGCGGGTGACTGGCGCTGCGACCCACTGATCAGCACCGGCATGCGGTCATAGTCGGGGGGATCCAGCAGCAGCGTGACCTCGCGCAGCTGCCGTCCGCCGGGCCAATCGAAGCGCAGCAGCAGATCCATCCACGGCTCGCGCACCGCCCTCTCGCTGGCAAGCGTCACCACCCATTGGCCCTGACGGACTTCGACCTCGGCGCGCACGCTGGCGGCAATCGCTGTGCGCAACAGACCGGCGGAGTCGAACTCACGGGGGTCGGCTACGCTGACGCGCAGCAGCTCAGGGTCCATTGCGGCCGTATCAGTGAGTGGGATCACAGCGCGCAGCGGAGCGTTCAAGGGAGAGCGAACCTCTACTTCCCCGACCCCCAGAGCCAACGCTGGTGGGCTAGCAGCCAGCAGCGACAGCATCACCGCTAAGGTCAACTTTCGTCTCATCGAACTCCCTTGCGTTACCCGCTTGCTTATGAAGCATCCCGGTTCTAATGGTGCCGGGATTCTGAAGGCGACGGAATAGGCATCATACCTTTGCATGAATTGATTTGGGCTGGCGAGGTGAGTCCGCCTCACCCTGCACTGCGGCATGGTGCCCATCAAACAGAACGGGGCATCTCCCGCAGGAGATGCCCCGTCCTTGGCACTGCGAAACGATCACTGTTCGCGCAGAATCCTCAGCATCCGCTTGAGCGGTTCGGCCGCACCCCAGAGCAGCTGGTCACCGGCTGTGAAGGCGGATAGGTATTCGCCACCCATGTTCAGCTTGCGCAGACGACCTACAGGAACGCTCAAGGTGCCTGTCACGACCGAGGGCGTCAGACCCGCGATAGTGGCTTCCTTGTCGTTGGGGATCACCCTCACCCACTCGTTGTGCTTGGCGATGCGCTCCTCGATCTCATCTATCGGCACATCTTTCTTCAACTTGATGGTGAAGGCCTGGCTGTGTGAGCGCATGGCGCCGATGCGTACGCAAAGACCATCGATGGGTATCGGATTGTTCTGGATACCCAGGATCTTGTTGGTCTCGACGCTACCCTTCCACTCTTCGCGGCTCTGGCCGTTGTCGAGCTTGGTGTCGATCCACGGCAACAGGCTACCCGCCAGTGGCGCGGTGAAGTTCTCTGTCGGGAAATCGCCGCTGCGCATGGCCTGGGTGACCTTGCGGTCGATATCCAGGATCGCGCTGGCGGGATCGTCCAGTTCACCGGCAACGCAGTCGCGCAGCGCACCCATCTGCAGCAGCAGTTCGCGCATGTGCTTGGCGCCGGAGCCGGAGGCAGCCTGATAGGTCATGGAGGTCATCCACTCGACCAGATCGGCTTCGAACAGCCCACCCAGCCCCATCAGCATCAAACTGACCGTACAGTTGCCGCCGACGAAGGTCTTGGCGCCGCGGGCCAGTTGCTCGTCGATCACCTTGCGGTTGACCGGATCGAGCACGATGGTGGCCTCGTCCTCCATGCGCAGGGTGCTCGCGGCATCGATCCAGTAGCCCTTCCAGCCACCGCCGCGCAGGTCGCCATAGACCTGCTTGGTGTAATCACCGCCCTGGCAGGTGATCACGACATCCAGCGCCTTTAGCGCTTCGATGTCGGTGGCATCCTTGAGCGGAGGAACGTCGACGCCGATATCCGGGCCGGGCTGGCCGACCTGGGAGGTAGTGAAGAAGATCGGCTCGATGCCGTCGAAATCACCATCCTCCTGCATACGCTGCATGAGCACGGAGCCCACCATGCCACGCCATCCGACGAAACCGACTTTCAACATGTGAAGTCCTCCAGAAGAGAATGAGGCAAATAGTATACATGACCCGAACCCACCTCGCAGGCGGGTCCGGGCGCAGGGTAACGAGCCAGTCGTCGTGGGCAGCCGTCAGGCCGCCTCGAAGGCCGCCAGCACGGCGTCACCCATCTCGCTGGTGGAGACGGTACGCATGCCTTCCGAGGCAATATCCGCCGTGCGCAGTCCGTCGTCCAGCACCTTGCCTACGGCATCTTCGATGCGCTGGGCAAGCTCGAACTCAGACAGCGAATAGCGCAGCATCATCGCCACCGAGAGGATGGTCGCCAGCGGGTTGGCGATGCCCCTGCCGGCGATGTCCGGCGCGCTGCCGTGGCACGGCTCGTACATGCCCTGACCGCTCTGGTTGAGCGAGGCCGAGGGCAGCATGCCGATGGAGCCGGTGAGCATCGCCGCGGCATCGGAGAGGATGTCGCCGAACATGTTGCCCGTCACCATCACGTCGAACTGCTTGGGCGCGCGCACCAGCTGCATGGCGGCGTTGTCGACGTACATGTGAGATAGCTCGACGTCGGGATATTCCGGCGCAAGCCGTTCCATTACCTCGCGCCACAAGATGGTGACCTCGAGCACATTGGCCTTGTCGACGCTGCACAGGCGCTTGCCGCGTTTCTGCGCCAGTTCGAAGGCGACCCGACCGATACGCTCGATCTCGCTTTCGGAGTAAACGTAGGTGTTGAAGCCGACTCGCTGGCCGTCACGCACTTCGATACCGCGGGGCTGACCGAAGTAGATACCGCCGGTGAGCTCGCGCACGATCATGATGTCGAGGCCGGCCACAAGCTCGGGCTTGAGGCTGGAGGCACTGGCCAGCTGCGGATAGGTGATGGCCGGGCGCAAGTTGGCAAACAGGCCGAGGTTCTTGCGCAGGCCGAGCAGGCCCTTCTCGGGGCGCTTGGTCAGATCCTCGAGCTTGTCCCACTTGGGGCCGCCCACGGCTCCGAGCAGGATGGCGTCGGCAGCCTTGGCCTTCTCAAGGGTCACCGCGGGCAGCGGCTCGCCGTGCTCGTCATAGGCGGCTCCGCCGACCAACCCCTCCTCGATCTCGACGTCGAGTCCTTGGGTCTGGCAGGCAGCCAGAATGCGGCTGGCCTGGGCAGTGATCTCGGGACCGATGCCGTCACCCGGCAGTACCAGAATCTTGCGTGTCATCGTTGCTTCCTTGTTCAAGCGGTATCTCGGAACAGCCAGGGACGCCCCTGCCGATGCGTCGCCTCGAAGGCACGTATGGCCTCCTCGTCCTGCAAGGTGAGGCCGATATCGTCAAGCCCTTCGAGCAGGCAGTGCTTGCGGAAACCATCGACTTCGAATTCGAGCACCTCACCACTCGGAGTAATGACGCGCTGGTTCTCCAGATCCACGTCGAGGCGGTAGCCTTCGTTCGCCTCCACCTCGTGGAACAGGCGCTCGACCGTCTCCTCCGGCAGGGCGATCAGCAGCAGGCCGTTCTTGAAGGCGTTGTTGTAGAAGATGTCGGCGAAGCTCGGTGCGATCACCACGCGAAAGCCGAAGTCCTCCAGCGCCCAAGGGGCGTGTTCACGGGAACTGCCACAGCCGAAATTACGCCGCGCGAGCAGCACGCTGACACCCTGGTAACGCGGCTGGTTGAGCACGAAATCAGGGTTTAGCGGACGCTGCGAGCAGTCCTGGCCCGGCTGCCCCTCATCGAGATAGCGCAGCTCGTCGAACAGGTTGACGCCAAAGCCGGTGCGCTTGATCGACTTGAGAAACTGCTTGGGAATGATCAGGTCGGTGTCGACGTTGGCCCGATCGAGCGGTGCGACAAGCCCTTCGGTACGTTCGAACTTTCTCATGGCTCAAGCCTCCTCTGCGACGAGCTGGGCGTCGAAGCTGCGTACGTCGACGAAATGACCGGCGATGGCGGCGGCGGCAGCCATGGCCGGGCTGACCAGGTGGGTGCGCCCGCCGTATCCTTGGCGGCCTTCGAAGTTACGGTTCGAGGTAGAGGCGCAGTGCTCGCCGGCGCCGAGCTTGTCGGCATTCATTGCCAGGCACATGGAACAACCCGGCTCGCGCCATTCGAATCCCGCCTCGATGAAGATCTTGTCGAGCCCCTCGGCCTCGGCCTGGCGCTTCACCAGACCGGAACCCGGCACCACCATGGCGAGCTTGACCGAGTCCGCCACCTTCTTGCCACGGGCGACCTTGGCCGCCTCGCGCAGATCTTCGATACGGGAATTGGTGCACGAGCCGATGAATACCTTGTCGAGCTTGATGTCGGTGATCTTTTGCTTGGGGGCGAGGCCCATGTACTCCAGCGCACGGGTGTAGCCCCGCTTGACGGTGTCATCGCCCTGCTCGGCCGGGTCGGGCACTTCGCCGGAGATGCCGGTGACCATCTCCGGGCTGGTGCCCCAGCTCACCTGGGGTTCGATCTCGGCGGCGTCCAGCGTCACCACCTTGTCGAACTTGGCGTCCGCGTCGGAAACCAGGCTTCGCCAGTCGGCCACGGCGGCCTGCCACTGGTCGCCCCTGGGAGCGAAAGGGCGCTCGGCGAGATACTCGATGGTGGTGTCATCCACCGCGATCAGGCCGACCCGTGCGCCGGCTTCAATGGCCATGTTGCACACGGTCATGCGACCCTCCATGGAGAGTTCGCGAATGGCGCTGCCGGCGAACTCGATGGCGTAGCCGGTACCACCGGCCGTGCCGATCCTGCCGATGATGGCCAATACGACATCCTTCGCGGTGACGCCGGCACCGAGCTGGCCCTCGACGCGCACCTGCATGTTCTTCATCTTCTGCGCCAGCAGGCACTGGGTAGCCAGCACATGCTCCACCTCGGAGGTGCCGATGCCGTGGGCCAGCGCAGCGAAGGCGCCATGGGTGGCGGTATGGGAGTCGCCGCAGACCACGGTCATGCCCGGCAGGGTGGCGCCCTGCTCCGGCCCCACCACGTGCACGATGCCCTGGCGCGGGTCGTTGATCTTGAACTCCTCGATGCCGAACTCGACGCAGTTGTCGTCCAGCGTCTGCACCTGGATCAACGATACCGGGTCCTTGATCCCGGCGTTGCCCTCGGCGCGCTCCTTCACCGTGGTCGGTACGTTGTGGTCCGGCGTGGCCAGGTTGGCGTCGAGACGCCACGGCTTGCGCCCGGCCAGACGCAGCCCCTCGAAGGCCTGCGGCGAGGTCACTTCGTGCAGCAGCTGGCGGTCGATGTAGATCAGTGCGGTACCGTCGTCGCGCTCCTTCACCAGGTGCTGCGACCACAGCTTGTCATAAAGCGTCTGGCCTGCCATATCGTTCTCCCGGGCTCTGTGGCCCTTTGCCTGTCCGGTCTAGTTTGTCGCCGTGCCGTATCTTTCTGCCCAACACGCGGCTCTCCGTCGACAGGTCTCGCGGAGGCGCTGTAAACCCATCCCTGGGCGCTACATTTGCCATCCATGGCAAATGACCTCCGCTATGACCTGTCCCCGGTGCCGCTCACGCCCGCAGTGCACCGCTAGGTCCATGCACATGCGTTTATTGGCTGGAGCTATATCGGTATTGGCCAGTCTTGCGCGGCTCGCCCATAAAAGCAATTCATGTTATTTATTCATTGGATTCCTCAAAGGAATACAAGAGAGACGATGGATACCCAGAGCCTTCAGGCCTTTCTCGCCGTGGCCGACAGCGCCAGCTTCTCGCGCGCCGCCGAGCAGCTGCACCTGACCCAGCCGGCCGTTTCCAAGCGTATCGCCACGCTCGAGGACCAGATCGGCGCACGCCTGTTCGACCGTATCGGTCGTCGGGTCACCCTCACCGAAGCAGGCCGGCTGCTGCTCCCCCGGGCGCGGCAGATCCTCGTGATGGTGGACGACAGCCGGCGCGCGCTGACCAATCTCGAAGGCCAGGTGGCCGGCAGCCTGACCCTGGCCACCAGCCATCATATCGGCCTGCACCGCCTGCCGCCGCTACTCCAGGCCTATACCCGCTCCCACCCCGAAGTGCGCATGGACCTGCGCTTCCTCGATTCGGAGCTGGCCTACCAAGGCGTGCTGGACGGCGAGCTCGAGATGGCCGTGGTAACGCTGGCACCACATCCGGACCCTCAGCTCGATGTGGTGCCGGTATGGCAGGATCGCATGTGCTTTGTCTGCGCCCACGATCACCCGCTGGCAGCATACGGGCGGCTCTCACTGCACGAGCTGTGCGCCTTCGATGCCGTACTCCCCGGCCCGCTGACCTTCACCCGCACCCTGATCGAGTCGCGCTTCGCCGCTGCCGGCCTCACCCTGCCCGTTGCGCTTGCAACCAACTATCTCGAGACGCTCAAGATGATGACCGCCATCGGCCTGGGCTGGAGCCTGCTGCCGGAGAGAATGGTGGCGGGGGAACTGCACGAGCTCGACGTGGAGCATCCAGTCATTCACCGCTCACTGGGCTACCTGGTGCACCGCAGCCGTACGCTCTCCAACGCCGCGCGAGCGATGCTGGCACTGCTGGAAGAAGCGCGTGATGCGCCAAGTCGCACTGCCTGAGCAAACATTGTTAGACTGCTCACAATAATACTCGTGTCGCTGACTGGAATCCTACGCCCTCGTGCCCTCGCCCGACTCTAACGCCACGTCATCGCGCCATGCCCTGGCGGGCATGCTGATCCTGCTCGGGCTGGTGCAGCAGATACTCGCCTTTGCGGGAATCGTACTGCTGCCACATGGAGTCGGCTATGCATTGTGGCTGGCCACGCTGCTGCTGTGGCGCGACATCCCCCGGCGAACACGCTGGCAAGCCGGGGCGCTGGTCTTCATCGGACTGTCGCTGCTGTTGATCGCAAGCTGGCGCTATAGCGCACCGGTCGACTGGCCCGCAGTGACCAGTGGCAACACCTACGTAGTGGCTATGCTGGTGGGGGTCAGCTTCATCGCTCTGATCGGTAACCGCAGCGGTTCGTCCAGCCCCCTCGGCCAACCGATAACCGGGCGCCGTGGCAGCGCCGGAACCTGGCTCGGCGTGCACCTGCTCGGCACCATTCTCAACCTGTCGACGGTGTTCATGATCGGCGACCGCCTGGCCCGCCGCGCCCCGCTGACCACGCCCCAACTGCTGGCACTCAATCGCGGCCTTTCCAGCGCCGCGCTGTGGTCGCCCTTCTTCGCCTCCATGGGGGTGGTAATGACACTGGCGCCGGAGATGGAGTATTCACGCATTCTTGCCGTCGGCCTGCCGCTGGCCCTGCTCAGCGGCGCACTCACCACCCTAGAGCTGTCGCGACGCTTCGATCTGACCGAGGTCGCGGGCTTTTCACTTTCACCGCGCAGCTTGTTGATGCCGGTCGCCATGGCCGCCTTGGTGATGCTGTTTCATTTCCAGCTGACGCCTACGCTCGGTATCGTCAGCATCATTACCTTTCTGCTGCCCGCGGTGGCGCTGGCCAGCAACCTGCCATCAGGACCGCGCTGGACACTGCGTCGCGTGCGCCAACATACGCTGATACGACTGCCGGCAATGCGCGGTGAAATTGCCCTGTTCCTCTCCGCCGGTCTGCTGACCTTGGGCTTATCGACGCTGGTTGCCGCTGCCACGGGCAGCGAATGGACGCTGTTCGCTCGCTTCGGCCCCGCTCAGGCCGTCATCAGTTTCCTGGTCATCGTGGTCAGCGCCGTGATCGGTCTGCATCCGATCATCGGCGTATCGGTACTCGCTTCGACCCTCGATCTGGTCGGCCACGAGCAGACCCTGTTCGCCTTTACGGCACTTGCTTCATGGGCGGTGGGGACATCCGTGGGGCCGCTGTCGGGCATCAATCTGTCGCTACAGGGACGCTACGGCATCAGCGGCTATCGAATGATGCGGCACAATCTGGGCTATGCCACAGTACTCAGCGGCCTGGTAATCGTGGCAATTCTTGCCCTGGACGCCTGGCTTTGACGGTAATGCGAGAGGGAAGAGGCACGGGCCGATTCGTTAGCGGGCCCGTGCCCTGAGTCACTACTGGGATACGCGATACCTACTGGGATACGCGATAAAAGTAGCGATGGCCACACTGGTGGCAGGGTTCGATTCGGGTCACGCCTTCGAGGTCGACCACGGCATCGCAGTGGACACAGGCCATGCGCCCTGGCGCGGCCATCTCGCCCTCGCAGTAGTCGGCACGTGCAGCCTCCAGGTCCTCCTTGAGCCGCTCGTTATCGACGATGCTGCGATCGGCAATCGAAAAGAGCGAATCCACAACCTTGCGTGAGAGCTGGTCGAGGTCGATACCCAGCCAGGCGGCTACGCCACGCCCACCTTCGCGCAGGTAGCGGCGCAGGTCGATCAGATCGCGCTCGACCCAGGCGCGCAGCAGGGCCAGCTCGTCCTTGGTGAACTCTTCGAGCTCGGCTTCGAACTCCACCGCCTCGTCCAGCTCATGCTGCAGATTCTCCCAGGTCAGGTCGTCGGCGCCTTCACGCAGCCGGGCAAGCACACGCTCATAACCTTCGCGCAGCCGATTTTCGCGATGGGGGTCGGGGCGTTCGCTCATGGTCATCTCCTCGATGCGGGTTCGGCATATACCGGGCATGGCCGGGCATGCCCTACTGGGGTATCCTTGGTTACCATTTAGACGCCATCCTGCCGCCAGTTCAACGTTTTATCGTTTGACGGAAGGTCGGAAGTGACGTCGGACAATTTCCTGCGCAAGCGCATGTCGCCCCATACCCGAACACTCTAAGGTCATTGCGAAAGCCGATGGACGCACAGTACAAGCCCTTCGAAATCGAACGCGACGCCCAGCAGTTCTGGGACCAAAACCAGTGCTTCAAGGCGGTGGAAGACGCCAACCGCGAGAAGTTCTACTGCCTGTCGATGTTCCCCTACCCCAGCGGCAAGCTACACATGGGGCATGTACGCAACTACACCATCGGCGATGTGGTCTCCCGCTTCCAGCGCATGCAAGGCAAGAACGTGATGCAGCCCATGGGCTGGGACGCGTTCGGCATGCCGGCCGAGAACGCCGCCATCCAGAACCGGGTGCCGCCGGCCAAGTGGACCTACGAAAACATCGATTACATGCGCAACCAGCTCAAGGCACTGGGCTTCGCCTACGACTGGAGCCGGGAATTCGCCACCTGCGACACCGGCTACTATCGCTGGGAGCAGTGGTTCTTCGCCAAGCTGGTAGACAAAGGGTTGGTCTACAAGAAGATGTCCACCGTCAATTGGGATCCGGTAGACCAGACGGTGCTGGCCAATGAGCAGGTCATCGAGGGCCGCGGCTGGCGCTCCGGCGCGCTGGTGGAGCGCAAGGAGATTCCGCTGTGGTTCCTCAAGATCACCGATTACGCCGACGAACTGCTGGCTGATCTCGACAAGATCGAGTGGCCGGAGCAGGTCAAGACCATGCAGCGTAACTGGATCGGCAAGTCGCGCGGCGTGGAACTCACCTTCGACATCAAGGCCGCCGACGGCAGCGCTGTCGAGCCGCTGTCGGTGTATACGACCCGCCCCGACACCCTGATGGGCGTGACCTACGTGGCGGTAGCCGCCGGCCACCCGTTGGCCAAGGCCGCAGCAGAAGGCAACACCGAGCTGGCCGCTTTCTGCGAGGAGTGCGCCCAGGGCGGTACGTCCGAGGCGGAGCTGGCCACCAAGGAGAAGCGCGGCATGCCTACCGGGCATGTCGCCGTGCACCCTTTGACCGGTCGTGAAGTGCCCGTCTATGTGGCCAATTTCGTGCTGATGGAATTCGGTACCGGCGCGGTCATGGCAGTACCCGGCCACGACCAGCGCGACTGGGAGTTCGCCAGCAAGTACGGCCTGCCCATCGAGGCAGTCATTGCCGATGAGGCAGGCCAGGCCCCGGACCTCTCCGAGGGTGCCCATGTCGAATATGGCCGGGTGATCAACTCCGGCGAGTACGATGGCCTCGATTTCGACGCGGCCTTCGAAACCATTGCCGGCCGCCTGGCGGAGTTGGGTCGCGGCGAAGTGAAGGTCAATTATCGCCTGCGCGACTGGGGCGTGGCCCGCCAGCGTTACTGGGGAGCGCCGATTCCGGTCAAGTACGGTCCCGCAGGCCAGACCGTGCCGCTCTCCGACGAGGAGCTGCCGGTCGCCCTGCCCATGGAAGTGACCGTCGATGCCTCCGGTTCGCCGCTCAAGAAGATGCCCGAGTTCTATGAGCTGGGCGACGGCTGGGTACGCGAGACCGATACCTTCGACACCTTCATGGAGTCCTCCTGGTACTTCGCCCGCTTCTGCTGTGCCGATAACCAAGAGGCGATGCTCGACGAGCGCGCTGACTACTGGCTGCCGGTGGATCTCTACATCGGCGGTATCGAGCATGCCATCCTGCACCTGCTCTACGCACGCTTCTTCACCAAGCTGATGCGCGACCTTGGCCTGGTCAAGGTCGACGAGCCGTTCCAGCGCCTACTTACCCAGGGCATGGTGATCGCCGAAACCTTCTATCGCTCGACCCCGAACGGCGGCAAGGAGTGGTTCAACCCCGCCGACGTGGAGGTCAAGCGCGACGACAAGGGGCGCCCGGTCAGCGCAGTGCTGATCAAGGACGGCCTGCCGGTGGAGATGGGCGGCATCGAAAAGATGTCGAAGTCGAAGAACAACGGCGTCGACCCGCAATCGATGATCGACCGCTTCGGTGCCGACACCGTGCGCCTGTTCATGATGTTCGCCGCTCCTCCCGAGCAGTCGCTCGAGTGGTCCGACTCCGGGGTCGAAGGCGCCAGCCGTTTCCTCAAGCGCCTCTGGCGCCAGGTAGCCGAGCACCTCGAAAACGGAGAACCGGGCACTTTCGACAACGCGGCACTCACTGAGCCCCAGCGCGAACTGCGGCGCAAGATCCACGAGACGATCAAGAAAGCCAGCGATGACATCGGTCGTCGCACCACCTTCAACACTGCCATTGCCGCCGTGATGGAGCTCTCCAATGCGCTAGGCAAATTCGGCGACTCCTCACCGCAGGGTGTGGCTGTGGCGCGCGAAGCCATCGAGGCATGCGTGCTCCTGCTCGCCCCCATCACTCCGCACGTATGTCATGCGCTGTGGCACGAGCTGGGCCATGACGGACCAGCCATCGATGCCCCGTGGCCCAAGGTGGATGAATCGGCCCTGGCCCGTGACACTCTGGAGCTGGTGGTTCAGGTCAACGGCAAGTTGCGTGCGCGCATCGAAGTGGCCGCTGACACGCCCAAGGAGACCATCGAGGCTGAAGCCTTGGCCGCCGAGAACGTTCAGCGTCATATGGAAGGCAAAGCGGTACGCAAGGTCATTGTAGTGCCGGGCAAGCTGGTCAATATCGTGGTGGGTTGATACCGATCGAACGGGAGCGCTCATGCGGCGACGCAAATTCTTGACACTGATTCTTACCACTGGTGCCGCAGTTACCCTGGCGGGCTGCGGCTTTCGCTTGCGCGGCTTCGACACGCCGGAGCAAGTCGTCGATCAGCTGGCACTGGCGGGTAGCGACAGCGAGCTGGCCAGGTTGGTCGCCGAACGCCTTGCTTCGATCGGGACCCGTGTGAACGACGCCGCCCCCCTGGTGCTCAACCTGGGTCCTGAGAATTTCCGTGAGCGTCAATTGAGTGTACTGGACAGCGGCCCTCAGGAGCTCGAGATGACGCTCACAGTGCCCTTCTCGGTTCAGCGTCGCAGCGACGGGGCCTATCAACTCTCCGAGCAGCGCCTCGAGGTTGCGACTCGCTTCGTCGTCAGTGACGACAACCTGCTGGCCCAGGACGACCTACGCGAAGAGGCTCGTCAGGAACTGCGCCAGGAAGCACTGCGACTTCTATTCGAGCGTTTGCGCTCGCTGCCAGCTAACGCAACGTGACGGCACTGGCATGAAGGTCTTTGCCGATAAACTGCCCGAGGCTCTGGCCAGGAAACTACCACCGGTGGTGATTGTCGCCGGTGAGGAACCCCTGCAGCACATGGAAGCCTGCGATGCCGTTCGAAGCGCAGCCCGTGATCGCGGCATCGAAGAGCGTGAAGTCCTGCACGTCGAGGGAAACTTTGCATGGAGCCGGCTGCGTGAAGCTGCCGCCAGCCTGTCGCTGTTCGCCTCGAGCAAGCTGATCGAACTGCGGTTGGGAAATCACAGTCTCGGTCAGGAGGGGACCAAAGCCCTCAAGGAGTATGCCGATTCACCGGGCACGGAAGAGAACGTACTGCTCATCGGCATGGGTAAGCTCGACTTCCGCCAGCAGAAGAGCGCCTGGTTCCAGGCGCTAGACAAGCTGGGCCTGTTCGTGCCGGTATGGCCGGTGGACGTTGCACGGCTGGGCTTCTGGTTGCGCGACCGAGCCGACCGTCATGGCCTCTCGCTCGATCTCGATGCCGCCCGCTTGCTGGGTGAGCGCACCGAAGGCAATTTGCTTGCCGCAGATCAGGAGCTGCAGAAACTTGCCCTGCTGCTGCCGCCCGGCACTCGTATAGGACCCGCTCAAATCGCCGGGGGCGTGGAGGACAGCGCCCGCTACGACGTATTCACCCTGGCCGATGCCTGCCTCAAAGGCGAACGCGAGCGTGTCTCACGCATCGTTCGCGGCCTGCGTGGGGAGGGAGTCGAGGCGCCCATCGTGCTCTGGGCACTCAATCGAGAGCTAAGGACCCTGCTTTCCCTGCACCAACATCTCGATCAGGGCCAGAGCTTCGAGCATGCTTGCAAGGCGCAGAAACCAGCCATCTTCGACAAGCGCCGCCCCGCCTACCAACAGGCTATCGCCCGGCTACCGCGCAAACGCCTGCACAAGCTACTGCTATTCTCCCAGCGCCTCGATCTATCGATCAAGGGCGCCGCACATCTGCCGCTGTGGGAAGGGCTTCACGACCTCGCCCTGACGCTCGCAGGTGGACGCGGGCTCTTGGCGGAACTGCCCTCTTCCTACCGCCTCGCTTGATTGAGGGCGCTCTCAACGGCCATGTAAAGCTGCGATTCCGGCTCTCTCCTGGCGTCGTGCCGCTCCGCTACCTGAGTAGATTCCGCAGCGCGGAGAGCCAGGTAGGGTGGCGATTGATCGAACGAGGCAAAGGCATGAAATTTCACGCCCTTTCTGCGTATACTAATACGGCATCATCGCTGGAGCATTGCGCATTACCCACTGACGCACCAGCGTCGGATCGTTCAAGAGCCGGAAGCCTTTCCAAGAAGAAGGAACATTGATCATGAAGACACTCCGCCGCTTTCTCAGCCCGCTGTTGATTTTGGCCCTGGTGCTCGGCAGCGTATCGGTCTCGGCCGCGCCACTACCTGCCAGCGAGCTCATCTCCACTCAGACAGCCCTTTCGGCCGAACGTGCCGATGCCGATCGCGAACGTATCCACGAGGTCCTGTCCCGGGACGAGGTACAGAAGCAGCTCATCGCCCAAGGGGTCGATCTGGCCGAAGTCGAGGCGCGCGTTGCAGCACTGACCGACGAAGAAGCCCATCAAATGGCTGAACAGCTCGAGCAGCTGCCCGCAGGTGCAAGCGTCGTAGGTGCCTTGCTGGTCGTGTTTATCGTGCTGCTGGTCACCGATATTCTTGGTCTGACCAACGTCTTCCCCTTCACCCGCTAAGGGGGAACGTAACATGCAAGGCCGTCTTCATCGGCCCCGCCTGAACGCCCGCCTTGCGGGCGTTCTGCTGTTGGGCCTGCTATTGCTGTCCGGCTGTGCCAGCACGCCACGTCTTGCCGAAAGTACTGAGCAGTCATTGCCTCGTCAGGCATGGGTGGCAGACGTACCCTTCCACGCCCAGAGGGAGTACCAGTGCGGACCCGCTTCGTTGGCCATGGTACTCAACCACGACGGTGTGGATGTAACCATGGAGACGCTGATTCCACAGGTATTCATTCCCGGACGTGACGGCAGCGTTCAGCCTGAGATGCTGGCCACGGTCAGACGTCATGGACGCATTCCTTTCGTTCTTGACGACACTCTCGATGCCCTGCTGACCGAGCTTGCCAGCGGCCATCCGGTGGTAGTGATGCAAAATCTCTCACTTCCCGCCTGGCCCATGTGGCATTACGCCGTGGCGATAGGCTACGATCTGGATGCCAATGAGTTAATCCTGCACAGCGGCGAGGAAGCTGAGCGAATCGAGTCGTTTCGCCGCTTCGACTCCACTTGGGCACGCAGCGAACGCTGGGCCTTCGTGGCGTTACAGCCCGGTCAGATGCCGAGCGGTATCAGCGAGCAGCCTGCCCTGCAGGCGATCGCTGCGTTCGAGCAGACCCAGGGCGCCGAAGCAGCGCTTCCCGCCTGGTCGGCTTTAGTCGAGCGCTTCCCGACGTCGGGCATGGGGCACTTCGCGTTGGGCAACGCCCGCCACGCTAGCGGTGACCCCCTTGGTGCGATCGAGTCATTTCGTACTTCGGTAGCCCATCGGGACGATCTGGGAGTAGCATGGCTCAACCTGGGCCTGACCCTGCATGCAAACGGTGAAGAGGATGAAGCTCGACAGGCGCTGCAGCGTGCTGCGGCTCTTCCCGGCCACTGGCAGAAACGCGCGACGGATGCTCTGGAACGGTTGTAGCCGGAAGAGCATGCACAGATTGCCGACAGCACTATGGGAGACTGCGTGAGCTACGAGATCGTACTCAAGCGAATCTACAGCCCGAGCGAACCTGATGACGGTGCACGGGTCCTGGTCGATCGTCTCTGGCCTCGCGGCAAGCGCCGCGAGAGCCTCAACCTGACGGAATGGTATCGTGATGCATCGCCTTCGACACTATTGCGACGCCAGCTCCATGAGGAGGAGATCAGCTTCGCCGTCTTTGCCGTCCGCTACCGTGGCGAACTGCGTGACCATCCGGAATGTCTGATCCCGCTGAGGCGCTATGCCCGCAGAGGAAAGCTGACCTTGCTTTCGGCTGCACGCAACCTGGAAGACTCCTACCTTCCCTTGCTGCAACAGGCCGTAATGGAGGCCCTGCAACAGGAAGACATCGCGGACCTCGAACTCGCCTCGCCGCCCTGCCTCGCCCCTCGGTTCTCCGGACAGGACTGAAAACACGAGAGCCGACGTTGCACCATCAGCCATAAAAGGGCAGGCATGAGAAGGCCCGGGCATGAGAAGGCCCGGGCAAGACACATGTTGATAAATCTCTACGACGGGAACGCTAGCCCTGGTCCGCCTGGTAAAGACGTTCCGGTGGCAAGCGATACCACTCCTCATGATTCATCGGGACTCGACAATTGTAGCCGAGAACCTGGCGAGTCAATGGGGAAAGCCCTTTACCGTACTCCTCACCCAGCATTCGAGCATAGTCCAACTGCGGCTTGAGAAAGGGGCGGCCGAAACTCAGGGTCAAGGCCGTGCGATTCTCACCGGTCTTGTTAAGCCCGCCGCGATGCCAGACATACGAGTTGAACAATACTACCGTACCGGCCTTGCCCAGCAGCTGATGACTGTAACGGTTGAACACCTCCTCGTCCGGTTTATCGGGATAGTGGTGTGATCCAGGCAATACCCAGGTCGCGCCGTTGTCTTCGGTAAAATCGTCGAGCATCACTAGCATATTGCTGCGCAACGCGTAGCCGGGAATGAAGGAACCGACATCGCGATGGATACGATGAATATAGATATCGGCATCGGGCAATCCCCCGACAGGGGTGCAAGCATTCAGCGCATAAGGACCACCACCGAAGAAAATTGAAAGGGCCTCATGGAACAGATGTCTATCGAGGAACCGATCGATACTGTCCCCTCTGCCGACGGCCTGATGAGCGGTCCCATCCCCACCGACATTGATCCCGTAGCGAATCTGGTATTCTGCACAAAGGTCGATCCAGGCAAGGCAGTCCTGACGAAGTTGACGCACATTATCCGCGTCGAGTGCATTCTCGAAACTGACCAGCCCAAGTGTTTCGAATGCCAGCTTGCAAGCAGCGTGATCCAAGTCATTGACGTTCATTGTGCCACCCTCAACACCGCATCTCGACTTGGAAGGCTTGCTGAGAAAGCCCCGCGTCCCTTGTCGTGCTTTATATCGAGTTCTTGGCAAATTAGACCATTACGCTCACCATTTACCTTGAAACCAAAGCGGCCATAGCAGCGCTGGGCCGAAAGATTGGCAGGAGACACTTCGATGCCAATACTATTGAAACCTCTTGAACGAGCGATGCGTATAGCGTGATCAAGCAGGTCATGAGCGATACCACGTCGTCGGGCATCAGGAACAACCAGAAGCAGTGAAATGAATGCCCTTCCAGTCAGCACGCTGTTGCAATAAAAGGCGAGTACGCCCAAGCACCGCTTTCCCTGTGAGCGTATTAAAATCTCAGAATGGGTCAAGAGCTTGTCCACATACTCGTCGAGATCGACCCCCTCGAGGAAGCCCTCTTTAATACGCTCACGCTCAGCATTTACCATCTCAAGTAGCATTTTTCTAGTCATTTCATCCACCCCTTCAGCAACACACTGCGCGTTTGACTTCAGCGCTTCAGCTCTCTGGCGATAGCGCTGATAACAGTTTGATACAAGACGGCCCCAAAACCCAACATTATGCATCATCATTTATCTAGTACGTGACCAGATGCCAGGAGAACAGAGGCTGGACCGAAGAAGCTAAGCGTCAGGTTAGGAATAGAGTAATACTGCCAAGAACAGCTGTCGCTTAGTGACAAAACGCCAACCGTCTACGGTAGCAACAGCTAGCAGGCAAAAGAAAAGCCGGTGTGAAACCGCTTTCAAAAGAGCATCACACCGGGTTGCGAAGAGAAAAGAAGTCACTAATCCAGATCGTACTCGTCAAGCATGGCCCTGACTTCATCTCGAGAACAGCGCATCAGTGCATCGACAATGGACAGCTGAGGCACAAAGCTTTCAGCACCTTGCTGATACGTAAATTTTCGCGGCTCAAGAAAGGAAAGGCGTATACCGCGAGAAGAGAAATTATCCTTTTGATACAGCTTCTTCCCACCTTGACTGTTGATGTAATGACATCCACCCATACGGCGACAGATTTCCATTAAACGCTCGTCAGCCGGCAAGGTTCTATCATACTCAAGTTCGGCAGACCTTATTACAATGACAGGAAATCCAAGGTAATTGAAAACCTCCTTGATACCCTCACGACAAATAGCCGTAATATCACGATCACGATACTCCAAAACGCGACATATGACGGGAAATACATCTTTAAAATAAGGCGCCCGAGAGTACGCATGACGAATGCCTTCAATAACGTCCTTCACATCGGATGAAAACTGTAAATCCTTGATTTTTCGATTGATAGATGCACCAGGAACCGGCAGAGTGAAACGTCGCGGAACGCCACGCACCATATAGGTATTTCGGTTGATGAAACCCCTCGTAATGTAGTTGGCATCATCGTACAGAACAAATATATCGCTGCATCGCACGAGTTGATAATAACTGATAGCAGGGAAAATGTAGGGCTGAGCAACAGCCACCTTAATATGCGTCGCATCTAGAGCCAAAGCAGCGTCCATAGTCTATCCCATCAGCAGTCAGTGAAATTTTTTGTGCGCATTGACAATTTAATACACCTCTTTACAAAGATATACTCTTAATCGAGAAACACAAAAGGGTAGAGATGCTGATATTCATAGCATGCCGAGAATGGGTCGGGTGACCAATAAGTATGGCAAAACGCACCCGTAAAACGGGCGTAGCTATAACTAGGGCCGGGAGTAATGGAACACCAAGAAATAACAAACAAAAATGAAATCAGAAATTACGTGCCCCTATAGGGCTAACAGAAAAGAAGGGAGGAATTGGTCGGGCGGTGTTAGAAGAACTAGGAAAGATCGAACGGGATGGGATGGGATGGGATGGGATGGGATAGGGATAGGGATAGGGATAGGGATAGGGATAGGGATAGGGATAGGGATAGGGATAAATATCGTCGGCAGGTGAGAGAAATGAAAATCTTACTGCGGGTCAATGTGCCCTGGACTGTCTATTCTGTCACTGCCTCACGCATACTAGAGCGGGGAGTAGTTCGCGAGCAATCATAGCAGTAATACAATTGTTCCATGCGAAAGAGCTTCTGCCATATGCGTAGTCTCACCTTGTAGACACCAAAGCTATTGCAGTGCGGACATTGCAGTTTCATATCATCACCTTAAAACTAATCAATAAGAACGAATCAACCGGTCACTGAATTCAACTCAGCGCGTGGAGCAGCACTCCCGGAAGGCGCAGGTCGACACCTCAAAGAGGTCCACAATGCGATAAGCCAAAACATGTATACAGTGAGAGCCAACGGATGAGTCATAAAGGTATAAGTCAACCCGAAACCGATGTAGGCAAGCGACATCAAGACCCCCGCCATGGCTATAGAGCGCCGCGAAGGATCTGATTCAAATAAGCTGGGGGTGAATAAAACGAATGGCACGAGATAAAGCAATAACATGCCGGCCACCCCAGGAAGCCCGCGCTTCGTCCAGGCGTCAAGCAAGTCATTGTGCGCGTGCTGCAATTGATGAGGTTCGTTCGGTTGTGAGTATACATGGCCGAATCGTGATTGCATCTTTTCTTGAAATCCCTTATCACCGACGCCTTGAACAGGCTTTTCAAGAATCAGCTCTCCGGCCAATTGCCAGATAACCAGCTTGGGAGTGGAGAGAAGAAAGCTATCACTAACGACAATATCTTGCTCTGCATCATCGTCAGCTATCTTATTGGAGACGGACATAGTCGCCTGATGGGCAGACTGTTCAGTATAAGAAGGCAATAGGAAGACAGCAACTAATAAAGTTATGGCAGTTAGCAGCGCCCCCCATCCCCTGCGGGACAGATCTCTATGGTAGCCCCAATGCAAGACGGTAAGGGCAAAGGGCAGCACCAGCAAACTGGCCCAAACACCGGATACCAGTGCGCCTAGTAGGCCACTGATAGCAGCGAAGGATAGCAATACCATCCAGGTACGGCGGCGATAGGCTTGAGTAGCCCACCCGAGACCAGCAAGTGACATCAGGCAAAGAAGCAGGCTGATGTTTCCCAACAAGATAGCATCAGCAGTAAATGAGTGACTAGCAGTACCCTGGCCGGCGATCATTGGCTGGATAAACACCCAAGCACCAGCAAATATCGCCCCACAAGCCACCCCTCCCCATAACCACATGAGGCGCGGCGGCCAAAAAAAGAGAAGCGCCATGATGGGCAAAACAAGAAGCGTCGGCCAAACAAGGCGAACCATGGCGTCCAACTCACCATGCCACTTCCCCATTGCCATAAAGACCAAACCAAAGAAGGAGAGGGAGAACAGTAGTAACAGATCATCCATCTGCTGAAAAAGGGCTGGCCACCTTCTGACAAGAAGGAGACCCCCCATTGCCGCGGCGAGGAGGAGCGCAATATGTGCCGTTGACATCGTAATTATCAGGACCCCAAAGAGTGCAACGGCAAGATTCGAGTAGACAATCATTCCCCACCCCTCATTTATAATATTTTCCTGCAAAGCGACATAGTAAAATAATAGCGAGATAGATGGCCCAGATACTGCCGGAAACAGGCCAAGATAGACATCAACAACACAATAACGTTTATTATTGCATCACATTAAGCACCATAATGCCTAGACAGATTTTTGGTCGAGTGCTGGAACTCCGAGCTCACGTGATTTAGTTACTAAATCAAGCAGAATATCGGAATGTTGCTCTATTGAATAGAAAGCTAAAATTTCGCGAGCAGGAAGTGATGAATTTACTTGATCTTTACTAGCTAACACCGCATCGCTTCTCGTTGAGTCTGAACCCTGCCTGCCCATTAGTGCTACTGTTTCCTCTTCGATCTGCTTCAACTTTCTCACCACGCTGGGCACGCTCGGATCCGCCACTACTCCGCATCCCTTCTCCTTTACCCATTCGGCTACGCTTGTTGTCTCTGAGCAAACCGCTAGTATTTTGCATCCGGACACCAAGTAACAAGATGACTTGCTGGGAAAAGCATATCGAGTGACCTCATCAGTGATCGGCATCAAGCCCCAGCGATGACGGACCAGCAGTTTAGCTGCCTCATCTGGAGAAACCCGGCCAAGGTATGTCACACTCGGGTAGCTATTAGCCAATGTCTGTATATCCTTGCTGTATACACCTCCACCCGCGAATGTGAACCTCAGCGACCCACCACTCTCCAGATACTCCTTGATGGCGTCAATCATCAATGGAATATGCTGAAGACGGCCAGCATTACCACAAAAGATGACATCGCTGTCGCGAGGCTGCTTGAAATCGTCTTCATTGATGACGGCGGGGTTATCCAGCAAAACTATGGGTGCCGTAGTACCGGATCGTTCGCGAATATAACTCTTCATTCCTGGAGACAGGGTAATGATTCCAGTCGCATGCCGCAATGTGATAGAGTCAAGCCATTGCAAAACGGTAAACGCAACCCGATTCAGTGGAACCGCCACCCTGGTGGCTTCTGGATGAATGTCCTGAACATGAAAGTAGTACTTAGCCCTGAAAAGCCTGGCATATATACATACAACGAAAGGCACCGTCATAGGTGGGTTGGTTCCCACATAGACCGTCTTAGGACGAGCAATCACCAGGTTGGCAATTGTCCACAGAAGGAAATAGAGCGAGTCGATAACGCGCATGAGGAATCGAGACGAGGAGTCAGTCAATGAACGGCACGACCTGATGGTGGCATTGCCTCCCCTACCGTTTTCTTTCAGCACCTTTTTCAGGTCCATATCACTTTGAGTTATCACTGTGACACTGTCTCGTAGGGACGCCTTCTCGACAAAACGGAGCAAAGATTCGCCAACAACCAGACCCTGGGGCCAGAAATGGCAATTCACAATCGCTAGATCGGCTCTTCTGGGTAGTATCACAAGAACACCTTTAATAAAAAATGGAGAATAGGCACGGAGTACACTATCGATTGTTCGCAACATTAATTTTTGATAACAAACGAACGAGCCAAATTTGTACTGGAGTATCAGCACCGTTTAGCGGGACTACCATGAAAAATCTGACTTGGAAGAAACGCAGCCTGACTGTAGACGAAATAAATAACTGGCTTATTTATTAAGCCCATTTCTCTTTTAACGATGAAATGGCCAATTATCTCAGCAAGGGGAAAGCAGCTCAGGTGCTATAAAACGTCACCAATCATAACGACTAAAATTATCCATATTTCGCCAATGATGCGTTAGTTTAGCCGTACCTGTAATGAGACGCACCACACGTTCCGAGGTATTGGAAATACAATATTCCTGGGGTATTTCACGAGATGAATCGGAAAAGACTGACCTCGGAGCAGTGGCGATCCTAACCGAATCGACCAGCACTTCAGGATCGAGCCCGCTCATCGCTACAGCGCCGGTGTCCAAGGCCTCCGGACGCTCGATGGAGCGACGTAACGTGACAGCAGGAAAGTCCAGGATCGATGACTCTTCGCTGATGGTACCACTGTCCGAAATGGCACAAAACGCGTTGAGCTGAAGCGCGTTATATTCGAAGAATCCAAACGGCTTCATGAACTGGATCTTACTGTCCTCGGAAATCAACTCAGAACTCTCAAGCCGCTTTCGTGTTCTTGGGTGTGTGGACACGATAACGGGGTAGCCCCAGGTCTCGTACAAAGCATCGAGGCATCCTACAACTTTCTTCAAGCTATCGGCGCTATCCACGTTTTCTTCACGATGAACGCTGACAATAAAGTACTGACCCTTGGTCAGCTTCAGTTTTTCAAGAACACTAGAAGCTTCGATCTTCTCACGACAGTGCTCGAGAACCTCACGCATGGGGGAACCGGTCAGGTAGATAAAGCGATGAGACAACCCTTCACTGATCAGGTGACGCCTGGCATGTTCCGTATAGACCAAATTGAAATCCGCAAGATGATCTACCATTTTTCGGTTGATCTCTTCAGGTACATTAGCATCGAAGCATCGATTGCCGGCTTCCATGTGATAGGTGGGTATTTTCATACGCTTAGCCATCAAAGTGGCCAGCGCGCTGTTTGTGTCACCTAGAACCAGTACAGCATCCGGGCGCTCTTCCAGGAGAACCTGCTCGGTCTTGATCAGTATTTCACCGAGACAGCGACCCAGTGATGACGTGTCAACATTGAGGAAATGATCCGGCCTGCGTACTGAAAGCTCTTCAAAGAATATGTCATTCAGTTCGTAGTCATAGTTCTGTCCAGTGTGGACAATCTTATGATCAACTAGCTGATCCAGCGTAGCCATAACACGGGAGAGACGAATAATCTCTGGACGTGTACCCAGAATCGTCATGACCTTCATCAATCACTCCTTTTCATCGAGGACAGGCTCGAAATAAGTATCCGGGTTTTCCGGATCGAATATGGCGTGACTCCAGAACAGGGTCAAGAGCTCGCCCTTCCCGATGTTGGTGATGCTGTGGGTATGAAATGTCGGCATGTCGATGAATACGGGGTTGTCACCGCTGACAGTAAAAGAATCTACAGTGTCATCCAACAGACGCCTAATTCGAATTACCGCCTCGCCCTTTATAACCAAAAATCTCTCGACCTTGTGGTGGTGATAATGGTTTCCTCGCGTAATGCCGGGTTTTGTGGTCGAGAGAAAGGTCTGCCCGCCATTGTGGCTTTTTACTGCTTCGTAGAGAGACCCCCTTGGATCGGTGTGTAGCGCCAATTCACAAGGATAAAAATCAGGAAATATGCTAAAGCGAAGTGTATTGAATAACTGCAGGTCCAGACGATTATCCAGGTTGGGTATGATGCCCCCCGTGTAGCTGTCGTGCATGGCGATCAGTTTGCCCGCCACTTCCGCTACGCTGAGAGCAGTACCCTTGATACGCTGTTCGCCTGACACCCCTCTTTCAATACTATCGACGATGGCCGCAGCCACATCCTGGGCGTGGATCAGCTCCAGGCGTCCGCTGCCATTGATGGAAAGAGGCTCACCCTTGGCCAATTGCTCGCAGAAGGTCTGTACAGCCGAGTTATAGTACGGTCGCCCGCCCTCGCCGAATATGTGTGGCAGCACCAAATCGGAATAGCGTGCCTCAGCACGGGCGGCCCAAGAACGAAAAACATCGCTGGCCGCCTCTTTTCCGCGGCCATAAGCGCTATCAGCACCTTTCTGTATCGAGTTGGTATAAAACAGATGCGGGGAGCCACCCACACGCTCTAACATTGACGCTAAGCGGTCTGCCAGCGCCCGATTGCCATCCTCGAGTACGGCTTCTTCATCCCGGTTGATCCCGGCACAGTGCACGACAACATCTGCCCCATCCAGAGCATCGTATAGGGCGGCATCGTCGTTGTATGCTTCACGGTCCAGGGCCACGACGGCACGCTTGTAAGCGTCGAAGGATTTCAGTCGATACTGCAAATGGGTGCCCAGCATCCCAGCAGCACCTGTAATGACGATCTTCATCTTTTCTCCAGTTTGAGTTCAAGAATCGAGGGCTGCTCGGACTTCCGGAAGCGTCAGCAGTAGTTCCTTAAGCTCGTCCCTGGTCATCTGGTAGGTGTTATGTGAATGATAGTCGTCCTGTTGACTTTCTTCGATATCACCTTCAGTAAAGTATTTATCGTAATTCAGGTCTCGATCATCGAAGCTGACTCTATAGTAGTCTTCCATATCCTGTGAACGTCGCAACTCTTCCGAACTCGCAAGTGTTTCATAGAGCTTTTCACCGTGGCGCGTACCGATAATGCGAATATCATTTTCTCCACCGAACATTTCCTTGAGCGTTTCTGCCAGCATCAGCACCGTGCACGCTGGTGCTTTCTTGATAAAGATATCGCCTTGGCGCGCATGACCGAAAGCAAAATGCACCAGCTCGATGGCATCTTCCAAGGTCAACATGAACCGCGTCATGTTCGGGTCGGTAATGGTCATGGGCTTTCCACTTTTGATCTGGTTGATAAAAAGAGGAATAACCGAACCACGGGAGCACATGACGTTACCATAGCGTACGCAGGAAACGGTGGTCTCGCTCTCCTTCAGTTGGCGGCTTGCCGCTTGCGAAACCTTTTCCATCAGTGCCTTGGACATACCCATTGCATTGACCGGCATGACCGCCTTGTCGGTGCTCAGACAAACGACACTTTTCACGCCGGCATGCACGGCAGAGTCGATCACGTTCATACTACCGATGATATTAGTTTTGACTGCCTCTAGTGGAAAAAACTCACAGGACGGAACCTGTTTAAGGGCTGCAGCATGGAACATCAAATCAACACCACGCATAGCCTTGTCTACTGACTGGCGATCGCGCACATCCCCGATGTAGAACTTGAGTTCTTCACGGCGATAAGCATTACGCATTTCGTCTTGCTTTGCCTCATCTCGACTGAATATACGAATTTCCTTGTATCCCTGTGCCAATAGGCTGTTGACCATGGCCTTCCCGAATGAACCGGTGCCACCAGTTATGAGTACTGCGCCGTTAGTTTTTACATTGTTCATGCCAGCCATCTCGCTATGTCCATTGTTTCAATCATTTTTCGGTTGAAATCAATCATGCCGACATCATGATGTCGAGATACTTCCTTGCTCTATCACGGGAATTGGAAAAACCCGTAGCGTGTTGCCTGGCAGCTTCTAGATTCAAAGCCACCTTTTCATCGCTGAAAAAGTATTGGTAGATCACATCGGCAATGTTTTCTGGGTCTATTGGATCAAAATACAAGGCATAATCACCGCATACATTTCGGACAAAACCACGATCAGATGCAAACAACGGTTTCTTCATGGCCATGGCTTCTAGCGGTGAGGCCGAGAAACATTCCAGATAGCTGGGAAACACTACTCCATCCAGTTTTTGGTAAAATTCAGGACACTGAGTAACTTTCAACGAACCAACATTGCTCATATGCTTTTTAAAAGTAACTGACTTCTCGTGCCATTCCTCATCTGTCAGAGTCACATAGAAGTCAGCTTCTATTGCATATTTTTGCTTTAGCCGATGTTTTACATGCGGCAGGATATCCAGATTCTTGTGGGGATAGTCTCGCGTGATTACGCCTAGTGACAACCGATTCATAATTGCATGCGGTGAATCGCGAACAAATTCTTGTAGATACAACTTGGACAGACAATTATAGACAACGTGGATACGTTTCTTGACCCCCATTTCACGCAGTTTCTCCTCTACGTGTTCCAGCTCAACTACAAGATCATCTGCTTGAGTAAAGAATAATTTTTGAAGGAAGAACTGTAGACGCGTTTTCAGTTTGTCGCGGGTCGGCATACCCGCATAGATTTCGTTATCGGGATAGATGATCCATGGTTGCGCAAACCCCACAACGCTTTTGAATTTCCTGCCGACCATGTACAGCGGCCCAAACACGGTAAAAACCACATCAAACTTGTTCAGTTCTTTTCTTAGTGGTGATCCAAGCTGCCAGAGGCCGTATACATCCATTACCTTGTAGCTCTTGAACCGAGTCGAATCGAAGTCCAGCCCCTGCAGGTTGGCATCCACTTCGGATGAAACAAAAAGGGAAACTAATCCGCTTTCATCCAGATAAGACAACTCATGGACAAAGGAAGTAGCCACTTGCACCCCACCCCCTGCATGCAAATTGCACGCATTTACCGCCAAAGATTTCATGACGCAATATCCCTTCGGTCAATTATCGTTTCCCACGGGCAGCCATACTCTTTTGTGACAAGTCGAACTGGTTCACCCGGCCATACTATGGGTTCTTAACTGCCCACTTAATCGTGCAGGCCGTGGAATGCGTTTCCGTATTCTATGATCCGTTCCACCATCCCGAATGTTGTCGTCATAAAATAAAGCGATGTTAGTAGAACACCTACATTAAAGCCGCCTCTGTAATGTACGGAAAAGAAAAGAAAGACCAGATACCCGAACATGTTTACCCTATCTCCACTGAACAAGATAACCATTGACATCAGGAACGCGTAAACAATTACTACATCGCTTTTTTTCTTCGCATAGAGCAGGGACATTCCAAAGAAGATCAACATTCTCAAGGCTTGCCCACCCGTCATCATGTCCGCATCATCCGTATAAGCAAGAAACTTGTCATATAGCTGAGCTATAGAGATAACCACGGCGCCTGCCATAAGCGGCAGGGCAATGAAGAACACCTTATTCAGGCGTAGTCCGGTAAAAAACTGCTTCAGCTCGTCGCGGGCATAGATCAGCAGGGTCGACGAAAAGATAATAATAGTGGAAACATGGGCCAGCAAACCGAGCGCGGAAAGCACAATGAAACGGAAACGTTTGTCGAAAACCACCCATGCGAAGAACATCAAAATGCATGCAACCTTGAGCCTCTCTGCATGCATATAAAGTATCCACAGATAAAAATTTGTCAACACGATAAGCAGAGCAATCGACTTGTAAGCACCGAGATTAACCAGCAACCTAAATGAAGCGAAAGCCAGCAAGAAATTCAGAGCCGACATCATCACTTCCTTGGACATAACCCCCCCTAAAAAATACACCAGGGAGAAGTGGATCACTTCATTGGAAGAGAGTGTTCTTTGATAGAAATAAAATGCGTCGCCGAAGTTTAAGTTTGGAATGACGTCATAGACTAACCGGTAAAACTCCTGGTCTCCATAAATATAGAACGGAGACACTATCATACTCAGGACGAAGACGATACTGGCAACAGCCAGCGCATAGACATTCGCCTTGTCCACGTAAATAGACTTGCTCATTTGCGCACTCCGCTCACGCCGCAGTGGTGATACCTCAGCACTTTCCATTTCCGACGCATGAGACCTATCAAATAGAGAAGGACTTTCTTGCAGCTTTGAACATTTTTCTTGCCGGCTTGAAGAAGCGATAGAAACCAGGGATAAATTTATAGCACATGTAAATCGAGCGATTGACGAGCGTTACTAAAAAGCTTTTTTGGGATCTTACAATTCCTTCATTTACTTTCCTGGAAAGCTTGACTTCCAGGTTGTCGGGTATAGTAAAAAATCCATCGTAGACACGCTGGTTCTGTAACTCATGATTGACACCCGAATGCATGCCCGTTCCATCATGCCCCACCGACTTTGTCAGTGTCTTGGGCGGAAAAAGCGCAAATAGATTGAACCTATTCATTCCAAGAAGCGCTTGTATATCGTTTGCTATCAAGTCGCCTTTAGCGATCACTGGCAAGGCCCGGATATTCGCAGGCGTTTGATGCTCCAAAGAATGAAACAAAGACCAATTCCTCAGGAATTCGTCAGCCAGCAGTGGGGAAAGAAAAGAATCAGTTAAACTTTCCTTGTGCTTCCAGATCCCCGTGCCATAAGGTGTCTGCTCGTTCAAAAAGAAAGGCTTTTCTTCGAGACCATCCCCGCCCGGCATGATGTAGCCACATATAGCAAGCACTTTGTTATCATCGAAATATTTTTCCAGCCCGTCATTTATAAACCTCATGAATCCTTGGCCGACGACGACGTCATCCTCCATAGTGATCAGAGCGGGATGACGTTCAAATACGTATTCACGAGCCTGCTTGTAGTTGTCCTGTAAACCAAGGTTTTTTTCCCTGGCAAAAAGCACGAGCTCTTCGAATCCTTTTATAGTTTTGACGTAATCTCGAACCTTCTGGATGGCTTTTTCATCTTCCTTGCGATAAGGCGCATCGGATGCAATGTAAACGATCGTATGCGGTGCTTCCGGGCATCGCAACAGTGAGTCGATACACTGTCTTAAATGCTCGACACGATCATATACAGTGATTAATACTGGCGCGTACATTTCAGGCTCCATCCTAAACTAATTTCCGATATCGGTAGAAAACGACCACGAACTGAACTGCATAGATAGTAATGGATATCAAGGCGTAGTAGAGCAGGAACTGCTTGACCGATGCATCGACCGAGATCGAAACCCAGGCTAGTAGTAGTACCAGAACAAGATTCAGGGAATCGAAATACAGTTGAAGTTCCTGTTGTTCAATAAAATTAACCAACCCCGTCACCATTGGCGTGGTGCATAGGTAGAAAAGCACCATGATACAGATGATACTGGCGTATTCACCGGATACGGACCATTGCTGTCCGAAGACGAGAGAGAACAGCTGCTCTCCCCAGAGCATGGTGACCGCAATAGGAACCACCATAAGTAGCAGCATATATTTGACGATTTTCATCATTAACACATTGATTTCTTTTCCCCGGCTCTTGCCCAACTTGCAGATCTCCGCATAGAAACCCTTCTCGACGGATCCGCCGACAAGTGCCATCGGTGCCACCAGAATGAAGAATGCCAGTGAGACATGACCGGTCGTCTCGGATCCAAACTGCCAGGCCACGTAAGCGGTAGGAAACCAGTGCGAGAACACTCCGATAATGGATGAGGGGGTATTGAAAAGGGCAAATTTCCTATAACGCCCGGCCAGGGTGATCATCAGTTTTCGGTTGAGGCTGCCCAGCTCACTGCGATATTCAGAGCCGATAATTTTCAGAAAACGGTAGATACCTGCGAATTGTCCGGCCACGACGCTCAGAATCAATCCAAAGGCACCCATGGCCATGAAACCCAGTCCTACCCGCCCTGCCGCATAGACGATTGACTGGTTGATACGAGCCTTGGCGATATCCCCGAAGCGATACTCCCTGACCGCCAGTGACGTGAGGATTTCATAGACGCCACCTGCCACCAGGGCAATCACGAACAGGTACCAATAGCCGCCTATTTCCGGTGCATCCAACGCCTCGAACAGAGGTGCTCCATAGAAGAACAGCACCAGCCCCGATAGGAAGCCGAAAAACACAACAATGCCCAGGGAGAGCCCGAGCAGATTGATGACTCGAATCTTGGAGGTCTGCAGCGGGATTGCAGCGTGATAGCCCAGATGGCTGAAAGGCATCATGAGCATCAGGGCCAGAAGAAATATCTGCAATACTCCGAGCTCAGAGGGGCCATAGAGACGGGTCACCACCGGCATTATCAAAAATGCCAGCAGTTGAGCCAGCGCCGTGCCGCTTCCCAGCACCACCACATTCCGCAGGAAGCCCTGCTTGAAGATGTTAGCCACGAATCCGCTTTGTTGAATTCCCGTCAACATCGGAATCTTCATGGAATGCACGCCAGGATTCGTTGGGCGCTTTCAGTGTCCATATCACTCTGCAGCGGCAAGCAGAGGATCCGCGAGGCCACATCACGGGAGGTCGGCATTGCCTCTCCGCCCCCCAGAAAATCGATAGAATCAAGCGAGGGGTAGAAATAGCGGCGTGCCTGACAGCCGTTAGACAGCAAGTGTGCCTGGATAGCGGTCGCCTGTGATTCACTCTCGAAGAGTAGCGGGAAGTACGCATAGTTTCGGGTACATTCGGGGTGCCACTCTTGTAACTGGTAGCGTGGCTCAAGCTCCCTCGTATACAAATCCCAGATTTTCTTCCGCTTGCCGAGATTGACTTCTATCTCGTCGAGGTTGCAAAGCCCCATGGCCGCCTGGAATTCGTTCATCTTTGCGTTGATTCCTAACAGATCGATTTCTTCGGGATTCTTGATACCGAAGCCGATCATCCGCTGTGCTCGCAGCAGATCTTCCCGGTGTCGAAAGACGATGGCCCCCCCCTCGATGGTGTGAAACAACTTGGTGGAATGAAAGCTGAGGGTAGTCGCATCTCCTGCCCTAAGCAGGCTTTTCCCTCGATGTTTTACGCCAAAGGCATGGGCCCCGTCGTAAACCACCTTGAGGTCGTACTCGGCCGCCAACTCATCGATCGCATCAACGTCACAGCCGTTACCGAATACGTGTACTGGCACGATGCCTCGAGTACGGTGGGTTATCGCCGATCGAATTCCTTTGGGATTCATACACCAGGTGGTGGGATCAATATCCACGAACCGTGGCGTCGCCCCTTCCCAGGCCAGCGAACTGGAGGTCGCCACAAACGTAAAGGGCGTGGTAATCACCTCGGGCCGTTCGTTGTCCGCTCCCTTCATGCCGGGTCCCGTGATGTTCAAGACTCGGTAGGCGATCTGTAACGCAAGCGTTCCGTTAGAGACCAGCAAAAGATTTTCGACGCCGAGGTAGTCCTCGAGACGCGTCGTCAACTCTTCGAGCAGTGGTCCGTTGTTGGTCAGCCATCGACGGGAGTATATCCCGTCGATGTAGCGGTCAAGGCGTTCACGGCTTGGTAGATAAGGGCTGGCGACAGGTATCATTTCATGATGCTCAACAGGTAACGACCATAGCAGTTCTTTGCCAAGGCATCGCCGGCCGTCAGGACCTCATCGCGGGTCAGCCAGCCATTGTTCCAAGCAATTTCTTCCAAGCAGGCGATCTTGAAACCCTGCAAGCGTTCGATGGTCTCGACGAACTGCGCTGCTTCAAGCAGGCTTTCATGGGTACCCGTATCCAGCCAAGCAAACCCCCGTCCCAATTCCTCGACCCTCAAACTCCCTCTTTCCAGGTACGCCTGGTTGACACTAGTAATTTCCAGCTCACCGCGATGGGAAGGCTTCACGTGGCGCGCGATATCGATGACGTCGTTATCGTAGAAATAGAGACCGGTTACCGCATAATTCGATTTAGGGTTCTTCGGTTTCTCTTCGATGGAGATAACACGATTGTCATCGTCATACTCCACCACGCCGAAGCGTTCAGGATCCTTGACCTGGTAGCCGAAAACCGTGGCCCCGTCCGTCCGGCTTGCCGCCATCTTCAGCTTGGGGCTGAATCCATGACCGTAGAAAATATTGTCGCCAAGCACCAGACATACGCTGTCGTCGCCGATGAACTCCTCGCCGATAAGAAAGGCTTGGGCCAGGCCATCCGGACTCGGCTGGGTCGCATAGCTGAGTGAAATACCGAACTTGCTGCCGTCACCGAGCAGACGTCGAAAGCTGATATTGTCGTCGGGGGTTGTAATCACGAGGATGTCCCTTATACCGGCCAGCATCAGCACCGATAGCGGGTAATAGATCATCGGCTTGTCGTGGATCGGCAACAATTGCTTCGACACGCCCATGGTCACGGGATAGAGCCGTGTTCCGCTGCCTCCCGCTAGGATGATACCTTTCATGACGCCTCCTTGGTCGCTAACCCCAAGCGCTCTCTCTGGTAACCGCCGTCCAGTGCGCGTCGACACCACCCGCGATTTTCAAGAAACCAACTCACTGTCTTTCGAATGCCTGTTTCAAAGCTTTCCACCGGCGTCCAGTCAAGCTCACGGCGCATACGGCTCGCATCGATGGCATAACGTAAATCGTGTCCCGGCCTGTCGGATACATAGGTGATCAGGTCTCGATAGTGAGTCACACCGGCCGGCTTGGCGGGTGCCAACTCCTCCAGCAGATCGCACAGGTCCATCACCACTTCGATATTCTTTTTCTCGTTGTGGCCCCCGATATTGTAGGTTCTGCCGATCTCGCCACGGCTCAGCACGGTGTAGAGCGCACTGGCATGATCTTCGACAAAGAGCCAGTCGCGCACCTGCTCCCCTTTGCCGTAAACCGGCAGGGGCTTGCCCTCCAACGCATTGAGAATCATCAGCGGAATAAGCTTTTCTGGGTAATGAAAAGGGCCGTAATTGTTAGAGCAGTTGGTGATCAGAGTCGGTAGTCCGTAGGTCCGCTGCCAGGCTCTGACCAGATGATCAGAGCTGGCCTTACTGGCAGAGTAAGGCGAACTCGGCGCGTATGGGGTCTCCTCCGTGA
Organism: Halomonas sp.; assembly: GCF_020832045.1. Classification (GTDB taxonomy): domain Bacteria; phylum Pseudomonadota; class Gammaproteobacteria; order Pseudomonadales; family Halomonadaceae; genus Halomonas. The sequence continues at coordinate 87,164 of NZ_JAFIFK010000012.1, forward strand.
AGAGATCTTCGGGTCCCTCCAGGTCACCATAGACCTCATCGGTGGAGACATGGTGGAAGCGAAAGGCGCGGCGGCGATATTCCCCCAACTCCTGCCAATACAGCCTGGCCACCTCCAGCAGTGTGTAGGTACCCACGATGTTGGTTTCGATGAACGCCGCCGGCCCATCGATGGAACGATCGACGTGGCTCTCTGCTGCCAGGTGCATCACCGCATCGGGCTGGTGTTCTTGGAAGATCCGCTCGAGTTCGACGCGATCGCAGATATCCACCTGTTCAAATGAATAGCGAGGGCTGCCGACGATACTGGCCAGGGATTCCAGATTTCCCGCGTAGGTCAGCTTGTCGACATTCACGACCACATGTTCCGTATTTCTGATGAGGTAGCGGATCAAGGCTGAACCTATGAATCCCGCACCACCTGTGACAAGTATCTTCATGCCTGCTTCACCATCCTGGTTGTCATAACACATGCTTGAGTGTCATCAAGCTGCCGACATTGCTCGACAGCAGGGAACCTCGACCAGACAAAGCAATTACCTTGAGGCCTCGTATGAGTGGTGTGGCCACATGTGTTGGCTTGGTCTTAAGTTCTTCGCTAGCTTGAAGTCGGGGCAGGCCCATCCGTCAGTGCGTAGGCTCACTCGAATGACGCATAGGGCCATGAGAATTACTTGTACGCATAGTTGTAATAGCCGTAGCCGAAGTTGACTGCTGCCTTGCGTTCCATGCCATTCATGATGGCGCCCTTTACGGTGACGCCGGCCCTCTCGAGACGTCCCTTTGCCAATTCCAGCTCGCGAACTGGATTTAACTGGAACCTGGCCACCATCAAGGATGTGCCACACTGGGCGCCGATAACGGCGGCATCGGTCACGGCCAGGATGGGGGGTGTATCAATGATCACCATATCGAACTGCCTGCTGGCCTCTTCAAGGAACTCGGAGAAACTGGCCGTCATCAGCAGCTCGGAAGGGTTGGGCGGTGCTATGCCGCGCGTTACAAAGCTCAGCCCAGGCACGGCCGATTCGCGGATTACCTCGTCCATCGTCCGGGTTCCACTCAGCATTTCGGAAAGGCCCGCCTCATTCTTGTCACTGAAGCTATGGTGCAGATGCCCCTTTCGCATATCGGCATCCACCACCAGGACACGCTGTCCTGCCTGGGCACAGGCGGCCGCCAAGTTCACGGCGATGAAGCTTTTGCCGATATTGGGACTAGGTCCGGTAATCATCAGGCAATTGTTGGTGCTCTCGAGCATGGCGAAGTGCAGACTGGTGCGCAGGCCCCGGATCGCCTCCATGGCCGTGTCGGCAGGCGCTTGCTTTGCGAGCAGGCCGGTCGAGACATCGCGACCGTGCTGCTCGCGGCGATGCTTCATGCGACGAACGAGCTTCTGTTGCTCCTCGGAAAGGGGGACGGTCGCATAGACCGGCATGCCGGCATTCTCGATCTGATCCGGCGATTCGATACCGCGGTTCAGCACATTGCGCAGCAGCACAATGCCAACTGCCAGCAGACCGCCCAGCAGAATGGATCCCCCCAGCACCATCAGCTTTCGGGGCTGGATCGGCGAGGCTGCCACCTGGGTTGTATCGATGATGCGCACGTTACCCACGGTACCCGCCCGGGCGACCTGCAATTCCTGCATCTTGTTGAGCACGTTGACGTAAATGGCCTGAGTCACCTCGACATCCCGTGTCATACGCACCACTTCTTGCTGGGCCTGGGGCATCTGGTTGACTCTTGCGTTTAGCGCCTCACGGTCATTGTTGAGCTGGTTCTTCTGGCGTAGCAGCGACTGGTAGCTCGGGTGATTGGTGGTATAACGCTGGGCCAGCTCTGCCTCCTTGAACTCCAGCTCACTCAAATGACGCTCGAGTTCCACGAACTGGTTGATCACGGCCTGAGCCTCGGAATTGAGGTCGACGCTGTCCATATTGATGCGGTATTGGTTGAGTGCATCCTCGGCGGCGGCCAGTTGGTTGCGCAGTTCAGGCCCCTGCTCTTCCAGGAACTCAAGACTCTTCTCGGCCTCGGCCGATTGCCGTTCGACGTTCTGGGTCAGATAGGTTTCCGTCACCGCATCCAGTGCACGGCGGATCTGTTCCGGATCCGGCCCGGTCATGGCCAGCTCCAGCATGCCGGTACCACCGCCACGCACACCGCCCACTTCCTCGACCTGCAACCGCTCCCCGAGCTGACGAATCGCCTCGGCACGGGTCAGGCGTGTTAGCGAGAATTCGGCCCCAGGCGCCGCATCGAGCGCCGCCACACGCAGATAGATATCACCGCCCCTAAAGACGGACAGCTCCCCCACGCGACCATCGCCGAGCCATTCCTCACCCAGGGACAACGAGTACCCATCGTTTCCGCGAGATACCAGGGAAAGCTTCTTGCCCCGCAAAGCGTCGCTCACATCGAAGCGGCCCAGAGTAATAGACTCGTTACCCCACACCTCAGGACGATCACGCAGGAAGCTAGGTACGGAGAACCCACTTTTGAGAACGGCAGGTACCTTGAGATCATTCAGGAAATCCAACTGCACCACATCTCGATCCAGTATCGCGGGTCGCTGAATCCCATGCCGCCTCACGAAATCGCCGATCAGCGGCACCCGACGCGGCTGCACCACCACGTCCAGGCCCATGCGATCCACCACTTCGCCAAGCACCATCCGCGAACGCAGGATACGTACCTCGGCTGCCGTGTTGACCGACAGCTGCGCATCGGACATGCCCATTATGTTGTCGACATCGCCCAGCGGACTGATGGACGAGCGTGTCTCGACATGGACCAGTGCGTCCCCTTTGTAGATCGGGGTTGCCAGAATCACATAGGCCACACCAAGCATGGCGAACAGGCCGATAATGCCGATAAACAGTTTCTTGTGATCGAACATCAGTCCGATCATTCTTCCAATATCAACATCGTCTTTTCTGGGCGTTTCGGTATTTTTTGACATGGCAGCACCACGATGACGTATTTCGCGACAGTTGTTTTCCTGACACTTCATAAGCACCAGGACGTTGATCTTGCCTTGGGGACGTTGCTCTTATCTGAGGTTATATGTCGTTTCTCAACCGATACTCGGTGATGGGTAGCTCTACCATCATGTCAGTGCTCCAGATCTGATAGGTCGACAACGGCAAGTGCATTTAACGGCGTCTGGTCCCGTGAAAGCGCAAGTTCGAATCGCATTCCCGAAGAGAATTTTTCCACGCTACCGCCCGGGAGTTTCACTCGGCTATCTCCTTGCCGTCCAAGTACCTGGTGATTCTTGTGGTGATATCTGTCGTGATGCCTGCTTATCAGCGATAGATGGGTTATCGCCGTAGCGCTTAACTCCACCCCTACTTTTCACTACATAAGCTTACATTTTGAAAAGGCACCTGCCTGCTTGGTTTTCCTGCTCCCCCCCTGGATTAGCTTTCTAGTCTCGCAGGGCATGGAGCGTGCTACGGTGCCGTGAATAGGCCCGTTCAGAGGGCCAAGCCTACGGCGCAACCGAAAGGCAAATCAGGGATGCGTTCAACCCGCTTGAAGCGCAGCGCGAAACAGGGCGCGGTTATGCTCGACATCCCGGCTGTCCTGCTTTCTGACGGCATCTGCCGTCAGCACCCGTGCACGAAGCGCGGCATAACCCTCGACAGAGAGACGGCTCAGTTCCTCGATGTAATTCACAAAGGCCTGGGGCTGATCGAGAGGAAGGTCCTGGCCGATTCCCATCGTCGCCAGGCCGCGCCACGGAGTGGTATCGGCCACCAGTACTGGCGTACCGGCCGCAATCGCCTCGGCCACTACATGGCCGTAGTTTTCGCCCAGGGTCGGCAGAAAGAAGAGGTCATGCTCGGCCATTACCCGGGGGACCTCCGCCGGGCTTATGCCCCCTCTGTAGGTGGCCCGTACATGTTTCGGCAGGGCTTGGATCAGGCCCTTGCACTCTGCCCAGTAGGCGGCATCTTCCGCAGGACCATAAATGCTGAACTCGACTTGCACTCGAACGCGAGCTAGACACTGCAGCGCATAAGACAGGTTCTTCTTGGGTGAAATGCGCGATAGAAACAGGATATGCATCGGATCACCCGCATCGCGCCGCCGCTGCTTGACCGCATGGTCGACCAGGCTGGGCAGATCGCAGGCCTGATGAATCTCCTTAGCCATGCGCCCCATCACGCGGTATATATCCCGAGCCTCGAAGTCAGTCGAAGCCTGCCAGACCAGCCCGGAATAGAGCCCAGCCGCACGCGACAGCGCCAGGAAAGGTCGTTTTTTCCAGCGCTTTAGCGCCAGCGCACCCGAAGAGAACTCACCCCGCGGGGCCAGGATCACCGGATTACGGGGGATCGCACCCAAGTGCCGCAGCACCAGCGGCACCAGCGTAGATCGCATCGCGAACACGCTATTTAGGTAGAGCACATCGCAGTGAGTGTCCCTCAGGAGCCGATACAGGGTGCCCAGCGCACCTGAGCCCGCCGGCAGATAGAACACCTGGGCGCCGCCTACCTCCGTCCAACGACCGATAGGTACGCTCTCATACGGGCTCGTATCCCCGAGATCCCGATCGGCGGTGATGATCCGGAAATCGAAATCGTCACTTAGGTTTTCGATAAGGTTTACGATGCTACGCAGAGGCCCCCCTGACTTGTAACCCGGCAGGTAGTGGCTGATACACACAAGAATTACAGGTTTCATGACGCTCCTTCTCTCCCTGCCATGGGCGGCTTCCCTTACCGATTCCTGCACGGTGCCTCCCGTGGCCATCAGGAATGGCCCCGGCGCCGGAAAATTCCGACTTCAGCCAGGGGCTTCCGTGCCACATCACTGGTCAGTATTTTTAATGGATAAACTGGAATAACCACCTGTTCACGCTACCGCCTAGGGTTACGAATCCGAACCTCACGCACAGTCATCCTAATGCTATCCGCTATTTCCATATATACTGCAAGTCGATCAGATTCATACAATATCAACATTACTTCAGGACACATGGTTACATATAAATCCCCTACCTGGCCTGCCGATTTTTTACATCGATAGCTCACCAGACTCGCCACACTAATTCCAGAATCACGACGATAAGTTATTCATGATTAAGCATGAGATTTTTCATTAGTGCAGAGCCAAATATCCCAGCAGCATAGCGGCTTCTGGAACCAGAACTTTGGCTTGAATGGGACTAGAGATTAAATAAGGTAGGCTCGAGACTCAGTCTTGATACCCCTGAGGGTTTTGCGACTGCCAGCGCCAGGTATCGGCGATCATCTCGTCCAAGCCACGGGAAGCCTGCCAGCCGAGCTCGCGCTGTGCCTTGGTAGCATCGGCCCAGAACGCCGCCAGATCTCCGTCGCGGCGGGGTGCCACCCGGTACGGGATGCTCCGGCCCGTGACCCGCTCGAAGCTTCTGACCATATCCAGCACCGACACCCCGAGGCCGGTACCCAAGTTGTAGATATGCAGCCCCGGCGCCACCAGCTGCCCCAGCGCTTGAACATGGCCATCGGCCAGGTCCAACACGTGCAGATAGTCACGCACGCAGGTTCCGTCATCGGTGGGATAGTCGTCGCCGAAAATCGCCAGCTCAGGCAACCGCCCGACCGCCACCTGGGAGATAAACGGCATCAAGTTGTTGGGTAGGCCCCGGGGATCTTCCCCGATCACCCCGCTGGGATGCGCGCCGATAGGGTTGAAGTAACGCAGCAGCACCACCGACCAACCGGGCTCGGCCACCTGCAGATCCGTCAGCAGCTGCTCCACCATTGCCTTGGAGGTGCCATAGGGGTTGGAGGTACGCCCTCGCGGTAGCGTCTCCACATAGGGCACCGGCGCATCAGATCCATAGACGGTGGCCGAGGAACTGAACACCAGCTTCCGCACTCCGGCTGCCTGCATGGCCTGACACAGCACCAAGGTGCCGTTCACATTGTTATCGTAGTAGGCCAACGGCTGGCGCACGCTCTCGCCCACCGCCTTCAGACCGGCGAAGTGAATGACCGCCGTCACCTGATAGGAGCGGAAGAGCGCATCCAGGGCCGTACGGTCGCGAACGTCGCCCTCCACCAGCGGCACCGATTTCCCGGTCAAGCGCTCGATTCTCCTCAGCGCTTCCGCCGTACCATTGCAAAGGTTATCGAAGACCACTACAGCATGGCCGGCTTTCACCAGTTGCACTACCGTGTGCGAGCCAATGAAGCCGGCACCCCCGGTCACCAGAATCGTCATCTGCCGCTCTCTCCGGACTTTAATATGGCGTTAGCATAGCATTCCAAAGAAACCTAAAATTAACAAAAGGCAATATTTGGCTACAAAATGGTAAACCCCTCGTACTATGTAACGATGCAAGCAGCGTACTTAGGCGAGGGGTTAGATAACACATGAGATTACACAACCAATCATCGACTGCCGTACACTGCACAGTCCCACCGCGGGTTCGGCCAGAGAGCTAGAAAGGCCCCTCGTTGCCACCCGAATACATGAAGTTGCTGCTCACCTGAGCCGCTCCACCCCCGCGCTGGCGAGTCAGATGGCGCCCCTTGGCAGCATTGGAGGTGTTGTGACTGATCTCCAGATTGCTGCAGTTGAGCTGCCCCAGGTCAATATCCACCTCCGAGCGGCTCTCATAGAAGGAATTGACCTCGATCTTACCCGAGACCTGCTGGATCCCGTCGGTCCGGATAAACTCGAGTGTCGTGTTATTGTGCTCGCAGTAGTTACCTTGGAATAGTAGCGACGAGGCGCTGCTCAGCCGGATCGGCGCCACCCGGGTGTAGCCCTCGATGCAGTTGTTGGTGAACCGCGCCACCGACAGCGCCCACTGCCCCGGCTCGTCGGTCACGGCTTCGATCAGGCGATGGCTGTTGGCCTCGAAGCGATTTTCGTGACAGCTCAAGTCATAGTGGCGAGGCGCCAGGATGAAGGTTCCTGCGGACTCGTACATCTCTGTGTTGAGGAAGCGTACCGACTGGGTATAACTGTCCGAGTGAATCGCGGCCACATGGCGGAAGTCGCACTGCTGCGAGAAGTTCTGCCGGATCATCCGGCTGCCGTTGGAGATAACCGCCGTGGCGTCCTCACTACCCCGAAAGCGCACGCCCTGGAACTTCGGGGCATCGGTTGCCAGATTCGCCGTACGACGATCGAACATGAAACCATCGTCGCGCTTGGTCAGCCCCCCGCCGACGAAGATCACCACGGGGGCCCAATCATCGCTGGAGAGGTAGACGCTTCCCCCGGTCAGGTCGTAGACCCGGTCCAGGTAGACAGTGGTAAGTCCATTCTCCAAGACATAATCGTAAGCCGCCTGCACCCGCTCGGTGTCGCTGCCCGAGAACTGGTCGGGCACCACCCCGAACGGTGAGCCCTGCCGTGCCGCCGGCCGCTCCTTACTAGCCAGGGCCGTCGTGGACAGGAGAGCCCCGGCGCCACCTACGCCCAGGGAAACAAGCAGTTGGCGGCGCTGCTGCCTGGCTACGCCAGCGGGCAATTCGTGCGACGAATCGATCTGTGAACCCTGGCTCATGACACCCCCTTGCCGGTCTCGGTTTTTGCCGTCACCCGAGCGGTGGCTCTGGCACGGTCTTGCCCGGGATTTGCCTTTGGCGACGTTTCCGTTGCCCGAGATGTGTGCGTCGTTTGTGGCGCGGGGGGCCCCGGCACCTTGCCGAAGCAGCGTGCAAGCCCCTCGTCCAAGGTCAATGGCGGCGCCCAGCCCAGTGTCTGCCGGGCATGGCTCGCGTCCACCGTCAGAGAATCGAACAGCTTGTCATAGATCCCCCGCTTGCCCACCAGCGTGGCCCCCGCCTTCATCAATCCCTTGGGCAGTCGGAATAGCCGGGCCGGCTTGCCGACTGCCTGGCCGATCTTGCGCAGCAGATCAGAAGTGGATACTTGCTCGGCGTCGCTGACCATGAATGTCTTTCCCGCAGCCGCAGGGTGATCCATGCAGAGGGTGAGCAGGTCAACCAGATTCCATACCGAAACCAACGAACGTCGATTGTCAGTGTCGGCCAGCGGCAAGGGCAGGCGCTTCTCCACGATCCGCGTCAGCAGCCCGAAGTTGCCCGGCGCCATGGGACCGTAAACCAGCGGTGGGCGAACGATCACCACCTCGATCCCAGTCTGCTCGGCAACCTCATGAAGGCCCCGCTCCGCCGCCAGCTTCGTCTGGGCGTAGGGCTCGGCTGGGCTGGGGGTATCCTTCTCGGTGAAGGGTCGCTGATTATGGTTGCCATTCACGCCGATGGAGCTCAGAAATACCAGCCGCTTCACACCCGCTTCAGCGGCCTGCCGCGCTAGGTTCAGGGTGCCATCGACATTGGCTTCGTGCAGTTCGGCCGAGGTGTCGTTCATGATATGCGCTCGGGCCGCACAGTGGATCACCACGTTCACATCCCTCAGCAGCGCCCGCCAATCGGTCGTAGCCGACAGCCGTCCGCAGCGCAGCAGCGGCTTGCCCGCTACCACCGCCTCACTGCGAGAGCACCCTTCCACGGTGACGCCCGGCATGGCCATAACATGAGCAAGCAAATGCCGGCCCACGAAACCCCTTGCTCCGGTAATCAGTATCTTCATAAGCGCCTTCCAGGCAGATCAATGGGTGATGGCGGGCCTCTCGTCGGTGCACCGCCGACTTCGCTAGCAGCCCAGGCAGTCCGGCCTCCCCGCCGGCCCCATGCTTCGATTCACATTGCTCTTCCGCTCAATCCGATGTGGCTGGGCGACGGGTATCAGTAACCAGATTGCTGTCAACCAGCTGCCGTAAACCAGCATTCCAACCGGGTAGGCGAAGAAGGGATAGCTGAGACCGAAATCCATGAAAGTGACGGGCAACAGCATGCCCGCCACGGCCAGGGAGCGGTGCACCGGGTCGCTGGCCCGGAGCCTGCCCGCGAACAGCCACAGCGGCATCAGGTAGAGTGCCAATACCATTGCCAGGCCCGGCAGGCCGCGCCGCACCCAGGCATCCAGCAGCTCGTTATGTGCATGCCAGAAGTGCTCCACTCCCGCCGCCAACCGGCCCTCTTCCACCAGCCTTTGCATGCCCGGCCGGTAGCCCTCGTGGCCATGGCCCAACCATGGGCGCTCGAGGATCAGCAGGCCGGCGCCGCGCATCATCTCCAGACGCAGCCCCACAGAGCCGCGCACCTCGCCGGACAGAAAGTCCTGGCCCTCTGACACGGCGGCATCCACGCGCGGCTGCACGCCGCTTTGGGGCACGGCGTATGCCGCCACCATCGCCGCCAGGACACCGGCCAGGATGCCCACTCGCCAGATCGGCTGCCAGCGGTACAGATAGCCCCGGTAGAACAGCACCAGGGCCAGCGGCAGAGCAAGCCAGCCACCGCGGGTCCCCGAAAGCACCGAGGACAGCACGCCGCCCACAGCCCCGGCCACCAGCAGGGTGACCCAGGTCCCGCGATGCGGACGCCCCCAGGCCCAGCCGATGCCTGCCAGGCAAAGCAACCCGGCTAATAGCGACAGGTTGCCGAAAAGAATGGCGTGTAGTGGCGCATGTCCGCTGGCCCGCGCAGCCGCCTCGAAGACCCGCTGGTACAGCGCCCAGCCCCCGGCCCCCAGGCCGGCCACCGCCAGCCCGGCCCACCAGGCAGCTAACACCGGCGGCCGCCGGCCCAGGGTCAACAAGAGCAGTGCCGCCCCCCAGGCCGCCGCTGCCATGGGTAGGGCGCGGCCGAGCTCCTGATGCCAGACCCCCATCAACAGCTCGACCACCCCGAACCCCAGCAGTACCGCCAGCAACCAGCCATTACGCTGCCAGGTCAGCGTCAGGACACCCGGAACCCGTCGCCATCCGGTCATGGTCGTCCACATCAGCACCGCCACCAGCGCCAGCCAGTAGCCGAACGGCATCAGCAGCGGCGGGGCCGCCAGCATCATGGCGTGCATGGCAGCTCCCGCTCCAGGGCTCGATCCATCGTTCGATTCATTATCCTACCCACCACCCTATTCCATCGCCTTGGTCATGTTCGTCAAGAGGCAGTCCAGCCCATCAAGAGAAAGCCCAGCGCAGAGGCTAGGCAAAAGGAATCTCACTCCCTGAGATACTTCGACTCACTTGAAGACAAAACTGCGGCTGCTTCACATCGCCTTGCGCCTGATCCGATCACCCGAGCCCTTGCCGAGCACCGTGAGCACGATATAACGGAAGTAGGCTGCTACCGTCAGCCCCTTCAACATACACTGGTCTGTTTCGGCCAGCAGCAGCGGCGTGGACATGTCAATGTCGTTGATCTGGGCCAACCCGGTAATGCCTGGACGCGCCTGGTAGACTCCACGGGTGGCTCTCTCCGCTATCAGCTCCTGCTGGCTGTAGAGACAGGGCCGCGGTCCGACCAGACTCATTTCGCCCTTCAAGACATTCCACAATTGAGGAAGCTCATCAAGCTTGCTGCGCCGCAGGAAGTTACCGAAGGGCGTGACGGCCGAGGCATCCGCCAGGTGAGTGGCCACCGAGGCGGTATCCGGTCGCATGGTGCGGAACTTTACCAGCGTAAAGGGCCGCTGATAACGCCCCACCCGCTGCTGGCGAAACAGCGGCGAACCCGTGTCGTAATAGCCGATCACCATCAACGCCAACAGTATCGGTAGGCCGATCAACAAGCCCAGGGCAGCTATCAGCAGATCCAGGGCACGAATCATTGCGGCATTCTCCTTGAGGACTTTCCTGTCCCATTGGGGCATGCCTGACTGTGTTCACCGGCCAACTGAGTCGACATATCCGCTCCTTTTTCCTGACGTTTGTTTGTCAAACAGAATAAAGAGAGGTGAGGCGATGTTCGATACTCAAAATTACAATTCAAACGTTTTTAGTAGGGAAACCCAACTACCCGCGAAAATAACCAGAACCGGCTTAATACAAAATCATTCAAAATTTAAAAACCTATGCTCACAAACGCCCCCCACCAGTCTCGAGCAGCATTTAAAAAGACGACTCAAGGCTAAGCAGAGAATAGGTAAGCAAACAAAGGTGGTAAGTGACGAAGGCCGAAAACCGGGCCGGCCACTGCGGTGATAGATTATTGAAGGTTCAGATACGGTATCGGGAATTAGAACAAGAGCATGCCCTTATAGCTTACCGACCCAGGCTTCGGTGGCGTCGGTCAGCAACCGGTGGACATGGGCGAATACCGTATCGCTCTTGCGATAGGGGTCGGGAATGCTGATGCCCTTGCCGCCTTCCAACCAGCGTCCAAGCAGCAGCGTCTTGCCCAAGGCTTCCGGGACGATATCACCCACCGCGCGGCGCTGGCCTTCGCTCATCACCAGCACAAGATCGTAAGTCACCAGCATCTCCTGGGTGAGCTGACGAGCCTCGTGGTCGGCGACTTCGAGACCGTCGGCCTCGGCCAGGACACGCGCCTGGGGCGCCACGCCGTGGCCGACCAGCGCACCCAGGCCGGCGGAGGCCACATCGCGCTCCGGGAGCCGCCGCCTCAACATGGCGGCGGCGACCGGACTGCGACAGATGTTGCCGGTGCAGACAATCAGGATACGCTGGAACATCGATTAGAGATCTCGCACGTCGGTGGCACTGCCGGCAACATCACCCGGCAACAGAACCGAAGGCAACAGCAAGCTGATGACGCGGTTCCAACGGGCAATTGGCGCTGTGGTCACGTAGATCACATCCTGCGGCTCCAGCGTGAAGTGATTGCCCAAGGCGAATGCAGCGGCATTGCGCACATCCAACTGATAGACAGTGGCTACTTTATCACTACCTGGCTCGGTACCACGAATCACGAAGACACCCGAGGGTTGCGCCGATTCCTCGCGGATACCCCCGGCCCGGGAGATGGCTTCGGTGAGCGAGATGCGCTCGTTACCCAGCCCAAGGTTGCCCGGCACCTGCACCTGCCCCATTACCGCTACGCCCTGGTTGCTGGCATCGGGTACGTGCACCACGTCACCATCACGCAGCAGACGGTTCTGTGTCTGATCGCCCTCGCGCTGCAGGGCGAAAAGCGAGAGCCGTTCCTCCCGACCGTCACGGGTCAGAATCACATTGTGCCAGTTGGCTCCATCGGTGGCTCCCCCCGCCTGGCTGATGGCATCGGCCACGGTCAGTGGAATCGAGGTGATCGGCTGAGTGCCGGGGTTCTCCACCGAACCACTGACATAGACCTTCTGGGAGCGGAAGGCAGCGATTCGCACATCGACCTGCGGGTCGGTCAAGAAGTTTGAGAGCCGGCTGGCTAGGATACTGCGTATCTCGCCGAGAGTACGGCCAGCAACCCGCACCTGCCCGATATAGGGATAGAAAATCGTACCGTCCGAACGCACTTCATTGCCGGCATCTTCCGCACTGCGTTCGGCACCGGCTGGTATGGTCAACTCCGGGTGGTCGTATACGATGACGCTGAGGACATCACCCGGCCCGACGATGTACTCCCAGTTGTCCAGCTCCGCGCGCAGGTCGGGGCTCATGGAGCGCGCCCTTGGCTCGACCTGGCGGAAGTTAGAGATCAACGCCGGCGTGATCGCCTGGATCTCGACCAGATCGTCGATGGGTGGGGCTTCCGCGCTGTAATCCATATGAGCGCCGGGGGCGAGAGAGCATCCAGCGATCAAGGCGGCACCGACCAGGATTACCAGCGGGCGGATAGAACGTATTGGGCGCATGAGACACTGCCTCTTTTTTGTTGATGGAGGGGCAAACCGACCGAAGTCATGCAATAGGAGCGAAGGCGAACCGTCGATCCTGGCCTGTACCGGCTGCCAGTTGCGTACAGACGGGTGCTTGCCGGCCCATGGCCTGACGAAACGCCGCATCGTGAACCATATGGTTACCATATGTAACCAATGTAAGTATTCCACATAACCATGGACTTGCGTCGTCCAAAATTCTCATACCAATGGACTGAGTTCTTAACATTAATTGCGTGAAAATCCCCAACACCCTCGGATGGCTTTTTTGCCGTAATGCGATTGAAATAGTCTGACCAAATCTTGCATCCAATCAAGCCCCTCTCATCCAAGCTATGCAAACTGCGTTTCTCTTGACCACCCGAACGCCATCCATTTAGCTGATTATAATGCCAACAGTAGGGAGTTTAGATTTCTCTACCTTTTAATGGATAAAACTCATATCCCATCACCGGCACAATTCACCCGATCCGAACACGCCTTTTCTCATATAATCGATAACATAAAAATACACTCGGCAATATCAGAGGGCTTCAAATAGATGCTTGTAAGTCCAATGCGGAGCCGACTAAATAGGCTGACACCGACAGATCATTAAGGGCGAGTGCCCTGTATTCAACACTTAAATAGCTTTACTTAATGTACGCGCTGACTGGGCAGTGCCAAGGGTAGCGTCGCCCTTGCAAGCATCAAACCTGTCGTGACGGTCAGGTCGCAGCCGTAGTGATCGCTGGAACCTCCACTGGATGGTAATCCGGGCTACACAAGGAGTCATAGCTCATGAGACAGGTGCTGGAACGTGCATTACGACTGCCAAGGCGTTCTAAATGTGTCCTTCAACTCTGTACCGATGCATTGCTGCTGACTGGCAGTTTCTTCATGGCACTGGTGCTCCAGGCGGAGAGTCTGGCCCCCATTCGCCAACCCCAGGTCTGGGCGGTGCTGGCGATCACCTTGCCGGTGACGCTAGCCGTCTTCTTCCAGTTGGGGCTCTATCGAAGCCTCGTTCGCTACATGAGCCTCACGACGCTGCGTGGGGTAGCCATCGGCACGGCGGTCTTGACCCTTGTCCTGGCCCTTGTCAGCCGTGGTTTCGGCATTGGACTGTCTCTGTCACAGTTGATCATCCACGCCCTTCTGGTGGTGGTGTCAGTGGGTGGAATTCGCTTTTTCATGCGCAGCCTCTACCGGCGCATCCTCATGCAGGATAAGACCCGGGTGATCATCTACGGCGCAGGTACAGCAGGGTCCCAATTGGTGGCCTCGCTGCGCCAGGGCACCGAGTTCTTGCCGGTAGCCTTCGTGGATGATTGGCGCGGCATGAAAGGCACCACAGTAGAGGGCATCAGGGTTTACAACCCCAGCGAGCTGCCACGGCTCATCGAGCAGACTGGCGCCGAACGGATTTTGCTGGCAATCCCCAGCACCACCCGCTCACGACGTCGTCAGATCCTCGAATCGTTGGAACCCCTGAATGTCGTGATCCAGACGGTACCGGCCGTCGAGGATGTGGTCAGCGGTCGCGCTCGGCTGCAGGACATCCGCAACGTCAGCGTCGAGGACCTACTGGGGCGTGACCCCGTGCCGGCGCGTCAAGAGCTGCTGGACGCTAACATTCGCGGCAAGGTGGTCATGGTTACCGGCGCCGGAGGCTCCATTGGCTCCGAGCTGTGTCGCCAGATTGTACGCCTGCGCCCCAGTCGGCTAGTGCTGGTGGAGATCAGCGAATTTGCGCTCTACAGCATCGAGGCGGAACTGGCCCGAATCGCCCAGGAAGTGGGGCTGCCACGGGCGCTGATTTCGCCGCTGCTTTGCAGTGTTCAGAACGGCACCCGCCTGCGGGACATCATGGGAACCTTTGGGGTGCAGACGGTCTATCACGCCGCTGCCTACAAGCACGTGCCGATGGTGGAATACAACGTTTCAGCAGGGGTGGCCAACAACGTCTTCGGCACCTTGGAGACTGCCCAAGCCGCGGTGGCGGCAAAGGTGGACACTTTTGTACTGGTTTCCACCGACAAGGCGGTGCGGCCCACCAATGTGATGGGTACCACCAAACGCATGGCCGAGCTGATCTGTCAGGCGCTGGCCGCCTCCCAGGACAGCACGCGTTTCTGCATGGTTCGCTTCGGTAATGTGCTGGGCTCCTCGGGTTCGGTAATCCCCGTCTTCCGTGACCAGATCGCCCAGGGCGGGCCGGTCACCGTAACCCACCCCGACATTACCCGCTATTTCATGACGATTCCCGAAGCGGCAGAGCTGGTGCTGCAGGCTGGTGCGATGGTCAAGGGCGGGGATGTCTTCGCCCTAGACATGGGCGAGCCGGTGCGCATCGCTACGCTGGCGCAGCGCATGATCAAGCTCTCCGGGTTCGAGGTACGTAGCGAGGACGCCAGCAGCGGGGATATCGATATCGTCTATACCGGTCTCAGGCCCGGCGAGAAGCTTTACGAGGAAGTCCTGGTGGGCAAGGACTCCCTGCCCACGGGGCATCCGCGCATTCTCAGCGAGAAGGAAGTCCACTGGGAGTGGCCGCGCCTCTACGCCCACCTGACCGCCCTGAGCGAGGCACTTCAGAGACACGACATCGCCCAAGTGCGCCAGCTGCTTCTCAGCGCACCCACCGCCTATCAGCCGAATGGTCCAATCTGCGATCTAACCTGGTGCCAGGTTCAGCAATCGATCGCGGCACAGACTGGCGAGGCCTCGAGCGTCCCTGCCCCCAGGACCGTCGAAGCGAGAGGTTTTTCGCTCGCACAGACGCCGCGCAGCGCTGGCGCAGAAGGAAGCAAAGAGCCAAGCTCATCACAGGATGAGACGACTTCCGAAGCCCCCGCCTGGCCTGGCGGCAGGGCCATTCAGTCCCATTGATCAAACGCCCTGTGGGGGGGAAACAAGGGACAACAGGGATACAACACGACTGACCCTGCTTTCGCGGCGGTCAAGCGCTAGGACAACTCGTGATGAAAAAGAAGATCCTGTTTCTCGGCGCCGCGCCGACTCAGTTGCCACCGATCGAATATGCCCTCGAGCGTGGCTACCATGTCGTGACCTGCGACTACCTGCCGGCGAACCCGGGACACGCCCTCGCTCATGAAAGTTACAATATCTCCACCACCGATCTGGAAGGAGTCACTCGCCTAGCAGCCTCTCTGGGGGTCGATGGGCTGGTGGCCTACGCCTCCGACCCGGCAGCGCCCACCGCGGCCTACGTGGCTGAAACACTCGGCCTACCGGGAAACCCCTTTGAGTCGGTGAATATACTGTCACGCAAGGATCGATTTCGCGATTTCCTCGCCACCCACGGCTTCAATACGCCTCGCTCGTCCGCCTTTGAAGACCCTCTGGCCGCCAAGGCGTGGCTGTCTGAATTGACCCTTCCCGTCTATGTCAAGCCAGTCGACTCCTCGGGCTCTAAGGGCATCACTCTGCTAAAGGACGCCGACCAGCTCGAGCGTGCCTTTGACTACGCCCTCCAGTACTCGAAGGCCAAGCTCGTGGTGGTAGAAGAACGCATACATAAGGTGGGCTATCAAATCGACAGCGATGTCTTTCTGGTAGATGGCAAGCTGCGCTTCTGGATATGGGGGAACTCCCACTTCAACCATGCCTGTGATCCACCTTTCCAGATGGCCAGCAGCTTTCCCAGCGCCCTACCCCAGGCGACCGCCGTAAAGGCCAGCCAAGAGCTCGAGAAGATCCTCAGGTTACTGGACATGAAGACAGGCGCCTTCAATGTCGAGTTTCTCGTCGATGCCCAGGGCGAGATCTGGTTCCTGGAGATCGGGGCCAGGAATGGCGGCGGCCGCATTTCAGATGCCATCCGCCTAGCCACCGGCGTCGACATGACCGCCTACACCGTCGAAGCCGCCCTGGGTGAAGATTGCAGCGAGATAACAACCGCCCAACCGGTGGGTTACTGGTCGGACTTAATGCTGCATTCCCTGGAAACGGGGACTTTCGAGTCGATCTGGCTGTCCGATGCGATCCAGCCGTGTATCCATGACCTGGACCTGTGGGTGAAGCCGGGCCACCATGTGGAAGCCGCTAGCGGCTCCCATCATGTAATCGGCACGATGCTGCTGCGGTTCGAGAACGAAGACGAGATGCTGGAGCTGCTCGACAACATCAACGACCATATTCAAGTGATGGTCAACCCTAGCCGCTCCGGGGAAGCCAACCCCTCTGACCGCGCCCTGACACCAAGGCCTAACCGCAGGCGTACTGCGCCGACTAGGCGGAAAGGGGCGCGAAAAAGAGCCGAGGGCTAATAGCTGAGAGCCGGAAGTGTGAGAGGCCGGCGGTTGGACGCGCCGCCGACATGGCGGCGGGGCCCAACGGCCCCGCTCGCAATGTGCTCAGCGGCTCCTTCTCGATCATTCACTGACCACGACCTTGTGCGCTCGGGTAACCTGAATCTTGATATGGTCATGCATATTGGCCAGCATGGTGAGCATCTCCTGCTGGCTCTTGAAGCGAATGACCAGGACCCCCAGCGTATTGTCTGACCCCTTGGCACACTGCACCTGATCGCCCTCCTGAGCCGTGATGGCCTTGCGTACCACACGCTCGCGTAGTGCATCCGAGAACCAGATGCTCTCCAGCTTGCCCGATTCCAGCGAATGGACCACATAGTTCGACCAGAAACCCTTGGGCTCTACTCGCTCCAGCCAGGAACAGTCCAGCCCCAGCGCCGAATCGACTGTGGCCTTGATCAGATCGATACCAGTGGCCTGGAGGATAGTGTCGGGGATGAAGTCGCCGCCATTACGCGGCCCCACCTCGAGGAACCAGATCTCGCCCTGGGCATCGACGAGAAACTCGACATTGAAGGCCCCGGAGCGAAACTGGAGAATTGTCAGTAATCGCTCGAGTTCGGCAGCGGCCTTTTCGCCGATACGAGGATCGAGCGTGGTGGGAAAACTGTTGGCAATGGGGAACGGCGGCGAACACAAAGGATCGAAGTGTGCATCCGCCCACAGCCAGAAGCGTAGCTTCCCGTCTACCAGGAACACGTCGCTGTCAATCTGAAAGCCAACCTGGTCAATCCGTTCCTCAAGGACGACTTTCTTTTCACGCGAGTACTTCAGTGCGTAGCGAAAGGCAGTCTCGAACTCGGTTGGATCCTCGAGGCAGGTGATCCCCTTGTTGCCAGAAGAATCAACGGGCTTGACGAAGACTGGGAGCGTTAACATTGACAGCCAGTTACGCGCCTCTTCCATTGAGTAGAAGGAGCGCGAGCGGGGTACATTGAAGCCATTATCCGCCAAGAATGTACGGAATTTGTCCTTGCGAGCGAGCAACTCGACCGATTGATAAGGATTGCCCGGTAACCCCAGAGCCTCGGCAACATAGGCCGCGGTAGGTGCCGACGGATCGGAGGCATAAGCAACGATGGCGTCGATACTTAACCGTCGTGCCAGCTCCAACACCGCTTCCTTGTCTGTCGTAGATACAATATGAGATTCGTCCGCCAGAACATGCCCTGGATTATCAGGAAGGTAATCCACGGTGATCACATAATAGCCTTGCTGCTGGGCATAATGAATGGGAGGAAGCTGGGATTGAGATGCACCCAAAAAGAGGATCTTTTTCATCATTGACTCTCCAGTAAAGAGGCCGTACCGCCAATCTCATGCCCAATTCTGCGGATTATCAACCAACCAACCTCCCGGCAGCGGAAAATATCCTGATTGTCGGGCTATGACGGCCCGCTCGATTAAGTAACTTGACTCATCAAAGACTCACACCGCACGGCTAAGTATCTGGTAGTCCAGCGATCTGTCGCAGCCAGATTAAAAGGCATGATTGCGCATCGTCAGGTGGATTACCAAACCGCTCCAGAATCCGCAGCGGTGGATAGAAAGGCTGGAAAGGAAACGGCTCTGGTTGACTGTAAGCCCCAGTTTGTAGCAAACACCGACATCTGTCATTTCCTTGACTTCCTTGTCCTTTCTCGAGCATTGGCCAACAGCATGAGTGCGCCATTCACTCCGGGTGTATTTACTATTTTACCGTTGTTTTCAAACTGTTCAGATTATTACGCGCGCGCACTCCCCTGTCACTCTGATATTTTTGGTGAGGTTAGGGTGAGGCTTTTAAGACATATTGGCACACAGGTGAGCAACGAATGAGGCAAAGCCTCCCTCTGGCAGCATGGTGCCTGCGCTTGGACAAATGCCAGGGTGTAACAAGTCGGCACCAGCACATCGAAATTGCTCATGTAACCGATGCCGACTCAAACCGCGTAAGTCACCTGATCGGGTTAGAAAACCCGGTTCAGGCCATTCTGTGCGGCGACACGGTATGCTTCCGCCATGGTGGGGTAGTTGAAGGTGGTGTTGACAAAGTATTTGAGGGTATTGGCTTCCCCTTTTTGCTGCATGACTGCCTGGCCGATGTGCACGATCTCGGAGGCCTGATCACCAAAACAGTGGATGCCGTAGATTTCAAGCGTGTCCTGGTGGAACAGAATCTTGAGCATGCCTACCGTGTCGCCGGTGATCTGGGCACGGGCGGTGTCCTTGAAGAAGGCTTGAGCCACTTCGTAGGGCACCTTGGCCTCGGTCAGTTCACGCTCGGTTCTGCCGAAGGAGCTGATTTCGGGAATGGTATAGATGCCGGTCGGAACCTCGTTGACGAAGCGATAGTCACGCTCCAGCAGTTCGTCGCAGGCATTGAGACCTTGATCGTACGCCGCACTGGCGAGGCTGGGCCACCCTATGACATCGCCAGCGGCATAGATATGAGGGATAGCCGTCCGATAATGGTCGTCGACATGCAACTGTCCGCGACCGTTAGCTTCAAGGCCGATATTTTCCAGCCCCAGCTCATCGGTATTACCGGTGCGACCATTGGCCCACAGGAAGGCGTCGGCACGCAGCTTCTTACCCGACTTGAGATGGACCACAACGCCCGATTCGTCTCCTTCTACCCGATCGTACTCCTCGTTGTGACGGATGAGAACGCCGTGCTTGCGCAGGTGGTAAGAGAGCGCGTCGGAGATTTCGTCATCGAGGAACGAGAGCAGCCTGTCGCGGTTGTTGATCAGGTCAACCTTGACCCCAAGTCCGGAAAAGATCGAAGCGTATTCACACCCGATCACGCCGGCACCGAAGATGACCAAGGTGCGCGGGGTATGCGACAGGCTAAGGATGGTATCGGAATCGTAGATGCGTGGGTGACGGAAATTGATGTCGGCAGGACGGTACGGACGCGAGCCGGTGGCGATGATGACCTTTTGCGCGACCAGTTCTTCGAGCGCCTCTTGACGGTCGCGTACAAGCAACGTGTGCTCGTCCTTGAAACGCGCTACACCGCTGAAGAGATCGATGCGATTGCGCGCATAGAACTTGGTGCGCATCTCGACCTGCTGATCGATGGTCATGCGTGAACGCTCCATGACCCGGGGGAAGGAGAACCAGCGCGGCTCGCCGATATCGCGGAACATGCGGTTGGTGTTGAACTGCATGATCTGCTTGACCTGATGGCGCAACGCCTTGGAGGGAATGGTGCCCCAATGAGTGCAGTTTCCTCCCAGGACTGGCTGCTTCTCTACTACCGCTACCCGTTTGCCATGCTTGGCGGCATTGATGGCGGCGCTTTCGCCGGCGGGTCCGGTACCGATTACCACCACGTCATAGTTATGAACTGCCATGGGCTCTTGTGTCTCCTTCCCGTGTCTATATTGGTTTTCGGCTACCGCGCGCCTGCACCGGGATAACGAGAGGTTCGCGTCTAGCCCCATACGTCATGGCTGAGCGTAGCGGTGCGGCGGAGAAGCGCTGTTCAGCGTCGGGTGGCGTCGTAGCCCAGATCAGCGCCCCGGCTCTCATCGCTCTTGCGGCGAACGCTTACCCCTGCCTGGCGCTTGCGGTTCTCTTCCTCGCACACCTCATCCTTGCCGCCACAAATATCACAGCCGTCTTTGAGCCCAAGATTGTTGAGTCCACCGCAAGAGCCTGCAATAGGCTTACGACCCATGATGACACCGATGGCCATGGCACCCATGATCAACAGCATGAAGCCTAGAACGGCGAAAAAAATCGTCATTGCTTGCCTCCAGACGGCTAAGGTTCGAGCCAAGGCTCGAGTGCCGCAGTGTGGTGTATTTCAATGCTCTGTGATGTCTTGACAACAACTCTGGCCGCACTATCCAACGCCTGTGCCTGGCCTAATGCTTCATTGGGCCCCGCATGGATCAGTTGGCTGGCCTGATGCATGGCCGCACTGGCGCTTTCTGCAATGACACTGACAGAGAGCGGTGTGGCTGGCGACACCAGAGGCGCCGCTTCCTGCTGTGCGAACCGATGTACCAGCGCGGCATCCTTGAGCCGCACGTGGCGCGCGCCATCGGCTCCCGGCAGGCCTGCCTGATCGAGCGACAGGCGCCAGCCGGCAACCGGCTCCGAGCCAGATCCGCGCATGATGCCGCCAACCTCGACAAGTACCGATGAAGGGACATCGAGATAACGGTCGAGCCATGTCGTCAGGCGATCGACGGCAAGCGCATGGAAACGACGATCGACTTCATGCTGCCAAGCCGCTGGGGGCGATTGCCACCAGCGGCGAAAAGCGGCACCGCTTATCCTGCGGTAAGCGGTGCGCTGCAACTCCAGACTTGCCAGTTCACCTTGTATGCCGGCTCCGATTTCTGCGAGCCGTTCCGGCTCGAGGTCGGCATAGAGGGTGATATGGTAGCCAGTCCCCAGTGACACTCCCTGATACCAATGCTCGGCACCGGGCTGCCGGCAGGCGCTGAGCAAGAGGGAAGATAGCATCATGAGGAAGAACAGGGCCGGCCCGTGAAGGGCCAGCCCGGAAAGTCGCCCGTGGGCGAAGGACATCATCCGCCAAAGTCATCCAGCAGGATGTTCTCCGGCTCGACGCCCAGGTCGAGCAGCATCTTGATGACGGATGCGTTCATCATGGGCGGTCCACACATGTAGTATTCGCAATCCTCGGGAGCCGGATGGTCCTTGAGATAGTTCTCGTACAACACGTTGTGGATGAAGCCGGTCGGCCCGGTCCAATGGTCTTCGGGCAGCGGGTCCGACAGCGCCAGGTGCCACGTGAAGTTGGGGAACTCTTCGGCCAGCTGATCGTACTCATCGTTGTAGAAGGTCTCACGCCAGGAGCGTGCACCGTACCAGAACGAAATCTTGCGCTTGGAGTGCAGGCGCTTGAGCTGGTCGAAGATATGACTGCGCATGGGCGCCATGCCCGCACCACCACCGACGAATACCATTTCGGCATCGGTCTCCTTGGCGAAGAATTCGCCGAAGGGGCCCATCACGGTCACCTTGTCGCCCGGCTTCAGATTGAAGACGTAGGTCGACATCAGGCCAGGCGGATGGTTGGTGCCCGGAGGCGGCGTGGCGATACGGATGTTGAACTTGAGGATGCCGACTTCTTCCGGGTAGTTCGCCATGGAGTAGGCGCGGATGACTTCCTCGTTGTTCTTGTGGGAGATCTTGAACAGATCGAACTTCTCCCAATCGCCACGATAGTCCTCTTCGATATCGAAATCGGAGAATTTGATATCGTAGGTCGGTGCGACCAGCTGAACGTAACCGCCGGCGCGGAAGTCAACGTTCTCGCCTTCCGGCAGCTTGAGGTTGAGTTCCTTGATGAAGGTGGCCACGTTGGGATTGGAGATGACCTCACACTCCCACTTCTTGACGCCGAAGACCTCTTCGGGCACTTCCACCTTCATGTCCTGCTTCACCGGCACCTGGCAGGAAAGACGCCAGCCATCCTTCTTCTCGCGCATGGTGAAGTGGGACTCTTCGGTGGGCAGAATGGCGCCACCACCCTCTTCGACCCGGCACTTGCACTGAGCACAGGAGCCGCCGCCGCCGCAGGCAGAAGAAAGGAAGATCCCGTTGGCCGCCAGAGTGTTGAGCAGTTTGCCACCGGCTTGGGTGGTAATGGTGTGCTCGGGGTCACCGTTGACCTCAATGGTCACGTCCCCGGTGCTCACGAGCTTGCTGCGGGCGGCCAGGATCACCAGTACCAGACTGATGACGACCACGGTGAACATGAACACACCGAGCAAGATGACAGTTGTTCCAACCATGTCGGTTTCCTATTTGCTGTGAGTAACCTGCTTTCCGGCGATGACCAGCATCGCCGGAAACGCGCCTTGGCTCAGAGCTGGATGCCAGAGAAGGACATGAAGCCCAGTGACATCAGACCCACGGTGATGAAGGTGATACCGAGCCCCTGAAGACCGCCAGGCACGTCGCTGTATTTTAGCTTCTCGCGCAGACCGGCAAGGGCGGTGATCGCCAGTGCCCAGCCAACGCCAGAACCCAGGCCGTAGACCACGGATTCGCCGAAGCCGTAGTTACGCTCCACCATGAACAGCACGCCACCCAGGATGGCGCAGTTCACGGTGATCAGCGGCAGGAATACGCCAAGCGCGTTGTAAAGAACCGGCACGTACTTGTCGAGGAACATTTCGAGGATCTGCACCAGTGCGGCGATAACGCCGATATAGGAGAGCAGACCCAGGAACGACAGGTCGATGTTCTCTGCCCCGGCAATGCCGGTCCAGGTCAGCGCCCCTTCGGCCAACAGTGCGTTATAGATCACGTTGTTGACCGGTACGGAGATGGTCAACACCACGATCACCGCGATGCCGAGGCCGAAGGCCGCCGAAACCTTCTTGGAAACCGCCAGGAAGGTACACATGCCGAGGAAGAACGCCAGGGCCAGGTTCTCGACGAAGACCGAGGCAACGAAAAGGCTAATATAGTGTTCCATGTTACACAGCCTCCTTCGGCTCGGTGTTGTGCTTCATCTTGAACTCGTTGGCCTCGACCTGTTCCGGGTGCATGCCACGAATAGCCCAGATCAGCAGGCCGATGATGAAGAATGCCGACGGCGGCAGCAGCAGCAGGCCGTTCGGTACGTACCAGCCACCGTTCTGGACGGTCTCCAGCACGGTGAAGCCGAACACGCTGCCGGAGCCGAACAGCTCGCGCACGAACCCGACCACCATCAGGATGAGGCCATAGCCCAGGCCGTTACCGATGCCGTCCAGGAACGACAATCCCGGCGTGTTCTGCATGGCGAAGCCTTCGGCACGCCCCATCACGATACAGTTGGTGATGATCAGGCCGACGAAGACCGAGAGCTGCTTCGACATTTCGTAGGCGAATGCCTTGAGCACCTGATCCACCACGATGACCAACGAGGCAATGATGGTCATCTGCACGATGATACGAATCGACGAAGGGATGTGCTGACGAATCAGCGAGACGAACAGGTTCGAGAATGCACAGACGAAGATGACCGCCAAGGTCATGACCAGCGATACGCTCATACTGGTGGTCACGGCCAGGGCCGAACAGATGCCAAGCACCTGAAGGGCGATGGGGTTGTTCCTCGTCAGCGGCGTCGTTAGAACGCCCTTGGGAGTAATGGCTGACATAATCGCTCCTTAAGCTTCAGCTTCGAGTTCGACGTCGGCTTCCTGGGCTTCTTCCGGGTCGATTCCTGAACGGAATGTCGCCAGATACTCACCGAAGCCTTCAGGGCTCAGCCAGAACTGCAGCATGTTGGTCACACCATTGGCAGTCAGGGTAGCACCCGACAGACCGTCCACCTGGTGATCCCCAGTTCCGCTACCGCGGGCCACGCGAATGGCGGGGGTCACACTCTCTTCATCGGCGAAGATCTGCTTGCCCTCCCACTGCGCCTGCCAGCGCGGGTTGTTCACCTCGGCGCCGAGTCCCGGCGTTTCGCTGTGCTCATAGTAGGTGATACCCACGATGGTGTTGCCGTCGCCCTCGATGGACATGTACCCGCGCATCAGGCCCCACAGCCCCTGACCACGAATGGGCAGGATGATCTGATCGGGCTGATCGGGATCGCCAACCAGATAAACGGTGGCGAAGTTCTCGACACGGGTCAGGCCGGCGATATCGCGATCACCCGAGAGGGTGCGGCCAGTGGCCGGATCGCGAGCTGCCTGGAAGTGGTCGAACGTCTCCGGGTCGAACTCGTCGGTGTATTCCCCGGTACGCATGTCCACTACCCGCGGCGTGATCTCAGCGAAAGCCGCCTCGACGTCGATACCCGGCTCGTGCAGGTTGGCCACGCGCAGGATATTGGTCTTGCGGTCGAGTTCCACGTTGAGCTGCTGCATGGGACGCAGTGCTACCGCAGCAGTGGAGACGATGACGGAACACACGATACAGAGTGCGAATGCCACCCCCAGGATCTTCTTGATGGAGTTATTGCTCTGTGCCATCAGGCAGTCTCCTCGGCCGGCACACCGGTGCGCTGAATGCGGCGCTTGATGTTGGCCTGAACAAAGAAGTGGTCGATCAGCGGCGCAAACAGGTTGGCGAACAGGATCGCCAGCATGATGCCCTCAGGGAATGCCGGGTTCACCACGCGGATGAGAACCGTCATCACACCGATCAAGGCGCCGAAGATCAGTCGTCCCTGGTTGGTCATGGACGCCGATACCGGATCGGTAGCCATGAACACCATACCGAAAGCGAACCCGCCGATCACAAGATGCCAGTACCAGGGCATGGCAAACATCGGGTTGGTGTCGGAGCCAATCAGGTTGAAGAGTGCACTGGTCGCAACCATGCCGAGGAAAACCCCGAGCATGATTCGCCACGAGGCGATCTTGGTCCAAAGCAAGACGGCGGCACCGATGAATATGGCCAGCGTCGACACCTCGCCCACGGAGCCGGGAACGAAGCCGAGGAATGCATCCCACCAGGTGTACTGGCTGGTCAGGTCGGCCATGCTCTCCTGGAAGGCGATGGAGAGCGGCGTGGCGCCGGTATAACCATCAGCGGCTACCCAAACGGCATCGCCGGAGATCTGCGCCGGGTAGGCGAAGTAGAGGAACGCCCGCCCCGTCAATGCCGGGTTCAGGAAGTTCTTGCCCGTACCGCCGAAGATCTCCTTGCCTATCACCACACCGAAGGTGATGCCGAGCGCTACCTGCCACAGCGGGATGGTGGCCGGCAGGATCAGGGCGTAGAGAACCGAGGTGACGAAGAAGCCTTCATTGACCTCATGGCCGCGCTTGACGGCGAAAACCACTTCCCAGAACCCGCCGACCACGAAAGTCACGAGATAGATGGGCAGGAAGTAGGTGGCACCGAGAACGAAGTTGGCCCAAAGGCTGCCCGGATCATGCCCGGAAGCCAGTGTCATGAGGATGGCTTCACGCCAGCCGCCCATGGAAGCATAACCGTCGGCGATCGCCGTATTGGCCATCCATCCAGCGTTCCACATGCCGAAGAGCATTGCCGGGAAGGTACACAGCCACACGGTGATCATGATGCGCTTGAGGTCAACGCCATCGCGAACGTGAGCCGTTGTCTTGGTCACGCTGGGGGGCGCATAGAAGATGGTGTCCACCGCTTCGTACAGCGGGTACCACTTCTCGTACTTGCCACCCTTGTGGAAGTGCGGTTCGAGATTGTCGAGTGTCTGTCGGATACCCATCATCAGGCCTCTTTCTCGATCATGGTGAGGTTGTCACGCAGGATGGGACCGTATTCGTACTTGCCTGGGCACACATAGGTGCACAGCGCCAGGTCCTCTTCATCCAGCTCCAGGCATCCAAGCTGCATACCTACCTCGATGTCACCGACGATCAGCGAGCGCAGCAGCTGGGTCGGCAGAATATCCAACGGCATCACTTCCTCGTAGACGCCCACCGGCACCATGGCCCGCTCGGAGCCATTGGTAGAAGTATTGGGGGCGTAGTTGGAAAGACCCTTGAACTTCGACAGGTAGATTCCTAACACCGAGTGGCGATTGGCGCCCGGTGACATCCAGCCCATGAAGGCGCGCTTGTTGCCCTCTTCCAGCAGGGTCACCTGGTTGTGGAAACGACCCAGATAGCGCAGTCCACCTTCAGCGGTGCAGCCGGCGAACACCGAGCCGGAGATCACGCGCGTATCGTCAGGCTGGAGAATTTCCCCCGCCAACAGTTCCTCGGTGCTGGCACCGATACGGGTACGCAGCAGGCGGGGGTTTTCGGCACGCGGCCCACCCACAGCCACGATACGGCTGGTCTCGATCTTGCCTTCCGCAAACAGCTTGCCGAAGGCAATCACATCCTGATAGCCGATGTGCCATACCTTGCGGTGCAAGGCGACCGGCGAAAGATAATGGATGTGGGTTCCCACCAGACCTGCCGGGTGCGGACCGGCAAAGGTTTCCACCTGCACGCCATTGACACCGCTGCCAGGAATGGCTGCGTCGGGCGCCGTGCACAGGAACACCTTGCCCTGGGTCAGGCGTGTCAGCACCTTGAGCCCATCCTCGAAGGCATCGGCCTGCGCGTTGATGATGACTGCCGGATCGGCGCTCAACGGGTGGGTATCGATGGCAGTGACGAAGATGTCCGCCGGCGCGCTGTCGATGGCCGGCGTACGTGAGAAAGGACGGGTACGCAGCGCGGTCCACAGCCCGGACTCGACAAGCTGGTCAACCACGACCTGACGCTCGAGGCCTTCCAGCCCGCCGCGCCCGTGCGCCGTGAACTCTACCGCTTCTTCATTCTCGTCGATCTGGATCACGACGGAGAGCAGCTTGCGCTTCTCACCGCGGTTGATGGCGATGACCTCACCGGCAGCCGGTGCCGTGAAGCGAACGCCTTCGTTCTTCTTGTCGGTGAAGAGGAGTTGGCCCAGTTTCACCTTGTCCCCTTCCCGGACCTCCATGGTCGGCTTCATGCCGACGTAGTCGGTGCCCAGGATAGCCACGTGACGCACGGCACGCGCATCCTCGATGCGCGGCTCGGGCGTCCCCATGATGGGGAGATCCAGGCCTTTCTTGACTTCGATCATAGTCTCGCCCAGTTGATGGATCGGAAATACGAAGGAAAGGGGTTCGAATGGATTCGAATTCTTGTTGGGTCAGTACGTTACCAGTCAGGCCCGAAGTCGCTTCGGACCACCCCGAAAAATCCACAGCATTATAAAGACAAGCGCGACCAAAGGCCACACGGCCTAAGGTCGCAAAAAGGGCAACGAAGCCGCATTAATGCTATTGGGCAAAGGGTTCAAAAGTCGTTGAAACGCGCTCGTTTCAAGCTGTTCCGCTTGCCACAACGAAGCGAGCCGGCACTAGGGAAGCGCCGGCCAGCCTGAAATGAAAATGACTCAGGTCAGAAATTCCCGACCTCTTAGGTCGGGAATGCCCACGTTTGGGCTCAGCCCTGGCTGCGCGGCAGCTTGAGGAAGTGCACGTTGGAAATGTGCTGCAGAATGCGTACTACCTGGCAGCTGTAACCAAACTCGTTGTCATACCAGACATAAAGCACGGCCTGCTTACCGCTGGCAATGGTCGCCTTGGCATCGACGATGCCGGCATGGCGGTTGCCGACGAAGTCGGATGACACCACTTCGGGCGAGTCGACATAGTCGATCTGCTTCTGGTAGGCGGAGTCGGTCGACATGCGACGCAGGTAGTCATTCAGCGCCGCCGCGTCAGTCTCGCGACCCAGCGTCAGGTTGAGTATGGCCATCGAAACGTTGGGAATCGGCACGCGAATGGCGTTGCCGGTCAGCTTGCCACCCAGTTCCGGCAGCGCCTTGGCCACCGCCTTGGCCGCTCCGGTCTCGGTCAATACCATGTTGAGCGGTGCGCTGCGCCCGCGACGATCGCCCTTGTGATAGTTGTCGATCAGGTTCTGGTCGTTGGTGTAGGCATGCACGGTTTCCACGTGACCGCACTCAATACCGTATTCGTCATTGAGCACCTTGAGCACCGGTACGATGGCGTTGGTGGTACACGACGCCGCCGACAGGATGGTGTCTTCGGCGGCGATATCGCCATCGTTGATACCGAACACGATATTCTTGATATTGCCCTTGCCCGGCGCGGTGAGCAGCGCCTTGGACACGCCCTTGCACTCCAGGTGCTGGCCTAGACCCGCCTCGTCGCGCCAGATGCCGGTGTTGTCCACCACCACGGCGTTATCGATACCGTAGGCGGTGTAGTCGACGTCGCTCGGCTTGTCGGCATAGATCACCTGGATCACGTTGCCGTTGGCAGTAATGGTACGCGCCTCGTAATCGACGCTGATGGTGCCATCGAAGGGACCGTGAACGGAGTCGCGACGCAGCAGGCTGGCACGCTTCTCCAGGTCCTTGGCGATGTCGCCACGGCCACGCACGACGATGGCGCGTAAACGCAGCAGGTTACCGCCGCCGGCCTTCTCTACCAGAACTCGCGCCAGCAGACGTCCGATACGACCGAAGCCGTAGAGCACCACGTCCTTGGAGCGACCGTTGTTGCCGCTGGGATCATGAGCGTCGACGATTTCGGCCAGTTCCTCACGCAGGAACGCCTTGGCATCGCCGCCGCCGCGCTTCTTGTACGCCACACCCAGCTTACCCACGTCGACATGTGCCGGCCCCAGGTTGAGCTCCGCCATGGCCTGCACCAGCGGCAGGGTGTCCTGAACCGAGAGTTCGGTACCCTCAACCTTCCTGACGAAACGATGGTCCTTGAGGATACGGATCACCGAGCGATTGAACAGCGACCGCCCGTAGAGAGTGGTGACCACGTTGTTGTGCCGGTACAGGCTGCCGATCAGTGGAATCATCTGTTCGGCAAGCGCCTGATTGTCGTGCCATTCCTGAAAGACGGTCTCGAGGGGTTGTTGAGTCACGTGAAGCCTCTCTGGTATCGGAAAATTTCATCTCATTATCCGGTTCGGACCGTACCGGGGCAATCGAAGGATGGTCGCAGGCGCTGTAGGGGGATTACAGAAATCGAGGCTTGACTACAAGCGCCGTATCGGGCTGGTATGATCCCTCCTCTGTCCTTGCAGCTGCATTCGATTCGCCGCTGCGAACGGCCCAACGCCCTGCATACACGATCGACGATGTCCTGACGCCACCATGCCCAAATTCTCGCTGCTCGACCCACCTCGCCCCTCGGGCGTCCGCGAAACGCTCTTCTGGCAGCTGCCGCCTGGCAGCGCATCCGCCCTGGCGTTGGCCCACCTGGCAGACGATGCGCCACTACTGGTCGTCACCCCGGACACTGCCAGCGCCCAGCGCCTGGAGAACGATCTACGTTTCTTCGCCGGCGTGCCGGTCATGCCGTTTCCCGATTGGGAAACGCTACCCTACGACAGCTTTTCGCCGCATCAGGACATCGTGTCCGAGCGCCTGCGCACCCTACGACGGCTCCAGGACGGAGAGCATGGTATCGTGCTAGTGCCGATCAACACCCTGATGCAGCGGCTGCCTCCCGTTGCCTACATCGCCGGACGGGTACTCACGCTCGAGGTAGGCATGCGCCTGGACCGCGAGGGATTCAGGGAAAGCTTGTCCCGTGCCGGTTATCGCGCCGTGGAGACCGTTTACGAGCCAGGAGAATATGCCCTGCGCGGCGCATTGATCGACCTCTACCCCATGGGCAGCGAGAGCCCGCTGCGAATCGATCTGTTCGACGACGAGATCGACACCCTGCGCCGGTTCGACCCCGATACGCAGCGCAGCCAGGACAAGGTCGAACGGGTCGAACTGCTGCCGGCACACGAATATTCACTTTCACGCAGTGCCATCGCCTGCTTCCGTGAAGGTTTCGAGACCCTGTTCGACGTCGACCCTCGCCAGTGCCCGCTCTATGTCGATGCGCTCAAGGGCATTCCATCCCCAGGCCTGGAACAGTACCTCCCGCTGTTCTTCGAAGAGACGGCCACGCTCTTCGAACACCTGTCGGACGCCACCCGCGTCGCCCTGCTCCCAGATGTCTACGGCGCCGCCGAACACCACTGGCAGTCGATCGAGAGCCGCTATGAAAACCTGGGCGTCGATCCCACCCGGCCGCTGCTGCCACCGCACCGTGCCTTCGTCCCAGTGGCGGAGGTTTTCGCCGCCTTCAAACGTCACCCTCGGGTGGAGCTGCTGGCCGCAGGTGAGCATCGTCATAGCCAAGTTGCTGCCGCCTCTGCGCTGCCGGAAGTGGCGATCAATGCCCGTGCCAAGCAGCCGCTGTCGTCGCTACAACGATTTCTCGAGCAGCATGCCGATACCCGCATCCTGTTCGTGGCCGAGTCGCGCGGTCGGCGCGAAGCGCTGGAAGAGATGCTCACGCCGCTCCATCTCGACCTTCCTCACGCCGACGGCTTCGACGCATTCTGCCGGACCGGCTCGCGATTGGCGCTGACCGAAGGTGAAATCAGTACCGGGCTGTGGCTGGAGCAGCCCGACCTTGCCGTAATCAGCGAAACGGAGCTGTTCGGCGATGTTGTGCGCCAGAGCCGCCGGCGTGAAAAAGCTACCGATATGGGCGAGCTGGCCATACGTCATCTCGCCGAGCTGCGCCCCGGTTCTCCGGTCGTGCATCAGACCCACGGCGTGGGTCGCTATCGCGGCCTGGAGCGCCTGGAAGCCGGCGGCCAGGCAGCGGAGTTCGTCGCCCTCGAGTATGCCGACGGCGCCAAACTCTACGTGCCGGTGGACAACCTGCATCTGATCTCTCGCTACGCCGGCGCCGACGATGAGCTCGCCCCGTTGCATCGCCTGGGCTCGGAGCAGTGGGACAAGGCACGGCGCAAGGCGGCGGAGAAGATTCGCGACACCGCCGCCGAGCTGCTCGACGTCTATGCCCGACGCGAGGCCCGGGAAGGCTTCGCCTGTGCAGAACCCGATCAGGAATACTCCCGTTTCGCCGCCACCTTTGCCTTCGAGGAGACCCCCGATCAGCGCGCCGCCATCCGCGCGGTGATCGAGGACATGACCGCCCCGCGCCCGATGGATCGCGTGGTATGTGGTGACGTCGGCTTCGGCAAGACCGAGGTCGCCATGCGTGCGGCCTTCCTCGCCGTGCATTCGGGACGCCAGGTGGTGGTATTGGTGCCGACCACCCTGCTCGCCCGACAGCATTACGAAAATTTCCGCGACCGCTTTGCCGACACCGCGGTACAGATCGAACTGGTGTCACGTTTTACTGCCGGCAAGGGCCAGGCGGCATCGCTGGAGCGAATCGAGAGCGGACAGGCCGACATCGTCATCGGCACCCACAAGCTGCTTTCGAAATCGATGAAGCTGCCCAATATGGGGCTGTTGATCATCGACGAAGAGCATCGCTTCGGCGTCGGCCAGAAGGAGCGCCTCAAGGAGCTGCGCGCCGAGGTCGACATCCTCACCCTGACCGCCACCCCCATCCCGCGCACGCTCAACATGGCCATGAGCGGCATTCGCGATCTCTCGATAATCGCCACCCCGCCGGCACGCCGCCTGTCGGTGAAGACGTTCGTTCAGCAGCGCGACGAGTCGATCATCAAGGAGGCGATCCTGCGCGAGATTCTACGCGGCGGGCAGGTCTACTATCTGCATAACGAAGTGCGAACCATCGAGACCGCCGCCGAGACCATCCGCAGCCTGGTGCCCGAGGCTCGGGTCGCGGTGGCACATGGCCAGCTCCCCGAGCGAGCCCTCGAACGGGTGATGTCAGACTTCTACCACAAGCGCTATAACGTGCTGGTATGCTCGACCATCATCGAGACCGGGATCGATGTACCCAGCGCTAACACCATCGTCATCGAGCGTGCCGACAAGTTCGGTCTGGCGCAACTCCACCAGTTGCGCGGCCGCGTCGGACGCAGTCATCACCAGGCCTACGCCTATCTGCTCGCCCCACCGCCTCGGGCCATCTCGAAGGATGCCGTCAAACGCCTCGAAGCTATCGGTGCCGCCGAAGATCTCGGCGCCGGCTTCACCCTAGCCAGCCATGACATGGAGATTCGAGGCGCCGGCGAGCTGCTGGGTGAGGAACAGAGCGGGCAAATGGAGGCCATCGGCTACACCCTCTACATGGAGATGCTCGACCGCGCCGTAGCCGCCATTCGCGCCGGCAAGACACCCAATATCGAGGCGCCCCTGAGGGCAGGGGTCGAGGTCAGTCTCAATCTGCCGGCGCTGATTCCGGACGACTACCTGCCCGACGTTCAGCAGCGTCTGGTGATGTACAAGCGAATCAGCAGCGCCGCCGACGCAGCCGAGCTCAAGGAGTTGCAGGTAGAGATGATTGATCGCTTCGGCCTGCTGCCCGCCCCAGTCAAGACCCTGATGCGTCAGACCCGCCTTCGCCAGCGCGCCGAGCGTCTGGGTATCGTACGCATCGAGGCCGGTAGCGAACGTGGGCGGGTCATCTTCGGGGGGCAGACCGCCGTCGATCCGCTCATCCTGGTCAAGATGATACAGACAGAGCCGCAACGCTATCGGCTCGACGGCGCCGACACTCTGCGCTTCGAGGAGAAGATGGAGGATGCCGAGTCGCGCTTCCAGGCCATAGAGCTGCTGCTCGACGCGCTCAACCGCAAGGCCCAGGCCGCCTGAACGACACGGTATCGGTGTGGTAAAGCGCAGCAGGACTCCCGCTACGTTCGGGAACGCTATACTATGCGTAGGTGTCCAATTCGCAGCCTTGACACGAACCCGGCGCCCCGACTAGGAAGGCGCGTGACTGTCGCCTATTACCCCGGCGACCTTATGACGAGATCATGACGTAGATGAACAACCCGACACTGGCCAGGCGAATCGGTCTTGGCGCCGCCCTGTTCAGCCTTGCTGCCTATCTGGCCACGGCAGCCATGGCGCAGGAGAGCGCTACCGAAACCCAGGAGATGCCTCGCGGACACTTCCACCTGCCCGAAGCCGGCAACGTGATCGGTGAGGCATATACGGTCGTCGTCGAGGAGGGCGAGACTCTTCTCGACATCGGCCGTCGCCATAACGCCGGTTACGATGAAATGCGTATGGCAAACCCCGACGTGAGCATCTGGGCACCCCGCCCCGGCACCGAGGTGATCATTCCCGCTCAGCACATCCTGCCGGATACACCTCGTGAAGGCATTATCGTCAACCTTTCCGAGCTGCGCCTGTACTACTATTCGCGCCCCGGGATCGTCGAGACCTATCCGATCAGCATCGGCAGAGACGGCTTTGCCACGCCAGTGGGTGTGACCCGCACCACCGTCAAAGTGAAGGACCCCCACTGGTCGCCGCCCCGCTCCATGCGTGAGGAAGCGGCTGCACGCGGCGAGCCACCGCCCGCCGTGGTACCGCCGGGCCCGGACAACCCCCTGGGACGTCATGCCATTCTGCTGGGTCTACCGAGCTACCTGATCCATGGCACCAACATGCCAGATGGGGTCGGCATGCGTGCCAGTCGCGGCTGTATCCGCATGTTCCCGGAAGACATCGAGTCGCTCTATGAGCGCGTCCCCAGCGGCACCCAGGTCAATATCATCGATCAGCCCTTTAAGGTCGCCTGGTCGGCGGATGGCGTGCTCTATGCTCAGTCCTTCCCGCAAATCGAGGAGAACCAGGGCACCTTCGAGCCGATCATCAATGCCATGGAAGTCCTGGCCAATGCCTTCGGTGAAGAGCGCCCGCCGGTCGACTACGCCCAGCTGCGCCGGGTAGTGGAAAACCCCGACGGACGCCTGGTCTCACTGTTGAAAGTGGCCGAGGAGCAGCCTGTCCATCAAGAGCCCAGTCAGCCGGACACTCTGGACAATGGCCTCTTCTCGGAGATCGAACTCGGCCAGCTCTCTGGCCTGTTTACCGAGCTCGAGGCCTATCGCCGCTGAGCCACCGCTTGGCTGCCCTGACGATTCGGTCAGGGCAGCTTCGGCCTTGGATAACGCCATAACGAGAAAACCCCGCCGAAGCGGGGTTTTCTCGTTGCAGACCGCCATCGCCCAAAGGCGATGAGGCACTCAGCAGAATTACTTCTGCATGGAGCGCTGGAACATGCGGTTCATTTCATCGCGGTTCTGCTCAGACATCTGCAGGGCCGCCTGGGCGTCACGCTGCGCCTGGTTGGCAGTGTTCTGAGCCTGAGTAGCGATGCTACGAGCTTCTGCAGCGTCGGCCTGAGCGGCTTCGGCAGTCTGGCGAACTTCGTCCAGAGCAGCGTTGGTCGCACAGCCAGCCAGAATGGCCATGGAAGCAGCAGCGGCGGTCAGCTTCAGAGTGGTCTTCAGAGTCATGATGTTCTCCTTGAGTCTTCCTTGGTACTGCACAGTTTCGTACAGCGGCTTTGGTGATGCCTGTGATCCAGGCTTTCCTGCTCAATGCAGGATTCTTGCAGCGACTGCTGCCAAGCACAGGAGTCAAACGCTGTTTTATAATACCATACGGCGCTTGTCCATAGCTCGAATTGTCCCTTGCGTAACTTGAGCCTAGCGGATGACGACGCGAGTGCCAATGTCGATCAGCTCGGTAAGCCTTTCAACCTGGGCGTCGGTGACCGCCACGCAACCCTGAGTCCAGTGATAACTGGCATGAACCTCCGGGTCTGCTCTACCGAGGCCGTGAATGCCGATGAAGCCCCCCAACACGGTTTGCTGCGGCGGATACCCATGGCGCCGGTAGTAGGCGAAATAATCTGCGTAATCTTGCTCCGTGTAAAGCCCTGTTTCCAACGCCATGCGCGCGTGGGACGGCGTAGGATAGTCAATTCCTACGAAGATGTGCCACTGACTCTCCCAATTGAAGCGATTGACGCGAAATTCGCCTTTTGGCGTAACGTTACCGCCATAGGTCCGCATGGTCTCGGCGCCCGATCTTCCCAACGAAACGGGAGCGAAGCGCTCTACGAGAAGGTTCCCACGGTAGACGTTCAGGGAGGAGTCTCGATCATCGACGAGTATCCAGACCTCGCTGTCGTGACGCGGCAGGTGCGCACGCGCAAGCATGGTATCGATCAGATTGGCCTGGGCCTCACGACCCATCACCAGGGTAAAGGGGGCCAGCAGGGCCAACTGGCCAAAGCGACGGCGGGAAATGGATCTCATCGACTCCTCACGGGCCATGTCGGTTCGTTAGCGTCTTATAACGTATCGTGACGCGACTGTCAGTCCACTTAACGTAACCGAGCAGTGATCTCGCGGTTCCTGACGTTGATCAATGGTCTTTGCACAGGCTTGCTTCTAGGCTCAAAGTCTAGTTTCCAGGCCATTCAGGAGCCCTCTCATGCCCACTCGGTCCGACAGCTCACTACCGCCTCGCCACGCGCAGCACATTCCTGTCGGGGATGACCCCGATTTCACTGCCTGGGCAAGAGGGGTGGGCATGATCAGCCACAGCCCTGTCACTCAGGCCGGCATCGCACGTCTCCTGGAGCGGCATGCGCCGGAGCCTGAGCTCAGGCGCCACTGGCTTGCCAAGCTGCGAGCGGCAGACCGGCTCGCCAACATGGGCATGTGGCTGGTGGCCCACATGACCTACGCCCTACGGGTGCGACTGGACGGCGAGCCGCTGTCAGCGGAGGATTTCAAGTCTCATCCTGAGGGCCATACCGGTGGGGCTCTCAACATGGTGCCCGCCTATGTCGGGTATCTTGCTGCCAATAGCATGACCAAACTGACCCGAAGCTGGCTCATGGGACAAGGCCACTGCGTAGCCGCCATCGATGCGCTCAACGTGCTTATCGACAACATGGGCCCCGCCCACGCCGAACGCTATGCGCTCAGTGACGAGGGCCTGACCCGCTTGGTCAACGACTTCTATCACTGCGGCGTCGATGCCTCCGGGCAGCCGATTTCTCCGCTCGGCAGTCACGTCAACGCTCATACGGCAGGCGGATTGAGTGAAGGCGGCTATTTGGGCTTTGCCGGCCTTCAGTATGCGCACATGCCTCTTGCGCACCAGCATCTTGTTGCCTTCCTCAGCGACGGCGCCTTTGAAGAGCAGCGCGGAAGCGACTGGATGCCACGCTGGTGGCGAGCCGAAGATTGCGGACCTGTCGTTCCGGTGATGATCGCCAACGGCAGGCGTATCGACCAGCGCACGACCATGAGCCAATCGGGTGGCACTCATTGGTTCGAAGAACACCTGATACTCAATGGGTTCGCCCCCTTGACCATCGATGGGCGAGATCCTGCCGCTTTCGCCTGGGCGATAATCAGCGCCGAGGACGAGCTCGCCGGGCAGGTGGCGGCATTGCAACAAGGACACGGACGCTACCCGCTGCGTCTGCCCTACGTCATCGCCGACACTACCAAGGGCTATGGCTTCCCCGGAGCCGGCACCAACGCAGCGCATAACCTTCCCCTTGGCGAGAACCCTGCGGAAGACACGACGGCGCGGCGACGTTTCAACGAGGGCGCGGCAGCACTGCATGTATCCGAAACAGAACTTCGCCAGGCGATTGCCGAGCTCAGCGATCACGCTGCAAGCCAGCGCCCCAAGGAGCGCGACCACGAGCTGGCCGTCGCTGTGACGCCACTGCCGAGCATACCGCAGCCTGAACCCTACCCCTTGGGCAAGCCGGTCTCGCCAATGGCGGCAGTCGACCAGGCATTCGTGAGGCTGGCGGAGGCCAATCCGGCACTCCGGGTACGCATCGGCAACCCTGACGAGATGCGCAGCAACCGTCTCAACCGGACCCTGGACCTGCTGAAGCATCGCGTCACCGATCCCGAACCGGGTGTGGCCGAAGCCCTCAACGGGTCGGTGATCACGGCACTCAACGAGGAAGCGGTAGTCAGCGCGGCACTCGCCAACAAGCAGGGTCTGAATCTCGTCGCCTCCTATGAAGCCTTCGCCGTCAAGATGCTCGGGGCCATGCGTCAGGAGGTCATATTCGCCCGCCACCTACGCGAAGCCGGCCGCGAACCTGGCTGGCTATCGGTGCCCGTCATCGCCAGCTCACATACCTGGGAGAACGGCAAGAACGAACAATCGCACCAGGATCCGACGCTGTGTGAGGCCTGGCTGGGCGAAATGGATGACGTGGCGCCAACGCTATTTCCGGTGGATGCCCCCAGCGCAGTGCACGCCTTGCAGCGGCTCTACCTGAGCCGTGGGCGTATCGCCGTCGCAGTGGTGCCGAAAAACCCCGTACCGGTAGCGCTGAGTGACGAGCAGGCTGCGCGCGTGTGTGAGGACGGTATTCTCTGTTTACAAGACGCTCCTTCCCCACGGGTGCAGCTTTTCGCGATTGGTGCCTACCAATTGAGCGAGATGCAGCGGGCGATGGCCAGACTCAGCCAAGCCGGCGTCGCTACCAGCCTGTACGTCATCCTGGAGCCCGGCAAGCTGCGCGAAGCCAGGGACGAGCGTGAAGCCGCCGCCACTCTGAGCCATTGCCGCCTCAGTCAACTGGTACCGCATACGGATGCCCGCGTCTTCCTGGGCCACTGCCGCCCCGAACCGCTGTGTGGCGCGTTGAGGCCGCTCGACACCGGACCTCACTCGCGCTTCCTCGGTTACCGCAACCGAGGCGGCACGCTCGACACCTTCGGGATGCTATATGCCAACCGCGCTACCTGGGCCCATGTGCTGGAAGCGGTCAGTGAAGTGGCCGAGCTCGAACTCGAGACTGTGATGAATGACTCAGAACGCCTGGCGCTCGCCGGGGAGGGCGACCCGAAGGTACTACGTTGAGCAGGGCGTGAGCGTCATGCTGACAGAATCGCCCCCATGCGGAGCACTTCGCTCAGGCTGGTGGTGCCCGACTCGACCTTGGCCAGGCCATAGGCCTGCATCGAAGACACGCCTCGCTCGAGCAGATGGCGGCGTAGTTCGGCTTCGTCGGCATGACGCAAGATGCGCGCATGGTCCTCAGGCGTCAGACTGCCTTCACCCGAAGGGACAGCGCATTTGCATTTTGCGGTGCCTGCTCGCTATCGAGCAGTTGCTGTAACGCCGGCAACAAGCGGTGGCGATCGACTTCCTCGGGCACGGTCGAGTCCTTTCTGATGGGCCGAGGAAAGGCCCTCATGAGGCCTGATGCAGACAGTCTAGTCCAGGTGTGCTTGCGCCCGGGGCACACAGACATGCGCCCCGGCAGTGGTAACTGCCGGGGCGCATGTCTGGTTCTGGTGCGATGATCGCCAAGCTCAGGCGCGGTTACTCACGGTGAAGATGCTCTGCAACTTGTGTTTCTTGCCGTAGATATGCACCGTGGTCTCGTCGAAAGGAAAACCATCGCGATACGGGCTGGCATTGTTGAACCTGGGCTTGTGAGCGTTGATCATTGCCGCCGTAAGTCGCTCACGGTTGGCATGTCCCACCAGCCCCACGGCATACCAGAGCTCCTCCCCTGGCTGCAAAAAGGCCTGCCACTTGTCGTGATCTTCGTGCTGCTCGAGGCCGTAGCGTGCGCTGCGATGCTCACCGACATAGAGCAATTCCTGCACGTCCATCTCATCGGTTTCCGGATCGCGTGCAGCACGGAAGACGCAAAAGAACCCCGATTCGTCAGGAGCGTCATGCAACTGCTCGCGAGTCCAGTAACCCAGAACCTTGGGAGAGAGTAGCTGTTCTGACATGGGTCCTCCTCAGTAGTCTTCCAGTCGTTGCATGTCTCGAGCGATGCGCCGCACCTCGGCTTCATGACCTGCAGCCAGAGCTTCGAAGAAAGCCTGTTCGTCGCGGCCACCGGCCAATTCGGCACGATGTTCGTAGAGATCTTGAAGCGTTCGGTGCGTGGTGAGGGCAGTGGCCAGCACTCTCTGTACACCTTCACCATTGATGCCTCCCGGTAAACGTTCAAGTACCGGTGCGTGGGGGAAGTCGTTAGGATCATCAAACCAGGCTCCGAGCACATTGGCATGATCACTGCCATCGTCGAGAAAGCCCAGCAGGTCGTTCTGCTGCTTGCGCTCACGCTGCGCTAGATACTCAAGTGCCATCCTAACCCGCTCGTCGTTACCTGTAGCAGCCAGACGGGTGTATTGCTCGAACAGTCGAGCATGATAATCCGCTGCCCACTCCACCAACTCCTTGACTTGATGAAAGCGCATGCTCCTATCCCTCCCATGCTACCTCTCACCGGTTTCGATGATCGGCTCTTTGCCTTCATCCTAGCCAACGCCAAGCACATGCGCTTGACACACATCAACCAAGATTAACTTTGAGAGGCTGAGCGACGGCACGCAACTATTTGCTAAGGCCTAAGTTTTCCGTTAACTACCACTCCTGACTAGTCTCCCGCAGTGCGGCAATTTCCCGCTTGGCCTCCTGCAGACAAGCCCTGAGCTCGTCGCTCAGCGCTGCACTGCTACCCACCGCTATCAGGCCCGGCGCGGCCGCCCTGCCCCGCCGCGCCACGCCAGAGCTTTCGTGCAACGCCTCTATACGCTGCAGCAGCCAGGCAAGCCAGCTTTCCGGACGTGACGCCAGTTCACGTAAGCGCTGCAGCTCGGCAATACCGACGCTCTCGCCTAGCAGAAGCTCACGCCAGTCATGTCGCGCCAGTCGGGCATGTTCGGTGACTTCTCGCAACAGCGACTCCAGCGCCAGCTCGAACAGGGCCAGCGCCGACTCTTCGACCGCCATGCGCCGGGCCTCGGCATGCTCGTCATCGCCAGGGATAACGTCGAGGATCAGCTCGGCCTGATAGAGCAACTGATTGGTACGGCCTCGCGGGGTCACTTGCGCTTGTCCTCCACTTGCCATCTGCCATTGTCGTAGAACGCGCGCCACCCGCTCGCCTTGCCCTCGTCTTCGGTCATCACGAACTGCTCCTTGCTCTTGCGTGAATAACGAATCTGGGCCGGGCGACCGTCCGGATCCTCACTCGGCGCATCGAGCAGATAGCGGTACTTGTCGGGCAGCTCCTCACGATGGGCTTGGAGCTCACTGACTAGCGGAGGACGCGTTTCACGGTTGCGCGGGAACTTGCTTGCCGCCAGGAAGAGGCCACTGGCACCATCACGCAGAACGTAGTGGTCTTCTACCTTCTGGCAGGCCAACTCTGGCATGGGAATGGGGTCCATCTTGGGCGGCGCCGCCTCGCCGCTCTTCAGCAGCTTGCGCGTGTTCTTGCATGCCTCGTTGGTGCAACCGAAGTACTTGCCGAAGCGGCCCGACTTGAGTTGCATGTCGCTGCCGCACTTGTCGCATTCGATGATCGGGCCTTCGTAGCCCTTGATGCGGAACTTTCCACGTTCGATCTCGTAGCCGTCACAGTCGGGGCTGTTGCCACAGATGTGCAGCTTGCGGTTCTCGTCGATCAGGTAGCTGTCCATGGCGGTACCGCACTTCGCACAGCGATGTTTGGCACGCAGGGCCTGGGTCTCGGCCTCTTCGCCGGCATCGGCGGGCACCGCCTCGTCACCTGGCAGCAGATCGATGGTGGTCTTGCAGCGCTCTTTGGGCGGCAGGTTGTAGCCGGAGCAACCCAGAAACACCCCGGTGGACGCCGTACGGATCTGCATCTTGCGTCCGCAGCTGGGGCAGTCGATATCGGTGGGTACCGGCTGATTGGGACGCATGCCCGCCTCGCTTTCGGCGGCTTCCAGCTCCTGACGAAACTCGCCGTAGAAGGTATCGAGCAGTTCGCGCCAGTTGCGCTCCCCCTCGGCCACTTCATCGAGACTGTCTTCCATACGCGCCGTGAAGGAGTAGTCCATCAGGTCGGGAAAGGATTCCTTGAGTCGCTCGGTAACGATGTCACCCAGCTTCTCGGCATAAAAACGCCGGCTCTCGAGCTTGACGTAGCCTCGGTCCTGAATGGTGGAAATGATCGAAGCGTAGGTCGAGGGGCGCCCGATGCCGCGCTTTTCGAGCTCCTTCACCAGACTCGCTTCGGTATAGCGTGCCGGGGGCTTGGTAAAGTGCTGCTGCGGGTCGATCGCCTCGAGCTGCATCGGCGTGCCTTCGGCGAGATCTGGCAGCGCCTGATCCTCGCTCTTGCCGGCAGGCTTCATCACACGAGTGTAACCGTCGAACTTGAGCACACGCCCTTTCGCCCGAAGCTCGTAGCCACCCGTTTCCACGGTGAGGGTACTGGAAAGATACTCGGCGGGGGTCATCTGACAAGCCACGAACTGGCGCCAGATCAGCTCGTAGAGCCGCTCGGCGTCGCGCTCCATGCCGGCCAGGTCGGTCGCCTTGCGATTCACATCCGAGGGCCGAATCGCCTCGTGGGCTTCCTGGGCGCCCTCCTTGCTCGAGTAACGGTTTGGCGCTTCCGGCAGGTAGTGCTTGCCGTAGGCCTGCTCGATATGCTCGCGCGCCATAGCCACCGCATCCTGGGACAGGTTGGTGGAATCGGTACGCATGTAGGTGATGTAGCCCGCCTCGTAGAGGCGCTGAGCCAGGATCATGGTCTTCTTCACCGAGAAGCCGAGCCGGCCGCTGGCGGCCTGCTGCAGCGTCGAGGTGATGAAGGGTGCGCCCGGTTTCGATCGCGTGGGCTTGTCTTCACGTCCGGTGATCGTCAACGAGGCCTGGCGCAGGTTCTCGATACGTTCGAGGGTCTCGGCTTCCGACGTGGGTCGGAAGGCCTTGCCATCCTGGCGTACCAGTTCGAAGCGTACCGGCTCGCCCGCACTGGAGACGAGGTCAGCGTGCACGTCCCAGAACTCCTCGGGGACGAAAGCACGGATCTCGCGCTCACGCTCGACGATCAGGCGAACCGCCACCGACTGCACGCGGCCAGCGGATAAACCGCGGGCGATCTTGGCCCACAGCAGCGGCGACAGCATAAAACCCACGACACGGTCCAGGAAACGCCTTGCCTGTTGCGCCTCGACGCGGGGGATATTGAGTGTGCCGGGCTCCTTGAACGCCTGCTTGATGGCGTTCTTGGTGATCTCGTTGAACACTACACGGCGGTAGCGCGTATCGTCGCCGCCAATAGTCTCCTTGAGATGCCAGGCGATCGCTTCCCCCTCGCGGTCGAGATCGGTCGCGAGATAGACCGTATCGGCCTTCTGGGCGAGCTTCTGAAGCTCGGACACGACCTTTTCCTTGCCAGGCAGAATCTCGTAGTGGGCCTTCCAGCCATGCTCAGGGTCGATGCCCATCCGGCGGATGAGCTGCTCCTTGGACTTGTGCTTCTTGTACTCGGCTTTCTCATCGGGCGACATCTTGCGCGTTGCCGCTGCCTGGCGTGCACGTTCCTTGGGATCGGAGGCCGTCTTGCCAGAGCCGCTGGTCGGCAGGTCACGAATATGACCCACGCTGGACTTCACGACGTACTCGCTGCCGAGGTATTTATTGATCGTCTTGGCCTTGGCCGGCGACTCGACGATGACCAATGACTTGCCCATAGTGCTCCACATTCTGCAAGGCGGGACATTCCCCCCGCCTGACGGTTTCGGCCCGCCTGTGCTCGGCGGACGCTCCGCGCGGGGTGAAAAATCCGCTTACCCTACCCCAGCAACCCGCTTCACGCCAGTTGCTTACGCATGCCGGCATTAAAGCAGAAATTTCAACTTCGCATCAAGGCATGGAAAAAGGCGCCGCGCCCCTGACTATATCGTCAGGGGCGCGGTTAACTGCAGCGGCGTTCAGACTCATTCAGCGTTTACGTGTTTTCCGCGGCGCTTTTCCCCCGCTCTCCTTCTCAGGAGCAACGTTGGACTGGCTCTTGGATGCAGCATCCTTTCTAGCGGATCCGCTGGATGCCATTGGGGCAGCGCTCTTGCCAGAAGCCGCTTGTGCCTTGCTCGGGGCGGCCTTGGCCTCATCAGCCTTGAGCATTTTATTCACTTCATCTCTTGCAGCAAGCTCAGCCTTTGCCCCAGCTGCCACTTCATCATGTAGCGCTACCAGCGCCTGTCGCTGCTCGACCGGATCGACCTTTTCCAACGCGTGCTCGAAGAGTCGCTCGACATGCTCGTAACGCTTGCGAGCGTGCTCGGACAGCTCGCCGCTGGCAGCTAGCACGTGTTCGATATGCTCCAACGAAGCGCGAATCGCGTCAGGTCGCTCCTTGACCAGCAGCTGAGGGATCGCTTCCAGCGCCGCTTCACGATCTTGCTTGAGAATGAAGAACTGCTCGCGCACCAGATGCTTGAAGTCCGAGAGCGTGCTGCCCGGCTCCAATTCGGCACGTGAAGCACGCAGGCGTTTGAAGTTGCGCTCATCGGTCGTGGGTGAGCCGCCCAGCACATAGATCACCGAGCGCATCACGGCTTCATGGATGCCGCCCTCGGCCACGCGCTTGCGCAGCTCATCCTGACGGCGCTCGATGAAACGCAGATGCTCCGGCTCGCTGCCGGGCTGCCTGCGATGCACGTGAGCGTCGCCGCCCAGTCCTACCATGGCCTGCAACAGAGGCTGGCCATACATCGTCAGGAAGGCGTGTTCGATACTCTGGTCGCGAAGCTCGCGCCAGGTGTCGAGCCCATGGGAGATATGCCTGGAGCAAGTGCTTTCCAGCGACCGCAATAGATTGTTTTCGTCCACCGGGTGGCGCTCACGACGCACCCAATCGGCCAGTACCGGCAGCGGCACCGACAGCGGGTTGCGATCGGAGAGCAGCTTGTAGCCCAGGCGAATCGGATGCATGCGACGCATGAGGCGAGCCGCCTCGGGGGTAATGGTCGCTCGGATCCATGGCTGCACGAACAGCCGATACAGCCCTAGGTTTATTTCCGAGATGCGCGCCACGGTGGCGAAGCGGGTGTCGTCATCGACCCGGTGCTTGAGGACATCCCGATTCAGTCCCTCGATGGAACGTGCCTTGAACTCGAGCAGATAATCGCGCTCGATCAGTTCGGCATCGTCACGCTCCTTGGCGCTGGTCACCGTGGTCTCGTAGAGCCCGGGCGGCAGTACGTCGATATAGTCGATATTGGCGGTGAACTCGGTATGTTCCTTGCGCGACACGCTGCCCGAGACAAAGATACCGAGGTGGCCGGTGGTATCGTGCACGCAATAGACAATGGTCTGGTCGCTGGCGATGATATCGTCGACCCCACCGAAGAGATCGCGTACCCAGCCCAGCGCCTGTGGCGGCGGCGTGATGTCGTCGCCTTGGGAGCAGAACACGACCACCGGCGAACGCACATTACGAAGGTCGATCCGCCGACCGTCGGACGTCACGAGTTGGGCCGTAGAGAGACGATTGCCGATGAAGAGATTATCGACGATGTACTGGATCTCCTCGCCACCCAGTACCACGTGCCCACCCCACCAACGCTCGAAATTGAGATAGCGCTCGGCTTCGCTATCGACGTTGGCATACAGGCGATACTGCTTGTCCCACCAGGTATTGGCAGGATTAAGGCGTTCGAAGTTCTGTACCAGCAGGGCTCC
The DNA here is from genome assembly GCF_020832045.1 of Halomonas sp. Classification (GTDB taxonomy): domain Bacteria; phylum Pseudomonadota; class Gammaproteobacteria; order Pseudomonadales; family Halomonadaceae; genus Halomonas. The sequence continues at coordinate 131,835 of NZ_JAFIFK010000012.1, forward strand.
GTCGAACAGGCCATCGCCCAAATCGCTGGCCATGGTGGTCATCCAGCTGCCGCCCACCATGCCGCCGGTATAGCGCATGGGAGCCTTGCCACGCTCCCCGGCCCAGTAGGAGAGCGGCGCACCGGCGATCAGAATCGGGCCGAAGCAGTCGGGCTCGAGCGAGGCTGCCATCATGATCTGCCAGCCTGCCTGACAGTTGCCCACCACCATGGGCTTCTCGCTGGTGTCGGGGTGGCTTTCGATCACGCGACGCAGGAAGGCAATTTCGGCTTCCACCACGTCCTCGACGGTCTGGCCTGGCACGGGATAAGGCAGAAAACCGATGAAGTAGCAGGGGTGGCCGGCGCGCAGAGCGACACCGATTTCACTATCGGGCTTGAAACCGCCAATGCCGGGGCCATGACCGGCACGGGGGTCCACCACCACGAAAGGGCGGGACTCGGGATCGACCTCGACCCCCGGTGGGGGGAGGATCCGCATCAGCTCATAGTTCACCGGCCGCGGCAGTTCCCGGCCGTCCATCACCACTTCGGCATCGAAGCCGAGCACGTTGGGCTTGGTCTTCTCGATATGTTCGAGATACTGGTTGCCACGCTCGCGCATCACGTCCATGTAAAGCACACTGCGCTCGACGGCATCACGCCAGTAGTCGAAAGCGGCACGGCCAAAACCGAAAGGATCAAGTAATTTGAGCGCCTCGGTGGGCGGTGTCGGCATCAGTGAGTTCATGTTCGACTCCAGTTTTCCCGCAACGACCTTGTCGTCATCGGGAGGAGAAAATTTGCTGCGCTGCAACAAGCATACTACTCCCTGCGCCGGGAGGACGCAGCCGTTTTGTCGATTTTTTGTGAACCATGGCTTTACATTGGCTCAGATCTCGGCGCAGCTTGCCGCCCCCGGGGTCTTGTCTCCGTACCACTCAGCCAGTGCCCGGCTCTCCCGGCGCCCGGCCTCGGCGCCATCTCGACCCCAGACCAGCAGTCGCGCTCGAGCATCAGGCCCCACCATGGCAGGTCGGTCGAGCCTCACGCCCGGACCACCTCCCAGTTGCCCTCTGGCGGGTGCGAGCAAGTGCCAGCGCGCCTGACCCGGCCGACCGGGCCCATGGCCCATGTGCCCCACCCGAGGACGCCGAAGGCGCTCGCCCATCACCAGACGAATCTGCTCCACTGCAAGGTCGAGGCCGCTCAAGACCTCGGCCAGCCCTTCATAGCCGGTCAGCCCCGGGCGCATGGTAACGAAGCCCAAACGATTGTCGGCCAGCGTGAAACTCAATGTCGCCAGTCCGACCAGCCCCATGGCACGCGTCCCCTGCACGGCCAGTTGTCCCAGATAGGCGCGCTGCTCGGGGGTCAATCGTTCGCTCGGTGCCATAGCGAAATCGTCGAGCAGCCATTCGTGCTCCACCAGGGCCAGAGCTTGACCGCGACTATCCGCCAGCACCGGCAGGTGCAGCCGAGGCACGTGCGGCGATGGCTCACCCAGCGGCAGTCCCGCCTCACGCATCAATTGGCGCGATGCATCGTCATCGCACATGGCGGCAATCAGGGGTTCACGCGGGCCGATGAAAACGAGCCCTGCGCGATCGCATGCGCGAGCCAGGCGCCTCTGCTGCTGCGGCGTCGCTTCGCCTGGATGCAAGGCATCGCAGCCTAGCCGCTGGGCATGTGCCACCAAGGCATCGCCCTGCTCGCCGCCGCCATGCCAGGCCATCTCAAGCTCCGTGCAGGCCTGACCGGCACGCAGCGCGGCAAGCCCACTGCCCGCCACCATGACGCAGCGCAAGCGCGCCTGGCGCCTACTTTCGCTATCTGGACTGTACATCGCTCCAAGCTCGCTGTTGAGAGTTGCCGGCATGACCGTCACCACCGGCAGTGATAGCATGAGAAGGGTTCTTCACCGGGCCATTCCTGAGCCCATCAAGCGGACCGATCGATGACTACGCCAAGGCTGTTGAATCGCCTTACCTTTCGCCAGCTGCAGGTCTTCCAGGCCGTGCACCGACAGCAGTCCTACTCACGGGCCGCCGAACAGCTGGGTCTGACACAGCCGGCGGTCAGTGCACAGGTACGCCAACTCGAGCAGGCACTGGGCCAACCGCTGTTCAAGTACACCGGCAAGACTCTGCACGTGCTGCCGGCGGCCGATGCCCTGGCAGCCTCGACCCAGGCCATCTTCGGTCAGGTGTCGCGGCTGCAGATGACGCTTTCGGACCTGGATGGCACGATCTCCGGCGAGCTAAATCTGGCTGCCGTGTCTACAGCGCAATACGTGGTCCCGCATCTGATCGCACGCTTCCGCGCCCACTATCCCAATATCCAGGTGCGTCTTCAGGTATGCAATCGTAGTCAGGCACTGGAACGACTGGCGGCTCGCAGCGATGACCTCGTGATCATGGCCATGGTGCCGGAAGACGATGGCAACCTCGTTTTCATGCCGTTCCTTGAAAACGAGTTGATCCCCATCGTCTGGCCGGGCCATCCGCTGCTCGAGGCGTCCTCTCCCACACTGGATGATCTGGCCCGCCATTATCTGCTGATGCGCGAGTCGGGCTCCGGGGTGCGCACTGCCTTCGAGCAGCTGGCTGCCGAGCAGGATGTGGCGCTTCAGCATACCATGGAGCTGGGAACCAACGAGGCGATCAAACAGGGCGTGATGGCCCACCTTGGCGTTGCCGTCCTGCCGCGACTGGCGGTACGCCTGGAGCTCCGCGCTGGCCTATTGGCCGAACTGGAACTGCCGGGTTTTCCTCTGCGTCGCTCCTGGTGCACGGTCTATCCCAGGGATCGCTTCCCTACTCCCGTGACCGAACTGTTCCTGCGCTTCGTCCGCGAGCGTCTGGGTGAAATAGCGACACACTTCAAGGCGCCGCTGCGCCCGATCCCCGATCACGGAGTAGTGTGCCTCCCGTTCGCGCCCGACAGGGCTTGAACCGTGAAACCAAGTCGCAGCTCGAGTGCCAGTCAAGCGCGAATATGATAGATTGCGCACCTGCGACCAACGTATCGAATTCTGCCATGCGTCGGGGTGCCACCCTGATACGGACTCGGCACGCCGACGTCATGGCGAGGGCAGCCGCCGAGTGGAGGGGCTCACACCCTATGAGCGACAACACCTCAAAACGTGTGCCGAGCGGCGCGAAATTCCGCACCGAGCATGGCTTCGCCGCCATCAAGGATGGCATCAAGCAGCGCAGTCAGATCGAAGAGCGCCCCGAGCCGGGTCGCAAGCCCCAGTGGCTGCGGGCTCAGATACCCGGCGGCGGCCGCTTCGAGGCCGTGAAGCGTAACGTCAAGGAGCACCGTCTCAGCACCGTTTGCGCCGAGTCCCACTGCCCCAACATGGGCGAATGCTGGAGCAACGGCACGGCCACCATCATGCTGATGGGCTCCGTGTGTACGCGTGCCTGCCGCTTCTGCGCCGTCGACACCGGCAACCCGGGCGGCTGGCTGGACAGCGAGGAGCCGTCCAATACCGCCAAATCGGTGGAGCTGATGGGGCTGCGATACGTGGTGCTCACCTCGGTGGACAGAGACGATCTGGCCGATGGTGGCGCAACACACTATGCCGAATGCATCAAGGCGATCAAAGCGAATACACCGGCAGTGGTGGTGGAAGCACTGACCCCTGATTTCGACGGTGACCCAACGGCCATCGAGCGGGTAGTGGACTCAGGCCTTGAAGTCTTCGCTCAGAACGTCGAGACCGTCGAACGTCTGACCCATTATGTGCGCGACCCGCGCGCCGGTTACCGCAAGACGCTCGATGTGCTGGCCCACGCCAAGCGCCACCGCCCCGACGTGCTGACCAAGACCAGCCTGATGCTGGGCCTGGGCGAGACGGACGAGGAAATTCTTCAGACCTTCGACGACCTGCGTGCGATCCATGTCGATATCGTCACCCTGGGCCAGTACCTGCGCCCGACACGCAACCACCTGCCGGTGGAGCGCTGGGTCACACCCGACGAATTCGAGCGTTATCGCCGCCTGGGGCTGGAAAAGGGTTTCATGGAAGTCGCTTCCGGCCCGCTGGTGCGCTCCAGCTATCGTGCCGACCGGGTATTCGAGAAGAACAATCTCGGACTCGCCGCCCCCGCTGTCGTGCCAGGGCAGGAGCCCGACCCCAACCGCATCCAGGTCATCGATGTCGGGTGAAGGCACCCTGAGGTAAAGGGCGACTTCTCGAGTCGCCTTTTTCATGGGTGCTGTCGCTTCCGCAGCGGCAGCCTCATGGTCAGGGCTGGCTGGCCGGCTCGAGGTTGGCCGGTTCGTCACCGAGCCGCAGCTCCCTACCAAGCTCCATGGCAAGGCACCGAGCCATATCTAAACCGACCCGCTCTACCGAGGGCGGGGCAGTAACGAGATCGGCAATACGTGTCATGGCCATGCCGGCGTAGCCGCAGGGGTTGATTCGCTGGAACGGGGCAAGATCGACATCGACATTGAGAGCGACTCCGTGATAGCTCGCGCCACGCCGGATGCGCAGCCCCAGCGAGGCGATCTTGGCTTCACCGACATAGACCCCGGGCGCATCGGCGCGAGCCCGTGCCTCGACCCCATACTCGGCAAGAACGGCGATGACGGCATTCTCGAGTGCCGACACGAGGTCGCGCACGCCGAGGCGTGCTCGGCGCACGTCGAGCAGTGGGTACAGCACCACTTGGCCCGGCCCATGATAGGTCACCTGCCCACCACGATCCGTTTGTACCACAGGAATATCGCCAGGCATCAGCAGGTGTTCGGGCTTGCCGGCCTGCCCCTGGGTGAAGACCGGCTCGTGCTCCACCAGCCACAGCTGGTCAGGCGTGCTCTCGTCACGACTATCGGTGAGCTCGCGCATGGTTTGCCAAACAGGAAGATAGGGGCGCCGCCCCAAGCTCAGAAGAGCGATGGGTGCAACGCCGCTGGCGCTTGTCGCCATTTACACCACCATGTGGACGCGCCCGGTGGCCTTCAGATCGTCGAATAGTGCCTTGATCTGCGCCTCGCCGGTCGCGCGAAGGGTCAGCCGGACGGAGAGGAATCGTGCCGTACGGCTCTCGATCACTTCGATGCGGGTGGCATCGAAGCTGGCGTCGTGGCGCAGCACCACTTGGCAGACGGTTGCGGTGAAATCCTCGGCAGCATCACCCACCACCTTGATGGGGTAGTCGCAGGGAAAGGTGATCGTCGGCGCCGCCGCCGATGGGCTCGTCGCCGACATCCGGCGCAGGTCGCGAAGTTTATCGTCTGACATGGCTCTCTCTGGACCGAAGCTCTCGATGGCAATATCCGAGCATTTTACTCAACTTTCAACCTGCGACCAAGACCGGTCAAGCGGCGGATCGAGAGCCGCCGAGCTAGAACCAGCCCCCCAGCAGATTGCTGAAGAAACGGCGAACCTGATCGAACAGCCGCTTGAACAGTCCGCCCTCTTCAATCGATTCGAGGGCCACCAGCGGATGCTCGCCCACCACTTCCTCGCCGAGACGTACTTCGAGGGTTCCGACACGGTCGCCGAGACTGACAGGGGCGGTGAGATCCTGTCGAATGTCCAGCCGTGCACTGAGTTCTACGTTGCGCGCCCGCGGCAGTGTCATGGCTACGTCGCGATCCACGCCGACCCGCAGCTCGTTGCTGTCACCCCCCCAGATACGTGGCGAGTTCAGAACGGCTCCTTGATCGTAGAGCTTCAGCGTTTCGTAATAGCGGAACCCGTAGCTGAGCAGCTTCTGGGTTTCCTGCGCCCGCGACTCCTCGGAATTGGTACCCATCACCACCGAAATCAAGCGCATGTCATCGCGCTTTGCCGAGGCCACCAGGCCATAGCCGGCCTCGGTGGTCCAGCCGGTCTTGAGCCCATCGACCGTGGCGTCACGCCACAGCAGCCGGTTACGGTTGGGCTGGCGAATGTCGTTGTAAGTGAAGTACTTTTCGGCGTAGACCGCGTAGTGCTCGGGATAGTCGTTGATAATGTACTGAGACAGCAAAGCCATATCTCGCGCCGAGGAGTACTGCTCGGGATGCGGCAGACCGGTGGCGTTGGCGAAACTGGTGTTGTGCAGACCCAAGCGAGTGGCGTGCTGGTTCATGAGGTCGGCGAACGGTGCCTCGCCACCGGCCAGATGCTCGGCCACGGCCACGCTGGCGTCGTTACCCGACGAGATGATGATGCCGTAGAGCAGGTCGCGAATCGTCACCTCGGTGTTGACCTCGATGAACATCTTGGACCCACCCGTACGCCAGGCGTTTTCGCTGACACGGACCGTGTCGTCAAGATTGATGTTGCCGCGATCCAGCTCGCGCTCCACCAGATAGGCAGTCATCAGCTTGGTCAGGCTGGCCGGCGGAAGACGTTCATCGGCGTTGTGCTCCACCAGCACCCTGCCGCTATCCGCATCCATCAATATCCACGATTTCGCCGCGATCTGCGGCGGCGCAGGAATCATCGTCTGTGGCGTTGGTATGGCCTGAGCCAGCGCCTGGGAGGTGAACAGTAGCAGGCCGCACAGCATAAGGGACAATAGCCGCGGGCGGAAACGGAGGGACTGCACTCGCATGGGCATGAATCTCATCATTGCGTCGAGAATAACAAGGGAAGGCGCCGTTCAATCGGCGCCGTTGACGATAAAGGCCTGTTCGAAGCCGGCGCGCCTCAGCTCATCGCGGACGGGCTCGACTTGTCCGGCATGCGCAAGGGGTCCGACCTGCACCCGATACATACCGGTGTTATCCGCCACCCGCACGGGGTGGGACAGCTCGCTTTCGAGGCGTGTCTTCAATGCCTGAGCATTATCGGCAGACCCCAGAGCCGCAATCTGCAGATAGATCGGTGTCCCGCCGCCGGCGTCGCTCCGGGCGTCGCTTGTTGCGGCGACCTCGGCACGTGGCGTTGCGGCAGCGGCCTGCAAGGGGGCCCCGCCGTTGCGCGAAGCATCGTCCGCCGGTTGGACAGCGGCGGCAGTCGAGCGGTTCGTCTGATTGCCGCCGTTTTCCGCGAGCCACACCACGGGATCGATCGCTTCGACCTTCACTCGGCCGGTGCCACGATCGAGGATGTCCAGCCTGGCAGCAGCGGCATAGGAAAGATCGATCTCACGGTCGTTGTGAAAGGGTCCGCGATCGTTGACCCGAACGATGACCGAACGCCCGTTCTCCAGACTCGTGACTCGTGCATAGGTTGGCAGCGGGAGCGAGCGATGGGCCGCCGTCATCTCGAACATATCGTAGATTTCGCCATTGGACGTTGCGTAGCCATGAAACTTCTCACCATACCAGGATGCGGTTCCCTGGCGCGCATAGCCGCGAGCGTCGGGCAGTACGTTGTAGGTTTTCCCCCAGACTTCGTAGACGGGTCGATTGCCGCCGCGCGAAGGAGCTTCGACGCGCGGCACAGCGTCAGGGATCTGGCTTACATCGGGCGGATTTTCCGGGTAGGCGTCGCTATTCAAGGCGTAGCGTCCACCGCTTGCGGCAGGCGCAGGCGCAGGCTGTCGCGCGCCACTCTCTCTCTGAGCCGTGGTGTTCGACCCGCTACCTGCGCAGCCGGCCAGCAGTGTCGTCACCGCCAGCATCGCCCAAAGCGCTCTCATGTCGCATCCCCCTGTTGGGCAGCCGGCTCGTCAGTCAACGGCATGAGTTCACGCAAGGCGGCGATCTCCTCGGCCAATTCCGTCACGGCCATGGCATAGAGGTGGCTGTGATTGTAACGGGTGATGACATAAAAATTGTCGAGGCCCAGCCGGAAACGCCAGGACGACTCGTCGGTCTCCAGCGCCAGCGGAATGACGCGCTGCCCGCTGTCGAGTTCGACCTCAGATACGATTCCCGCTTGCGCCAGCTCGTCTAATTCGACGTAGGGCCGCTGAGTGCGGTTGAAGTCGATATCGGAAGGTGGCCCATCGTCGGGCCCTTGAGCGTCATGATAAATGGGTTGATCCGCTTGCCAGCCATGCTCGGCGAAGTAGTTGCCCACGCTCCCGATGGCATCGACCGGGTTGGTCCACAGGTCGCGCAGCCCATCGCCGTCGAAATCGACGGCATAGGCACGGTAGCTGGTGGGGATGAACTGAGGGTAGCCCATGGCACCGGCATAGGAGCCCTTCAAGCTACCGGGATCCACATCCTGCTCATGAGCGATCTCGAGAAAGGCCGCAAGCTCGCCGCGAAAGAAGTTACCGCGAACGGGGTGGTGGAAGGCCAACGTCGGGAGCGAGTCGATCACACGATGGCGACCGGTGAAACGCCCATAGCTGGTTTCGACCCCGATGATGGCGGCGATGATTTCCGGTGGCACGCCGTACTCGGCCTGGGCACGCAGGAAGGCGTCTTCATGGGCCTCGATGAAATCGACTCCACGCGCAATGCGTTCAGGCTGCAGGAAGATCTCGCGGTACTCGTCCCAACGCAAGCGACGCTCTGCCGCCCCCTCCATGGCGTCGAGCACGCCCTGCTGGAAAACGGCTTGCTCCAAGGCGCCTTCCAGCCACTCGCGTTCGATCCCGCGCTCGACAAGCTCGTTCATCAGTTGCCTGGCACCCTCATGCTCAGCAGGGCTGAAATCGGCCGCCTGGATCGACGGTGCCAGCAATCCCAGGACCGTTGCCGTCACGGCAGCGACCCCCGTTCCTTTCCACTTACACGCAGGCGTCATGCTTGTGCCACTCCCTGACCGGGGCCTAGTCGCTTGAACCCACGCTGCCGCCAGCTAGCGCGGCAGCAGGCGACGGTGCCCATGAATCGACATGAGAATACCGAATCCCGCCAGCAAGGTCACGCTGGAGGTGCCCCCGTAGCTCACCAGCGGAAGCGGCACCCCGACCACGGGCAGAATGCCGCTGACCATGCCCACGTTGACAAAGACATAGATGAAAAATGTCAGGATGATGCTCCCCCCCAGGAGACGACCGAAGGTATCGTGCGCTGCCGAGGCCAGCCACAGCCCACGGATCACGATCAGCAGGTAAAGCAGCAGGATGAGCAGCATGCCGACCAGGCCGAACTCTTCGCCCAGCACCGCCACGATGAAATCGGTATGGCGCTCCGGCAGGAATTCCAGCTGCGACTGCGTGCCCTGGAGCCAGCCCTTGCCCCACAATCCACCGCTGCCGATGGCAGTGGTCGATTGAATGATGTTCCAGCCGGCACCAAGCGGATCGCTCTCGGGATTGAGAAAGGTGAGCACCCTTTGACGCTGGTAGTTGTGCAGGTTGGCCCATAGCAGTGGCAGTGCCGAGGCCACCGCGATGCCCAGCAGAGCGATGAAGCGCCAGGAGAGCCCAGCCATGAGCACTACGAATACGCCTGCGCAGGCAACCAGCAGCGAGGTACCCAGGTCCGGCTGTTTGGCGATCAGCATGACCGGCAGGCCGAGCAACACGGCGCATACCACCAGCTCCTTCCAGCGGGGCGGCAGCTGTCGCCGGCTCAGCCAGGCGGCCAGCATCAACGGCATGGCCAGCTTCATCAGCTCGGATGGTTGGAAGCGAATGACGCCGGGTATGACCAACCAGCGCCGGGCGCCCATGCCTACGTCTCCCACCAACTCGACTGCGATGAGCATCAGCAAGCCGACGCCATACAGCAATGGCGCCCAACGCATCAGGGTAACCGGCTGCAGCTGTGCCAGAACCAGCATCACCAGGAACGCGACCACGAAGCGAGAGCCTTGCGCCATGACCACGTCGACACGCTGACCGCTGGCACTATAAAGCACCCCCAGCCCGACGATCAGCAGGACCAGCAGCAGCAGTAGCAGCCAAGGGTCGAGATGGGTACGCTCCCAAAGGCTCTTGCGCCGCGAAATGCCGCTTTCCGGCGCTCTTACCGGTCGGGCACGCAATCCTTTCGTCAAAAGACTCAACGCCATCGCTCAGTTCCCTGCCACGGTGCTGTTGTCGTTCTCCATCGCCTCGCGAATTTCGTCGGCATCGGGAGCCTCCTCTTCCAGCAGCCAGGCATCGCTCATGGCCCGTGCCAGGTGAGCGGCGTGGGTACTGCCACCACCGGCATTTTCTACGATCACGGCCACGGCGATCTGGGGATCCTCCAGCGGAGCGAACGCCATGAATAGCGCGTGGTCGCGCAGTCGTTCTGCCAGTTCTTCCGCGTTGTAGCGCTGATCCTGCCCAAGCGAGAATACCTGAGCCGTGCCGGACTTCCCGGCCATGCGATACTGCAAGCCCACGCCGGTTCGCCGCGCCGTGCCTTCATGACCGGTCAGCACCTTTTCCATGCCGGAGAAGACCCGGTCCCACCACGCATCGCTCTGCACGACGATATCGCGAGGGGTATCCGGCAGCTCCACCGGGACCGGATTGTCACCGATTTGACTGGCCAATCGTGGCCTGACCCACTGACCGCGATTGGCCAGTACCGCCGTGGCGGTTGCCAACTGTAGCGGCGTCACCTGCCAATAGCCCTGCCCAATGCCGACAGAAAGCGTCTCGCCGGGATACCACGGCTGGTTGAAACGAGCACGCTTCCAGTCGCGTGATGGCATCAATGCACCACTTTCGCCGAAAATATCGTGGCCCACACGCTGACCGAAGCCGAAAGCACTCATCTGATCGTGCAGACGATCGATGCCCATTTCATGGGCCAGCGAATAGTAATAAGTGTTGTTGGAAACGGCGATGGAGCGCTCCATATCCACTCTGCCATGCCCCCAGCGCAGCCAGTTGCGATAACGGCGGCTGTCATTGGGTAGCTGGTAGAAGCCGGGATCGTTGATCGTCCGATCCGGAGTGATGACCCCCTCCACCAGGCCGGCTAGGGCGAGAAAGGGCTTGATGGTGGAACCCGGCGGGTACTGGCCGCGAATGGCGCGGTTGAAAAGCGGTAGATCGATGTTCTCCTGCAGCTCCCGATAGGAGGCAAAATCGATGCCGGTGACGAACTGGTTACTATCGAAGCCCGGGGCAGACACCATGGCCAGAATCTCTCCGGTTCCGGGCACCAGCGCCACGATCGAACCACGACGACCATCGAGCAGCTCGTAGGCAAGATTCTGCAGCTCCCTGTCGATGGTCAGGGTCAGATTCTGTCCCGGCACCGGGTGGGTACGCCCCAATTCGCGCAACACACGCCCTCGGGCGTTGGTTTCCACCTGACGCAACCCCGCCTGGCCGTGCAGCACATCTTCGTAAAACCGTTCCACACCGGTCTTACCGATGAAGTGGGTGCCGGCATAACGCCCCGGATCGAGAGTCTTGACCTCTTCGGCATTGATACGGCCGACATAGCCGATGGCATGAGCCATGATCTGCGAATCGGGGTAATAGCGCAGCAGCTGCGCTTCGACCTCGATCCCAGGCAGGCGATGCCGATTGATAGCCAACCCGGCAATCTGGGTCTCGTCGAGATCGCTCATCAGCAGCGCCGGCTGAAAAGGCCGCTGCGGCTGACGGGCACGAATGCGAAACCCCTCCGCCTCCTCCGGGCTCAGGTTCAACAGCTCTTCGAGCCGGTCCAGGGTGGTATCCAGATTGTCTACCCGCTCCCGGATCAAGGTCAGATTGTAAGTGGGACGGTTCTCGGCCAAGAGCACGCCGTTGCGGTCGTAGATCAGACCTCGCGTCGGTGGCAGCGGCTCCACTCGCACGCGGTTCTTCTCGGAACGCGTGCTGTACACCTCGTGCTGGACCACTTGCAGGTAGACGAGCCGGCCCGACAGCAGTCCGCTCAGGATCAGGATCGTCAGCACCGCCAGGAAGGCGCGCACACGAAAGATGCGCAGCTCCTGCTCGGGATTCTTGAGGGTGTCACGGCGATCGCGCATGCCGGCTAATGATCTCGACTCAGGTTTCGGTGTGGACCGCTCAGCGGTGGTAGGGATGCCCCACCAACAGGGTCCAGGCGCGGTAGAGCTGTTCGGCGAGTAGCACTCTGACCAACGGATGAGGCAGGGTCAGCGGTGACAGCGACCAGCAACGGTCGGCGGTGGCGGACAGCTCAGGGGCGAGGCCATCCGGCCCCCCCACCAGCAGCACCACGTCGCGCCCTTCGAGCCGCCAGCCCTCCGCCTCCTCGGCCAGGCGCTGGGTACTCCAGGGCCGCCCGCCGACTTCGAGCGCCACGATCAGCTCGTCTCCACGAAGTCGTTCGCGTATCCGCTTGGCCTCGAGCGCCACCGCCTTGGCGGTATCGGCGTTCTTGCCACGCTGGCCCGGAGCGATCTCCTCTATCTCCAGGCTGAAATCACGAGGCAGCCGCTTGCGGTACTCCTCGACACCTTCGTTGACCCAGCCGGGCATACGAGTGCCAACCGCCAGCAGGCGGATCTTCATGCCCCACCCTGCTCCTGCTGCTGTTGTTCGGAATCGCTGGGCAAATCGGCCCACAGGCGTTCCAGATCGTATAGCTGGCGGGTGTCGGGCAGCATGACATGGACGACAAGGTCGCCCAGGTCCACCAGGACCCAGTCGGAACCTGCCTGCCCCTCCACGCCCAAGGGCTGGATACCACTGGCCTTGGCCTGTTCGACCACATGCTCGGCCAGCGCCGCCACGTGGCGAGTCGACGTGCCGCTTGCCACGACCATCAGATCGGTGACGCTGGTCAGCCGGGACACGTCCAGCAGCGCGACATCCTTGGCCTTGAGGTCCTCCAGTGCATCTACCACCAGTGTCTTGAGCGATTCGTTCTGCATAGCCCCTCATCAACGGGAAGTCTTGGTCGGCGCCATTGTAGCGCCTTGAGCCGCCGCTGGCAGCGTTCAACCATCACGATACAGCGAGTTGGCGTTTATTCTTCGTTCTACGGCCTCGGGCAGCAGATAGCGAACGCTCAGACCCTCTGCCAGGCGTTGGCGTATCGCCGTTGCCGAGAGCGCCAAGCGGGTGGGTAACGTCAGGCGCAACAGTCCCCCTGCAGGGCGCTGCATGAGCACACCGGGACTATCGACCTCCCGCCCTGCAATCAGTTCGGCCAACGCCGGGGAAAGTGGCGACTTGTGATCGGGACGATCGATCACCACCAGATGAGCAAGCTCGAACAGCCGACCCGGCGAATGCCATTCGGTGAGACGCAGAAAGGCGTCATGGCCCAGCGCCATGACCAAGCGAGCCTGGCTGCCATACTCTTCGCGCAGGCTCGCCAGGGTATCGACACTATAGGAGGGGCCATCACGCTCGAGTTCACGGCCGTCGGCCACGAGCCCCGGGGTATCGCCTATCCCCAGCCTGAGCAAGGCCAGGCGCTCCTGCGACGTTACCTGGGGCTCGCCGCGCAGCGGCGGCTTGCTTGCCGGCACCAGATGCACGCGATCCAGCGTCAAGGCTTCGTGCAGCTCGACGGCACTGCGTAGATGTCCAATGTGAACCGGGTCGAAGGTTCCCCCCAGCATCGCTATCCGGGGCGGTTCGAGCGGCCTGACGGCCTGGCGGCATGGCAGCGCACCGCTCTGAGCCGTCACTGGCGTACCTGGCCGTCACCCAGCACCACGTACTTGCGGGTCGTCAGCCCCTCGAGCCCCACAGGACCACGCGCGTGAAGCTTGTCGGTGGAGATGCCAATCTCCGCGCCAAGGCCATATTCGAAACCGTCGGCAAAGCGAGTCGAGGCATTGACGATGACCGAGCTGGAGTCGACCTCGGCCATGAAGCGGCGTGCCAGGCCGTAATTCTCGGTGACGATGGCGTCGGTGTGGTGTGAGCCGTAGCGCTCGATGTGCTCGATGGCGGCGTCGATGCCGTCGACCAGGCGCACCGCCAGTACCGGCGCCAGGTATTCGGCATGCCAGTCCTCTTCTGTGGCAGCCGAGATCCCGTCGAGTATGGCGCGGCTACGCTCACAGCCACGCAGCTCGACATCGTGCAGGGCATAGGCCTCGGCCAAACGCGGCAATATCCGCTCGGCAACCTGGGCGTCGATCAGCAGCGTCTCCATGGTATTGCAGGTGCCATAGCGATGCGTCTTGGCGTTGACGGCAATGGCCAGGGCCTTGTCGAGGTCGGCGGTGGCGTCGATATAAACGTGACAAACGCCGTCCAGATGCTTGATCACCGGCACGCGTGCCTCACGCGAGATTCGTTCGATGAGCGACTTGCCGCCACGCGGTATGATCACATCGACATATTCGGGCATGGTGATCAACTGTCCTACCGCAGCGCGATCGGTAGTGGCGACCACCTGTACCGCTGCCTCAGGCAACCCGGCATCGCACAGACCTGCTCTAATACAGGCGGCGATGGCAGCATTGGAATCCCGCGCCTCGGAGCCACCGCGCAGAATGCTGGCGTTACCGGACTTCAGACACAGACTGGCCGCCTCCAGGGTCACGTTGGGCCGCGATTCGTAGATGATGCCAATCACACCAAGCGGCACGCGCATCTGCCCTACCTGTATGCCGCTGGGACGAGAGTGCATACCGTCGATCTCGCCAACCGGATCCGGTAACGCAGCTACCTGTACCAGCCCCTCGACCATGGCATCGAGGCGGTCGTCGTTGAGTGCCAGCCGGTCCAGGAGAGCCGCGTCGAGGCCACTCTCGCGACCGCGCGCCAAATCGGCGGCGTTGGCCGCCAATATCTCGCTGCGCTGACGCTGCAAGTGCGTGGCCATGGCCAGCAAGGCGCGGTTCTTGTCTCCCGTTGCTGCGCGGCGCATCTGGCTGGCAGCGGCACGAGCCGCCTGCCCAAGACCCACCATATAGGCAGCGACATCGGCCACCTCGCCAACGGAACGTTCGGTTTGGGGGGCGTGAGCGGTCATGCTGTCGAAGTTCTCCTGGTAGAGCGCCACTGGGCGCTGGGGACGTTATACTGGCGCGATACCTCGTTGGCCCCCATAGTAAGGCACCATGCAGAGCAAGTACAAAGTCGGGCTGATGCGCCTGAATCTCTGGGCCGCGGCGCTGCTCCTAATCCTGCTGGCCTATCTCTCGGAACCGCTGACCAGCGCTCTGCTGCTGGCCCTTGCCAGTGTCTGGCTGATGGTGACGGCGAGCCGGCTCGAATTCAGCTATCGCCGCCCCGCTGCCGTTCCCTGGCAGTTGCTGCCTAGCCTGCTGCTGGCTGGCCTACTGATTACCGAACCCGAGCGCCACGCCCTGTGGATATGGGTCTGGCCCGCCCTACTGATGCTGCCTCAACCCGGCTGGGTGCTCGCGCTGAGCTGTGCACTGGCCGGGGTCACCTGGTGGCGACTGGCTGAGCTGCTCGGGATCGAACAGACTCTCTTTTCCGGGCTGGTGCTGCTCCCCTTGATGCTGCTGGGTCTGTCACGCAACCGCTATCTGCTACCAACACGGTCCAAAGCTCGCCAGCGTATGCGCCTGGTGCCGGGCCTTCCCCTCTGGAGCAGCCAGCAGCTGGCGATCGACTTACGCCTTGAACGCGCGCGCTGCCGCCGGGAAGGCGTCCACGGCGAACTCATGCTGATACGCACGCCTCGCGGCCAGTTCTGGCCATTGGCCCAGGACCTCTGCCGTTTGACCCTCGAGTTCGAGAATTGCTATCGCCTCGATCGACGCACCCTGGCCACCCTGTTGCTGAGCCGCAACGATGAGCAGGTCATGAAGCGGCGCAAGGTGCTGCTCAAAGGACTGCGGCCCCATGTCGAGGTACGCTTCATAGCACTCAGCCAGGTAGCCTCCCTCGAGGATCTCGCGGCGCAATTCAAGCCAGGGCGAGCGAAAGAAGGAATCGAGACGGAGCGCCACGATGGATGATGAAAGCCGCAACCTCGCGGGCCGCTTCGTCTTTGCCTATGCCTTCACCATGCTTCTGCTGGGCGGATATGCCACCTGGCGCTATCTGATGGGCGATTACGAGCGCATCCTGCTGCCGGCATCGCTCGCCCTGGTGATGCTGGTCGCCTGCCTACTGCACGTGGCCCGTGTCAGTCATGCTCGTCTGCCGGCCTACCTGGCGCTTATCGTCGGTTACCTGATGCTGGCGCTGGAACTGCCATGGCTCGAGGGAGCGGCCATCATGTGGCTTGGCCTGGCTCCCTTGCTCACGGTCCTGCTACTGCCGCTCGCCTCAGCAATGGTGTTGAATCTACTCCTGGCTCCCGCCTGGCTCATTCTCAGCGACACGCTGACCGAGCCGCACGTCATTCTCAGCTATTTGGCCATGACCCTGGTCGTCGCCCTGGTACCGTGGGAGCAGCGTCGCCAACAGGCGTTACTCGACGCCACCAACCCGCGTGATCGCCACTGCAATGCGCTGGCTCGCGAAGCCATGCACGAATTGCTGGTCAGCGAGTATCAGCGCACTCAATTCCTTGGCCAGCCGCTGGGCGTGCTGGTCATACACTTGCCTCAGCTGGAAATGGCCAGTGAGCAGTTTGGGAGCAGGGCACGTCAAACCCTGCTCGACGCCCTCTGCCTGGCCGTTCAGCGTTGCTCGCGACGACACGATTTCCTGGGGCGTCAAGGCGACGCGACCTTCTGGCTGGTACTACCCGACACCAGTCAGGGCGGCGCCCAGATGGTACTGCAGCGCATCGAGCAGGCTCTCGAAGCCACCGTGCTGGTGGATACCGGCCCCCTACGCGCCTCCATTGTCCATTTCCAGCGACTTCCCGGCGAGAGCTGGCCACGCTTCGAGCAGCGCCTGCTGGAGCAGACACGGCAGCTTGGCGAAACCTGATACGCTCACTGGACCCGACAGGCTCGTCCGAACAAGGAGTTATCGTTGAGCATGATCGAGACACTGCAACAGCTTTCGCCCTCCCCCGAGATGCTGCTGCTCATCGTTGGCGCCATCGCCCTGCTCGAATCTCTCGCCCTGGTCGGGCTGCTGTTACCCGGTGTATTGCTGATCACGGCGGCAGCCTCTCTGGCCGGGCACCAGGATCTGGCCATAACATCGCTCTTGCTGGCGGCCTTCATCGGCGCCGTCATCGGCGACGGCATCAGCTTCGCCCTGGGTTACAGCCAGCGCGAGAGAGTCACCCGGCTATGGCCACTGTCACGCCATCCCGAGTGGCTGGCTCGCGGCGCTCGGTTCTTTCAGCGCTATGGCAGTCTGTCGGTCTTCTTCGGACGCTTCGTAGGGCCGGTGCGCCCCGTCATCCCACTCATTGCGGGCATGCTGCACATGTCGCCCCGGGCCTTCCTGTGGGCCAACCTGGCGTCGGCGGCATTATGGGCCCCGGCCTATGTGCTTCCTGGGTACCTGCTCGGCCAGACCTGGCAGCAGCTGCTGACGATTCCCCCGGGGCTCGAGGCGTTGCTCATCATCGTGGCGGCGATCATCGTGGTACTGGCGGTAGCTTTTTCATGGCTGCGTTATCAGGTCAGCCGCTCCGGGCGTGTCTATCGAATGCTGGCCCATGGAGCAAGACGAAACCGCCTGCTGCGGCGGACCTGGCTGAAGCAGAGCTGGCGGCGCGGCGAGGTACCGCTGGCTAGCTGGCTGTTGCTGGTCTTTTCGCTTGGTGGAGCTTCGGGGCTGACCATCGCGGTCATCCGTCAACGTGGGCCTTTTCTCATCGATCTGCAGGTTCACGCCTTCTTCGACACGCTGGTCGTGCCGATGATGCCCGAGGTGGGCCAGCTCCTGGCGCGCATCGGGGACATGTACGGCATCCTGGCATTGGTACTACCCTGGGGCATCTGGCTTCTGGCGCGACGCCACCTGGCTGCCTTTGCCCATATCGCCTGCGGCCTGGGAGCCATCGCGCTGATTAATACGTTCGGCAAGGCGCTTATCGGCCGCCCCCGTCCGGACACCCCCGAGTACCTAACCGGTTCGTTGGCCTATCCCAGCGCCCACGCTTCATCCGCTGTGGTGCTGTATGGCATGGCCGCCGCCTTCATTGCTCAAGAGTTGCCGCCGCAGCGACGCTTCTGGGTCTATTGGGTGGCGATCGCCCTGGCACTACCCATGGCGCTGTCGCGCCTGGTGATAGGCGTTCATTGGCTCTCGGACCTGATCGGTGGCGGCCTGCTGGGATTGGTCGTCTGCGCTCTGGTAAGGCTGGCCTGGCAGCGGGGCCACCACTCCTCTCTCGCGCCCTGCCCCTGGCGATGGCTGGCGGTGGCCTCGATGGTATTGATCAGCCTCCGAGTGGCGTTGCTGCCGCCGGTGTGAGCACACACCGGCCGGGCGGGCCCGTCACCCCAATGCGAGCCATACCCCCACGCCCACCATCAGTGTTCCGGCAATGCGATTGAGCAGCCTGACGTTGCCGCTCTCGCCAAGCACGCGGCGCAGCCCTTTGCCACCAGCGGCATACAGCAACAAGCTGAGGAATTCGATCATCAGGATAACGCCGATCAACACGGCCAGCTGACCGCCTAGCGACCGCGAGGCATCGAGGAAAGGCGGCAACAGAGCGATGAAGAAGGCCCAGCCCTTGGGGTTCGCCACGGCGGTGACGAAGCCCTGTAATGCCAGTTGGCCCCGTGAGACCCTGGGCAGATCGACGTTCTCGAGCGGTATCGCCATCCGTCCCCGCGAGCGCCACATCATGACCCCCAGGTAACCCAGATAGGCTCCACCCACCCACTTGAACAGAGCAAAGAGTTCCGGCTGTCGCAGCATCAGGGCGGCTACGCCGACCCCGGCGGCAAGCGCCACGAGCCCCACCCCGATGAGCTCGCCGGCCATCATCCAGAGAGTTCTTTTTACTCCTTGGGTCATGCCCAGCACCATCGACAGGGTCATGCACATGCCCGGGGTCAGCGAGACGAACAGGAAGGTCGGTACGAAAACCGACAGTAGGGACAGCTTGATCATGCGGCTAGGCCTCGTCTTCAGGCGCTTGTTCTAGCAGGTTCGTATGACATGGCGGTATCAGGGCGCGGCGTTCACTCGCCCCACCGCGGCATGAGACGATGCTCGATGCCAAGCTGGTTGAGAATACGCGCCACGATGAAGTCGACGAGGTCTTCCACCGACGTGGGCCGGTGATAGAAACCGGGCGCCGCCGGCAGAATCACCGCTCCCATGCGAGTCAGGTTGAGCATGTGCTCGAGATGGATCGCAGAAAACGGCGTTTCGCGTGGCACCAGTATCAGCTTGCGCCGCTCCTTCAAGGCGACGTCAGCCGCCCGTTCGATCAAATTGTTGCTGGCACCGGTGGCCACCGCCGACAAGGTACCGGTCGAGCAGGGACAGATCACCATGGCCGACGGCGCCCCGGACCCCGATGCCACCGGAGCCATCCAATCCTCACGTCCGAAGCAACGGATCTGGCCCCTCTCGGCGCCACAGCGTTCGGTCAAGGCACTGGCCAGCCGCTCGGGCCGCGCCGGCAGGCTGGCGTCGGTCTCCGTCTCGATGACCAGGTGAGCCGCCTTGGAGACCATGACCCAGACCTCGTGCCCCGCCTCGACCAACGCCTCGACAAGACGCAGACCATACTGCGCGCCGGAAGCGCCGGTGAGCGCCACCGTGACGGGTGGCAGAAAGAGGCCGTCAGCCATGAGCCACCTCGAGCGCCGCCAGCAGCTTTTCATGAATGCCGCCAAAGCCGCCGTTGGACATGACCACGATACGGTCCATCGGTCGCGCCTCGGCGACCAGCGACGCCACAAGTGCGTCGATGTCCTCCTCGAGGCACGCCGGAACCGGGCTCGCCTCGACTAGCGGGGCCAGCGACCAATCGAGGCCCGGCGGCTGGTACCAGTAAACCCGATCGGCTGCTGCGGTGCTCGCCATCAGGCGATCGCGTAGCGTGCCCAGACGCATGGTGTTGGAGCGCGGCTCGATCACCGCCAGCAAGCGTCCTCGCGGAGTGGCGGCGCGCAGGCCCTCTAGGGTGGCGGCAAAGGCCGTGGGGTGGTGAGCGAAGTCGTCGATGACCTGGACACCGCCCACCTCTCCGCGCACTTCCTGCCGTCGCCGCGGCGTTTCGAAGCGAGCGGCGGCGGCACAGGCACGCGCCAGATCGACCCCGCAGACGTGGGCTGCCGCCAAGGCCGCCAATGCATTTCGCGCATTGTAGATACCGGTCAACGGCCAATCGATGACGGCATCTTCATTGGTCTCGCCTTGCTGGTGTACCACGCGAAAACGCGATGCATCGTCGCGCTCAAGCTCCAACCTCCAGGGGCTCGAGGCCTGGTCACCGAAGCGCTCCACCGGGGTCCAGCAGCCCATCTCGAGCACACGATCCAGGGACGGCTCGCCATCCGCCACCAACAGCCTGCCGCGGCCCGGTACGCTGCGTACCAGGTAATGGAACTGACGCTCGATGGCGGCAAGATCAGGGAAAATATCCGCATGGTCATATTCGAGATTGCCCAGCACTGCGATCTCGGGGCGGTAGTGAACGAACTTGGAGCGTTTGTCGAAGAAGGCAGTGTCATACTCGTCCGCCTCGACCACGAAGGGTGACCCGGGAGCGCCGAGCCGTGCCGACACGCCGAAGTTGCGCGGCACGCCGCCGATAAGAAAGCCTGGCTCGAGTCCGGCCGACTCGAGCAGCCAGGCCGTCAGGCTTGCCGTCGTGGTCTTCCCGTGGGTGCCGGCCACGGCGATCACCTGACGCCCCGGCAACACGTGCTCGGCCAGCCACTGCGGGCCTGACGTATAGGGCAGACCCAGGTCGAGCAGCGCCTCGACCTCGGCATTTCCCCGCGACAGGGCATTGCCCACCACTACCAGATCGGGCAGTGGCTCGAGGTTGCTCGCGGCATACCCCTCGCGCAGAGCGATACCGGCCTCGATCAATTGAGTGCTCATGGGCGGATAGACGCCACTGTCCGAACCGGTGACGGTATGGCCCATATCACGCGCCAGCAGTGCCAGACTGCCCATGAAAGTGCCACAGATACCGAGAATATGAACGTGCATTAAGTCCGACCTTATCACCGGGTAGCGCAGGCAGGCATCGCCTGCCGGTAGGGAATCGGCAGACTAGCACGGCGCGACGCCGGCCCTCCAGCCGGCGTGCAGGCTCGGCGCCTTTCGTCTAAAATACATCGCCTTGCCGTAACGCATGAAATGGAACTTTCCCAGGAGCACATAAGCCCCATGGCCCAGCATAACGCCTTCTATGCCCAGTCTGGCGGTGTCACCGCCGTGATCAATGCCAGTGCCTGCGGCGTGATCGAAGCCTGCCGCCAACACTCCGATCGCATCGGCAAGGTCTATGCCGGACACAACGGCATCATCGGCGCCCTGACCGAGGATCTTATCGACGTCAGCCAGGAATCCGACGAAACGATCGCTGCCCTGCGCCACACCCCTGGCGGCGCCTTCGGCTCCTGCCGCTACAAGCTCAAGGACATCGAAAGCCACCGCACCCAGTACGAACGCCTCATCGAAGTGTTCAAGGCGCATGACATCCGCTATTTCTTCTACAATGGCGGTGGCGACAGCGCCGATACCTGTCTCAAGGTCTCGCAGCTTTCCGATAAGCTGGGCTACCCGCTGACCGCCATCCACGTGCCCAAGACCGTGGACAACGACCTGCCCATCACCGACAACTCGCCGGGCTTCGGCAGCGTAGCCAAGTACATCGCCACCTCCACTCTGGAAGCGTCGCTGGACATCGCCTCGATGTGCGCCACCTCGACCAAGGTATTCGTACTCGAGGTCATGGGTCGCCACGCCGGGTGGATCGCCGCGGCCGGCGCGCTGGCTGGAGAAGGCGAAGGCCAGCCGCCCCACCTGGTGATCTTTCCCGAGGTACCCTTCGAGCGCAGCAAGGTAATGACTCGCGTCGAGGAGTGCGTCGAGAAATACGGCTACTGCGTCATCGTGGTCTCGGAAGGCGCCCGCTACGAGGACGGCACCTTTCTGGCCGACTCGGGCAATACCGACGCTTTCGGTCACCGCCAGCTCGGTGGCGTGGCACCGACGCTGGCTGGCATGGTCAAGCAGGATCTGGGCTACAAGTATCACTGGGCCGTAGCCGACTACCTGCAACGAGCCGCACGCCACCTTGCATCGCGCACCGACGTCGAGCAGGCCTATGCGGTGGGACAGCAGGCGGTGGAGCTCGCCGTCGCCGGCAAGAATGCCATGATGCCGGCTATCAAACGCATCAGCGATTCGCCCTATGAATGGCGCATCGAGCCAGCTCCTCTGGCAGAGGTGGCCAACCGCGAGAAGTTCATGCCCCGCGAGTACATTCGCGAGGACGGCTTCGGCATCACCGAGGCCTGTCGCCGCTATCTGTCGCCCTTGATTCAGGGCGAAGACTACCCGCCGTTCGAGAACGGTCTGCCCAAGGTAGCCAAGCTCAAGCTGGCCAAGGTGGAGCGCAAGCTTCCCGAATTCACGCTGTAAGGCGAACGCGGCACTGCAAAGCAAGAGCCCTGGCACCGGCCAGGGCTCTTGCGTTAGAGCTTGCAACGCCGAGCGGTTCTTACTTAAGAAGCCAGGAAAGCACCAGCAGCAGTAACAGAATGCCCGCCACCCCCTGCCAGAAGTTGGCTGGATCGCGCAGGAAACGGCGCGGATCGCGACGCCTCGGCTTGTCGCGTCCCTCATGGTGTCTTAGCGCATAAAGCAGCTCTGAAAGACGCCTGAAACGCAGGGATCGCTGCGGGTCCAGGGCGCGGCGCAGCGTATCGTCGAGCTGAGCTGAGATTTCGGGGTTGAACAACCTGGCACTACGATAGTCGAGCTGTTCGAGGTCGGTGTGGCTGCGCAGCCGATCGGGCGTCAACTCATAGGGCAATGCTCCGGTGAGCAGCCAGTAGACGGTAGACGCCAGCGAATATTGATCGCTACGCCTCCCGACACTGTCATCCAATGCATACTCCGGCGCACTGTGCTCGGAAAGACCGGTTTGGCGGGCAAGCTCACGTGAGCGCCTATGTCCGTCAAGGTCACGCATGTGACAGGCACTGAAGTCGGTCAACACCACCTGTCCATGGACATCGATCAGAATGTTGTCGGGATGAATACGCTGATGCAGCACGTCACGGTGATGCAGCGCCTGCATCGCCTTGCCTAACTGCACGGCTATATCCAGTCGCTGGGCCAGGCTGGCCTGAGGGTGGCGAAGAGCCCACTCGGTGAGGGTCATGCCCTCCACGTAGGCCATTAGGTAATAGAGATAACGACGCGGCCGCGAGGACTCCATGACACGAGCCACGAACGGCGACTTGACCCGCTCCACCACCCACTGCTGAAGCAAGAAGTGCTCGAGATAGGCGTTGCGATTGGAGAGCTCCGGACTCGGAGCCTTCATCACCATTTCCCGCTCGGTACGGGTGTCGCGCACCCGATAGACCCGGGATTGCGCAGTACGTGAGAGCACTTCCTGCACTTCCAGACCGTCGATGCGCTCGCCCAACGACAGCTCGGGTGGGATAGGCAGGTCCCCATAGATACGACTGGGATGATCGCGCTCTTCTTCGGGCAGCTGGTCGATGCGCACCAGTTGGAAGCAGAACTGATCGGCGCCGTAGCCACGCTCCTGCGCCCTGTCGCGAGCGGCGGCGGCCAACCGTTCGCAGGCGGCGTCGAGGTCACTGGCATCCTGGCGGATCAAGCCGACATAGTCGGAGGGCATCAACGTACCGCGGACCGCCTGAGTGGTGAAAAGGAAGAGATCCCCCTGCTTCAGAGGGAGCTGCAGGTAATCGATATCGATACTGCCGTCCAGACCCAGAGCTCGCGACGGATAGCGATAGCCGCCGAGGTCGGTGATATGGTCTCGCGAGAGCTGTTCGAATTCGGCTCCGCGCAGACGGAAGATGAGCGTATCGCCCATGTGAAACAGGTGCGCTTCGCGACCGCGATAGACCATGGCCGAGAGCGAGGCCACATAGCCGCCGCCTTCGACGAAGGTGCTCTGGCTGTAGCACCAGCCATTGAGTGCGCGCAGCACGCGGGTAGCCGACGTCTTCACGTCCCAGTGGTCGGGCGTGGAGAAATAGTCGGCCAGAAAGCCGCGAACGCTAAGGTCGCCCGCCTGCTTGGCGATGCCGTTGCGCGAGCTGGTATCGCTGATGACGGCGCTGGCACCCTTGGCGATGTACTGCGCTGGCTGCTCGGGTATGCGCACCGACATGGAGCTACGGTGGCGCCGTCGATCCGGAGCCACGAAGGCTTGCCCGACACTCAGCGCAAGCCGGTTGGTCGGCAAAACGCGCTCCTTCAAGATATCGCCACTGATCACCGCTCGCTCCGAATGACTGGCCGAACCGCCTGACGTCGGCCATCATACACGCTTGCGGCGATTACCACCTGTCAACCAAAGCCCAAGCCGGGACGCCCCTCACCTATGTCGAATTGGTAATCCCCAGGCCGGCTACGTATAATTCTGCGCATTTTGCGGTGTCTCAACTTTTCGCCAACGAAGGAAGCGACGATGAACTTCGACCACATCCCCGCCGGCAAGGACCTCCCCAATGACGTCTATGTCGCCATCGAGATCCCAGCCAACCACGCTCCGATCAAGTACGAGATCGACAAGGAGATGGGGACCCTTCTCGTGGATCGCTTCATGGCCACGCCGATGTTCTATCCGGCGAACTATGGCTTCATCCCCCACACGCTGGCCGACGATGGCGACCCGCTGGACGCCCTGGTGGTAACGCCCTATCCGGTCCAGGCCGGCAGCATCATCCGTGCACGTCCGGTCGGCATTCTGAACATGACCGACGAAGCCGGGGAAGATGCCAAGCTCGTCTGTGTACCCCATGCCAAACTCACCACTCTCTATGACGACGTACAGGAAGTGGCCGACCTGCCTGAACTGCTGCGCCAGCAGATCGCGCATTTCTTCGAGAACTACAAGGATCTCGAGAAGGGCAAGTGGGTGAAGGTGGAATCCTGGGAAGGTGCCGATGCCGCACGCAAGGCCATCGAGAAGTCCGTGGCCGCCTACGAAAAGGCCTGAGCCTGGCCAACCCCTTGCCGAACGGGCCGCCACTGGGCGGCCCGTTCGCCTTTCTGCGACAATGAGGCGCAGCATGGTGGCGTGGAAGCCATTCAAACGCTACCTGTGACTGGGTTATGCTTGAATGACGCTTCACCCCGGTCCGGGAACTCGGCGTCTCGCTTCAGGGTCCCTGTAGCACCCGGCCTCGCTTCGAAAAGGAACGCTTGCGTTGACTAGCCGCCCTCTCGCCATACGCCTGATCTTCAGCCTGCTGCTGTGGCTGCCGCTGTTCGCCCATGCCCAGTGGTTCTCCTCCTCTTCCACCAATCAGAGCAATTTTCTACCGGTGATGGAGGCCTTTCAGCCCAGCGCCTGGCATGACGGTGAAACACTCTTCATCGGCTTCGAGAATGCCGAGGGGTATTACCTCTATCGCCACCAGCTCGGAGTCGAGAGCCGTGACGGGGCGTTCGAGGTCGGCGAGCCCGAGATACCACCGGGAGAGTTCAAGAGCGACGAATTCCTCGGCGACGTGTATGTCTTCTATGATCGGTTGGTTTTCGAAGCGCCTCTGCAGGGCTCCGCCGAGGGCCCGCTGGAGGTTACGGTTCGCTTTCAAGGCTGCGCCGATGCCGGCCTTTGCTACCCACCCGAGCGGGTCGAGCTGCAGGCGCCTGCCAGTGAAATGCCGGCCGCTTTCGCCGGGTGGCGAGAGGGCGGCGATGCAAGCGGCAACGGTGCGAACCGACCGGCACCACCCACCTTGCAGAGCCAGGACGGTCGCTTCAGCAGCCTCATGAGTGAAGCCAGCCTGCCGCTGGTGCTTGGTCTTTTCTTCCTGGCTGGACTGGGCCTGACCTTCACTCCCTGCGTGCTACCGATGGTGCCGATTCTCTCGTCGATCATCGTCGGTCAGAACCCGACCCGCCCGCGTGCCTTTGCCCTGTCTGCCAGCTACGTAGCCGGCATGGCGCTCACCTATGCGTTGGTTGGCGTGCTGATGGGCCTGTTCGGTGCCGGCCTCAACCTGCAGGCACACCTGCAATCCGCTCCTGTGCTGATCGTCTTTGCCGTGCTCTTCGTGCTCTTTGCCATGGCCATGTTCGGCACCTTCGATCTGCGCCTTTCTCCACGTCTGGCGGGAAGAGTCGATGCCTGGCAAGACCGTGCCCAGCGCAGCGGACCGCTTGGTCTGGCCGGCGCAGGCTCTCTCTCCGTGCTGGTAGTGTCCCCCTGCGTCTCGGCACCCCTGGCCGGGGCTCTGGTATTCATCTCATCCACCGGCGATGCCGTGATGGGTGGCGCGGCTCTGCTGGCACTGGGCCTAGGCATGGGCGTGCCGCTGCTTCTGGTCGGCACCTTCGGGGCTACCGCACTACCTCGCAGCGGTGCATGGATGAACGGGTTCAAGATCGCTTTCGGCATTCTTCTGCTTGGCGTCGCCGTGTGGCTGATCGAGCGCTTGGTGCCGCCGGCGGTCAGCCTGCTCCTCTGGGCGGCCTTGGCGATCGGCAGCGCTTTGGCGCTTGGCGCCCTGTCGCTCAATCTGGCCCAAGGCTGGCCCCGGGTGCGCCAGGCCGGCGGCCTGCTGTTGTTGGCCTGGGGCATCGCCCTGGTGTTCGGCGCCGCAATGGGTAGCAGCGACCCGCTTCGCCCGCTGGCATTGTATTCAACCGGCACCTCGAACGTTGACGCCCTGGAGGTGACCACGGTAGAAGACCTCGACGCTCTCAATGCCACGCTCAGGGAACGGACGGAACAAGGTCAACCGGCTTTCGTTCACTTCACTGCCGACTGGTGTATCTCCTGTAAACAGATGGAGCGCCAGGTCTACCCGGATCCTCAGGTCGCCGAGTCACTGGCACGCTTCGCCCGCATCAACGTCGATGTTACCCGCACCGACGCCGCCAGCCGTGAGCTGCTCGATCACTTCGGCCTGTTCGGCCCACCGAGCCTGCTATTCTTCAGCGGTGATGATGAAATTCGCGAGGCCCGCATTCAGGGCGAGGTCAGGGCAGGAGAGCTCGCCAGTCACCTCCAAGGCTTGCTCCAGTGGATCGATCAGCCGCACAGCTGAGCCCATGTCCTACAGCGGCAATACGCAACCGAACACTGTTCTCGACCAGCTGGACATCCCCGGCGATTTTAGGCACACTCCGCCAACAACGCACTTCAAGGCCGATAGCGTCGGCAATGTTCGTCATCTTGCCGCGATCTATCGAAAGTTGGACAGGGTTAACAGCGCCCTCGCCCTACCGCCATTTACCCACCGGTCGAGACTCAACATGGATATCCGCAAGGTCAAGAAGCTGATCGAGCTGCTCGAAGAATCCAACATCAGTGAAATCGAGATTCAGGAAGGCGAAGAATCGGTGCGTATCAGCCGGCACCCCAACGGAGTGAGCTGGCCCCAGCCCCCCATGCCGCAGTATGCCGCTCCCTATGCGACACCCAGTCAGCCCGCACCCTCTTCCGCAGCCAGCCCCGCCGAAGAGGCTCCGGCGGCAGCCTATCGGGGTCACGCACTGACATCCCCCATGGTCGGAACCTTCTACCGCAGCCCGGCCCCCGGTTCGAAAGCTTTCGTGGAAGTGGGTCAAAGCGTCAAAAAGGGCGAAACCGTGTGTATCGTGGAAGCCATGAAGATGATGAACCAGATCGAAGCCGATCGCGACGGCGTCATCGAGGCGATTCTGGTCGAGGACGGCGAGCCGGTCGAATTCGACCAGCCGATGCTCGTTATTTCCTGATCCTTCACCGACACTGGCGGACCCCCTATGCTGGACAAGGTACTCATCGCCAACCGTGGCGAGATCGCCCTGAGAATTCTGCGTGCCTGCAAGGAGTTGGGCATCAAGACCGTGGCGGTTCACTCCAAGGCCGACCGCGAGCTGATGCACGTACGTCTGGCCGACGAAGCCGTATGCATCGGCCCGGCCCCCTCGGCGCAATCCTATCTGAACATTCCGGCGCTGATCAGCGCCGCGGAAGTCACCGATTCCAGTGCCATTCACCCTGGCTATGGTTTTCTTTCCGAGAACGCCAACTTCGCCGAGCAGGTGGAACGCTCCGGCTTCGTCTTCATCGGCCCGCGCGCCGAGACCATTCGCCTGATGGGTGACAAGGTCAGCGCCATCGAAGCGATGAAGCTGGCCGGCGTACCTACCGTGCCCGGCTCGGACGGTCCGCTGGGTGACGACGAGGGCGACAACATGGCCATCGCCCGGCGTATCGGCTATCCGGTGATCATCAAGGCGGCCGCCGGGGGCGGGGGCCGCGGCATGCGCGTGGTGCACACCGAGGGGCACCTGCTGTCAGCGATCACCGTAACCCGTACCGAGGCACACGCGGCGTTTGGCGATGGCACGGTATACATGGAGAAGTTTCTCGAGCGTCCACGTCACGTCGAGGTACAGGTACTGGCCGACGGCCAGGGCAACGCCATTCACCTGTACGATCGTGATTGCTCCCTTCAGCGCCGACACCAGAAGGTGCTGGAAGAGGCTCCGGCACCGGGAATCGACCCCGAAGCACGTGCCAAGGTGCTGGAAGCCTGCCGTCAGGCCTGCATCGAGATCGACTATCGCGGCGCCGGCACCTTCGAGTTCCTCTATGAAGATGGGCAGTTCTTCTTCATCGAGATGAATACCCGGGTGCAGGTGGAGCACCCTGTCACTGAAATGGTGACGGGTGTGGATATCGTGCGTGAACAGCTGCGCATTGCGTCGGGCCTGCCGCTGTCGATCCGCCAGGAAGACGTCAAGGTCAGCGGGCATGCCTTCGAGTGTCGCATCAATGCGGAAGACGCCCGCACCTTCCTGCCCTCTCCCGGCAAGGTTACGCTCTACCATCCACCGGGCGGCCTTGGCGTGCGCATGGATTCGCATCTCTATACCGGTTACACCGTACCGCCCCACTACGACTCGCTGATCGGCAAGCTGATCACCTGGGGCGATAGTCGTGAGATCGCCCTGACCCGCATGCGCAACGGGCTGGACGAACTGCTGGTGGAAGGGATCAAGACCAACACCGACCTGCACAAGGATCTGGTCCGCGATGGCCACTTCCAGCAGGGCGGCGTCAACATTCACTATCTGGAGAAGAAGCTCGGCTCCTAGGAAGACGACACTTGGAACGAGCATCGCTCCCGGCAGGGTGGCCACGGCCACCCTGCTTGCGTTAGTCACGGAGAACCTCATGCCCTGGCTGCAACTCAAGGCACGCATCGCCCCGGAGCAGGCCGAACTGCTCGAAGAACTGCTGTTAGCCGAAGGCGCTACCGCCATCACGCTGCAGGACGCCCACGACGACCCCGTTTTCGAGCCCGAGCGTGGCACTACGCCACTCTGGAATGAAACCGTGCTGACCGGCCTCTACGACGATATCGAGGGCCTGGAAGCGATGCTCGAGCGTCTCGCCGCAGCATGGGCCGAAACTCAACCCGACGAGCCTTGCCCGGTCATCGAACACGAGCTGCTGGCCGATCGTGACTGGGAGCGTGAGTGGATGGAGGACTTCCAGCCGCTGCGCATGGGCCAGCGACTGTGGATCGTGCCGAGCTGGCATGAGCCGCCGGTGGCGGACGCCGTCAACCTGCAACTGGACCCCGGCCTTGCCTTCGGTACCGGAACCCATCCGACGACCGCGCTGTGCCTCGAATGGCTGGATGGGCTATCGCTGGACGGCGGCCTCGACGGCATCGACTTGCTCGACGTCGGCTGTGGCTCCGGCATTCTGGCCATTGCCGCCCTGAAACTGGGAGCGGCACGGGCCATCGGCACGGATATCGACCCTCAAGCGCTGCTGGCAAGTCGCGACAACGCCGAGCGTAACGCCATTGCCGAGCATGAGCTGACTCTGTGCTACCCGGAGCAGCTCGGTGCTGAACGACGCTTTCCGCTGGTGGTAGCCAACATTCTGGCCGGCCCCCTGGTGCAACTGGCAACGACGATCGCCGGCCACGTGGCCCCAGGCGGGCGCCTGGCGCTGTCGGGCATTCTCACGCACCAGGCCGACGAGGTAATCGATGCCTACCGCGACCAGGGGCTGACGATGGAAGAGCCCAAGGTCCGCGAAGGCTGGGTGCGACTCAGCGGGCATCGTGCACATTGAGCCTGACGACGCTTTTTGCCACCTTCACCCTGGCCCCGCGGGGGCGTATGATATGCAGCCCAAAGTTGACTGATCCGACTCATGCCCGATAGTCGTCCGATGCCCAAGATCGGCCCTTACAGCCTGCCCAACAGGGTCATCCTGGCCCCCATGGCTGGCGTGACCGATCGCCCGTTTCGCCAGCTCTGCCGAGGCCTGGGGGCGGGACTGGTCGTGGGCGAGATGGTGACTTCGGACCCGGCGCTATGGCACACGCGCAAATCGCGCCAGCGCATGGATCACCGCGGCGAGCCCGGCCCCCGGGCCGTCCAGATTGCCGGCGGAGACGCCGCGATGCTGGCCGAGGCAGCACGCCTGAACGCCGAGCGAGGCGCCCAGATCATCGATATCAATATGGGCTGTCCCGCCAAGAAAGTGTGCAACAAGGCCGCCGGTTCGGCATTGCTGCGCGACGAAGCGCTGGTGGCGGAAATTCTCGATGCCGTGGTGACCGCCGTCGAGGTGCCGGTGACACTGAAAATCCGTACCGGCTGGTGTGCCGACAGCAACAATGGCGTACGCGTGGCCCGCCTGGCCGAAGAGGCCGGCATCCAGGCATTGGCGGTGCATGGCCGTCATCGCCAGCAGCGTTACCAGGGCGAGGCGGAGTACGACACCATCGCCGCCATCAAACAGGCGGTGCGTATCCCCGTTTTCGCCAATGGCGATATCGACTCTCCACGCAAGGCAGCCGACGTTCTCGACTATACTGGAGCGGATGCGGTGATGGTCGGTCGTGGCGCCCAGGGCTATCCTTGGATTTTCCGCGAGATCGACCACTACCTGTGCCATGGATACGGGTGCCCTCCCCCCGACATGAACGAGCGGGCCAGCGTCCTGCGAGGCCATCTACACGCCTTGCATGATTTCTATGGCGATTTCATGGGGGTGCGCATCGCACGCAAGCATTTGGGCTGGTACATCGCTGCCGATAACCGCTTCGACCCCGTCCGACAGCGGATACTAAGGGCGGCCTTCAACGCCCTGATGCAGCCGAACGAACAGTATGCCTTCATCGACGATCTGTTTTCCCTCGAGAGCGAAGCCGACCTCTCGTGGGCAACGAATGGAATCAGTGCCGCATGAACCGTGAAGCTTTCAACCAGAATGCCGATGCGCCAGCGGGCCTGGAGGGTGGCCCCTGCGCCGACCTTACGGCCCTTGGCAGCCCAATCCTGACGCCAATGACGACATTGGCCGAGCAGCCGCTGCGTGAAGCCGTGGACGTCGCCATGCGGCGCTACTTCGACCACCTCGACGGCGGCACCGTTACCGACCTGTATGCCATGGTCATGGCCGAGGTCGAAGCGCCGTTGCTGGCCAGCGTGCTGGAACACACCCAGGGCAATCAGACCCGCGCCGCCGAAATGCTCGGCCTCAATCGCGGCACGCTGCGCAAGAAGCTCAAGCAGCACGACCTTATCTGAACCGATCGGGGTCGACGCTACAGCTACCGTCGGCTCCGGATTCACTCCACTCCCGCTACAGAGTTGTACCCCATCATGGCCCAAGTCTCCCCCACCCCGGTACGCCGTGCGCTGATCAGCGTCTCCGACAAGACCGGCATTGTCGACTTCGCCCGCGGCCTGGCCGAGCGCAGCGTCGAGCTACTCTCCACCGGTGGCACCTTCCGCCTGCTTCAGGAGAATGGCATCGCCGTGACCGAGGTGTCCGAGCATACCGGCTTTCCCGAGATCATGGACGGCCGCGTCAAGACCCTGCACCCCAAGATACACGGCGGCATCCTGGGCCGACGCGGACAAGACGATGCGGTGATGGACGAACACGGCATCGCACCCATCGACATGGTGGTGGTCAATCTCTACCCCTTTGCCCAGACCGTGGCCAAGCCGGACTGCACCCTCGAAGACGCCATCGAGAACATCGATATCGGCGGCCCGACCATGGTGCGCGCCTGCGCCAAGAATCACGCCCATACCGCTATCGTGGTCGACGCCGATGACTATGACCGCGTGCTGTCGGAATTGGCTGCTCACAATGGCGCCCTCAGTGACGCTACGCGATTCGATCTGGCGGTGAAGGCGTTCGAGCATACCGCCGGCTACGATGCAGCCATCGCCGACTATCTGGGCCAGCGAGTGCCCGGCGGCGAGGACGGCTTCCCTCGCACCTACAACGTACAGTTCGTCAAGAAGCAGGCCATGCGCTACGGCGAGAACCCGCATCAGAGTGCGGCGTTCTACGTCGAAGCCGATGCCTGCGAAGCAAGTGTCGCCACTGCCCGTCAGCTCCAGGGCAAGGAGCTGTCGTTCAACAATGTGGCCGATACCGACGCCGCCTTCGAGTGCGTCAAGAGCTTCACTGACACGGCCTGCGTCATCGTCAAGCATGCCAACCCCTGCGGCGTGGCGGTTGGCACCACCCTCCGTGAGGCGTACGACAAGGCGTTCGCTACCGACCCCACTAGCGCCTTCGGTGGCATTATTGCCTTCAACCGCACGCTGGACGAAGAAACCGCTCGCGCCATCATCGAGCGTCAGTTCGTCGAAGTGATCATCGCCCCCGGCGTTGAAGACGCGGCCCGGGCAATCGTTGCCGAGAAGCAGAACGTGCGTCTGCTCGACGTCGGCGACAGCTGGCCCGGCCAGCGCGAGCACGCCCATGATTTCAAACGCGTTACCGGCGGGCTGCTGGTGCAGGATCGCGACTTGGGGATGATCGGCCGCGACGAGCTCACGGTCGTCAGTGAGCGTGTTCCCAGCGAGCAGGAGCTACGCGATCTTGCATTTGCCTGGAAGGTGGCCAAATACGTCAAATCCAACGCCATCGTCTATGCCAAGGACGGTCAGACCATCGGGGTTGGCGCCGGCCAGATGAGCCGCGTCTATTCGGCTAAAATCGCCGGCATCAAGGCCGCTGACGAGAGTCTCTCGGTCCCCGGCTCGGTGATGGCCTCGGACGCCTTCTTCCCTTTCCGTGACGGCATCGACGCCGCCGCGGCGGCCGGCATTACTGCGGTGATTCAGCCCGGCGGGTCCATGCGCGATCAGGAAGTGATCGACGCCGCCAACGAGGCGGGCATTGCCATGGTGTTCACCGGCATGCGCCATTTCCGGCACTGATGTAGCCTCTGGCCGTACGGCATAGCCAGCCCCGACGCTCTACAAGGCCTCGGGGCTTTTTCATTTCTCGTCGGCGGTGCTCGGCAGCGGCGCGACATTGACCTGATTTCGGCCGCTGCGTTTGGCCTGATAGAGCGCCTTGTCGGCCAGATGCTGTATGCCCTGCCACTCTTCGCCATGATCGGGATAGGCCGCCACCCCGATGGAAGCCGTGACCGAGGGCAACCGCTGCCCTTGGAAATCGAGCTGCAGGCCAGCGAGATTGCGCCTGATCTCCTCCCCACGCTCACGACACTGCTCAAGCGTGGCCCCGGGTAACACCAGCAGAAACTCCTCGCCCCCATAGCGACAGGGAATGTCCTCGCCACGAATGTAGCGTCTCAAGTACTGGCTCAGCTCCTTGAGCAACAAGTCGCCGGCCTGGTGGCCGTAGTCGTCGTTGAAGCGCTTGAAGTGGTCCACGTCGAGCATGATCAAACCGAAGCCACTCTTGTTACGCTTGGCACGCAGCTGCTCGCGCTCCATGGTCTCCTCGAGATAGCGACGATTGAACAGACCGGTGAGCGGGTCGCGCACACTTTGATGATGAAGCGCTTCACGCAGCAATATTCCGGCCATGGCAGCCGCCGCATGAGTGGACAATAGCTCGGCAAGACGCTGCGCCTCCTCCAGCTTGCCCTTGTCACGCAACGACAGGTGGAGCATGCCGACGATCTCACCCTGCGCCAGCAGCGGCAGACAGAGATAGGCGTGGTGCAGGTCAGGCCAATGCTGACACCTGAGCGCCTTGTCAGGATCGCTCGTCTGGTGAGTGTGCCCCATGCGCAGTGCCCAGCACTGCTGAGGCTCAATGGGATCGACGAGATGATCCGCCTCCTCCCCCCAAGCGGCGGCGAGCTGCAGCAGGTTACGTGAGCCGCGCATCAGGTAGAGTCCGCCGGTCATGCCGGGGAAAAGCCGCTGCATGTAGTGCTGTAATACGGCCGCGGTATCTTCTCTCGTCTCGCAGGACTGCAGGCCGCTGCTGAGCTGATTTACCAGCGTCACTTCGCTGCTCGTCTGGCGCAGCTGTTCCACCAGATTCTCGCTACGCTGTGCTTCCCGCCGAATCAGTAGAAAGGCCCCCACCAGCAACAGCGAATTGATAAGCCCGGCCAGCACGACCCACCGCTGAAGCCTTTGGGAAAGGCGCTCGGACTCGAGCAGCTTGCGATCCATGCGGCCACGCTCGGCCTGGACCATGCGCGAGCTGACGTCACGTATGCGATCCATGATGCGCTTGCCCTCGTAGGAGGCGATCATCTGTGCAGCGGCCACCGTGCCCTGCTCCTGGCTCACGAGAAGCAATTCATCCATCAGCGCGGTTCGCTGCTCGATCAGTTCGGCGAGCTGAGTGGTGAGCGCCGGGTCACCAGCGAAGTCTTGCTGTTGAAAAGCTGCCAGGAGCCGCTCGACATCGTCACGCTCCTGACGGTGTTCATTGATGAACAGCGCGTCTCGGCTCGCGGCAAAAGCGCGCTGGCTCGACTCGGCTTCGAACAGTGATGCCAGCAAGTTATCCAGGATCGTGATGCGAGAGCCGCTTTGATGTACGAGCTGTTCCGTCTGGGCTTCCTGACGAGCGTTGTACATGACCGCGGCAGCTGTCATGGACACGATGGCAAGCGCAAGGCCAAGCATGATCAACAGTTTGCGCTGAAAGGTAGGCATATCGTTTCCCGTTTGCCGAGGCATGCGCCAACGGCTTTCCGTCTTGTTATGTAAAAGAGCCCACCATCAGGTGGGCTTGAGGCTGACTACCACGGCGCTAGGTTCAGGTGCCGAGATCGATGCAGAGGTATTTCATTTCCAGAAACTCCTCGATTCCCTGACGGCCGCCCTCTCGGCCGAGTCCCGATGCCTTGACCCCACCGAACGGTGCGCTGGTGTTGGAAATGAGCCCGGTGTTGATGCCCACCATGCCGTATTCCAGCGCATCGGCAACCCGCCAGACACGGCCCAGATCCCGCGAGTAGAAATAGGAAGCGAGGCCGTACTGCGTGTCGTTGGCCATCTGCACGGCGTCCTCCTCGTCCTCGAAGGGGAACACTGCTGCCAGCGGGCCGAAGGTCTCCTCGTGAGCCACCTTCATGTCACCATTGGCAAAACTGATCAACGTCGGTGAGAAGAAGTTGCCGCCCAGCGGGTGCGGGTGGCCGCCAAGCAGCAGCTCGGCACCCTTGTCGACGGCATCGTGTACGTGCTCACTGACCTTGGCTACCGCATTCGAATCGATAAGGGGTCCGATATTGATGTCTGGCTTGGTGCCGTCGCCTACCTTCAGCTCACTGTTCATCGCGACTGCCAGCTTTTCGCAGAAGGCGTTGATTACGCTGGACTGAACCAGAAAACGATTGGTACAGATGCAGGTTTGCCCGGCATTGCGGAATTTGGCCGCCATGGCGCCTTCAACCGCCGCATCCAGATCGGCATCTTCGAACACGATGAACGGTGCATTGCCACCCAGTTCGAGTGAGATCTTCTGAATGTGCTGGGCGGCGCGCGCCATCAACTCACGACCCACCTCAGTTGAGCCGGTGAAGGTGATCTTGCGCACCAACGGCGATTCGGTCATGGCCGCGGCAATCTCACTGGCGCGGCCCGGCACCACGTTGAACACCCCGCGAGGTATGCCGGCCCGCTCCGCCAGAAGGGCCAGGGCAGTGGCCGAAAAGGGGGTTTGACTGGCCGGCTTGATGACGATGGTACAGCCTGCCGCCAATGCCGCTCCGGCCTTGCGGGTGATCATGGCAGCCGGGAAGTTCCATGGGGTGATGGCGCCGACGACGCCGACCGGCTGCTTCGTGACGACGATACGCTGATTGGGCTTCGCAGCCGGGATGGTCTCACCATAGATTCGCCTGGCCTCTTCAGCGAACCAACGCAGGAAACTGGCCGCATAGGCGATCTCCCCTGCCGCCTCCTTGAGCGGCTTGCCCTGTTCATAGGTCATGATCATTGCCAGATCATCCTGATGCTCGAGCATGAGATCATGCCATTTCAACAGGATATCGGCTCGCTCCTGGGCCGTCAGCGCACGCCAACCCACCAGGGCCGCATCCGCTGCGGCGATGGCACGCTCGGTCTCGACCCGGCCGAGCCTGGGCACGGTGCCGAAGGTCTCGCCGGACGCCGGGTTGACCACCTCGATCTGCTCCCCGCTGTCGGCAGCGACCCAGCTGCCGTCGATATACGCGAATGGACAGTAGAGCTGCGTTTCCTTGAGGGCTTCCATGGTGTCTCTCCTGGCCTCAGCGGGCCTTGACTCATGTTCGATGAATTCGTGCCGAGCCCACTCCCGTCACTCGGCCTCGAGGGTTCTCTGCTCTGGTGCATTGACGGGCGGGCCGTCCAGTACCGGGGGCTGAAGCATCGCCGTCAGTATGGCAAGGATCAGCACCAGCGCGATGGCCAGCCAACAGAAGGCACGACCGATATAGCGGTCGGGCTGGCGACGGATCTGACGCAGACCCATGACCGCAAAAATCGCTGCGGCAATGTTGAGGGGCGGAAGGCTACCCTGGAACAGCAGGGCGATGAGTGCCGTGACGATGGCGGTCATGGCCCAAGGGGCATAGCGTCGCCGCGGTGAAGCGGGGGCCGAGGTGTGGCGTTCCAACTTATGGTCTCTCTGTGTCGACTCAGCAGGAAGCCCCATGCTAAGCGTTAAGTGCCGTAGCCACAAAAAATCGTGGCATCTGTAAGGCGGACAGAGGCGCCCTCAGCGTGGGCGACGCGGTTCGCGACTGGAGGAGAGGGTAATGGAGACGGAGTCGGCGAAGCGCAGCGCATGGGGCTTGTCGATCTCGACCTGGGCCGTGAGCACCTGCTCATGGCCCATGATGAGATCAAGCACTTCGCGGGTCATGCGCTCCAGCAGCAGGAAGCGGTTCTCCTCCACCAGGACGATCATCTCTTTGGTGATCGTACGGTAGTTCAATGCCTGTTCGATATGGTTGAACGCCACCGCCTGGTCTGCCCGGTAGCGAATCACGGCGTTGATGATGACATCCTGACGGTTAAGGATTTCCTCTTCCTTGATGCCGATGTAGGTGCGCAGACGCAGGTTCTTGATGCGTATCGTTGCCAGGTCATGGTCGAGATGCTGATCATCCAGGGCATGCAGCGTCATAGGCATCGGCTCCAGAGAGGAATGGCCAAAGGCCGAAGGTACTTCAGCGCCCGCTGACGAGGGTCAGGAATTCCTGGCGTGTCGTCGGGTTGTCTCGAAACGCACCCAGCATCATGGAAGATGACATGCTGGAATTCTGCTTCTCCACGCCACGCATCATCATGCATAAATGTCGCGCTTCGATCACTACCGCCACGCCACGCGCACCGGTAACCTGCTGCACCGCCTCGGCAACCTGGCGAGTCAGGTTTTCCTGAATTTGCATGCGGCGGGCATACATGTCGACGATGCGCGCGAACTTGGAAAGTCCTAGCACCTTGCCGCTGGGCAGGTAAGCAATATGGCACTTGCCGATGAAGGGCAATAGATGATGCTCGCACATCGAGTAGAGTTCGATGTCCTTGATGAGCACCATTTCGTCGGTTTCGCTCTGGAAAACGGCGCCGTTGACGATCTCCTCGAGCGTCTGGGAATAGCCGCGCGTGAGAAACTGCATCGCCTTGGCAGCACGCTTGGGCGTATCGCGCAGCCCTTCACGATTTGGGTCTTCACCCAGCTCGAGAATGATCTGGCGGTAGAAGCCGGCAAGTTCTTCGTTCATGGTCAGGCCCTGAAACTGGTGATACCGCTTGTTTCGCGATGGCCTGGCCATCGTCACCACTAAATACAAAAGATATACAAAAATTATATCTTGTACAACTTTATCTACTTCAACTCGCCATTCTATCGTAACCGACAGTCTATCGCAGGCAGCTCGTACGAAATTGCACCCGTGCGACATTCGAGCCACTGCCGCACCCTGGCAGCTATGGTAAAATGAGCCATATGAAAACTGCCGAAACGGGCAGTCTGAGCCCCCGCGAGAGCACGAAATGATCAAGATTCCGCACGCGATACTGTCAGCCAGTGGAATGGCCCTGCTTGTGTTACCCCTACATGCTTCGGCGGGGACGCTTTCCCTGCCCCAGGACGCCACGGTCGCAGTACAGGCCGTAGACAGCCTCGTTATCGAGGCAAACGAAGGGCGCATGGACGATGTTCTGTTTCGCCCCGTCAGCGGGGTCGACGGAGCCAGCCACGAGCTGCCGGAATACTGCGTACTGGTTGGCGATGCCCGTCAGGACGGCGACCGCCTGCGCGTCACCACCAAGTCACTGACGTGCATCGAAACAGACGGAAGTGACAGCGATATCTATAGCGGGGAAATTTCAGCCGCCGGCTACGACCTGGATGGCAGCTATGGGCTGTCGGTGTGTGAAGCTGGCCATTGCGAACTCTCCGCGGAGCACGTCTTTCATCTCAAGCTGGCGACTCGGCTGGAGATCGCCGAGCAGGATAACCCCTCTGCGCGAATCAACGAGCAGCGCCGCCAGGCCAATGGCGCAGGTATCGCCAACCCGATACCTGCCGAGCGCCCCAACCCCGATGACGAATGAGCCCGCTCGACGCACTCAGGTGAGTGCGCCTCAGGCCAACCACAGCGGCGTCTTTCCCAGCGCCTGACGCTGCTGTTCCAGCTGGCGAATATGGGCGTCCCAATAGCCTGCGTCGGGCACCCACGGAAACGCCGGCGGAAAGGCGGGGTCATCCCAGCGGGCCACCAGCCAGGCGCTGTGGCGCATGAGCCGCAGCGTGCGCAGTGGCTCTATCAGTTTGAGCTCATCGCGATCGAATTCCCGACTCTGCTCGTAGCCCTCGAGCACTTCCGAAAGCTGCATGTGCCACTCCGCCTCTTGCTGCGCGGTAAGCAGCATCCAGAGATCCTGGATGGCGGGCGCCATCAGACAGTCGTCGAAATCCACTAGGGCAAAGCTGTCATCTCGGCCGAGGATGTTGCCGATATGGCAATCACCGTGAACGCGGATCGCCGAGCGTGATGCCCAGGCATAGCGCTGCAATTCGCTGTGCAGAGCGTCGGATACGCGCTCGTAGGCCTGACGCTGTCGACGATCAAGCCAGGGGGCGCTCAATACCCTCCGTTGAGCTTCGCGAACCATTTCATCCATGTCGAGGCTGATCCGGTGCCGGAAGGCCTCGCGCTCCCCTACGGCATGAGCGGCGCCGATGAGCTCGCCCAAGGCAAACAGATGGGACGGTTTCTCCAGCTCGGGGGCTTGCCCCGAACGCTGCGGGAACAGGGCCAACCGGAAGCCCTCGGCGTGGTGTAGACTTCGCCTCTCGGCGTCACGCCATGGCGCGGCCACGGCGACTCCCCCTGCCGCCAGCTCATCCAGAAAGTCGTGCTCCTCCTGAATCTGGGCATCGTGCCAACGCTCGGGACGATAGAATTTGGCGACCCAACGCCGCCCTTCGTCGTCATGCAGTAGGTAGACCCGATTCTCGTAACTGTTCAATGCAAAAGGCTCACCCGGCAGCCAGAAGCCGAGCGACTCGACGGCAGCCACGACACGCGCGGGGGAAAGGGCAGCAAAAGGGTGCGGCGTACTCTGCATGATCGTCACCGGTAGAGAAGAGCTCACATGTTAACAGCCACAGCTTGCCGTGTACTCCGCACGTCCCTTACAGCGGGGTGCGTGCCACCGCCCAGCTACAACGGGGTGCGTGCCACCGCCCAGGCCTCTACCTCGCGAGCCCCGGCCGCCAGACACGCCCGAGCCAGCGCGTCCAATGTTGCGCCGGTGGTCATGACATCATCGAGCAGGGCCACGCGAGCGGGAAGCTCGGCGGGTATGACGAAAGCATCACGCAGGTTGCGGAAACGCTCGACGCGGTCGAGGCCGCGCTGGCTGGGAGTGTGATGGTGCCGCTTTGCCTTTTGCAACCGCAGGCCGTGGCGTGCCGCCAGCCGCCTGGACAGCCAATCGGCTTGATCGAAGCCTCGCTCCCTGGCGCGGCGTGGATGCAGAGGCACCGGAATCAGCGCCTCGGGCCAAGCCAATGCGTGTGGTGGCAGGCCTAGCTCGAGCAGTTCCAGCAGGACATTGCCGGCCCGGGGTGAGGCGTGGAACTTGAAGCGCTGCATGAGCTGGGCCACTTCCCCTTCGTAGCGCAACGGCACGCGCGAGCGAACGAGGGCCAGCGGCCGGGTCAGGCAGTGCCCGCAGAGTCTGTCTGCGTGGGAGCCCATCGGCTGCGGCTCGGCACAGCTCGGGCAAGCGGGAAGGTTCCAGGGCAGCGACTCGAAACACGCCTCGCACCAGGGCCGCTCCTGCGTGGCCGGCGCCAGACAGAAATTGCAGCGGCCCGGCAGCGCGCGGCGCAGGCCAAGATCCAGCCCATGCCAGAGCGGCGTCAGCCAGCTACGACATCC
Organism: Halomonas sp.; assembly: GCF_020832045.1. Lineage (GTDB taxonomy): Bacteria > Pseudomonadota > Gammaproteobacteria > Pseudomonadales > Halomonadaceae > Halomonas. The sequence continues at coordinate 172,227 of NZ_JAFIFK010000012.1, forward strand.
GCTTTTGCTGCGCCGCTCCTCATCGGTGGGCTCCGGTTCGAAGTCTGGTTTCACTACCAATGTCCTTATCGCCGCGCTCCGTATTGGTGTCGAGCTTAGCATTCTCTTTGTGTTGCCTTGCCTGAACTTGCCTTCTCGTCAACCTGAAATATTTGACGGGTTGACAGAGCGCCAATTTCACGTACGCTCACGGTCAACATCCCAACCTATACAAAGTTGACCAAGGCGAGTTCACATGTCCGATCTCATGCATGCCACCCAAGCCGACGAGGCAAGAAAGCCCCCCCGCCACGATTGGTCGTTGGGTGAGATCGAGGCACTCTTCGCTCTTCCCTTCAACGACCTGCTGTTCCGCGCTCAGCAGGTTCATCGCGCTCACTTCGACGCCAACGCGGTACAGGTCTCCACTCTGCTGTCGATCAAGACCGGCGCCTGCCCCGAGGACTGCAAGTACTGCCCACAGTCGGGACACTATGCCACCGGGCTGGACAAGGAAAAACTGCTTGAGATCGAGAAGGTAGTGGCTCAGGCCAAGGCCGCGCAAGAAGCAGGCGCCAGCCGCTTCTGCATGGGTGCGGCTTGGCGCAGCCCGCGCGAAAAGGACCTCGACGTAGTGCTCGAGATGGTCAGCCAGGTCAAGGCCCTGGGGCTGGAGACCTGCATGACCCTGGGCATGGTGGACGGCGCTCAGGCCAGCCGCCTTGCTGCAGCCGGTCTCGATTACTACAACCACAACCTCGACACCTCGCCGGACTACTACGGTGAGATCATCACCACCCGAACCTACGCCGACCGGCTGGAGACGTTGGCCAACGTGCGCGAGGCAGGTATGAAGGTCTGCTCGGGGGGCATACTCGGTATGGGCGAAGCCCCCCGCGACCGCGCGGCGCTACTCCAGCAGTTGGCCCGGCTGGAGCCACATCCCGAGTCGGTGCCGATCAACATGCTGGTCAAGGTGCCCGGTACACCGCTGGAGAACGTCGAGGACCTCGACCCCATCGAGTTTATACGCGCCATCGCCGTGGCCCGAATTCTGATGCCGGCCAGTCATGTGCGGCTGTCGGCCGGTCGCGAGCAGATGGATGAGTCGACTCAGGCGCTGGCCTTCCTGGCCGGTGCCAATTCGATTTTCTACGGCGACAGACTGCTTACCACCGGCAATCCGCAGGCGACCCGCGACCGGGCGCTATTTGCAAAACTCGGGCTGCACCCTGAGCGTCGCAGCACCTGCCAGGACGATGCTCAGCAGCAAAGCTCGCTCGAGGGCGCTCTGGCACGTCAGACGAGCCAGGCTCGCAGCGCAGCGCTGGCTTATGACGCCACTCAGGCCTGATCGGGAATGACGTCTTCATCCGTGTGGCCTGCACGCCTCCATGAGGCGGCGGCCTGGCGTCGTGCCGAGGGGCTGTGGCGCGAGCGTCGTACGCTCCAGGCCGGACTGATCGACTTTGCCGGTAACGATTACCTCGGACTCAAGGGCGACCCGCGTCTGGCTGAGAGCCAGGCCGCAGCGGCGCGGGAGTACGGCAGCGGAACCGGGGCCTCTCACCTGGTAACGGGGCACCTGGAGGTGCACGAAACGCTCGAACGACGCCTGGCCGAGCTCGTTGGACGCCCCCGTGCGCTGCTCTTCTCCACCGGATACATGGCCAATCTGGGCACGCTGCAGGCCCTGTGCGACAGCCATACACTGGTTTTCCAGGACCGTCTCAACCACGCCTCGCTGATCGATGGCGCCGGACTCGCGGGTGCACGCTCACGCCGCTTCCATCATCGCGACCACGACGACCTCGAGCGCCTTCTCTGCCGAGCTCCACCGGAGACACCGAAACTGGTGGTCAGCGATGGTGTGTTCAGCATGGATGGCGACGTAGCGGATGTAGCCGCTCTGGCGGCAGTCAGCGCCCGACACGGCGCCTGGCTGATGATCGACGACGCCCATGGGGTAGGCGTGCTCGGCGCCCGGGGAGATGGCTGCGTGGGTCGCGCCCATGGCCATGAGAGCGTGCCGATACTGGTCGGCACTCTCGGCAAGGCGCTGGGTACCGCCGGCGCCTTCGTTGCCGGTAGCGAAGCGCTGATACTGCACTTGATGCAGTTCGCACGCGCCTATGTCTACACCACGGCGCAGCCCCCCGGCGTGGCCGGCGCCAGTCTGGCGGCACTCGATATCCTTGCCGCCGAGCCGGAGCGCCGTGACCGCCTGCGTCGCAATATCAGCTATTTCCGCCACGAGGCAGCGCTGATGGACCTGCCGCTTACGGACTCCTTTACGCCCATTCAGCCGCTGATACTGGGTGCAGGGGCGCGCGTCATGCAATGGGCAGCACGGCTGCGGGAGGCTGGCCTTCTGGTCGGCGCGATTCGTCCACCTAGCGTGCCTCGGGGTGAGGATCGTCTGCGCATCACCCTTTCCGCCAGCCACAGCACGACCCAACTGGATGTTCTGCTCGACGCCCTGTCGCGAATGCAGCGGAAGCTGACGGCATGACGGCACTGGTACTTCTCTCCGGCTGGGGGATCGATGCGCGGATCTGGCAAACGCTCGCGCCTCACTGGCCGAAACATCTCGATGTGAGAACGCCCAACTGGCCAGGCTACGGTGAACGGTTCGCTGAAAGCTTTTCGGCATCCCTCCCGGCACTGGCCGCAAAGATGCGTGATCAGCTGCCCAACGATGCCGTATGGGTCGGCTGGTCGCTCGGCGGCTTGCTGGCCGGCGCGTTGCTGGCACACCTGCCAGTACCCAAGGCGCTGGTGTTGATCGGAACCGGACCGAAGTTCTGCCATGCCGACGGCGTCTCGACAGCGGAACTGGCTACCTTTCGCCGGGCCTTCGAGCGCGACCCCATGGCCACCTGGCAACATTTCCTGCGCTGGCAGCTCCAGGGAGAGCCTGCACCGCGCTCAGCCCATCGGCGCCTGCTCGACCTGATCGGAAGTCAGCCAAGCGCTTCGCTGCGCTCCCTGGCGGCCGGGCTTGATCAACTGCGCGACATGGATCTTACGCCCATGCTGTCATCGCCGCCTTGCCCGATACGCCGCATCGCGGGAGAGCATGATGGCTTGATGCATGCAACCACACGTGAGTCGGCTAACCTGCTGCTTACCGAAACCGGTCACTGCCCGATGCTATCCCGCCCCGCAGCGCTGGCCGGTTACCTCTCAGGCCTGGGACAGGAGCTCACCCTCGCCTGTGACGACAAGGCCGAGGCGGCGCGATGACTGCCGTTCAAAGTCGCGCGGCCTGTCGAAATGAAACCGGCGACCCAGGCGTCTGGCGCCGACAGGTTGCCAGGGCCTTCTCGCGTGCCTCGGATCGCTACAAGCAGCTGGCCCTGGCCCAACAGAAGATGGGGGAAGCCCTCTGGGAGCACCTGCCGGCCCATGCCCGAAGCGTACTCGACTTGGGCTGTGGCCCCGGGCACTGGAGCCGATGCCTGGCAGAACACTACGGCGCGGACTGTCGCGTCATCGGTCTCGATATAGCCCCAGGCATGCTCGCCACCGCCCACCAGTCGCCCTCGCCTCGAGTCCACTGGCTATGCGCCGACGCCGCCGACCTTCCGCTTGCCGACTGCCGGGTGGACGTCGCATTTTCCAATCTCGCGATTCAGTGGTGTCCCGACCTCGACGCCATTATGGCGGAGCTCTTCCGAGTGCTTCGTCCCGGCGGCCGTGCCGTGATCAACACCTTGGGGCCGGGGACACTACAGGAACTCGCTCACGCCTGGTCGAGCGGCGACGCCCTTCTCCCCTTCCAATCCCGTGAGCGGCATCTGGCTAGCGCACGCCTAGCAGGCTTCGGCAAGGTCCAGAGCAGTGCCGTAAGCGAACGCTTCCACTACCCTGATCTGAGGGCGGTAATGGCCTCGATCAAAGGTGTGGGGGCCCATGCAACCCGCCGCACGGTGACACTGACGCGCAGCGATGTCGCTCGTGCCGAGAAGCGCTACGAAGCGCTGCGGGAAGCCGCAGGACTGCCGGTCAGCTATCAGCGCCTGTGCATCGTTCTCGACAAGGAGCCGACGCCATGTCCGCCTTCTTCGTGACCGGCACCGATACCGATGCCGGCAAGACACTGGTCGCTGCCGGCTTGCTGGCATTGGCCCGCTCCAGGGGCCTGAGCACGTTGGGGCTCAAGCCCGTGGCTTCCGGCTGTCGGATGACACCCGATGGGCTGCGCAATGACGACGCCCTAGCCCTTCAGGCACGCAGCGTACCGCCCGTATGCTACGAAACAATCAACCCATTCGCCTTCGGGCCTGCCATCGCCCCCCACCTGGCCGCGCGTCAGGTCGGTAGGCACGTGACTCTCGCTGAGCTCGAGGAGCGGCTCGCCTCGCCGCTTTCTGCAACGCGCGACCTGCTACTCATCGAGGGCGCTGGCGGATGGCGAGTACCGCTGAACGACGAGGAAGAGCTTGCCGGGTTGGCGCTTAGGCTTGAGCTCCCGGTGATTCTGGTGGTCGGCCTCAAACTTGGCTGTATCAATCATGCGCGTTTGACGGCGGAGACGATACGCGCGGATGGCGCTCGTCTCGCCGGCTGGGTGGGGAACCTGCTGGACGCCGACTTTGCCCGGGATGCGTCTCTTTACGAGGCCAATCTGGAAACCCTGCGGCACACGCTGGCGGCGCCATGCTTGGGAATAGTGCCACGCTTGAGCCGGGTTGCCCCCTCAAGGCGTCCCGAAGCCGCAATTGCGTACCTCGACCTGCCCAATGACAATTGACTTGCGAACAAGGGTCCGTACAATGTGGACGCCTGCCCAACCCTGCGGATGTGGTGGAATTGGTAGACACGCCAGATTTAGGTTCTGGTGCCTTCGGGCGTGGGAGTTCAAGTCTCCCCATCCGCACCATCACGGCTCCTCTTTGCCGAGCCGCCTGATACACCTTGTCGACAGATTGTTCGTTACAGCACTCGCGACACCATCGACTACCTGCGCCTGTCGCATGTACGGGCTGCTGGTTTCGCATACCTCACGGTGGCAATGATGACTTCCCCCGTCTGGCATCCCTATGCTCATTTGCTTACGCAACCCGTCGCACCCAAGGTCGTCGGCGGCGAGGGGGCCCGTTTTTTCCTTGAAGGCGGCGAAACGCTGCTCGACGCCACCTGCTCCTGGTGGTGCATGATTCACGGCTATGCCCATCCTCGCCTGGTAGCAGCGATCAAGGAGCAGGCGGATACGCTGTGCCACGTCATGCTGGGTGGTTTGACCCATGAGCCGGCAGACCGCCTGGCCCGTGAGCTGGTAAGAATCACCCCGCCAGGGCTCGAACACGTCTTCTATTCCGACAGCGGCTCAGTGGGGATGGAAGTGGCGATGAAGATGGCAGTGCAATACCACTACCTTCGCGGCAGGCCGGAAAAGCACCGTATGCTGTCGCTGATGAAGGCCTACCACGGTGATACCAGTGGCTGCATGGCGGTATGCGATCCCGAGGAGGGAATGCACAGCCTGTTCTCCGGTTATTTGCCTCGCCACCATTTCGCCCCTGCCCCGGTGGCACCTTACGATGCCGCTGCCGAGCTCGTTGCCAAGGACCTTGCGGCGCTGCGTGGCGTATTGGAACAACACCATGAAGAGATCGCTGCGCTGCTGATGGAGCCTCTGCTACAGGCCGCGGGCGGGCTCAATATGACGTCTCCCCACTATCTGACCGGCGCCCGGGAGCTGTGCGATGAATTCGACGTGCTGCTGGTGTTCGACGAGGTCGCCACGGGCTTCGGTCGAACCGGCCGGATGTTCGCTGCCGACCACGCCGGGGTGACCCCCGACATCATGGTGCTCTCCAAGGGGCTCACCGGCGGCTACCTGGGCCATGCCGCCACGCTGGCTACCGACAGGGTGCACGACGTCTTCGCCGGCGAGACACCTCTGCACGCATTCATGCACGGCCCTACCTTCATGGGCAACCCGCTGGCCTGCCGCGTCGCCCTTGAGAGTCTCGCCGTGTTCGAGGAGGAGAACTACCTGGAAAAGATCGCCGGCCTGAATCGCGTATTGCGTGAAGAGCTGTTGGCAGACGAAGCACTACGTCACCATCCAGCCGTCAGCGACATACGCGTGCTCGGCGCCACCGCGGTCATCGAGGTAAAGGATTCCGCCCGACTGCAGGGCGTCGCGGCATTCGCCCGCCGCCGCGGCGTCTGGCTGCGCCCCTTCGGACGCTGGTTCTACACCATGCCCGCCTATATCACCAGCGAGGCGGATATGCGGCGGATTACCCATACGATGAAGGCTTGGTTTTTCGACTGAAAACGACAGCGCCCCCCGGAGGCGGCGCTGTTGGGCTGGCGCTCTAGGCGGGCCGCTCAGGCCATGGCAGGCGGGGCATAGGAGATTGGGGCCAGCGCGCGCTCC
>NZ_JAFIFK010000017.1 GCF_020832045.1 Halomonas sp.
GTCATTTCTCGGCGGGCAGGAATGGTCAGCGCTTCGCTTGTTGGCCTCTCGACCCTCGGCTAGCTTTCACTGGAGTGCCATACATTCACGGATCGAGGTAAACGAGATGGACTTTGGCCACTTCAAATCATGCATCGAAGCGTGTCATGTCTGCGCTGCCTACTGCGACCGCTGTGCGGCTTCCTGCCTGCAGGAAGATGACGTCAAGATGATGGCGGAGTGTATTCGCCTGGACATGCAGTGCGCCCAGATCTGCCGTCTGGCAGCTTCCTTCATGGCCCAAGACAGCGAGTACGCCAATCAGCTGTGTCGCCTATGCGCCGATATTTGTAAGGCTTGTGCCGATGAGTGTGGTAAGCACGAGGCCGACCATTGTCAGCAGTGTGCCGAGGCGTGCCATCGCTGTGCCGAGGCCTGTATTGCCATGGCTTCGCGCTGAGGCTCGCTCCGTCAGCCGTCGACGAAGGCCAGCATGCGGCCCGCCAATAGCACGGCCGGCCATGACAGCAGCGATAGGGTGGCGGCCACGAGCAGCCGCCGGGGCGTGGCATTTGCCAGCCCCGGCCCCAGGTTGAGCAGCAGGGCATTGACGATGGCCAGTGCGATCAGTGTCATCTTGAGCAAGAAAAGTGGCATGGCGGCATAGCCGCTGGGGTCGGCGAGGAACAGCAGCGCCCCGCTGGCCATTGCCAGCAGGAGCCCAACCACCGCCACCGGCTGCAGCAGCCGGCCCAGCTCACTTAGCGGCAAGCGCTTGTGCCAACCCAGCAGGCGCAGGTCGAGGGCGATGATGGCACCGATCAGCAGGCCGATGCCCAGCACGTGCAGCGTATTGATCGCTGCATAGCCCCAGCGAGAGAGCCGCACCCATTCGGCCAGGGCGGTTTCGTCGAGCGATGTCAGCAGAGCTTCCACGCCGCCGGGTCAGATTCGCCCAGGATAGAGCACATAGTGCTCGTCACCGATCCACAGCTGCTCGGCCTTGAGCACTCGCTCACGAGCATGTTCGCCCGAGACACGCAGTTCCACCCCTTCGGCGAGGTCGCCTTCCGTCAAGCCGGCGCGTTCGTTGCGCCAGGGCTGGCCGACCTCGACCGTCCACGTTTCACCATCCACGTCGAGTTGAAGTTCGCCGTGAGGATTGCCTAGCCTTACTTGGGTGATGGTGCCTTCGATCTCGATGGTCTCGCCGCCGACCCAGCCGTGGTGAGCCTGGGCAGGTGCGAGGAAAAGCAGCATGACGATGGCCAGCAGCCATTTTGCCTGACGATACATGGTCGTCTCCTTTCGAGATGCCTCTTTTCAGGCTAGCTGCGCCGCCACTGGCTGCAAGAGCAATTCGTACCCCGGCCGAGCCTCTCTATAGCCCTGCCAGCGACATGAGCAACTTCAGGTAGAGCGGAATCAGCAGTGGCGCGGCCAGGGTGGTGGCCAGTACGGCGAGGGCGCCCTTCTCGGGCTTGATACCGAGCTCCATGGCGACCACCACCACATTGGCGGCCATCGGCACCACGCCGAGCAGCAGCAGGGCCAGGGCCAGCTCATCGGGCAGTGTCATCAGCGTCTGAAGCAGCAGCACGACCGCCAGCATCAGCCAGGGCCACAGCAGGTAGCGGATGGCCACGCAGCCGGCCATGAACCGCAGGTCGATCTCTCGAATGGCGACCCGGCCAAGAGTCATGCCGATGATCATCATGCCGAGCAGCGTATAGGTGGCAGGGAATACCGACAGGCTCTCCATCAGCGTGGTCGGCAGTGACAAGCCGAGCCCGCTCACCAACAGTGCGGCGAGAAAGGCGTAGATCAGGGGCAGGCGTACGATCTTGGCCAGGCTCTCGCGTACCGAGAACCGCCCGCGGGCACTCAAGTAGAAACCGACCGTGAACTCATAGAGCGTCACGCCGAGAACACAGAAGAGATACAGGGTGACGCCTTCAGGCGGCAGCAAGACCATGGCGATGGGCAGGCCGAAGTAGCCGGTATTGCCGGTGCCGGAGGAGAAGGCGAGCAGGGCACTCTCCTGGGGTGCCAGGAAGCGCTTGGCCAGGGGGTTGATGATGGCTGCCACGAGGCTTGCCAGCAGGAACAGGCCGAGAGTCAACAGCAGGTAGCCAGGCGTTGGGCCGCCAAGCAGCAGGCCACGAAAAAACGTGACCGGGGCAATCAAATAGATGAGGAGCGTAGCGATGGGCCGCGGGTCGATGGCGAGCCACCGTGCGGCGAGCCAGCCCAGGACAACGAAGGACAACAAGGTCCAGAGAGGGCCCAACAAAGCGCCGGGATCGAGCATGCCAACTTATTCCATCACCCAAAGCCGATATGATGCCTGTCGCCAGGGCGGTTGTCAGCCTCGCATCGATCCTCAGCGCTCACCGCCAATTCAGCCTTTACGACGCTCCGACTTCGTCCGTTCGGCCTGATCGTCGATGTTGTCCTTGTGGGAGGACTTGTCGCGTACAACTTGTGCACCGCCTACCGGGGTCGTTTCGCGGCGCGTATCGACCCCGGGCTTCTGGCCACTGTGCTTCTGGTTATCCACGTTGGCATCCGGGCGGTAGACGTCGTCCTGGGCCGATGTGCGTCCGGCCTTATGGCTGGCACTCTCCTCGGGGACGTCGCGCTCGGTCAGCCGACGGGCGCCATCACGCAGTGTCTCGCGCTCTTCCTGAGACATCTGGGTGCTCTGCGCCCCGTCCCGGTTCTCGCGTGATTTTTCCATGTCCAAT
>NZ_JAFIFK010000019.1 GCF_020832045.1 Halomonas sp.
CGGTTTACCGCGCACCTGGTCAGCCACCAAACGGGCCTTCTGGGCGGATAAACGAGCGCCACGCAGCTTAGCTGTGACTTCCATCTCTCAATCCTCTCTGGCTTACCGTTTGGCTTTCTTGTCCGCCGCATGCCCGCGATAGGTGCGGGTGGCAGCGAATTCGCCCAGCTTGTGGCCAACCATTTCCTCGGAGACGTGCACCGGGACGTGTTGGCGACCGTTATGGACAGCAATGGTGAGCCCGACCATGTTCGGCAGGATCATGGAACGACGCGACCAGGTCTTGATCGGTTTGCGGTCGTTCTTCTCCACTGCAGCCTCAACCTTCTTCAGCAGATGAAGGTCGATGAATGGACCTTTCTTCAGTGAACGTGGCACAGCCGTTACCTCTTAATGTCTTGGCAATTTAGATCAACGCGTCTTATTACGACGACGAATGATCAGCTTGTCGGTGCGCTTGTTCTTGCGGGTCTTGTGGCCCTTGGTGGGCACACCCCACGGCGAAACCGGGTGACGACCACCGCTGGTACGGCCTTCACCGCCACCATGCGGGTGATCCACCGGGTTCATGGCCACACCGCGAACGGTCGGACGCACGCCTCTCCAGCGCTTTGCACCGGCCTTGCCAAGTTGACGCAGGCTGTGCTCGGAGTTGCTCACTTCACCCAGGGTCGCACGGCAGTCGGCCAGCACCTTGCGCATCTCGCCGGAGCGCAGACGCAGGGTGGCATAGCTGCCTTCACGAGCGACCAACTGGGCGCTGGTACCGGCACTGCGAGCGATCTGCGCACCCTTGCCGGGCTTGAGTTCGATGCAGTGAACGGTGGAACCCAGCGGGATGTTACGCAGCGGAAGGGTATTGCCCTTCTTGATCGCCGCATTCACGCCGGACTCGAGCTTGTCGCCAGCACTCACGCCCTTGGGCGCGATGATGTAACGACGCTCGCCGTCCAGGTACTTCAGCAGCGCGATATGGGCGCTACGGTTGGGATCGTACTCGAGACGCTCAACGATGGCAGGAACGCCATCCTTGGTACGCTTGAAGTCGATCAGCCGGTAGTGCTGACGGTGACCACCGCCCACATGGCGAGTGGTGATACGACCGTTGTTGTTACGCCCACCGGTACGCGACTGCTTTTCCAGCAGCGGCGCGTAGGGCTTGCCCTTGTGCAGGTCTTCGCTGACGACCTTGACGACGTGGCGACGACCGGCGGATGTGGGTTTAGTCTTGACGATTGCCATGATCCGTACTCCTGCCCTTATTCGGCGCCAGTGAAGTCTTCGAGCGTCTCACCAGCTGCCAGGGTCACATAGGCCTTGCGGTAGCCCTGGCGGCGGCCCAGACCGTGCGCACTGCGCTTGGTCTTGCCCTTCATGTTCAGCACCTGGACGCTATCGACCTTCTTACCGAACAGCACCTGAACGGCCTGCTTGATTTCCGGCTTGGTAGCGTCACTGGCAACCTTGAACACATACTGGTTGCGCTCGGCGGCGAAAGCGGCCTTCTCGGTCACGTGCGGACCGAGCAGAACCTTGAAAACGCGCTCCTGGTTCATGCCAGCTTCTCCTCGAATTTACGCAGAGCAGAGACGGTGACCAGCACCTTGTCGAAGGCGATCAGGCTCACCGGATCGGCGGCAGCCACGTCCACCACATCCACATTGGGAATGTTGCGGGCGGCCAGATAGAGCTTCTCGTCGACTTCTTCGGTGACGATCAGCGCTTTCTCGAGACCCAGCTCACCCAGCTTGGCAACCAGCTGCTTGGTCTTGGGCGCATCGACGGTGAACTCGTCGATGGCGATCAGACGCTCCTGGCGCACCAGCTCGGACAGGATGGAGCGCATTGCGGCGCGATACATCTTGCGGTTGACCTTCTGCGAGTGGTCCTGGGGACGAGCCGCAAAGGTCACGCCGCCGCTGCGCCACAGCGGGGAACGGATGGTGCCGGCACGAGCGCGACCGGTACCTTTCTGGCGCCACGGCTTCTTACCGCCGCCACGCACGTCGGAACGCGTCTTCTGGGCACGGGTACCCTGACGACCACCAGCCAGATAGGCGGTGACGACCTGGTGAACCAGCGCCTCGTTGAATTCTTTGCCAAAGGTGGCGTCGGCGACTTCGACAGTACCCGCGCCTGCAGCAAGATTCAGATTCATCGATTCTTTCCTCTTCAGCCAGCTTTGACGGCGCTACGAACAATGACGTCGCTGCCGGTAGCACCCGGCACGGCACCCTTGATCAACAGCAGGTTGCGCTCGGCATCGACCCGTACGACTTCGAGGCTCTGAACGGTGCAGCGGACGTTGCCCATCTGACCGGCCATTTTCTTGCCTTTGAAGACGCGACCCGGGGTCTGACACATACCGATGGAACCCGGCGCACGATGCGACAGGGAGTTGCCGTGGGTGGCATCCTGGGTACGGAAGTTCCAGCGCTTGACGGCGCCCTGGAAGCCCTTGCCCTTGGAGGTGCCGGTCACATCGACTTTCTGACCAGCTTCGAAGAGGGATACGGTGAGTTCGCCGCCCACTTCCGGAGCCTCATCGCCTTCAGCGACGCGGAACTCCATCAGCGAACGACCGGCCTCGATACCTGCCTTGGCGTACTGACCTGCTTGCGCCTTGGTGAGGTGCTTGGCCTTGCGGGAGCCGGTTGTGACCTGAATCGCCGCGTAGCCGTCAGACTCCAGGGTCTTGACGCTGGTGACGCGATTCGGCTCAACCTCGATCACGGTTACGGGCACGGACGCGCCATCTTCGGTAAAGACACGGGTCATACCGGCCTTTCTACCGACCAAACCGATAGTCATTCTCAGTCTCCTTTAGTGTACGGGGCTGTCACCCGCTATGGCTGCCCTTTCCAGAGCATTCCACTAGCACGTTGTATGACGCCATCACGGCGTGGCGGCTGCTGCTCTTCCCTGACGTCGGGCGTGGAGCGCTGGGCCGCGAGTGTCTAGTGTGGTTAGTCGAGCTTGATTTGCACGTCTACGCCGGCGGCGAGGTCGAGCTTCATCAACGCATCAACGGTCTTTTCAGTCGGCTCGACGATATCGAGCACACGCTTGTGAGTGCGAATCTCGTACTGATCACGCGCATCCTTGTTGACGTGCGGTGAAATCAGTACGGTGTAGCGCTCACGGTTCGTCGGCAGCGGGATCGGACCGCGCACCTGAGCACCGGTCCGCTTGGCGGTATCAACGATCTCCGCGGCAGACTGGTCGATCAGGCGATGGTCGAATGCCTTCAACCGAATGCGAATCTTCTGGTTCTGCATTTGCCCTAAACTCCAATGGATGTCGACGGCACGTGCCGCCTACCCACGCATTCAAAGGATGCGCATTATATGCACGCCGAGGGCAAGAGTCAAACACTCTGCCAAGGTGCGCAGAAAGGGGGCTCCTCGCGGAGCCCCCTTCGATCATTCCAGCGAAAAACGCTTACTGGATGATCTTGGCCACGACGCCAGCGCCGACGGTACGACCGCCCTCGCGAATGGCGAAGCGCAGACCGTCATCCATAGCGATCGGAGCGATCAGGGTAACGACCATCTTGACGTTGTCGCCCGGCATGACCATTTCCACGCCTTCCGGCAGTTCACAGGTACCGGTCACGTCGGTGGTACGGAAGTAGAACTGCGGACGGTAGCCCTTGAAGAACGGGGTGTGACGACCACCTTCTTCCTTGGACAGCACGTAGACTTCAGCTTCGAAGACAGTGTGCGGGTTGATGGAACCCGGCTTGGCCAGAACCTGGCCACGCTCGACTTCGTCACGCTTGGTGCCGCGCAGCAGGGCGCCGACGTTCTCACCGGCACGACCTTCGTCGAGCAGCTTGCGGAACATCTCGACACCGGTAACGGTAGTCTTGGTGGTGTCCTTGATGCCGACGATTTCGACTTCTTCACCCGCCTTGACAATACCGCGCTCGATACGACCGGTTACCACGGTGCCGCGACCGGAGATAGAGAACACGTCCTCGATCGGCATCAGGAACGGCTGGTCGATGGCACGCTCGGGCTCCGGGATGTAGTCGTCCAGGGCCTTGATCAGGTTGGCAACGGCGGTGGTGCCCATGCCGTTCTCATCCTCACCGTTCAGCGCCATCAGGGCGGAACCGGTGATGATCGGGGTGTCGTCGCCCGGGAAGTCGTACTCGTTGAGGAGTTCGCGAACTTCCATCTCGACCAGCTCGAGCAGCTCTTCGTCGTCGACCATGTCGGCCTTGTTCAGGAACACGACGATGTACGGAACGCCAACCTGGCGAGACAGCAGGATGTGCTCGCGAGTCTGCGGCATGGGGCCGTCAGCAGCGGAACAGACCAGGATGGCGCCGTCCATCTGAGCGGCACCGGTGATCATGTTCTTGACGTAGTCGGCGTGCCCCGGGCAGTCGACGTGCGCGTAGTGGCGCTGCTCGGACTGGTACTCGACGTGAGAGGTGGCGATGGTGATACCACGCTCACGCTCTTCCGGCGCATTGTCGATGGAGTCGAACTGACGCCATTCACCGCCGAAGACCTCAGCAGAAACGCGAGTCAGGGCCGCAGTCAGAGTGGTCTTGCCGTGGTCGACGTGACCGATGGTGCCGACGTTGACGTGCGGTTTGGAACGTTCGAATTTTTCCTTAGCCACTTCGATAACCTCTTTACGTTTGCTAGCGGTTAGCCTTTCTGGTTGATGACGGCTTCAACGATGCTGGAGGGCGCCTCTTCGTACTTAGCGAACTCCATGACGTAGCTCGCACGTCCCTGGGTCTGAGAGCGCAGATCGGTTGCATAACCGAACATCTCGCCCAGAGGCACCATTGCGCGGATGACCTTGCCTGAGGAAGAGTCATCCATGCCCTGCACCAGACCGCGGCGACGGTTGAGGTCGCCCATGACGTCACCCATGAAGTCCTCGGGGGTCACGACTTCGACCTTCATCACCGGTTCCAGCAGCACGGCCTTGGCCTTGCGGGCCCCTTCCTTGACAGCCATGGAAGAGGCAACCTTGAACGCGTTCTCGTTCGAGTCCACGTCATGGTAGGAGCCATCGTACAGCGTGACCTTGACGTCGATCATCGGGTAACCCGCGATGACGCCGTTCTGCAGCTGCTCGTACGCTCCCTTCTCGACGGCACCCACGTACTCCTTGGGTACCACACCGCCGACGATCTCGGAGGCGAATTTGAAGTGCATGTCTTCGTCTTCGCCCTTGTCCGCCTCGGTGAGCGGCTCGATGCGCAGCCAGACGTGACCGTACTGGCCGCGACCGCCGGACTGACGCACGAACTTGCCTTCTTGCTCGACCTTGCCGCGAATGGTTTCGCGATAGGCGACCTGCGGCTTGCCGATATTGGCTTCGACCTTGAACTCGCGACGCATGCGGTCGACGATGATGTCCAGGTGCAGCTCGCCCATACCGGAGATGATGGTCTGGCCGGTTTCTTCGTCGGTCTTGACGCGGAAGGAGGGATCCTCCTGAGCCAGTTTGCCGAGGGCAACACCCATTTTCTCCTGATCGGCCTTGGACTTCGGCTCCACGGCCACGGAGATGACCGGATCCGGAAACTCCATGCGCTCGAGTACGATCTTGTTCTCCAGATCGCACAGGGTGTCACCGGTGGTCACGTCCTTCAAGCCGATACAGGCGGCAATGTCGCCGGCACGCACTTCCTTGATCTCCTCGCGGGAGTTGGCGTGCATCTGCACAATACGACCGACGCGCTCCTTCTTACTCTTGACGGAGTTGAATACGCCGTCACCAGAGTTCAAAACGCCGGAATAGACGCGAATGAAGGTCAGCGTACCGACGAAGGGGTCGGTGGCAATCTTGAACGCCAGGGCAGCGAAGGGTGCATTATCGTCAGCCTCGCGGGTGGCGACGGTCCCGCCCTTGTCGTCCAGCTCGCCCTCGATGGCCTTGACCTCGGTGGGAGACGGAAGGTACTCGACCACCGCATCCAGCACCGCCTGTACGCCCTTGTTCTTGAAGGCGGAACCACAGGTGACCAGCACGACTTCGTTGGCCAGAGTACGGCGACGCAGGCCGGCCTTGATCTCTTCCTTGGTCAGCTCAACGCCCTCGAGGTACTTGTCCATCAGTTCCTCGGACGCCTCGGCGGCGGCCTCGACCATCTCTTCGCGATACTTCTCGGCGGTCTCCTGGAGCTCGGCCGGAATATCGACGAGGTCATAGGTGACGCCCAGGTCAGACTCGTTCCACAGGATGGCCTTCATCTCGATCAGATCGATGACGCCCTTGAAGTCTTCCTCGGTGCCCCAGTTGATCTGGATCGGCACGGCGTTGGCGCCCAGGCGGTCCTTGAGCTGCTCGACGACCATGAAGAAGTCGGCGCCGGTGCGGTCCATCTTGTTGACGAACACCATGCGCGGCACTTCGTACTTGTTGGCCTGACGCCATACGGTCTCGGTCTGCGGCTGCACGCCGGAGGAGCCGCAAAGCACCACGACGGCACCGTCGAGCACACGCAGGGAGCGCTCGACTTCGATGGTGAAGTCAACGTGCCCAGGGGTGTCGATGATGTTGATACGATGCTCATCGAACTGGTGGTTCATGCCCTTCCAGAAGGTAGTCACGGCAGCGGAGGTAATGGTGATACCCCGCTCCTGCTCCTGCTCCATCCAGTCAGTGGTGGAAGCACCCTCATGGGTCTCGCCGAGCTTATGGTTGACGCCGGTATAGAACAGCACGCGCTCGGTCGTGGTGGTCTTGCCGGCATCAACGTGGGCGACGATCCCGATATTGCGATAGCGATTTAGTGGAGTCTTGCGAGCCACGGTGTAACTCCCCGTTGGTTGGCGATGCGTTTAGAAGCGCTGCGCTTAGAAACGGTAGTGCGAGAACGCCTTGTTGGCTTCCGCCATGCGATGCACGTCTTCACGCTTCTTGACCGCGGAGCCTTTGCCCTCGGCGGCGTCGAGCATTTCGCCGGCGAGGCGCTGCACCATGGTCTTTTCACCGCGCTTGCGCGCCGCATCCACCAGCCAGCGCATGGCCAGCGCCTGGCGACGCGAGGGGCGAACTTCAACCGGCACCTGATAGGTCGCACCGCCAACGCGGCGGGACTTGACCTCGACCATCGGCTGAATGGCTTCCAGCGCGCGATCGAAGATGTCCAGCGGCTCTTCCTTGCTACGCTCGGCAACCGTGTCCAGCGCACCGTATACGATACGCTCAGCTGTGGACTTCTTGCCGCTGACCATCAGGTGGTTCATGAACTTGGCCAGGCGCTCGCTTCCGAACTTGGGATCCGGCAGGATTTCGCGCTTGGCTACTACTCTTCTTCTAGGCATGACAAGCCCTCTAACGAAGGGTCTTTCAGGCAAACCCGAGACTCCCGCCAATGGCGGCGCTCGACCTTACTCTTATCAGACCGATATGATTGCTAGGTACCGAGCCCTATCAGGACTTGGGACGCTTGGTACCGTACTTGGAACGGCCCTGCTTACGATTCTGTACGCCGGAAGTGTCGAGGGCGCCGCGGACGGTGTGATAACGCACGCCCGGCAAGTCCTTGACACGGCCGCCGCGAATCAGCACGACAGAGTGTTCCTGAAGGTTGTGACCTTCACCACCGATGTAGGAAGACACCTCGAACCCGTTGGTCAGGCGCACACGGCAGACCTTACGCAGGGCCGAGTTCGGCTTCTTCGGGGTGGTAGTGTAGACGCGGGTGCAGACACCGCGCTTTTGCGGGCAGGCCTGAAGCGCCGGCACGTCGCTCTTGGCGGCGGGGCGCTTGCGCGGCTTGCGCACGAGCTGATTGATCGTTGCCATGTTGTGTAGCTGACTCCAATGGTTGCCTTGCCTTTCAGCGGACGCGGGCGCACCCACCCCACTGTTAAAGGCTGCGCATTCTAAGGTCTAACGGGGTTGGGCGTCAAGCACACGGGGTCACCCGCCTACCTGACGCCCGGCCCGCTTACAGCTCGTCGTCCGAATCGAGCGCGGTGAGCTGGGCACCCAGCTCCTGCTCGACATCGAAAGCCGACGGATGGAGCAGACGCTCGGTGTCATCCCGCTTGCGGCGACGCTCCTGATGGTGGGCAAGCCCCGTTCCAGCCGGAATCAGACGGCCGACCACCACGTTCTCCTTCAGGCCGCGCAGGTAATCGCGCTTGCCGGTAACCGCCGCTTCGGTCAGCACCCGCGTGGTCTCCTGGAAGGAGGCCGCGGAGATGAACGACTCGGTGGCCAGGCTGGCCTTGGTGATACCCAACAGCACGCGCTGGTAGCGGGCCGGGAACTTCTCGGCCTTCTCCAAGCGCGCATTCTCCTCCAGCACCCGGACCAGCTCGACTTGATCGCCCGGGATGAAATCGGAGTCGCCGGAGTCGGTAATCTCCACCTTGCGCAGCATCTGACGCACGATCACTTCGATGTGCTTGTCGTTGATGCCCACACCCTGGAGGCGGTAAACCTCCTGGATTTCGGCGGTAATGTACTTGGCCAGCTCCGCCACACCCAGCAGCCGCAGGATGTCGTGCGGGTTGCTCGGGCCGTCGGAGATCACCTCGCCCTTCTCCACCGTTTCGCCTTCGAAAACGGCGATCTGGCGCCATTTCGGAATCAGGGCCTCGAACGGATCGCCACCGTCTTCCGGGGAGATCGTCAAGCGACGCTTGCCCTTGGTTTCCTTGCCGAAGCTGATGGTTCCGCTGATCTCAGCGAGGATGGCCGGCTCTTTCGGCTTACGTGCTTCGAACAGGTCGGCCACGCGAGGCAGACCCCCGGTAATGTCCTTGTTGCCGGACGCCTCCACCGGGATACGGGCGACGATCTCACCGATGCCGATCGCTGCTCCATTGTCAGCCGATACGATCGCCTTGCCCGGCAGCAGATACTGCACCGGCGTATTGGAGCCCGTCACGCTGATCGGCTCGCCGCTCTCGTCGGTGAGCAGGATCATCGGACGGCTGTCACGGCCGGCCTGCGGACGCGCCGCCGATTCGATCACCTCGATGGACGACAGACCGGTCATCTCGTCCACGCTGCGGTGGATGGTGACGCCTTCGACCATGTCGACGTACTGCACCTTACCTTCGACTTCGGCAATGATCGGGTGGGTGTGCGGATCCCACTTGGCGACCATCTGGCCGGCATCGACCGCATCGCCGTCCTTGATCGACAGTTCGGCGCCGTAAGGCAGCTTGTAGTATTCACGCTCGCGGCCATGATCGTCGGCTATGGCCAGGGCGCTGGAGCGGGACACCACCACCAGCTTGCCGTCGGCGCGCTCGACGAACTTCATGTTGTGCAGACGCACCTTGCCGCCATGCTTGACCTGTACGCTATCCACGGCCGAGGCCCGCGATGCCGCACCACCAATGTGGAAGGTACGCATGGTCAGCTGAGTGCCCGGCTCGCCGATGGACTGGGCCGCGATGACGCCGACCGCTTCGCCGATGTTGACTTGATGTCCGCGAGCCAGGTCACGGCCGTAGCACGTGGAACAGACGCCATGCGTCGATTCACAGGAGATGGCACTGCGCACCACGATCTCGTCGACGCCCATGGTATCGAGACGTTCGCACCAGGCTTCGTCGAGCAGAGTGCCCTTCTCGATCAGCACTTCGTCCGTGGCGGGGTCGATGACGTCCTGAGCCACTACGCGGCCCAGCACCCGCTGCGCCAGGGAAACGATGATGTCGCCACCCTCGATGACCGGATGCAGGGTCAGCCCCTGCTCGGTACCGCAGTCCACCTCGGTGATCACCATGTCCTGGGCCACATCGACCAGACGACGCGTCAGGTAGCCTGAGTTGGCGGTCTTGAGTGCGGTATCCGCCAGACCTTTCCGCGCACCGTGGGTCGAGATGAAGTACTGCAGTACGTTCAGGCCCTCACGGAAGTTGGCCACGATGGGCGTCTCGATGATCGAGCCATCCGGCTTGGCCATCAAACCGCGCATACCCGCCAGCTGGCGAATCTGAGCGGCGCTACCCCTGGCACCGGAATCGGCCATGATGAACACGCTGTTGAACGAGTCCTGCTCCACCTCGTTGCCGTTGCGGTCGATCACGGTCTCCTTGGAGATACCCGCCATCATCGCCTTGGCCACCTTGTCGTTGGCCTTGGACCAGATGTCGATGACCTTGTTGTACTTCTCGCCGGCGGTGACGAGACCGGAGGAGAACTGATCCTCGATCTCCTTGACCTCGGCTTCGGCCGCATCGACGATTTCCGTCTTGGCTTCCGGAATGACGAAGTCGTTGACACCGATGGAGGCGCCAGACCAGGTGGCCATGCGGAAACCGGTATACATCAGCTGGTCGGCAAAGATGACCGTCGGCTTGAGACCGGCACGACGATACACCTCGTTGAGCAGCTTGGAGATCGCCTTCTTCTTCATCGGCTGGTCGACCAGCTCGAAGGGCACGCCCTCGGGAAGAATGCGGAACAGCAGCGCACGCCCCACGGTGGTGTCGTAGATGGTACGAGTCGTGTTCTGCTCGTCGGTCTCTTCGTCAACCAGCACCTCGGTGAGGCGCACCTTGACCCGCGCATGCAGGGACACGCTCTGGCTGCCAAAGGCGCGCTCGACCTCGTCGAGGCCGGAGAACACCATGCCCTCGCCCTTGGCGTTGATCTTTTCGCGGGTCATGTAGTACAGACCCAGCACCACGTCCTGGGACGGCACGATGATCGGATCACCGTTGGCCGGCGACAGCACGTTGTTGGTGGCCATCATCAGCGCCCGCGCCTCGAGCTGGGCTTCCAGCGTCAGCGGCACGTGAACGGCCATCTGGTCGCCGTCGAAGTCGGCGTTGTAGGCGGCACATACAAGCGGGTGAAGCTGGATCGCCTTGCCCTCGATCAGCAGCGGCTCGAAAGCCTGGATGCCGAGACGATGCAGGGTCGGCGCGCGGTTGAGCAGCACCGGGTGTTCGCGAATGACGTCGGCGAGGATGTCCCACACCTCGGGCAGCTCACGCTCGACCATCTTCTTGGCGGCCTTGATCGTGGACGCGTGGCCCAACGACTGCAGCTTGGAGTAGATGAACGGCTTGAACAGCTCCAGCGCCATCTTCTTTGGCAGACCGCACTGATGCAGGCGCAGGGTCGGGCCCACGGTAATGACCGAACGGCCCGAGTAGTCGACGCGCTTGCCCAGCAGGTTCTGACGGAAGCGACCCTGCTTGCCCTTGATCATGTCGGCCAGGGACTTCAGCGGGCGCTTGTTAGAGCCGGTGATGGCACGGCCGCGACGACCGTTGTCCAGCAGCGCATCGACCGCTTCCTGCAGCATGCGCTTCTCGTTGCGCACGATGATGTCCGGCGCATTGAGGTCGAGCAGCCGCTTCAAGCGGTTGTTACGGTTGATCACTCGACGATACAGGTCGTTGAGGTCGGAGGTCGCGAAGCGGCCACCGTCCAACGGTACCAGCGGACGCAGGTCGGGCGGCAGTACCGGCAGCACCTCCATGACCATCCACGCCGGCTCGTTGCCGGAGTTGAGGAAGGCCTCGAGCAGCTTCAGGCGCTTCGACAGCTTCTTGATCTTGGTCTCGGAGTTGGTCTGCGGGATCTCCTCGCGCAGGCGATCGACCTCTTCGGAGAGGTCGATGTCCTTGAGCAGCGCCTGGATCGCTTCGGCGCCCATGCGGGCGTCGAAGTCGTCGCCGAACTCCTCGAGGGCCTCGAAGTACTGCTCATCGTTGAGCAGCTGACCGCGGTCCAGCGTGGTCATGCCCGGATCGATGACCACGAAGCTCTCGAAATAGAGCACCCGCTCGATGTCACGCAGGGTCATGTCGAGGAACATGCCGATGCGTGACGGCAGCGACTTGAGGAACCAGATGTGAGCAACGGGGCTGGCCAGCTCGATGTGCCCCATACGCTCGCGACGTACCGCCGCCTTGGTCACCTCGACGCCGCACTTCTCGCATATGATGCCACGGTGCTTCATGCGCTTGTACTTGCCGCACAGACACTCGTAGTCCTTCACCGGACCGAAGATCTTGGCGCAGAACAGGCCATCCCGCTCCGGCTTGAAGGTGCGGTAGTTGATGGTCTCGGGCTTCTTGACTTCACCGTAGGACCAGGAGCGAATCATGTCCGGCGAGGCGAGCGAGATCTTGATCGCATCGAACTCTTCGGACTGTGACTGCGATTTGAGGACTTTCACCAAGTCTTTCATGGAGTCGGCTCCTAGCTCTCTAACTCGATATCGATGCCCAGCGAACGGATTTCCTTCACCAGTACGTTGAAGGACTCCGGCATACCGGCATGCATGGTGTGGTCGCCGTCGACAATGCTCTTGTACATCTTGGTGCGACCTTCCACGTCGTCGGACTTCACCGTGAGCATCTCCTGGAGGGTATAGGCAGCGCCGTAAGCTTCCAGCGCCCACACCTCCATCTCCCCGAAACGCTGACCGCCGAACTGCGCCTTGCCGCCCAGCGGTTGCTGGGTGACGAGCGAATAGGAGCCAGTGGAACGGGCGTGCATCTTGTCGTCCACCAGGTGGTTGAGCTTGAGCATGTACATGTAGCCCACCGTCACCGGGCGGTCGAAGGCGTCACCGGTACGACCGTCATACAGCGCCATCTGGCCGGAATCCGGCAGGTCAGCCAAGCGCAGCAGGTGCTTGATCTCACTCTCGGCGGCACCATCGAACACCGGCGAGGCCATCGGCACACCACCACGCAGGTTCTTGGCCAACGCGATGACTTCGTCGTCGCTCAGCGAGTCGATGTCCTCGACCCGTGTCCCCTCCGTGGAGTTGTACACCTTTCCGAGGAACTCGCGGATCTCGCTCAGCTGCTGGGAGCGAGCATCGCGCAGCATGGCGTCGATCTTGACCCCGAGGCCCTGAGCGGCGAGGCCCAGGTGCGTCTCGAGAATCTGACCCACGTTCATGCGCGACGGAACGCCCAGCGGGTTGAGAACGATGTCCACCGAAACGCCGTTGTCGTCGAAGGGCATGTCCTCCACCGGCATGATGGCCGAGATGACACCCTTGTTACCGTGACGGCCGGCCATCTTGTCGCCCGGCTGAATGCGACGCTTGACCGCCATGTAGACCTTGACGATCTTGAGTACGCCCGGCGCCAGATCGTCGCCCTGGGTCAGCTTGCGCTTCTTGTCTTCGAAACGCTCCTCCATCTCCTTGCGACGGTTCTCCAGCTGCTCGTCGGCCTGAGCCAGCAGCTCGTTGAGCGACTCGTCCTGCAGGCGCAGCTTGAACCACTGCTGACGCGGTAGCTCGTCGAGATAGCTGTCGGAGAGAACGTCACCCTTCTTGAGCTTGGGACCGCCGTTGACCGGCTGGCCCGAGAGCGTGCGCTTGAGACGCTCGAAAGTGGCGTCCTCGGCGATGCGGTAGGTTTCCTGCAGATCCTTGCGCACCTCGTCGAGCTGCATCTGCTCGATAGCAAGTGCACGCGAATCCTTCTCCACGCCGTCGCGAGTGAACACCTGGACGTCGATGACGGTGCCGCGCATGCCGGTGGGCGCGCGCAGCGAGGTGTCCTTCACGTCGGAGGCCTTCTCACCGAAGATTGCCCGCAGCAGTTTCTCTTCCGGTGTCAGCTGGGTCTCGCCCTTTGGCGTGACCTTGCCCACCAGAATGTCGCCGGGGCCCACTTCGGCACCGATGTAGACCACACCGGCCTCATCGAGCTTGGACAATGCCGACTCGCCGACATTGGGGATGTCTGAGGTAATCTCCTCCGGCCCCAGCTTGGTGTCGCGGGAGACGCAGGTCAGTTCCTGGATGTGGATGGTGGTGAAGCGATCTTCCTGCACCACGCGCTCCGAGAGCAGGATCGAGTCCTCGAAGTTGTAGCCATTCCAGGGCATGAAGGCGATGCGCATGTTCTGGCCAAGAGCCAGGTCGCCCATGTCGACGGACGGACCGTCGGCGAGGATGTCGCCACGCTCGACCACGTCGCCCGGACGCACGATGGGGCGCTGGTTCATGCAGGTGTTCTGGTTGGAGCGCACGTACTTGGTGAGGTTGTAGATGTCGACGCCGGCCTCGCCGCCGATGATCTCGTCCTCGTTGATACGCACCACGATACGCTTGGCGTCGACCGAATCGATCACGCCGCCACGGCGAGCCACGGCGCAGACGCCGGAGTCACGCGCGACGAAGCGCTCCATGCCGGTACCGACGAGCGGCTTTTCGGCACGCAGGGTGGGCACCGCCTGACGCTGCATGTTCGAGCCCATCAGGGCGCGGTTGGCGTCGTCGTGCTCGAGGAACGGGATCAACGCCGCCGCCACCGAGACCACCTGGCGCGGTGAAACGTCCATCAGCGTCACCTGCTCGGGACGCATGAAGGTGGTTTCACCCTTGTGACGCACCTGTACCAGGTCGTCGACCAGCTTGTTGGTCTCGTCCACGGTCGCCGACGCCTGGGCGATGATGAAGTCGCCCTCTTCGATGGCCGAGAGGTGCACCACCTCGTCGGTGACCTGACGATCCACCACCTTGCGGTACGGCGTCTCGAGGAAACCGTAGCTGTTGGTATGGCTGTAGGTGGCGAGCGAGTTGATCAGACCGATGTTCGGTCCTTCCGGCGTTTCGATCGGACACAGACGACCGTAGTGCGTGGCGTGAACGTCACGCACCTCGAAGCCAGCGCGCTCACGGGTCAGGCCGCCCGGGCCGAGCGCAGAAACACGGCGCTTGTGAGTCACCTCGGAGAGCGGGTTGTTCTGGTCCATGAACTGCGACAGCTGGCTGGAGCCGAAGAATTCCTTGACCGCCGCGGCGACGGGCTTGGCGTTGATCAGATCCTGCGGCATCAGGCCTTCGCTCTCGGCCATGGAGAGGCGTTCCTTGACCGCACGCTCGACGCGCACCAGGCCCACGCGGAACTGGTTCTCGGCCATCTCGCCGACGCAGCGAATGCGGCGGTTGCCCAGGTGATCGATATCGTCGACTTCACCGAAGCCGTTACGGATATAGATCAACTCCTTGAGCACGTCGAGGATGTCGCGGTTGTCGAGCACACCGGAACCGGTATCGCCCTCACGGCGCAGACGACGGTTGAACTTCATGCGACCGACGCCGGAAAGGTCGTAACGGTCCTCGGTGAAGAACAGATTGTGGAACAGCGTCTCGGCAGCTTCCTTGGTGGGCGGCTCGCCGGGGCGCATCATGCGGTAGATCTCGACCAGCGCCTCGAGCTGCGAGCCGGTGGTATCCAGACGCAGAGTCTCGGAGACGAACGGGCCGCAGTCGAGATCGTTGGTGTAAAGCGTTTCGAGCGTGGTGATACCGGCCTGGCCGATCTTCTCGAGCAGTTCCGGGGTGATCACGCTGTTACAGGAGCAGATCAGCTCACCGGTACTGGCATCGACCTGATCCTTGGCCAGGGTCTTGCCGAACAGGTAGTCCATCGGCACTTCGAGGCGCTCGAGGCCGGCCTTCTCCAGTTGGCGAATATGCTTCTGGGTGATACGACGCCCTTCCTCGACGATCAGGTTGCCATCGGCATCCTTGATATCGAAGGTGGCCGTCTCGCCGCGCAGGCGCGACGGCACCAGATCCACAGAGAAACCGCTCTTCTCGATGTGGTAGGTGCTGGTATCGAAAAACTCGTCGAGGATCTCCTCGGCACTCATGCCCAGCGCGCGCAGCAGCACCGTGGCCGGCAGCTTGCGGCGACGGTCGATACGTACGAAGACGTTGTCCTTGGGATCGAACTCGAAGTCGAGCCAGGAGCCGCGGTAAGGAATCACACGAGCGGAGTAAAGCAGCTTGCCGGACGAGTGGCTCTTGCCCTTGTCATGGTCGAAGAACACACCCGGAGAACGATGCAGCTGGGAGACGATGACGCGCTCGGTGCCATTGACCACGAAGGTGCCGTTTTCGGTCATCAGGGGGATCTCCCCCATGTAGACTTCCTGCTCCTTGATGTCCTTGATGGCCTTGTTCGAGGAATCGCGATCGTAGATGATCAAGCGAACCTTGACCCGCAGGGGAGCAGAGTAGGTCACGCCACGCAGCTGACACTCCTTGACGTCGAACGCCGGAGTACCGAAGCGGTAGCTGACGTACTCGAGCGCGGCGTTGCCAGAGAAGCTCTCGATCGGAAACACGGACTTGAATGCCGCGTGCAGCCCGGTCTCGAGACGCTCTTCAGGAGCGCGATCCTGCTGGAGGAAGTCGTAGTAGGAATCAAGCTGGATCGCCAGCAGGTAGGGCACATCCATCACTTGGGGCAGTTTGCCGAAATCCTTGCGGATGCGTTTTTTCTCAGTGTATGAGTAAGCCATCTGTATTCCCCAGCTTGTTCACCATGGGTGACCGATGCGTGGTCGGCGCCACCCGACGGGGTTGCCCCCGCCAGGCGCTGACGGCAAGCTCCAAAAAGGTAGCTCGCCGTCGGGATTCTTCTAGCGACGCTGCGTCAGCAAGGCGCTAGTGCAACAGAAAAAGGCCGGCAGCGGGAGGGCCCGCCACCAGCCATGGAAGCTTACGCAGCGCGTGAAGCCATGGAAACCAAGGGATTACTTGAGTTCCACAGACGCGCCGGCTTCTTCCAGCTTCTTCTTGGCCGCTTCGGCCTCTTCCTTCGGCATGGCTTCCTTGATGGTCGCCGGCGCGCCATCGACGGCACCCTTGGCTTCCTTCAGGCCCAGACCGGTGATCTCGCGAACGGCCTTGATCACGTTGACCTTCTTGTCGCCAGCGCTGGTCAGCACCAGGTCGAATTCAGTCTGCTCTTCGGCGGCGGCTTCGCCACCGGCAGCCGGGCCGGCCATGACGGCGGCAGCGGCTGAAACGCCGAACTTCTCTTCCATCGCTTCGATCAGCTCGACAACTTCCATGACGGACATGTCGGCGACGGCGTTGATGATGTCTTCTTTGGTCAGTGCCATTTCGATATTCCTAACTTTGCGGGAGCCTCGGCGCACCGAGCGCTCTATTCAGTGTTCGATTCAGGCTGCAGCAATGAGTTCGCCGATCAGGCGGCCTCTTCCTGCTTCTGGTCGCGCAGGGCGGCCAGAGTACGAACCAGCTTACCGGCGGAAGCTTCCTTCATGACGGACATCAGCTTGGCGATGGCCTCGTCATAAGTCGGCAGGGTCGCCAGACGGTCGATGTCGCTTGCCGCAATCAGCTCGCCTTCGTAGGCCAGCGCCTTGACTTCGAAGTTCTTCTCGTCCTTGGCAAAATCCTTGAACAGACGGGCGGCAGCGCCCGGGTGCTCGGTGGAAAATGCAAGCAGAGTCGGACCGACGAAGCTCTCGCTCAGACACTCCCACTGAGTGCCGGAGAGGGCGCGACGTGCCAGGGTGTTGCGAACAACACGCAGCTGGACGCCATTCTCGCGCGCCTGCTTACGCAGACCGGTCATCTTCTCGACCGTAACGCCACGAGAATCGGCAACAACGACGGAGAGTGCGCTCTTGGCAGCTTCACTGACCTCGGCAACGATCGCCTTCTTGCCTTCGAGTGCTAGTGGCACAGTGATCACTCCTTCGTGCCGGAACCGCATAGCGGACTCCGGTGGTTACCATCTCTTCCGTCAGTGCCAGGCATCGACGGAAGTCCTGGGTGATGGTGCTCACCAGCTTACTGGCGGCCACACCATCTGCGCAGGCATCCCTAGGGGAGATTAAGCCGCCCACTCGAAAGAGGGCGGCACCTGCGGTCTTTGACGGTGCCCCAAGAACCTGCTGACAGGACAGGGGACCGCAAAGTTATTGCTACGCTACGCTCTGCGTACGCCTCAGGCGAAGGCAGAGTGATCGATGGTCAGACCCGGGCCCATGGTAGTGGACAGGGTGACCTTCTTGAAATAAATACCCTTGGACGTGCTCGGCTTGAGACGCTTGAGGTCGGCGACCAGCGCTTCCAGGTTCCCCCGGATGGCATCGGCTTCGAAATCGACCTTGCCCAGAGTGGTATGAATGATACCGTTCTTGTCGGTACGGAAGCGCACCTGACCGGCCTTGGCATTCTTGACCGCAGTAGCGACGTCCGGGGTCACGGTACCGACCTTGGGGTTCGGCATCAGGCCGCGCGGACCGAGAATCTGGCCCAGCTGGCCGACCACGCGCATGGCGTCCGGAGAAGCGATGACCACATCGAAGTCGAGCTGGCCTTTCTTTACCTGCTCGGCCAGGTCTTCCATGCCGACGATATCGGCACCGGCTTCTTTGGCGGCATCGGCGCTGGCACCCTGGGTGAACACGGCGACGCGGACGTCCTTGCCGGTTCCATTGGGCATCACGGTAGCGCCACGCACCACTTGGTCGGATTTACGCGGATCGACGCCCAGGTTGATGGCGACGTCCAGCGACTCCTTGAACTTGACGGTAGAGAGCTCGGCAAGCAGGGCCACGGCCTCTTCCAGGCTGTAAGCCTTGGTGGCGTCGACCTTCTCGCGAATCGTCTGAGCACGCTTGGAAAGCTTGGCCATGATCAGAGACCCTCCACGTTGAGGCCCATACTACGGGCACTACCGGCAATGGTACGCACTGCTGCGTCGAGATCGGCAGCCGTCAGATCCGGCTCCTTGGTCTTGGCGATCTCTTCAAGCTGCTCGCGAGTCACGGTACCGACCTTCTTCTTGTTCGGCTCACCGGAACCGGACTTGATACCAGCGGCCTTCTTCAGCAGGACGGCTGCGGGCGGCGTCTTGGTGATGAAGGTAAAGCTGCGATCGGAATAGACGGTGATCACCACGGGAGTCGGGAGACCCGGCTCGATCTCCTGCGTCGCGGCGTTGAACGCCTTGCAGAATTCCATGATGTTCACGCCGTGCTGACCCAGCGCGGGGCCCACGGGCGGACTCGGATTGGCCTTACCGGCTGCAACCTGCAGCTTGATGTAAGCCTGGACTTTCTTGGCCATGATGCACTCCAGTTGGGTAGTAGCGCCTTGCGGCTCCCCGGGTTAAACGGCCACCGAAGTGGCCGCACAGCAAACTTCGATCGAGAGACGTTACTCTTTCTCGACCTGAGAGAACTCGAGCTCTACCGGCGTCGCCCTGCCGAAAATCAGCACGCTGACCTGCAGGCGGCTCTTGTCGTAATTGACCTCTTCCACCACACCATTGAAGTCGGCGAAGGGGCCATCGACGACCCGCACGGACTGCCCCGGCTCGAACATGGTCTTGGGGCGCGGCTTGTCGGTACCGTCCTTCACTCGATGCAGAATGGCATCGGCTTCCTTCTGTGTGATCGGCGCAGGCTTCTCCTTGGTACCGCCAATGAACCCCATCACGCGGGGTGTCTCATTGACCAGGTGCCAAGTGGCATCGTCCATTTCCATCTCGACCAGCACGTAGCCGGGATAGAACTTGCGCTCGCTCTTGCGGCGCTTGCCGTCTCGCACCTCGACTACCTCTTCGGTCGGCACCAGGATCTCGCCGAAGCGCTCCTCCATGCCATACATCTTCACGCGCTCCTTGAGGGAGCGCATGACATGCTTCTCGAAGCCGGAGTAGGCGTGAACGACGTACCAACGCTTGGACATGAAGACTCCTAACCGATGACGCCGGACATGGCCCAGCTAAGAAGGGTGTCGATCAGCCACAGCATCAGCCCGACGATCAGAACGGCCACCAGCACGATAGCGGTCGTCTGCACCGTCTCGGGACGGGTCGGCCACACCACACGTTGAATCTCTTTCTTTGCGTTCTTGGCCAGCTCGGCAAGATCGCGCCCTCTGGCGGTAGTCAGTGCAATCGCCGCCGCGGCAACGCACAGCACCACGACACCAAGCACACGGTAGAGGAGCGCCTGGTCGGCAAAGTAGGTGTTCCCCACCACGGCCAATGTGACCAGCGTTACGACAACCGCCCACTTGAGCCCGTCGTGGCGCGACTCCTGCACCTCGGCGTTGTGTTTCATGAAAACGAGACTCCTCAGGGTGCGGCAATCGAGTATGTTCGTATGAAGAAGCCAACCTGGGGAAGGTTGGCAGGCCAGGAGGGAATCGAACCCCCAACCTGCGGTTTTGGAGACCGCTGCTCTGCCAATTGAGCTACTGGCCTGTACCTGGTATGCAGCACCCCTTTGCAGGCAAGCTTGCACAACAGCGGGCGCCATGATAGCGGATGAACCGCCGACTGGCAACCCTTCCCGGCGAACTGACGCCGTGAAGAAAAGAAAGGCGAGCCCAGGCTCGCCTTTCTGCAATGGAGCTCATGGACGGATTTGAACCGTCGACCTCACCCTTACCAAGGGTGTGCTCTACCCCTGAGCTACATGAGCGCAACCTTTTCCAGCAACTGCCAATGGCTGACAAATGCCTGGAGCGGGCAGCGGGAATCGAACCCGCACCATCAGCTTGGAAGGCTGAGGTTCTACCATTGAACTATGCCCGCCTAACCACTTTTCCAACCAAGGCCAACGCCCTGAATGGACAATCTGGTGGAGGGGGAAGGATTCGAACCTTCGAAGCTTTCGCGGCAGATTTACAGTCTGCTCCCTTTGGCCACTCGGGAACCCCTCCAGATGGCGGACCATTCTACCGCCTGCCAAAGGCTTGTCAAGTGCTTAATTTTCAGCCACTTGCCTTTGACTCGGACCTAATGGCAAAGCCATTGCCCTTGGAACGCGCTGCATTGTGTCAAAGCAACATGGAGAATGCAAGGCCTGCCCTGATTTTTTCCAACCCCGCCGGGGCGGGAATGCGCGGCGCTCCCGACAGGCGCCCCGCACGTTCCGCCGCGGTGAGCGGGAAGCAAGCCTCGAGCCCGCCATAGACCATGTCGGGCCATACGGCATGGGGCGAGTGCACTCCACGCGCCACGACTCGCGCATCGCCACCGGTCAGCAGCATCGGCAGCGCAACTCCTTCTCGGTCGCAGACTTCAGCATAGATGCGATTGACGGCACTTACGGCCGCCAGATAGATGCCATGATTGACGGCCTCAACGG
Organism: Halomonas sp.; assembly: GCF_020832045.1. Taxonomy (GTDB): domain Bacteria; phylum Pseudomonadota; class Gammaproteobacteria; order Pseudomonadales; family Halomonadaceae; genus Halomonas. Next base: position 20,860 of record NZ_JAFIFK010000019.1, read on the forward strand.
TACGACGCCCGGGAAGCAGTAGCTCTTCCGCCTCACTATCGGGATCAATCGCCACGTTGCGTGTGCCCAGCTTGAGACTCTCCTTCATGAGCCGCAATCCAGGCAGTATATAGCCGCCCAGATGGCGCCCCCCCGGCAGTACGAAATCGATGGTAATGGCACTCCCGCAGTCGACGGCGCAGCACCCCCCCGCCAACTGGTACCCAGCCAGCACTCCCATCCAGCGATCGACGCCCAGACGATGAGGTTCCTCGTAGCCGTTGACGACACCTAGCGCCTCCGGCGTCGAACGAGCGACATGAACACCACGTACCCGACTCTGCAGCAGTGCCACGGTCTGCTCAAGCACTGCCTGTCGGGCAACGCTCGATATACGCACCGCCTCCACCACATCCAGATCCGGAATATCGGAGCCCGGCTTCCACTCTTCCCGGGTCCAGACAGCGCCTCGCGAGCGTATTTCGCTGCTGTCGGCGTCCTTCAATCGCCACTTGGAGAGCGTGTTGCCGATATCCAGGTCAAGGATCATATACGACCACGCAAGCTGATCTCACCACCCCCCAGGCGCTCGTGCCCGTTCTCGCTTCGAATCCAGAGATTGCCCGACGCATCGACGCTCTCGGCTGTCGCCACGAGCCTCTGCTGCCCACGGAGCACCTCCACTTCGCTGCCCTCGAAGGCGTGTCGCTCGTTCCACTCGTCCTGCCAGACGGCAAAGCCACTCTTCTCGTACCCAGCCAAAAGCGGCATGAGTTCATCCAGCAGCTCCGCTGCCAGCCGATTTCGGGAAAGGGATGGCGCCTGATCGTGTACTGCCGCCACTCTCTGCTCGATCTTCGCTCGGAAACTGTCCGGCAGATCGAAGTTGATCCCCATCCCCACCACGACTTCACAAGGGCCTGCCGTATCCCCACTTATCTCCACAAGGATCCCGGCGAGCTTGCCCAAAGAACCCTCGTCGTCTGCCAGCAATACGTCATTGGGCCATTTTAGCCGAGGTGCCACACCATGGCGCTCGAGCACCCTGGCTAGAGCAACGCCCACCGCCAGGCTCAGCCCCTCCAGCGCCACCACACCGGATTCGAACCTCCATCCGACCGATAGCATTAGCGCACGTCCCCAGGGGGTCGACCACGCACGTCCTCGACGTCCTCGACCCGCACTCTGCTGCTCCACCAGGCAGACCTCACCGTGGCCTGCCCCCTGGTCGAAACGACGGCGCATGAACTCATTGCTTGAAGGCAATGTCTCCTCGACGAAGAGCCTGGCAAGATGCTGGCGGCCCTGCCGCGACAGGCCGGCCACGATCTGCCCGCCATCGAGCAGCTCAAGTGGCTTGGCAAGACGATAGCCCTGGCCCTTGACCGCCTCCAGAGCGATATCCATCCCCTCGAGCTTCTTCAGCTGCTTCCAGACCGCGGTGCGAGATACGCCCAGCCGTTCCCCCAGTTGCTCGCCGGAGTGAAACTTACCGTCGCTCAGCAACCGGATGAGGTCACCAATGGTCATGCCCTGTGCCCTAATCGGGAAAAAAAACCATTCTATCGAACTGCCGCTTACACGGAAACGCATTGATCGGATAAAGAAAAACCCCGAGCTCTTAGGAGCTCGGGGTTTTTTGGAATAAATGCCTGACGTTCGGGCCGGCCATCCGGCAGGCGGCGCTCCGCTACTCTACGTGGGAGGTCCCCAAACGGCGAAACCCCGACCAATGGCCGGGGTTTCTGAAGAGATGCCTGACGATGACCTACTCTCGCATGGGGAGGCCCCACACTACCATCGGCGCTGAGTGGTTTCACTGCTGAGTTCGGCATGGGATCAGGTGGTT
>NZ_JAFIFK010000025.1 GCF_020832045.1 Halomonas sp.
TGCCGGCCGCCGGTACTCGTTAGCGATCTGTGCCACCAGCGTAGCCAGACGCTGGGCTTGAGCGGCTTGCTCGAGGCGAAGATAGTTGGCGTAGCGCAGTACCTTCGCCTGTTCCTCGAGCTGCTGGCCAAGCTGTTCGGCCAGCGGCTGCGCCAGGGTGACGATATGCCCTTCGACATCCTGCGAGAAACGAAAACCGTGGATGCTCATGGCCGGCACCACGATCACCAATGGCCCCAGCAGGGCATGCTGGGTGCCCTCCAGCTCCAGTTCGACCTCTCCGCTGGCGATGTGCAGCACATGCACCAGATCGGCATGCCGATGGGGACGAATATGCCAGTCGTGCAGCCGGCTGCGCTCGGGGATCGACTCGCAGTGCAGCAGATCCGGTGTCGGCCAAGGGTGGGTTTCACCGTAGAGCTTGAAGACGGGAACGGCGGTATCCGATGGATGGGACATGGGCGCCTCCTGCCGGCGGGCACGACTAAAGTCGATGCGAGATGTGTGAAAAGTCCAACTATTGATACTTATCTTGCCTTAATGGCGAGTCGGTTTCATTGAAAAATGCAACTCATGTGTCGTACCCCTGACAACAAGAGGCTTTTTTCATGAAGACCCAGGTAGCCATCATCGGTGCCGGCCCCTCCGGCCTGCTGCTCGGCCAGCTACTGAGCCGCCAAGGGATCGACAACGTGATCCTCGAACGCAAGAGTGGCGACTACGTGCTAAGCCGTATTCGTGCCGGCGTGCTGGAACAGGGCATGGTCGACCTGCTGCGTGAAGCAGGTGTCGATGCGCGCATGGATGAAGAGGGGCTGCCCCACGACGGAGTGGAGCTGGCTTTCGACAACCGCCGCGTGCGCATCGACCTGGCCGGGCTGACCGGTGGCAAGACGGTGATGGTATACGGCCAGACCGAGGTGACCCGCGACCTGATGGAGGCTCGCGACGCCGCCGGCGGCACGACGATCTACGAAGCCGACAACGTCCGGCCCCACGACCTCGAAAGCGAAGCGCCCTACGTCACCTACGAGAAGAACGGCGAAACGGTGCGGCTCGATTGCGACTACGTGGCCGGCTGCGACGGCTTCCATGGCATCTCACGCCAGTCGATCCCCAAGGATCGCATCAGGGAGTTCGAGAAGGTCTACCCATTCGGCTGGCTGGGGCTGCTGTCCGATACGCCGCCGGTCTCCGAAGAGCTGATCTATGCCCGTCACGAGCGCGGCTTCGCGCTGTGCAGCATGCGCTCGCCGACTCGCAGCCGCTACTACGTGCAGGTGCCTCTCAACGAGAAAGTCGAAAACTGGTCCGACGAGCGCTTCTGGGAAGAGCTCAAGCGTCGTCTGCCCGAAGAGGTTGCGGCCAAGCTGGTCACCGGCCCTTCGCTAGAGAAGAGCATCGCGCCGCTGCGCAGCTTCGTCGTCGAGCCGATGCAGTACGGCAGGCTGTTCCTGGTCGGCGATGCCGCGCACATCGTGCCGCCCACCGGGGCCAAGGGCCTCAACCTTGCCGCCAGCGACGTCAATACGCTCTATCGTCTGCTGGTCAAGGTCTACCGGGAGGGCCGCACCGACCTGATACCCAACTACTCGCGGACCTGCCTGAAGCGCATCTGGAAGGCAGAGCGCTTCTCCTGGTGGATGACCTCGCTGCTGCACAAGTTCTCTGAAGAAGAGGGCTTCGAGACCCGCATGCAGCAGGCTGAACTCGACTACCTCACCTCCTCCGAGGCAGGCCTCAAGACCATCGCCGAGAACTACGTCGGGCTGCCCTACGAGTCGCTCGAGTAGCACTTTCCCGCATTTCCTCCTTGCCCGGGCTGAGGTAGTTGGCCCGGGCTTTTTCATGCCATCGAGAAGGCTACGACTAAGGTCGGGTTTGGAGCCTGGGCCTAACCCAGTACTCTCGATTCATCACGAATAAGTGTGCGCTTTGCGAACAATTCCAATCAAAACAGAGGTGGCGTGATGACTGCTGTGAAAAAGCACCTATTGAAGATGGCATGTCTGGCGGCATTGGGTGGTGGCCTGGCGATGGCGATGTCCGTTTCTACAGCCCATGCCAACGAGTGGCCGACCGACGATGTTCGTCTCGTCGTCCCTTATGCGCCGGGCGGTACCACTGATGTGCTGTCGCGCCGCGTTGCCGATCTTCTGCAGGATGAGCTCGGCGCCAATGTCGTGGTGGAGAATCGCCCTGGGGCAGGTTCCACCGTGGCAACGGGTCGCCTGGCGCGGGGCGGCCGTGATGCTGCCCACACCATCTTGATGGCATCACCCGGCCATACCATCGGCGCGGCCATCTATCCCGACCTGACCTATGACCCGGTCGAGGACTTCGTCTTTCTGCAGAACCTGATCGATATCCCCAACGTGATGGTGGTGCCGGCCAGCAGCCCCTATGACAGTGTCGATGAGTTCGTCGAAGCGGCGAGGGAACAGAACATGACCTTCAGCCACAGTGGTGTGGGCAGCTCCATCCACATGTCGGGTGAACTCTTCAAAACCTTGACCGAAACCAACCTGACTGCCGTGCCTTTTGCCGGCAGCGGTGCTGCACTTCCGGCCCTGCTGGGTGGCGATGTCGATGTCTCCTTCGAGAACATGCCGACCGTGCTGTCGCACATCAAGTCCGGCGACCTCAAGGCCCTGGCGGTGACTTCCGCCGAGCGCTCCGAGCACCTGCCGGACGTACCCACGCTGGCCGAGGTCGGTGAATACAACCTGGATCAGTTCGTGACGACCGCCTGGTTCGGTCTGATCGCCCATGAGTCTTTCTCCCAAGAGGCTCAGGATGCCATGCGCGAGGCGCTCGATGCCGTGATGCAGCGCCAGGAGTTCGTCGACTTCGCCAACCAGCTGGGCGCCGAGCCGGGACAGGTGGCCGGTGAGGAGTTCAAGGAGTTCATCGCTCAGGAAGTCGAGCGTTGGCAGGAAGTCGCCGATCAAGCTGGCATCAGCCAGTAAGCGAGTTGGCGGGCCCCGAAAATCGCTGAGGCGAGGGTAGCACTCCTCGCCTCGCTCGTCCGTTTGTGGGGGTGTCATGTCGACCTGGTTGCCCAAGCGTAGCAAGGCGATCCGCGATCCCGGCGACGTAATGTCGGGATGTGTGCTGCTGGCCGTGTCCGCCTTTCTTCTGTTCTATCTGGTGCCCAACTACATCAGTGAGCCGCCCATCCTGCAGAACCCGATGATGTCGCCGCGTTGGCTGCCGCGCATCGTGGCCGGCTTGATGATCGTCTTCGCTTGCCTGCTGATCGCGCAGGGGCTCTTGGTCGACAACACCGCCAAGGAGGATGGGCGTCGTATCGAGAAGGGGCCCCGGCTGCGCTTCGCCATGATGGTGGTGGCGCTGGTCGTCTACGTGGGCCTGTTCGAGGCGCTGGGCGCGGTGATCAGCGGCATCATGGCCACGCTGATCCTGTTTGCCGCGCACCCGGTCAGGACCTGGTGGGTCTATGGTCTGGCGTTCGTTTTGCCTGCCGCTGTCGCCTTCGTCTTCGTGAAGGTCATGAATGTGCCGTTGCCGCTGATGCCGTTCTGATGGCTGGCGCTCACTCCCGTCCTCGGTGACCTATGGATATGATCTCGGAAGTCCTTCATCTCTTCCTGAGCCTGGACAACTTCCTGGCCATCGCGCTGGGCGTCGTCATCGGTGTGGTGGTCGGCTCTATCCCGGGCCTGACCGCGACCATGGCGGTGGCGCTGGCGCTGCCTTTCACCTTCACCATGGAGCCGGTGGCGGCCATTCTGCTCCTGGTGGGCATTTATAAAGGGGGGATGTACGGGGGCTCGATCACGGCCATCCTGATCCGTACGCCGGGCTCGCCGGCCTCCGCCTGCACCCTGCTCGACGGCTATCCCATGGCCCAGCAGGGGTACGCCAAGAAGGCACTGAAGACGGCGCTCTACTCATCGGTGATTGCCGATTTCATCTCCAACATTGCGCTGATCTTCTTTGCCGCCTATCTGGCCAAGATTGCGCTGAACTTCGGTGCTCCGGAGTTCTTCTGGCTGATCTGCTTCTCGCTGACCATCATCATTTCGCTGGCCAGCGGCTCGATGATCAAGGGCTTGCTTGCTGCCCTGATGGGTATCCTGCTCTCGCTGGTGGGGCTGGATGAGGTCTACGGCTCCCAGCGCCTGACTTTCGGCAACTACAACCTGATGGATTCGATCTCGTTCATCCCGCTGCTGATCGGTTTGTTCGCCATTCCCGAAATCATCGAGTTCTACCGCAAGAAGGCGCTGCCGCATCTCAAGGCCAAGGCCAGCGGGGTGGGCATGACCCTGGCCGAGCTCAAGCGCTGCCTGAAGAGCATCATTCGTGGCAGCCTGATCGGGGTGATCATCGGTGCCATTCCCGGCACCGGCGCGACCGCAGCGGCCTTCATCTCCTACAGCGACGCACGGCGCCGCTCGCCCAATCGCGACAACTTCGGCAAGGGCGAGGTGGAAGGCGTGGCTGCCGCCGAGGCGGGCAACAACGGGGTGGCCGGGGCAACGATGATTCCTCTGCTGTCCTTGGGCATTCCTGGCGACGTGATCACCGCCATCATCCTCGGCGCCTTCATGGTCCACGGCCTGACGCCCGGCCCGATCATGTTCCAGGAGAATCTGACGCTGATATACGCGCTGTTCGTCGGCATCATGTTCAGCTCGCTGGTACTGCTGGTGGTGGGCAACGCGGCAATCAAGTACTTCTCTCTGATCGCCGATATTCCCAAGTCGATCCTCTTCCCTATCGTGCTGATGTTCTGCGTTTACGGTTCCTACGCCGTCAACAACGACACCTTCGACGTGTGGCTGATGCTGGGCTTCGGCGTGCTGGGATATATCTTCAACCGCGCGGCGATACCAGCAGCACCCTTCCTGATCGGCTTCATTCTGGGGCCGATGTTCGAGGACAACCTGCGCCGCTCGCTGCTGATCGGCCATAACGATCTGTCAATCTTCGTGCGCGGCCCGATCACCTGGTTCTTCATCGCCCTGACGTTGGGCTCGATCCTGCTGGCGCTCTATCGCTATTTCGCCGCGCGTCGCCAGGCGCCTTCCAACACCACCCAGGAGACCTCGTGAGTTGCGTGCATGGGAAGAATGAAGCGAGGGAGATGCAGATATGGGACCGCTGACCGGCCTGCGCGTGCTGGACCTGAGCCGGGTGATGGCCGGCCCCTGGTGCACGCAGATACTCGCCGACATGGGCGCCGAAGTGATCAAGATCGAGCGCCCGGTGAGCGGTGACGACACGCGCCACTGGGGGCCACCCTGGCTTGCGGATCGGGACGGCAACGAGACCCGCGAGTCGGCTTACTATCTCTCGGCCAACCGCGGCAAGCACTCCGTGACCGTGGATATCGGCACGCCCGAGGGCCAGGTGCTGATCCGTGAACTCGCCGCCCAGAGCGACATTCTGGTGGAGAACTTCAAGAGCGGTGGCCTGGCGCGCAAGGGGCTCGATTACGCCACCCTGGAAGCCATCAACCCGGGGTTGATCTACTGCTCCATCACCGGTTTCGGCCAAACCGGGCCGATGGCCGCCATGGCCGGCTACGACTATCTGATTCAGGCCCAGGGCGGGCTGATGAGCATTACCGGCGCGGCCGATGGCGAGCCGGGTGCGGGCCCGCAGCGTGTCGGCATGGCGGTGGCGGATCTGACCACCGGCATGAACGCCACCATCGCAATTCTCGGCGCGCTGCATCATCGCAACCTGTCCGGCGAAGGGCAGTACATCGACATGGCGCTGCTCGACGTACAGGTGAGCTGGCTTGCCAACCAGGCGCAGAACTACTTCTGCAGCGGCGCACCCCCCGGTCGAACCGGCGAGTACCATCCCAATCTGGTTCCCTACCAGCCGTTTCCCACCGCCGACGGTGAGAAGGTGATCATCGCCATCGGCAACGACGGCCAGTTCCAGCGCTTCTGTCAGGCGGTAGGTCGTACCGAGCTAGCTGCGGACACGCGCTTCGCCACCAACCCGGAGCGGGTTCGTCATCGCCTAGCGCTGGTGCCGATCATGGTCGAGATCACACGCTCCCGCACCGCCGCGGAATGGATAACTCTGCTGCAGCAGATAGCGGTGCCCTGCGGGCCGATCCAGAACATCGCCCAAGTCTTCGACGATCCCCAGGTCAAGGCGCGGGAGATGAAGATCGAGCTCGAGTCCGAACACGGGCCGGTGCCCGGCGTGGCCAACCCGATCAAGTATTCACGCACCCGGATCGAGTATCGCAAGGCGCCGCCGGCGCTGGGCGAGGATACCGAGTCCGTGCTGGCGCGATTGCTGGGCAAGGCGCCGGGGGAGGTTGCCGAACTGCGACGGCGTGGGGTCGTTTAGAGCGAATCAGCCGACGCTGACGCCGCCGCAGACGAACAGGGTCTGGCCGGTCACGAATCCGCTGCGCGCGTCGCAGAAGAAGCTTACCGCCTGGGCTACGTCTTCCGGCTGACCCATGCGCCGCGCCGGGATGTTGTCGATGATGCGCCGCGCGCGCTCCGAATGCGGCGGGTTGTTCTCCCAGAAGGCCGTGGTGGCGATGGGGCCGGGGGCGACGCAATTGACGGTTATGCCATCGCCGGCCAGTTCCAGCGCCCAGGTGCGCGCCATGGACTGCAGCGCCCCCTTGGTGGCGCTGTAGAGGCTGCGCGCCTCCTTGCCCAGCACCACGCGGCTGGCGTTCATGACGATACGGCCATGGCGGCGTTCACGCATGCCCGGCAGCAATGCCTGAGTGCAGACCAGCGCCGACCGCACGTTGAGGTGCATCAGGCGATCGAAGTCTTCTACTCGCGTCTCGTCGAGCAGCGCCGGCGCGACGATCCCCACGTTGTTGACCAGGCAATCCACGGCATGGGTCTCGGCGAGTTCCGCGAGCAGTGCGCGGGTGGCTTCCACCTCGGCGAGGTCGACCAGGCATGCATCGGCCCTGAGCGATTCGGCCTCGGGCGTGACGATATCCAGCACGATGGTGCGATAGCCGTCCTGCTGCAGGCGCAGGGCGATGGCCTGGCCGATATTGCGGGCACCGCCGGTAACGAGGGCACAGGGTTCGCTCATGGGGGGTGATCCTTACAAGAGCTGACGTGAAGATGGGATTGTAGAGCGTGCGCATTGCGTACATAAGTTCGTTATAAAGGCTGAAGGCTGCGCCCCACCACCACAATGCGACCTTCGTCTTGAGCGTCGATTGGCAACGGCACACCAAGTGCTCCTTCAATGCGGGTCTTGGCCCTCTTGCTAGCAAGCCAGCCTCATCTGATGGTTTCCAAATGTTCTCAAGGCAAACGCAGCCTCGCCGATATACTTTTGTTACCATTTGCAAACATGTTTGTGAGTGGCGGATGAGGAATTGCTTTTGCGCTGCTTTCTCGAGAGGTGCGCGACAGCAGGAGTGCGGGGAAAACAATGAAAATACCGCAGTGGTGCAGGTGGTCGGGAGATACCGATACCGATATAGGGTTGGGGGTGGACTCGCGACGGTTGGGGCTGGCCAACTGCTTCTTGATCATCGTTGCGCTGACTTCCCTGGTGTACGCCGTGATCAACTTCTTCCACTTCGGGGCCGTCCTGCTGGCTGCCGTCGAGTTAGGGTTCTTCCTCATCATCGTGCTGGCTCTGGTCGATATGCGGATAAACCGTAATGTCGAGCGCTCGGCTTGGGTGACGGTATTGGCCTGTGGTGGCCTCGCGACATTTTTCTATTGGTATGTGAAGGCCGATGTCTCGGCGGCGGTATGGACGGTTTTCTTTGCCATCCTCAATTTTTTCCTGCTCGGCACACGCAAGGGCTTGCCCGTTTACTTGGTTTATTTCGCAGTCATCCTGTCAATGACCCTCAATTACCGAAATGAATGGCCGGCCCTGGCCTCGGGGGTCGCCCTGACCAATATCCTCGGTGCGATGATGGCTTTCGGGGCCGCAGCTTATTATCAGGAACGGTCCCGGGAAGCCGCCCACATTCGGATCGAAGCCCTTGCTAACCAGGACAGCCTGACCGGCATCTCGAACCGCCGCCATTTCTTGCAGTGCTTCGAGCGGGTTCGCCAAGCTCTCTGCCCGCTGGGCGGTCAGTATTCCCTCGTTCTCATCGACATCGACAACTTCAAGACGATCAATGACACCCATGGGCATGCCGTGGGGGACGAGGTCATCATTGCCGTCAGCCAACGTCTTCTTTCGGCCGTTCGGGCTCAGGACTTGGTAGCCCGTTTGGGCGGGGAGGAGTTCTGCGTCCTGCTTCACGACTGTGGGGGCAGCGCTGCCTGGCGCCGTGCCGAGGGGCTCCGTCGAGTCGTCGGTGCTGAACCGGTGGCGGTGGAGAGCCGGAGCGTGCTGGTGACGATCAGCGTGGGTGTCGCTGATGGGGATCCTCGGACCCGGGGGTTCAACGAGATGTTTGCGGATGCGGACAGGCACCTCTATGCCGCCAAGGCAAGGGGCCGCGATCAGGTGGTGGGACAGTTCTCGACGTAATGCCGCTTTGGGCCCCGCTGGCGTCCGTGCGCTTTATTCTTCCCCACCCACAGCGATACCCACCGTCGCCGAGGTGTTCGCGGCAACGGTAAGCTCCGATCTCTCCGGACGAGTTCATGCGCTTCTCTCAAAACCCGTGAAAACTGGCGACGTTCGCCACCGGCTCGCGCTCGGTGATGAAATGGTTTTCCGGTGCATCAGGATCCTCATGGCCCAGGGCGATGGCGCACAGCACCAGTTCGTAGTCGGCGAGCCCTAATTGATCTCGGATGATCTGGTGGTACCAGGCCAGGGCGGCCTGGGCACAGGTGTGCAGGCCCTGGCCGCGGGCGGCCGTCATCAGACTCTGGATCAGCATGCCGGCGTCCATGTAGCTGCCGGTTTCCAGGCGCCGGTCGAGGGTCACGATCATGGCCACCGGCGCGTCGAAGAAGTGGAAATTACGGCGCATCTGCTCGTGGCGCCGGGCCTTGTCCTCGCGCTCGATGCCAAGCGCTTCGTAGAGGCCGTATCCGCAGCGCTGGCGCCGCTCTCGGTAGGGGTCGAACCACTGGGTGGGGTAGTAGACATACTCTGGGTGGTGCTCCTCGCCGGCATCGAAGGCGGCGAGAATGGCATCGATGAGCCGGTGCAGCGCCTCGCCTGCTACCACGTGCACCTGCCACGGCTGGGTGTTGTTGCCGCTGGGCGCGCGTCCGGCGACTTCGATGAGATGGGTCACCGTGTCGCGGCTCACCGGGTCGGGCAGGAAGCGGCGCACGGACTTGCGGCTCTTGATGGCGTCGTCGACGTGCATGGAGACTCCTCGCAAGATGGGCTAGGGGCAGAAGCCGGACCGCGAATAAAGCGGTCCGGCAGGCGCTCAGGAATTGACCAGGTGACAGCCGCTCTGCGTCAGCGGCAGGAAGGCTTCGTCTCCCGGAATGGTACGTACGATACGGTAGAGATCCCATTCGCCTTCGGACTCGGCCGGCGACTTCACCTCCACCAGATACATGTCATGTACCATGCGGCCGTCCTCGCGGATCACGCCGTTGGCGGTGAACATGTCGTTAACCGGCGTTTCGCCCATCCAGGCGCGCAGCGTGGCCGCATCGTCGGTACCGGTGGCCTCGATGGCGTTGAGGTAGTGCATGGAGCTCGAGTAGACCCCGGCCTGGACCATGGTCGGCATGCTGCCCATGCGCTCGTAGTAGCGCTCGGCCCAGGCCCGGGCCTCGTCGTTCATGTCCCAGTACCACCCGGTGGTGAGCTGCATGCCCTGGGTGGTCTCCAGCCCCAGCGCATGGATGTCGTTGAGGAACACCATCAGACCCGCCAGTGCCTGGCCCGACTCCGCCAGCCCGAACTGGCCGGCGGTATTGATCGCGTTGACGGTATCGGCCCCGGCGTTGGCCAAGCCGACGATCTTCGCTCCCGACCCTTGCGCCTGCAGCATGTAGGAGGAGAAGTCGGCGGTGTTGAGCGGATGGCGCACCTTGCCCAGCACCTGGCCGCCGCTCTCATTCACTACCTTCTCCACATCGGCCTCCAGCGAGTGGCCGAAGGCGTAGTCGGCGGCGATGATGAACCAGCTGTCGCCGCCCTCCTCGACGATGGCCCGGGCCGAGCCGTTGGACATGGCATGGGTGTCATAGACCCATTGAATGTGATTGGGCGTGCAGTGCTCGTTGGTCACGCTGAGCGCGGCGGCACCGGATACCATGCCGATCTTGTCGTGCTCGGCCAACAGCCGAGTGGCGGCGATGGTCACCGACGAGGCGACCAGCCCCGCCACCATGTCGACGTTGCGCTGGTCGATCCACTCGCGCACGGTGTTGGCGCCGACGTCGGCGCTGTTGCGGTCGTCGGCACTGAACACCTCGATAGCGGCACCGTGTATGCTGCCGCCGTGGTCCTCCACGGCCATGCGCAGCGCCTCCAGCCCTCCTGGGCCGGCCAGGTCGCGATAGGGGCCGGACATGTCGGCGAGGTAGCCGATGCGGATCTCGTTGTCGCTGATCTCGGCCTGGGCCGTGCCGGCGACAAGTGCTACGGCGAGTCCCAACAGGCCGGTTTTCATTGTGAATTGACGTTTTGCGGACATACGAACTCTCCTACCTCGTCGCATGACGAGGCTATTTGTTGTTGGCATTCAGGGATCGTGCGTCGTGATCGGGTTAGGTTGGGTTCTCGACGGGTCAGCTCTCCTCTTGCTCAGGGACCGGGGCGTCCTGCATGGCGATGGCTTCCAGGTCCTGCTGGAACTTGTTGAGGTAGTGCAGGAGGCTCACCGTCTCATCGAAGGTGAAGTTGGCCAGCCCTTGGGCATAGAACTCATGAATGCGTGGCTGCAGGTCCTCCCAGAATTCGCGTCCCTGCTCGGTGAGCAGGATCAGCCGGGCACGCTTGTCCTCCGGATGGGGGATGCGCTTCACGTGGTCGTCCCGTTCCAGCCGCTTGAGTACGCCGTCGAGGCTCTGGCGGCTGACGATCAGGTACTCGGTGAGCTGGTTGAAGGAGATACCGTCCTCATACCCCTTGCGCGACAGGGCGCCCAGCACGGCCCACTGGACCGTGGTGAGGCCGACCTGGCCGACCGTCTGCTTCTGCAGGATGTTGCTGGCCTGGAAGAGACGGAAGAACAGCCGGTTGGCTACGCTCTTGTCGTCCTGAATCGCCATTAATGGCACTCCTTTGTCGGGCAGCGCCGCCAGGCGAGCTTCCGGACGTCCGGTCGCGATGAGGCTGGTCATCTAGGCACCGCCTGGCGAGCGATGATGTTCTTCATTATTTGGGCGGTACCGTCGCCGATCTGCAGGCCCAGCACGTCGCGCATGCGCTGGGAGAAGGGCATGTCCTCGCCCCAACCCGTGTGCCCGTGGGCCAGCATGCACTGCTTGATCACGTCGAAGGCGAGTTTCGGCCCCCACCACTTGTTCATTGCCGCCTCGCTGGTGTGAGGCAGGTTCTGGTCCTTCAGCCACAAAGCGTAGTAGCACTGCAGGCGGGCGGCCTGAACGTAGGTCTGGTACTCCGCCAGCGGGTGGGTCAGCCCCTGGAAGGCGGCGAGCTTCTGGCCGAAGGCTTCGCGCTCGGTGAGCCACTGCCAGGTCTCGTCCAACGACTGCTGGGCCACTGCCAGGCACTGCAGGCCGATCAGCGCACGGCTGTAGTCGAAGCCCTGCATCACCTGCTTGAAGCCCTGGCCCTCGTCGCCGAGCATGTGATCGGCCGGTACCGGGACATTGTCGAAGAAAATCGAGCCCCGGCCAATGGCGCGCTGCCCCGAGTCCTCGAAGCGGCTGGTGGAGATACCTGGGGAGTCCATGGGTACGAGGAAGGCGCTGATACCGTTGGCCCGCTGCTCCTGGGTACCGGTGCGGGCGAACACCACCGCCACGTCGGCCTGGTCGGCCATGGAGATCGACGTCTTCTCGCCGTTGAGCAGGAAGCGCTTGCCGTCCCGGGTGGCCTTGAGCTTGAGATTGGCGGCGTCCGAGCCGCCGTGGGGTTCGGTCAGCGCGATGCAGCACACCTTGCGCCCGGCGGTGATGCCGGTTAACCACTCCCGTGCCAGCTCGGGGCGGGCGTAGCGGGCGATGATCTGGCCGTTGAGCGAAGCCAGCAGCGGCAGGTAGCCGACATTGAAGTCGCCGCGGGAAATCTCCTCGACGATGATACCGCTGGTCACGCAGTCCAGGCCGCTGCCGCCATACTCCTCGGGCAGCTCGCCGCCAAGGCAGCCCATCTCACCGAGCTGGGCGATGAGTTCACGCTCGATGCACGCCTCCTGCTCGCGGGCACGGTAGCGCGGCGCCAGGGCATCGGCGGCCAGTCTTGCCACGCTCTCGCGAATGGCCTGCTGCTGTTCGGTAAAGGCAAAGTTCATGCTGTCCTCCTCGCGCCAGGGGCCGTCATTTGTAGAACTTCCTGAACTCGGGCTTGCGCTTCTCCTTGAAGGCGGCCACTCCCTCCCGCGACTCGTCGGTCTCGTAGTAGAGGCTCAGCGCCTGCATGCCCAGCGCACCGATGCCGGCGATGTTCTCGCTGTCGGCGTTGAACGAGCGCTTGGCGATGGAGAGTGCGGTGGGGCTCTTCTCGAGGATCTCGTCGCACCACTTGCTCACTTCGTCGTCGAGCTGCTCCGGTGGCACCACAGCGTTGACCAGGCCCCACTCCAGCGCCTGGGCGGCGCTGTACTTGCGGCACAGGTACCAGATCTCGCGAGCGCGCTTCTCGCCGATCACCCGGGCCAGGTAGGCGGTGCCGAAGCCCGGGTCCACCGAGCCCACCTTGGGGCCGACCTGACCGAAGATGGCGGTCTCGGCGGCGATGGAAAGGTCACATACCACGTGCAGCACGTGGCCGCCGCCGATGGCGAAGCCGTTGACCCGGGCGATCACCGGCTTGGGCACCTGGCGGATCAGCGTCTGCAGTTCCTCTACCGGCAGGCCGATGATGCCGCGGCCGTCGTACTGGCCTTCATGAGCGCCCTGATCACCGCCGGTGCAGAAGGCCCTGTCGCCAGCGCCTGTCAGCACGATCACTCCTACCGACTTGTCCCATCCGGCACGGTTGAAGGCGTCGAGCAGCTCCATGCAGGTCTGGCCACGGAAAGCGTTGTATCGCTCCGGGCGGTTGATGGTAATGGTTGCCACCCCCTCGGTAACGTCATAGAGGATGTCTTCGTAACTTGGCGTCTGCAGGGTCATGAACGTCTTCCTCAAATAGGTCGCTGTAGCGTCAGCCGGCCATTGTCAGGCCGCCGGACACGCTGATTACCTGGCCCGTAATGAAATCGGCGTCGTCGCTGGCGAGTAGGGCGATGATCCCCGGGTAGTCCTCGGGCTGGCCGATGCGGCGCATGGGCACGGCATTGCGGAACGCCTCGAGCAGCTTCTCCGGATCCCGCGAACTCTCGGCAAACCCCTGCAGCAGGGCGGTGTCGGTGGGGCCGGGACAGACCACGTTGAGCGTCACGCCCTTGGTGGCCAGCTCCCGGGCCAGCGTCTTGCTAAGCCCCAGCAGCCCGGCCTTGCAGGCGGCGTAGACCGCCTCGCCGGAGGAGCCGACCCGGGCGGCGTCGGAGGCGACATTGATCACCTTGCCGCCGCCGGCCTCGATCATTTTTGGCAGTACCACGTGGTGCATGTTGAGCGCGCCGGTGAGATTCACCGCGATCAGCGACTCCCACAGCGCAGGCTCGGTCTTGAGGAACGGCATGAAGCGATCGAAGCCGGCATTGTTGACCAGTACCCCGGGCACGCCGAGCTCGGCCTCGATGCGCTCGACCGTCGCGACGATGGCGGCGTAGTCGGTGATGTCGGCGCCGTAGGCGCGGGCCTGGCCGCCGGCCTCGGTGATCAGCTCCACCGTGGTGCGCGCGGCATCGAGGTCGCGATCGAGTACCGCCACCTTGCTGCCCTCCTCGGCGAAGCGGCGACATACGGCGCGGCCGATGCCGCCGCCGCCACCGGTGACGATGACGGTCTTGTGCTTGAGTCCTCTCATGCGAATCTCTCTTGCGGTAGTGGCGAAATGGCGTGCGTCGCGTCAGCTCGTGCTCTGGGTGGTCTGCTCACGTAGCTTGAATTTCTGAATCTTTCCCGAAGGGGTACGCGGCAGCTCATCGAGCACTTCGAGGAACTCAGGCTGATACTGCCGCGTTACCTGGCGCTCGGTGAGAAAGGCGGTGATCTCGTCGAGTGTCAGTGACTCATGGCCCTCCTTGAGGGCGACGTAGGCGCATAGCCGCTCGCCGAGGCGCTCGTCGGGCCTGCCCACCAGGGCCACGGCCTGGATCGCCGGGTGCTGGTAGAGCGCATTCTCGATGTCGACGATGGGGATGTTCTCGCCGCCGCGGATCACCACGTCCTTGGAGCGCCCGGTGATACGCACGTAGCCCTGCTCGTCGAGGCGCGCCAGATCGCCTGTGGGGAACCAGCCTTCGGCGTCGACGCCGTACAGCTCGGGCTGCTTGAAGTAGCCGACGAACAGGCTGGCGCCGCGCACGTAGAGCGGTCCTTCCTCGCCGGGAGGCAGGGGGTTGCCTTCCAGGTCGGTGACCTTAAGCTCCATGAAGGGCAGCGGCAGGCCATCGGTATGCACTGCACGGGAAGGGTCGTCACCAGGGCGGGTGGTGGTCACCGCGCCGTTCTCGGTCATGCCCCAGGCGGAAATGATGCGTGTGGGCAGGTTGCGTGCGGCCTTTTCCACCAGCGGGCTGGGAATCGGTGCACCGGCGCACATGAAGAGCTTGAGCGACTGCAGGTCGGGACCGTGTGTCTCGGCCTGCTCGGCGATATCGGCCAGGAAGGGCGTGGAGCCAAGCATCAGGCTGGGGCGCTCGGCACGAATGATGTCGACGGCCTCGGCCGGTTTCCAGGTGTCCTGCAGCACCGCGGTGGCTTTGAGATAGATCGGCAGCATCAAGCCGTACAGAAAGCCGAGCTGGTGGGCCAGCGGCGAGGGCATGAACACAGTGTCATCGTTACCCAGCCCCAGCCGGGTGGCAAAGGGGCGAATATGGCTCATCAGGGTGTTGGAGGTGTGCATCACTCCCTTGGGTTTGCCCGTGGTGCCGGAGGTGTAGAGCAGCTGCACCACGTCGTCGCCTCCGGGGCGGCGATCGCTGAATAGGGTCGCAGTATCGGTTTCCTGCTCCCAGGCGCGCTCCAGCAGAATGCTTTCGAAGCTGTCGGCGTCCTGGCCGTCGACCACCAGCACCTGTTCCAGGTTGGGAAGCTCGGTCTTGAGCCCCCGTGCCATGGCGGCGTGGTCGAAGCCGCGGAACACGCCGGGTACGACGAACACCTTGCTCTCGGCCTGAGCCAGCATGAAGCGCAATTCGTGCTCACGAAATATCGGCATGAGGGGATTGAGCACCGCGCCAATACGAATACAGGCCAGGTGTAGTGCGGTCATCTGCCACCAGTTGGGCAGCTGGCAGGAAACCACCTCGCCCTTGCCTACGCCCAGGCCGGCAAGCCCCGCAGCGATGCGTGTGACCCAATCGCTCAGCTCGGCGTAAGTCAGCGAAGCGTGTGAGCCATCGACCATGCGGTAGGTAACGATGGCCGGGCGAGTCGCGGCGGCGGTCGCGGCTTCATCCAGATAATCTGTCAAGAGCATGTCATTCCAGGCGCCATCGGCGAGCATGGACTTTCTGCGCTCGGGGGTCAGATTCGTCTCGATAGCCATACAAGCTCCTGATATCCCGTTGTTCATTGTTGTGAGTGACGAGGGGGTTGGGTATCCAGCACCCAGCGTGTCGTGAAATCAAACTAGGTCAGTGCAAAATTTATGTCAATACATTGTCTTTTGTTTTGAAAAGGCTAGACTGCGGCTGGAGCATGGGCGTGTGAAGAGGGTCGAACTGTGACACGCTCTTGTCACATGCCGCCGTGTTCGTGACGAAAGAAAGGACCACAGAATGAGACGACCATGAGCCGAGCCGTGACCTTGGTCCGTGAGGGAAACTGCGCACGGATCACCCTGTTCAATCCACCGGTCAATGCCTTGACTCAGCGGCTACGTAGCGAGCTGATGCAGGCGCTGGCGGATGCCGAAAGCGATGCAGCGGTCGAGTGGGTCCTGCTGAAAGCGGGGGGGCGCTGTTTCTCCGCGGGGGCAGATATGGGTGAGCTCGATCGCCTGCATGAAACGCCAGCCCTGCCGGAATTAGCGGCTGCGATCGAGAACGGCACCAAGCCCAGCGTGGCCTGGCTGCACGGGGCGGTGTTGGGCGGCGGTTTGGAGCTGGCCATGGCCTGTGACTATCGTCTTGGCCCGCCGGAGCTACGATTGGGTTTGCCGCAAATCGCGTTGGGGCTGATTCCCTGCGCCGGTGGTACCCAGCGCCTGCCTCGGTTGGTGGGGCTAGCCGCCGCGCTGCGGCTGCTGCTCTCCGGCGATACCATCGGTGCCGGTGAAGCGCAGCGGCTCGGGTTGATCGACCGAGTGGCACCGCGCCTGCACGTGGAGGCCGAGCAGCAGGAAGCGGCGTGGAAGCTGGCGGCGAAGGGGGCGAGGCGAACCCGCGACCGTCGCACCAAGATACCGGTGGCCGATGTGGCCAGCTGGCTCGAAAGTCAGTATGACGCCTTGCCTGTCGAGATTCGGGATAATCCGGCCTGTGCCAGGCTGTTCGATGCCATTGGCGCGGCGGCCTTCGAAGCCTTCGATGAAGGGCTGCGTCGCGAATGGGCGCTGCATTTGGAGTGTTTGGCCCATCCTCAGCTTCAGGAAAGGGCCGAGGCACGTCTGGCGGCGCGACGTGGTGGGCGGCGTCGAGGACCGGTCAAGCTGGCGACGTGAAACAGTCTAGGCTCGAAATCTTAGCTTCCTTATTAAATTTTTCTTATGCTGTGATCAGGCCTTGGCTTCAGGAGCGCGGATCATGGCAACCGACATCACCACATCACGGCGAGAGGGCGGCATCGAGCTGCTCAGAATCAGCTGCCCCGAGCGACGTAACATTCTTGACGCGGCGAGCTATGCGCGGCTGATCGAGATAATCGACGCGGCCGAGGCGGATGCCGATATCAAGGTGCTGGTGATCACCGGCAGCGACAACTGCTTCACCGCCGGCAACGATCTGAACGATTACAAGTCACTCGCTGATGCCACGCGCGTACCGGCCATCGCCTTTCTGCGCCGTCTGCATGCTTTTCCCAAGCCCGTGGTGGCCGCCGCCGAGGGGCTGGCGCTGGGGCTTGGCTCGTCGATCCTGCTGCACTGCGACTTTGCCTATGCCGGCCACTCGACGCGCTTTTGCCTGCCCTTCGTCAATTTCGCCCTGACGCCGCTGGGCGCCACCACCTATCTGCTGCCCCGGCTGGCCGGCAACAAGGAGGCCACGGCCATGCTGTTGCTGGGCCAGTCATTCACCGCGGCCCGCGCCAGCGAGCTGGGCCTGATCACTGACGTCGCCCCCGACGGCAAGGCGCTGATGCAGGCGCTCGACTGCGCCGAACGGCTCGTGGCCAAACCCTTCGATTCGCTGCTCGCCATCAAGGCGCTGCTGCGCGAGAGCGAAGCCGGTGCCGTCGACAGTGCCTTCGCCCGGGAGGAGCAGCGGCTGCTGGAGCGCTGCCGTTCAGCGGAGGCGCAGAGCGCCATCGATGGCTTCTTTACCCGTAAACGTGTCCGCTGACCGATGATACGCAGCCTGATTTACGACACCCTGATCCTCAGGCTGACGTCCCGCTGGTACGCCGAGGTGCTGGAGCGTTTGCCCGAAGGAGCGGCGGTGCTGGACGTCGGGGTCGGCACCGCCGGGGCGCTGACGGCCAACGCCGAGACGGTGAGGCGCAAGGGGCTTCGCATCACCGGTATCGACATCGATGCCGACTATATCGAGCGTGCCCGGAGCAGGCTCGCTGAGGCTGCGCTTGGCGCCCGTGCCGAGGTGCGTCTCGAATCCGTTTACGACCACCACGGTGGCCCCTACGACGCAGCCTACTTCTCCGCCAGCTTCATGCTGTTGCCTGAGCCCGAGCGAGCACTGCGTCACTGCGCGTCGCTGCTTGCCCCGGGTGGCAGGCTCTACTTCACCCAGACCATCCAGCAGCGGCCCTCGCCCAGGATGGAGTGGCTCAAGCCCATGCTCAAGCGGCTCACCAGCATCGACTTCGGCCGGGTGACCTACGAGGAAGCGTTCAAGGCGCAGCTCGACGTTGCCGGTCTGACGCTCGACGAGTTCATCATCCTCTCTCGTCACAGCAGCCGTGCGTCATGTCTGGCCGTGGCTCGACCACGCGACTGACCTTTCGTACCGCCCGTCACGGATACCTGCCGCTGCGGCGGTTCTCCACCAGTACCTCAAGAATGGCATTGGCCTCCTGCATGGTCGGCGAGGGCGCTTCGCCCTTGCGCCGGCTGCAGATCACCGGCGAGGTGAGGCTCGGATCTGCCAGATAGACATAGACGATACCGTCGCGTCGCACACGCCTGACCTGCTCCGGTACCAGGGTAATACCGATTTCAGAGGCGACCAGCGCCAGTGCCGTCTGCAGCTCGTTGGCTTCCTGCGCCACGGTGACCTTGAGCCCGCGGCGACGAAACAGCCCCAGCGTCATGTCGGCCAGGCTCGGTCTTGGCTGGGCCGGGAACAGCACCAGTGGGTACTCGGCGAGTTGGGCCAGGGTTGGCTTTGTCTCCGCCAGCGGGTGGCCTTCGGGTAAGGCGGCCATCAGCGGCTCGTCGAACAGATTCTCCTGCTCCACGTCGGGGTCGTCGATGCGCATGCGGCCGAAGCCAAGGTCGATGCGCCCGCTCTTTAGCGCCTTCACCTGCTGTACCGTGGTCAGTTCGGCCAGCATCAGCTCGACGTTATCCTTTTGTCGTAATTCCCGCACCAGCAGCGGCAGTTGCCCGTAGAACACCGACGGCACGAAGCCGATGCCGAACATCACGCGCTTGCTGCGTGCCAGTCGCTGAGTCGCGGCGACGGTGGTGTCGACCTTTTCCAGTATCTGCAGGGTATGCTCATGGAAGAACTGACCCGCCGGGGTCAGGCGCAATCCACGTGCGCTGCGCTCGAACAGTTCGGCACCGATTTCACCTTCCAACTGTTTGATCTGGCGAGATAAAGGCGGCTGGGCCATATGTAGCCTGGCAGCTGCCCGGGTCAGGTTCAGCTCTTCCGCCACCATGCAGAAGTAGCGTAGATGTCGCAGCTCCATGATACCTCCAGGGTATGGCTCCGGACCTAAACGATATTGGTTCGGCTGCTCCAGGGCAATCAGACTCCACGGTATCGAAACACCGAACCGCCGGAGCGCGCATGTCATCTGTTATCGAGTCCATCGAAACGCTGCTGGTCGATCTGCCGACCATCCGCCCCCACAAGCTCTCCATGACCACCATGGCTTGCCAGACGCTGGTCATCGTTCGTTTGCGCGACTCCGATGGCATCGAGGGGCTGGGCGAGGGCACCACCATTGGCGGGCTCGCCTACGGCCCCGAGAGCCCCGAGAGCATCAAGCGCAACATCGATGCCTATCTGGCGCCGCTGTTGCTTGGCCAGCCGGTCACTGACGTCGCGGCGCTGCGCGCCCGCCTCGACCGCCACGCCCGCGGAAATGCCATCGCCAAATCGGCACTGGAGACCGCGCTGCTCGACGCCCAGGGCAAGCGCCTTGGCTTGCCAATGGCCGAGCTGCTCGGCGGCACGCGCCACGATCACCTGCCGGTGCTGTGGACCCTGGCCAGCGGCGACACCGGCCGCGACATCGACGAGGCCTTCCAGCGCCTGGAGCAGCGCCGCCACTGCGACTTCAAGCTCAAGATCGGTGCCAACGCCGTGGATGACGACGTGCGTCACGTCGCCGCGATCAAGGAGGCGCTGGGCGAGCGGGCCAGCGTGCGTGTCGACGTCAATCAGGCCTGGGACGAGCGTACCGCCGTACGCGGCATCGCCGCACTGCAGGCTGCCGGCATCGACCTCATCGAACAGCCGATTCCCGCCCGCCAGCACGCCGGGCTTATTCGCCTGGCCAATCGCTTCGAGGTGCCGATGCTGGCCGACGAGGCGGTAGCCGACGCCCGCGACGGCTTCGAACTGGCGGCGGCCGGCTTCAGCGGCGCCTATGCGTTGAAGATCGCCAAGGCCGGCGGCCCCCGCGGCGCCCTGGCGCTGGCCCAGGTGGCCCAGGCGGCCGGTATCGGTCTCTACGGCGGGACCCTGCTCGAGGGCACCATCGGCACCGCCGCCTCGCTGCATGCCTGGGCCACGCTGCCCGAGCTGGCCTGGGGCAGCGAGATGTTCGGTCCGCTGCTGCTCAAGGAGGACATCGTCGCCGAGCCGCTAGCCTACGGCGAGTTCGGCGTCGAGCTGCCCAAGGGCCCGGGGCTGGGTATCGCTCTGGATGAAGACAAGCTCGCCTACTTCACCCGTCAGTAACCGGAGGACGCACACATGCTTTTTCAGGTGGAAATGACCGTCAAGCTGCCGCCGGCGATGCCCGCCGACGAGGCCGCCGCGATCAAGGCGCGCGAGAAGGAGTACGCCCAGGAACTGCAGCGCCAGGGCAAGTGGCGCCATCTGTGGCGGGTCGCCGGTAGCTACGCCAACGTCAGTATTTTCGACGTGCGCGACAACGCCGAGCTGCAGGAGATTGTCGCGGGCCTGCCGCTCTTCCCCTGGATGGAGATCAGCGTCAAGCCGCTGTGCCGCCATCCCTCATCCGTACGCGACGACGACAGCTGATTCACGAATCATCACGCTAGCCCCGCGGGGCACCCAATGACAACGAGGACAGACCCATGACCGTGAAGATCCATGACACCCCCGACGTACAGAACTTTCTCAAGGCCGTGGCCGGTTTCGACGAGCAGGGCGGCAGCCACCGCGCCAAGCAGATCCTGCATCGCCTGCTCTCCGACGTATATCGCCTGATCGACGACTTCGACGTCAGCCCCGAGGAGTTCTGGTCGGCGGTGAGCCTGCTCAACGAGCTGGGCAAGGAGAGCCAGTTCGGCTTGCTGGCCCCGGGGCTCGGTTTCGACCACTACCTCGACATGCGTATGGATGCCGCCGACGAGCAGGCCGGCCTGACCGGCGGCACGCCGCGCACCATCGAAGGCCCGCTCTACGTGGCCGGCGCGCCGGTGAGCGAAGGCGAGGCGCGCATGGACGACGGCAGCGATGAAGGCGCCGAGGTGATGTGGCTGACCGGCCAGGTGCGCGACACCCAGGGCAAGCCGGTGGCAGGCGCCCAGGTGGAGATCTGGCACGCCGATTCCAAGGGCGGTTACTCCTTCTTCGATCCTTCGCAGTCGCAATACAACCTGCGCCGCACCATCATCGCCGACGCCGAAGGCCGCTATCGTGCGCGCAGCATCATCCCCTCCGGCTACGGCGTGCCGGCCGGCAGCCCCACCGACCAGGTGCTCAAGCTGCTGGGTCGTCACGGCCAGCGCCCGGCGCACATCCACTTCTTCGTTTCCGCCCCCGGCCATCGTCACCTGACCACCCAGATCAACCTGGCCGGCGACGAGTACACCTGGGACGACTTCGCCTTTGCCACCCGCGAGGAGCTGGTGGTCGATGCCACCCGCATTGAGGACGCTACCGAGGCCGCCAAGCGTGGCCTCGAAGCGCCCTTCACCGAGGTGGTGTTCGATGTCGAACTCGCCCCCACCGTCGACCCCGAGCAGCAGAGCCGCCACAAGCGCCCGCGGGCGCTGGAAGACGAGGCGGCACCGGCCAAGCGCGAGACCGCCGAGGCCTGAGCGCTTCCGCCAGACACCCGACGACAGACAACACAGAACGCTCCCCCGCCGGCTGCGGCCGGTGGGTAGGGGAGCCTCACGACCTGACAAGCGCCACGAGGAGTTGGAGCAATGACCGCACAGCTTGATCGTCTCGAGAAACGCGTACGCGGTGCCGTGGTCGACGACGCCGAGAAAGGCGTCTTCCGCTGCCACCGCAGCATGTTCACCGACCCGGCTTTCTTCGAGCTGGAGATGAAGCACATTTTTGAGGGCAACTGGCTGTTCCTGGCCCACGAGAGCCAGATCAGTGAGCCGGGTGACTACATGGCCGTCACCATGGGCCGCCAGCCGGTGATCCTGACCCGCGACAAGCAGGGCGAGGTGCACGCGCTGATCAACGCCTGCGCCCACCGTGGCGCGACCCTGTGCCGCAAGAAGCGCGGCAACAAGGGCACCTTCACCTGTCCGTTCCACGGCTGGTCGTTCAAGAACGACGGCAAGCTGCTCAAGGCCAAGAACGAGAAGAGCGGCGCCTACCCGGAGAGCTTCAAGCAGGAGGGCTCCCACGACCTCAAGCGCGTGGCGCGCTTCGAGAACTACCGCGGCTTCCTGTTCGGCAGCCTGAGTGCCGACGTCGCCCCGCTTACCGAGTACCTGGGCGAGACCACCAAGATCATCGACAATATCGTTGACCAGGCGCCGGAAGGCATCGAGATCCTGCGCGGCACGTCGTCCTACACCTTCAACGGCAACTGGAAGCTGGGGGCCGAGAACGGCGCCGACGGGTACCACGTCAGCACCGTGCACTGGAACTACGCCTCCACCATGGAGCGGCGCAACTACGACGCCGGCGGCACCAAGGCGGTGGACGCCAACGGCTGGTCAAAGAGCATGGGTGGCTTCTACTCCTACGACAACGGCCACATGATGCTATGGACGCGACTGCTCAACCCAGAGGTGCGCCCGGTCTATTCCCAGCGTGAGCGCATCGAGCAGGAGCTCGGCGAGGCGCGGGCCGATTCCATCGTCAACCAGACCCGCAATCTCTGCCTCTACCCCAACGTCTACCTGATGGACCAGTTCTCCACCCAGATCCGCGTGATTCGGCCGATCGCCGTGGACAAGAGCGAGGTCACCATCTACTGCTTCGCGCCCAAGGGCGAGTCCGCCGAGAACCGCGCCCTGCGCATCCGTCAGTACGAGGACTTCTTCAACGTCAGCGGCATGGGCACCCCCGACGACCTGGAGGAGTTCCGCGCCTGCCAGAACGGCTACGCCGGGCTCGACGCGGAGTGGAACGACCTCTCCCGCGGCGCCAAGCAGTGGATCGAGGGCGCCGACGACAACGCCCGGGCCATCGACATGAAGCCGCTGCTCAGCGGTGCCTCACCCGAGGACGAGGGACTCTACGTGCTGCACCACAAGCACTGGGTCGAGGAGATGCTGCGCGCCATCGACAAGGAACGCAGCCAGTTCATCGCCACCACGTCCGTCGCAACGAGCGAATCCTGAGGAGGGCATCATGAGCATCGATTTTCTGGCCATCCAGGCCTTCATCCATCGTGAAGCCCGTCTGCTCGACGACCGAGAGTGGGACGAGTGGCTGACCTGCTACAGCAAGAGCGCGGTGTTCTGGATGCCGGCCTGGGACGACGACGACCGGCTTACCGAGGACCCCCAGAGCGAGATCTCGCTGATCTACTACCCCAACCGCGAGGGGTTGGAGGATCGCGTCTATCGCATCAAGACCGAACGCTCCGGCGCCACCAGCATTCCCGAGCCGCGCACCACCCACCAGATCTCCAACCTGGAAGTGCTCTCCCAGGTGGGCGATACGGTCGAGCTGCGCTTCAACTGGCACACCCTCAGCCATCGCTACCAGCAGACCGACGGCTACTTCGGTACCTCCTTCTACACCCTGGACGTGTCCGGCGAAGCGCCGCTGATCACTGCCAAGAAGGTGGTGCTCAACAACGATTACATCCACCAGGTCATCGACGTGTATCACGTCTGAACGATCGTGAACCCGGTGGGGGAGGAGACGAGCATGAGCTACACGATAGCCCTCAACTTCGAAGATGGCGTGACCCGTTTCATTTCCTGCAAGGAAGGGGAAACGGTGCTCGACGCCGCCTATCGCCACAAGGTCAACCTGCCGATGGACTGCTCCGACGGCGTCTGCGGCACCTGCAAGGGCAGCTGCGAGCAGGGGGCATTCGACCTGGGCGATGAATACATCGACGAGGCGCTCTCCGACGAGGAGGTCGCCGAAGGCAAGGTGCTGACCTGCCAGATGGTGCCGTCCTCGGACTGCGTGGTGCAGGTGCCGGTGGCTTCGACCCTGTGCAAGACCGCGGTGGGCGAGTTCCCGGCCCGGGTCGTCGAGGTGTCGCGACTCTCCGAGGACAGCTTCGAGCTAGTCGTCGATCTCGATGAGGGCGAGGGGCTGGCCTTCCTGCCGGGCCAGTACGTCAACATCCAAGTGCCGGGCAGCGACGAGACCCGCTCCTACTCGTTCAGCTCGGCCCCCGGGGAGCGGCGCACGAGCTTCCTCATTCGCAACGTGCCGAACGGGCTGATGAGCGGCTATCTCAGCGCTGAGGCCAAGCCCGAGGATGCGCTGAGCCTGACCGGGCCGATGGGCAGCTTCTATCTGCGCGAAGTGAAGCGTCCCGTGCTGATGCTGGCCGGCGGCACCGGCCTGGCGCCGTTCCTCTCCATGCTGCGTCAGTTGCGGGAGCAGGGCTGCGACCGGCCGGTGCGCCTGCTATATGGCGTGAACGTCGACGACCACCTGGTCAAGCTCGATGAGCTCGATGCCCTGGTCGAGGCGCTGCCCGATTTCGCCTACACCACGGTGGTCGCCGATGCGGCGAGCGAGCACATGCGCAAGGGCTACGTGACCCATCACATGGCGCCCGAGCTGCTGCATGACGGTGACGTCGACGTCTACCTGTGCGGGCCGCCGCCGATGGTGGACGCGGTGCTGACCCACTTCCGCGAGCAGGGCATCGCCCCGGCCAGCTTCCATTACGAGAAGTTCGCCCCGAGCCTGGCGCCGGAAGAGGCCAAGGGCACGGCCAGGGAGGCGGTGGCATGAGCGAGCGCTTGAGGTTTCAGGATCAGGTCATGGTGATCACCGGCGCGGCGCAGGGCATCGGCCGGCGCGTCGCCGAGCGAGCCGGCGCCGAGGGTGCCCGACTGGCGCTGGTGGACCGTGCCGAGCACGTCGACGGCGTGGCGGCCGAGCTGCGCGATTCGGGCATCGAGGCGCTTGCCCTTCAGGCCGATCTGGAAGTGTGGGAGGGCGCCGAGGGCGTGATGCGCCAGGTCCAGGAGCACTACGGTCGCCTCGACGTGCTGATCAACAACGTCGGCGGCACCATCTGGGCTCAGCCTTACGCCCACTACACGCCCGAGCAGATCGAAGCCGAGGTGCGCCGCTCGCTGTTTCCCACCCTGTGGTGCTGCCGCGCGGCGCTGCCCTACCTCCTGGCGAGCGAGGGCAATATTGTCAATGTCTCCTCGGTGGCCACCCGCGGCATCAACCGGGTGCCCTACGCCGCGGCCAAGGGCGGCGTCAACGCCATGACCGTGGCGCTGGCCTTCGAGTACGCCGAGTACGGCATTCGCGTCAACGCCACCGCCCCCGGCGGCACCGAGGCCCCACCGCGGGTGACGCCGCGCAATGCCGCTGAGCCCAGCGAGCAGGAAAAGGCGTGGTACCAGCAGCTGGTCGACCAGACCAAGGCCAACAGCTTCATGGGCCGCTACGGCACCCTCGACGAGCAGGCCGGCCCGATCCTGTTCCTGGCCTCCCGCGACGCCAGCTATATCACCGGCAGCGTGGTGCCGGTGGCGGGAGGTGATAGCGGCTGAGGGATCGACTACCACGCACCTGTTCGCCACGTTCACCTGTACGCACCACACCAACGATAAGAACATCCCCTGGAGCACACCGTGAAACATATCGAGAAAGGCACAAGCCTTAAGCGCCTGCCCGGCGATTTCATCCGCGACCTGACGCCCGAGAATGCCAGCGCCGGCCTGGTGGCTGGCGTCTTCGGCCTCAGTGCCGGCGTCATCCATATCAGCGCCGGCACCGCGGCCGGTCTGGATTCCTCGTTCATCATGATCTGGGTCATCAGCTACCTGATGATCAATGGCCTGTTCGGCCTGCTGGTGCCGAGCTACTACCGGCTGCCCCTGCCCATGGCCAACTCGATTCCCGGTGCGCTGCTGTTCGCCGCGGTGATCCCGGTAGTGGGGCTGGAGGCCGCCCTGGGCGCAACATTGATCGCCGGGGCGATCTCGCTCATTGCCGGTCTTACCGGGGTAATGGCCACGGTGATGCGGCTGATCCCGATGCCTATCGTGATGGGCATGATCGCCGGGGTGCTGCTGAGCTTCGGCACGCGCATGGTCGGCTCACTGGACGACGCCCTGCTGCCGGCCTCGATCATGATCCTGAGCTTTTTCCTGGCCGCGCGGTTGTTCCGCCGCGTGCCGCCGCTGCTGGTCGCCATGGGCGCGGGCATCGCCTATCTGATGGCCACCGGCGTCGACTTCTCCGGCATCGAGGCTACCGTTCGCTTCCCCGAGTTCATCGTGCCCGAGTTCACCCTGGGCGCCTTCCTTGCCTACGGTCTGCCGCTGGCGATCATTCTGGTGGGCATGGAGACCCCGGCCGGGGTGGGGCTGGTCAAGGGCATGGGCTACGACAAGGTGCCGGCCAACGGCATCACTGCAGTGGGCGGCCTGGGCACCATGATCTCCTCGTTCTTCAACCTGCACAGCACCTGCATCGCCGCGCCGATGACCGGCATCTGCTCCTCGCCGGAAGCCGGCGAGCGCGACAAGCGCTGGGTGGCGGCGGTGGTCACCGGAGCCATCTTCGTCGTGTGCGCGCCCTTCTACGGCTACGTGGTCAGCCTGATCGAGGCGACCCCGGGGTACTTCATCGCCATCATTGCCGGCCTGGCGCTGGTCCGGGTACTGACCTCGTCGCTGGCCATCGCCTTCTCCGGCAAGAAGCATGAAATGGGCGCGCTGTTCGCCTTCCTGATTGCCGCCTCGGGCATCCAGATCCTCGGGATCGGCGCCTCCTTCTGGGCGCTGGTGCTGGGTGTGCTGATCTCGATGATCTTCGAGACCAAGGACTTCGAGTTCATTGTCAAGCGCGAGACCGCTGCGGCGCGCTAGCGGCACGTTCCTCCATTGGCCCGTGGTCGACTCCTCGACGCGGGCCTTTTTTGACCGCATCCCCTTTTTTATACGAGGTGAACCATGTCATTGCGCCAGGACTGGTCGCTGTCGGCCGTGACCGCCGGCTTCGTGGCGGTGCTGATTTCCTACGCCGGCCCGCTGGCGATCTTCTTCCAGGCTGCCCAGAGCGCCGATATTACCCCCCAGATGATGAGCTCCTGGGTGTGGGCGATCTCCATTGGCGCCGCGGTGTCGGGTATCGGCCTGAGCCTGTGGCTCAAGGTGCCGGTGGTCACCGCCTGGTCGGCGCCGGGCACGGCGCTGCTGGTCAGCCTGTTTCCAGGGCTCTCGCTGAACGAGGCGGTGGGCGCCTACCTCACCGCGGCGCTGATCGTCTTCGCCGTAGGTGTGAGCGGTACCTTCGACCGCCTCATGGCGCTGATACCGCCCGGTATTGCGGCGGCGATGATGGCGGGCATCCTGTTCCAGTTCGGCGTCGGTGTGTTCACTTCACTGGAGAGCGCGCCGGCGCTGGCGGTGGGCATGCTCGTCGCCTACCTGACGTTCAAGCGGTTCTTTCCGCGCTACTTCCTTGTGCTGTTGCTGCTGGCGGGGATCGTCCTGGCGGTGGTGCTGGAGGATGCCAGCCTGGCAGGCGTTTCATGGCAGCTGGCCTCGCCTGAACCGATTCGCCCCGAGTGGACGCTGAGCGCGACCCTGAGCCTGGCGTTGCCGCTGGCGCTGGTCAGCCTCACCGGCCAGTTCCTGCCGGGCATGGCGATTCTGCGTGGCGCCGGCTACGACACCCAGGCCCGCCCGATCCTCACCGTTACCAGCCTGGTGTCGATGCCGATGGCGCTGTTTGGCGGTATTACCACGGTAGTGGCGGCCATCACTGCAGCGCTGTGTACCGGCAAGGCGGCCCATCCCGACCCTGTCAAGCGCTACGTAGCCGGCGTGGCCAATGGCGTGTTCTATCTGCTGGGAGCGCTGTTCTCGGGCAGCATCGTGCTGCTGTTTACCTCGCTGCCGGTGACCTTCGTCGCCTTGCTGGCGGGGCTGGCGCTGATCGGTGCCATCACCGGCAATCTTAGTGCGGCCGCCGCCGAGAAGCAGCATCTCGAAGCCTCGATCATTACCTTCCTGGCCACCGCTTCCGGGATGAGCCTGTTCGGCCTGGGCTCGGCCTTCTGGGGGGTGGCGATCGGCTGCATGGCGTACCTGATCCTGCACCGGCCGGTGACGCTGCCACGGGAGCGGGAGGCTTCCGCCGTTGGTGAAAAGCAATGATTGCCCCGCATGGCGAATTCGGCCAATGTCGAAGCAAGAGCGCCGAATGCCGGCCTGTAACCTCAGTGCGAGCGTGGCTCCCATGGCTGATCCAGAGATTTCCCAATACTCGGCGTGGAACCCCGGCCTCGAGGCCGACCTGCCCAGGCGCTACCAGCCGCTGGAGACCATTCATCGCCCGGAAAACGTCTATTCCAACCTTGCCGAAATCCCCGAGCTGCGAGCACTAACCGGCCTTGAGGAGGAGGAACTGGTGGCGTTTCGCGCCGAGCGCCTGGTGCTGCACGAGCTGATCGTGCGGGTCACGGCTGACATCATGGTGAGTGAAGGTGAAGAAGAGGAGGTACTTGGGCGGCAGTTTCGCCATATCACGCTCAAGATTCTAGCGGACTATCTCTCGCCCCATCTTCCGGCCTTTCAGCAGGCGTTCGATCAGCTATATGACGAGATCCAGCACAGGGTGGGCGAGCTTCTGGCCACCGCTTTCGCTCCCGAACCGGAAACGGACGAGCCCGAGCCGGTCTCTTTTCTTGCGAGATGGCTGGGCAAGCGCACCGCGCCGCAGCGAAAGGCGGCACCACGCTCCCTCGAGGAGCGACACCACGATGCGATCCAGACCATCAAGCAACAGGGCTTGGCCACCCGAGGCGAGCAGGAGAAGGCCGTCTATAAAAGCGCCTACCGGGTGCTCAGTTCGATTGCCGCCACCCAAGGCCATATCGGGGTGGACCGGGAGGTGCTGGCCAGGCTGATCGCTCGCCATGCGTGTAACGACTTCGGCAGCCGTCGGATTGGCCGACTGCTGACGCCTCATATCGAACGGGCCATGCAGGAGGAAGGCTATGGCCGGGTGCCTCTTGCCGACGAACCGATCCTGATCAGTCTCAAGGGCGCCTCGGCGGCGGGCAAGAGCTCCTTGCGCCACCTTTTGCGGCATACCCTGCAGGATCTGGGGTTCGAGCCGGAGCAGTACGGCACCATCACCCCGGATATCTGGCGCCGCCTGCTGCTCGACTATGAGGCCCTGGGTGAAACCTACAAGTACGCCGGCCGCCTGGCAGGCAAGGAAGTCAAGCTGATCGATGCCAAGCTGGACCGTTACATACGCGACAAGGCACGGCGGGACCGCACCATTCCCAACCTGTTGATCGATCGGTTCCGCTTCGACAGCTTCTCGTCGGATACGGTGGCGCGGCTGCTGGACGCCACCTATGCAAAATACGTTTCCACCATGCATATGTACTTCATCATCACGCCGCCAGAGGCCACGGTAGAGCGGGGCTGGCAGCGTGGTTTGGAACGTGGGCGCTACAAGGCAGTATCGGACTTCCTGGGTCACTGCGTGGAGACCTACGACGGCATGCCCAGAGTGTTCTTCAAATGGTTGAGCAGTCCGCGGCCCCGCTTCAAATACGTATTTCTCGATAACAGCGTGCCCAAGCATACGCCGCCGGCAGTCGTCGCCCATGGTACTCGCGATGTGCTGACCATCCTCGACCTCCTGGGTCTGGTCAATCTCGAGCGTTTCAAGAAGATCAATACCGCAGCGACGTGTCCGCAAGAGGTCTACCCCACCGACGACACCCTGGCGGTAGCCGCCAACTGCACCTTCCTCAAGCAGTGCCTCGACAAGGTGCCTGAGGTGCGCTTTGTCGATGCTGACACCGCTAAGGTTTACCTGCGCGCCACCTCGGGGCGTTTTGTCGTGGAGGACGCCGAGTTGCTAGGCGCCAAGCGGAAGGATCCGGAGTTGGCAGAGCTGTTTGCCGAGTTGGGTGTGCCAGAGCGTTAAATGTCGAAACGACGCGGGTCCGCACATTGACGGACCCGTGTCGTTTCGTCCTCTTTTATTCAAAACCGATCCTGCAAGACACGTACTTCAAAGCACCCCCTTGGCCTTGGCGGTGTGGGTGGCGATGGCGTCCATCAGCGGCGGCGAGAGGCAGTCGTAGGGTGGCAGGCCCAGCTCTTCTAAGCGTGAGCGCACGGCGGTCATGTTCTGCGGATCGGCGCCGGCCTCGATGATCGACGAGACGAAGGCGGCGAACTCGGGGCCGGCCCAGCCCTCATCGGATGAGAGTTCGGTGTGGATGAAGTCGAGCCCGTGAAAAGGGTGGCCGGTATTCTCGATGCGACCGTACATGTGCACCCCGCAGTCGGCGCAGGCATGACGCTGAATGGCGGCGCTTGGATCGACCACTGTGAGCTTCTCCTCGTGGGCGCTGACCTGAAGCTTGTCGCGTGGCACCACGGCTACCATCGAGAACAGCGCCGCGTCGGGCTTCCAGCACTTGGTGCAGCCGCATACATGGTTATGAGCGCATTGGGCCCCAACCGTCACTTCGACTCTGTCGGTACTGCAGTGGCAGTGTAGTTTTCCACCGCTGAAACTGTCGCTGCCGCGCTTAACGCCATCGTCTACGGCGGGGTGGATGTGAACGTTGTGGTGGCTCATGCTGGGATGACTCCCCTGTGTCGTTGTTGTCGAGGGGCTCGCCGCGGGCGGCGGCGTTCGGGGCGTGCTCTGTGTCGTGGTGGTTCTCGTGCTGCCAGGCGCGGCGTGCGGCGGGGCGGGCTTGCCGCCGAACCAGCGCTGGATCATATCCATCAGGCTCATGGTTGCCTCCTTGTCCCCTGCCCGTATGGGAGTTGACTGACTTCGCGCCGGGCAGGTCGCTTGTCAGGCGTTTCGTGCGTGACTAAAAAGCGGTGCCTATCAAAAGTGCAGCACGGTACGGATGCTCTTGCCCTCGTGCAGCAGTTCGAACGCCTCGTTGATCTTCTCGAACGGCATCTCGTGGGTGATGAATTCGTCGATCTTGATCTCGCCGTCCATGTAGCGCTGCACATAGCCCGGCAGCTCGCTGCG
>NZ_JAFIFK010000026.1 GCF_020832045.1 Halomonas sp.
TGCCGGCATCCCGCCGTTGCTTTTCTGTGGCGATACGCTGTTTTCGGGTGGCTGTGGCCGGCGTTTCGAAGGCAGCCCGGAGCAGATGCATAGCTCTCTGCAGACCCTGGCTGGGTTGCCGGACGATACGCTGGTTTTTGCCGCCCACGAGTACACTCTTGCCAATCTCAGGTTCGCGCAGGCGGCCGACCCCAACAACCGCGACGTTGCCGATGCACTTGCCCAGGCCCAGCATGCGCGCGGGCATGACCGCCCCACGCTGCCGAGCCATCTGGCTCGCGAGAAGCGCATCAACCCTTTCCTGCGCTGTGCGGACCCCGACGTTCGTGCCACGGCGGCGCAGCATGGCAAGACCGACACCGACCAGGCCACGTTCGCGACCCTGCGAGCCTGGAAAGACAGTTTCTGAGAATCGACGCATCCCATGGGCAGCGCTGCAAGCGCACCCAGAAGGAGAACGTATGACCTATCGAACGACACGCCAATGGACGCTGGTACTCGCCGGCGGCATTGCCATGATTGGCGCGCTGTCAGCGACCAGTCCGGCACTACTGGCAGCGCCCCACCCCGGGGCTAGCCCCGCCATGCCTACCCACCACTTCTGGGACGACCTGAACATCGAGTACCTGCCCGGAGATGCCTGGGAACGGCTGCGTGAGAATCTGTCATGGCATGATCGCCGTCATGACGCCCGCGTGCAGCAGTGGATCGAACATTACCGTGCCAATCCTGCCAACGTGGTCGAAATCATCGAACGCGCTCGGCCCTGGATGGCGTGGATCACCGAGCAGGTAGAACTGCGAGGCCTGCCCGCCGAGATCAGCCTGATTCCTTTCATCGAAAGCTCCTACGACCCGCATGCCCGCAGCCATCGCGGCGCGGCCGGCCTATGGCAGTTCATGCCCGGTACCGCCGATGCCCTGGGACTGCGACGCCAGAACGGTTACGACGGCCGCCTCGACGTGGTGGCCGCCACCAACGCGGCGCTGGACTACATCGAGCTGCAAGCCGACCAGTGGTATGAAGGCGATATCGAACTTTCGCTGGCGGCCTACAATGCCGGCGCCGGCACGGTCAACCGGGCCCGCCACGCCGCCATGGCTCGCGGTGAAAGCGGTCATTACTGGGACTTGCAGCTGCCCAACGAGACGATGAACTACCTGCCCAAGCTCAATGCCATCGCTGCCATCATCGACGATCCGGAAAGCTACGGCGTTACGTTGCCCGAAATAAACGACGCCCCCGCTTTTGCCAAGGTGCCGGTGAACCAACATATCACTCTGTCTCAACTGGCCAGTGTGACAGGAGTGGACAGCGCTGAGCTGACTGCCCTGAACCCCGGCTTGACCAACGGCAGTGCCAGCCCGGCCACGGCAGAAGTCGTTCTGGTTCCCATCGAGCAGGAAGAGGCCGTGCTGGCCAAACTGAGCAGTCCCGCGGCAAGCGAGCCCGCCGAAGCAGGCCACTACCTCGTACAGCGCGGCGACAGCCTGTCAGCCATTGCATCCCGTCATGGCCTGAGCGTGGCTGAACTGCGCCAGCACAACGGCCTGCGCGGAGACGTCATACAAGTTGGGCA
The DNA here is from genome assembly GCF_020832045.1 of Halomonas sp. Lineage (GTDB taxonomy): Bacteria > Pseudomonadota > Gammaproteobacteria > Pseudomonadales > Halomonadaceae > Halomonas. Next base: position 1,580 of record NZ_JAFIFK010000026.1, read on the forward strand.
AACACTCGATATACCACATCGCAGCCTGGCATCTCGCTGACATGGCAAGCAAACCGATAAAAACCAAGGTTTACAAGCGACGGGGGGCCTGACACCTTATGGCGGTAATGCTCGGAGTTCCGGGATAGCCCCAACCAAGGATGTCATTGATGCGGTTCGTCTTGCGTTCCACTCTCTATTGCTGTCTTTTGCTCGGCTGGTTGGCGCCGGTGCTCGCCGCCGAACCCGACGAAGTTCCCACGGTGCATGGTCTGGCGCTCTACGACGACCCGGCCCTGCCCGAGGATTTCACGCATTTTCCTTACGTCGAAGCCGAGGCCCCCAAGGGGGGCAGCATGACTCAAGCCGCCGTGGGCAGCAGTTTCGATTCGACCAATCCCTTCATCATTCGCGGCACCCCGGCGATCGGCATCAGCCAGATCTACGACACCTTGCTCACCGAGAACGCCGACGAACCGTTCAGCGTCTATGGTCTGCTGGCCGAGGGCATGCGGCTGGACCCGGACCGCTACTGGATCGAATTCGATTTGCGCCCCGAGGCCCGCTTCCATGACGGCGAGCCGGTGACGGCTGAAGACGTGGCATTCAGCTTCAATCTCCTGATAGAGGAGGGCAATCCCTTCTATCGTGGCTATTACGCCGATGTCGAAAGGGTCGTGGCACTGGACCCTCATACCGTGCGCTTCGAATTTTCCAGTAACCATTCCCGCGAGCTGCCGTTGATCGTCGGTCAGCTGCCGATACTGCCCAAGCATTACTGGGACGAGCGCGACTTCAGTGCACCGACGCTGGCTCGTCATCCCGGCTCCGGGCCCTATCGAATCGCCAGCGTCGAGCCAGGCCGACGCATCGTTTATCAGCGCGACGAGGAGTATTGGGGTCGCGACCTGCCGGTCAACGTCGGCAGGCACAACATCGATCGCCTGATCTACGACTACTACCGCGATCGCGATATTGCCTGGGAGGCCTTCAAGGCCGGCGTACTGGACTACCGGATCGATGCCCGTGCCTCGACCTGGGCGATAGGCTACGACTTCCCCGCCTACCGCGATGGCCTGGTAAAGCGCATCTCAGTTCCCGATGGAAGTCCCTCGCGCATGCAGTCCTTCGTATTCAACCTGCGTCGCGACAAGTTTCAGGATCGCCGTGTCCGCGAAGCGCTCAACCTGACTTTCGACTTCCCTTGGCTCAACGCCAACCTGTTCTACGACTCCTACTATCCCACCGAAAGCTATTTCCAGAATTCGGAAATGGCTGCACAAGGTTTGCCCAGCGAGGCCGAGCTGGAGCTCCTGGCTCCACATCGCAACGAACTGCCAGCCAGCGTGTTTGAGGGAGCCTTGCCCATCGATCATCCCTCTGACCTTCGCGAACGGCTGCGGCTGGCCTATGACCTGCTGCTGGAGGCCGGCTACGAAGTGCGTGACGGAAGATTGGTCGATGACAGGGGGCGCCCTCTCACCATAGAGGTCATGCTATTCGACAGCGGCATGGAACGGGTCGTACAACCGATGCTGCGTAACATGTCGCGGCTCGGTATCCAGGGGCGGCTGCGCATCGTCGATATCAACCAGTTCCTCAATCGGTTGCGCAACTTCGACTTCGATATCGTGGTAGGTCAGTTTCCGCAGTCCAACAATCCAGGCAACGAGCAGCGCGAATACTGGACCAGTGAATTTGCCCACGCGCCCCAGAGCCGCAACCTGATGGGGCTCGAAAGTGCGGCGGTAGACGAGTTGGTGGAGCGGCTCATACGGGCCGACAGCCGCGAGGAGCTCAATACCGTTACGCGGGCGCTGGACCGGGTGCTTCTCTGGAGCTTCATCACCATTCCCCAGTACCATTCCGGCGAGACGCGCATCGCCGTCTGGGACAAGTTCGGTTATCCCGAGCCGTTCCCCACCTACGGGTTCGATCTCTCGGCCTGGTGGGTCGATACCGATCGCGAAGCCGAGATCAACCGGCGCCTGCGGCGTCGCTAGGCTGACCATTGACAACCGACAAGGATGATCTGACGTGAGCCGCTACATCCTGCGCCGTCTGCTGCTGATGATACCGACACTGATCGGTATCATGCTGCTCAATTTCATCATCGTTCAGGCCGCCCCGGGCGGTCCGATCGACCAGATGCTGGCCCGCTTCGAGGGCATGGACGCCATGGCCAGCACGCGTCTCGATGCCGGTGGTGGCGACGTGCTGGTACAGGACGAGTCGCGTGGCGCTCGTGGAGTCGATCCACGTTTCATCGAACAACTCGAACAACAGTTCGGCTTCGACAAGCCGGCGCATATACGTTTCCTGACGATGATGCGCGACTACGCCACCTTCGATTTCGGCAACAGCTTCTTCCGAGATCGACCGGTAGTGGAACTGATGATCGAGCGCCTGCCGGTATCGATCTCGTTGGGCCTGTGGACCACCCTGCTGGTCTACCTTATCTCGATTCCGCTCGGCATACGCAAGGCGCTTCACCATGGCTCGCGATTCGACGTATGGACCTCGGGGCTGGTGATCGTCGGCTACGCCATCCCCGGGTTCCTGTTTGCCATCCTGTTGATCGTGCTGTTCGCCGGCGGCAGCTACTGGGACCTCTTCCCGCTACGCGGCCTGACCTCGCCCGACTTCGATGACCTCACCGCCTGGGGCAAGATCAAGGACTATTTCTGGCATATCACACTACCGGTGACGGCGCTGACCATCGGCAGTTTCGCCACCTTGACCATGCTGACCAAGAACAGCTTTCTCGACGAGATTCATAAGCAGTACGTGCTGACGGCACGAGCCAAGGGTGCGAGCGACAGCCGTACGCTGTATGGCCACGTGTTCCGCAATGCAATGCTGATCATCATCGCCGGGCTGCCAGGAGCGCTGGTGACGATTTTCTTCACCGGCTCGCTGCTGATCGAGGTGATCTTCTCGCTCGAGGGGCTCGGCCTGCTCGGTTTCGAAGCGGTGATGCAGCGCGACTACCCGGTGATCTTCGGCACGCTGTTCCTCTACACCCTGATAGGGCTGGTTCTTAAACTCATCTCGGACCTCACTTACGTCTGGGTGGATCCGCGCATTGATTTCGAGACAAGGGAGTCCTGAGCCAATGGCTACTGCATTCACTTCCAGACTCTCACCCATTGCACGGCGTCGTATCGATGTCTTTCGCCAGAATCGCCGTGCCCGGATCTCGCTGTGGATCTTTCTCGCCCTGTTCGTGGTAAGCCTCACGGCCGAGCTGATCGCCAACGACAAGCCAATCGTCATGAACTACGACGGCCAGTGGTACGTGCCGCTGCTGGTCGACTATCCCGAAACGGAGTTCGGCGGCTTCTTACCCACTCGTACCGACTACCACGACCCCTTCATTCAGCAGCAGATCGAGGAGAATGGCTGGGCTATCTGGCCACTGATTCCCTTCTCCTATCAGACACTGGACATGCAGATGATGCGGCCGTCACCCTCGCCACCCGACTCACGGCACTGGCTGGGTACCGACGACCAGGGACGCGACGTTCTGGCGCGGGTCATCTACGGCTTTCGGCTTTCGGTGTTCTTTGCCCTGGTGCTGACCGCCGGCTCTCTGGTGATGGGCGTGATCATCGGCGGGATACAGGGTTACTTCGGTGGCAAGACCGACCTGATAGGTCAGCGATTGACCGAGATCTGGTCGGGCCTGCCGGTGCTGTTCCTACTGATCATTCTGGCAAGTCTGGTGCAGCCAGGTTTCTGGTGGTTGCTGGGCATCATGCTGCTGTTTTCCTGGCTAGGTCTGGTGGATGTCGTGCGCGCCGAGTTCCTGCGTGCGCGCAACCTCGAGTACGTTCGGGCGGCCAAGGCGATGGGGCTACCTTCACGCTTGATCATGTGGCGTCATGTGTTGCCCAACGCCATGGTGGCCACCCTGACGTTCGTGCCATTCCTCTTTACCGGTGCTATCACGACCCTGACGGCGCTCGACTTTCTCGGCTTCGGCTTGCCACCGGGCTCGCCATCGCTGGGCGAGCTGGTGGCTCAGGGCAAGAACAACCTGCAAGCCCCTTGGCTCGGCATCACCGCCTTCGTCAGTCTGTCGCTGATGCTGTCCCTGCTGGTGTTCATCGGTGAAGGCCTACGTGACGCCTTCGACCCCCGACACATCAGGTTCGCACCAAGTGCCACCCCGTTGACCAGGACCCAACCCAATGCCTGAAGCTCGCCCCTTGCTGCGTCTCGACAAGCTATCCATTGCCTTCGACGGCAAGCCGGTGCTCAGAGAGCTGACGTTGGAGGTTCACCGTGGCGAGACCCTGGCCCTGGTAGGGGAATCGGGCTCGGGCAAATCCATATCTGCCCTCGGCGCCATGAATCTGCTGCCCGAAAACGCCCAGGTCAGCGGCGGTCGCTGGCTGGGGGACACAGACCTTGCCGCGCTGAAGAAACGTCAGTGGCAAGGGCTGCGCGGTAGACGTGTCGGCTTCGTGTTCCAGGAGCCGATGACGTCGCTCAATCCGCTGCACACGGTAGCCAAGCAAATCGGCGAAACGTTGCGCCTGCATCAAGGTCTGTCGGGCCGAGCGGCACGCGAGCGAACGCGCAAGCTGCTGGAGCAGGTCAAGCTGCCACGACCCGATGAACTGCTCGATGCCTGGCCTCATCAGCTGTCTGGGGGACAACGGCAGCGCGTCATGATTGCCATGGCCATCGCCAACGACCCCGAGCTGCTGATTGCCGACGAGCCGACCACGGCACTCGATGTCACGGTACAGCAAGAGATTCTAGCGCTGCTCGCCGAGCTGCGCGATCGTCATGGCATGGGCATGCTTTTCATTACCCACGATCTAAACCTGGTAAAACGTCATGCGGACCGAGTCTGCGTTCTGTACGACGGCACGGAGCAGGAAACGGGGCTTGTTCGCGACGTCTTCACATCGCCAGCCAGCAGCTATACGCGTACGTTGCTGGATGCCGAGCCTACCGGCCGCCCTGCCCCTGTGGCGTCGACAGAGCGCCTGCTCGACGCACGCGGCGTTGCGGTCAGCTTTCAGCGCCCGAAACGGTTGTTTGCCAAACGGCCGCCCGCTTTCGAGGCGGTGAGGCCGATCGATCTTCATCTGGCCCCGGGCGAGACTCTCGGCATCGTCGGGGAGTCCGGCTCGGGCAAGACCACGCTGGCCATGGCACTGCTGCGCCTGGTCGAGAGCCGCGGCGAGATCGAACTCGACGGTGAGCGTCTGGACCTTCTAACCGGAAATGCACTGCGCAAGCGGAGGCGGCGCATCCAAGTGGTGTTCCAGGACCCCTATGGCTCGCTGTCTCCGCGGATGCCGGTATCCGATATCATCAGCGAGGGTCTGCGCTTCCACTACCCCGAGCTGCCTGAAGAGGAAGTACTTGAGCGTGTACGGGCAGCAATAAAGGAGGTCGGTCTGCCAAGCGACTGTGCCTCACGGTATCCGCATGAATTCTCGGGCGGCCAGCGGCAGCGCATTGCCGTGGCGCGGGCACTGATCCTCGAACCGGCCCTCGTGGTGCTCGACGAGCCCACCTCGGCGCTGGATCGCACCGTACAGAAGCAACTCGTCGAGCTGTTACGCGACCTGCAAGTGCGCCGCGGCCTGAGCTTCCTCTTCATCAGTCATGACCTGGCAGTCGTGCGTGCTATGGCCCACCGGGTTTTAGTCCTCAAGGACGGAGAGTTGGTTGAACAGGGAGAGTGCCTGACACTGCTGGCAGATCCAGCCAGCGACTATACTCGCGCCCTGGTCAAAGCGGCAGGTTTGGTGCCCCAGACTTGATCTACTGACGATTCCGACAAGGTCTGCCCGTTTTAGCGACAAAATAAGATAACGGTATAAATACCCTAGGCCCTTCGTTGAACGCAGCCTCTCGGAAGTCATGAGATAATGAACTTCAACTGCCAGGAAACGCCCCCATGTGTCGCCTTGCCTTGCTGTCGTGGCCACTTGCAGCACTGATGAGTCTGGTGCTCATATTCCCCGTGGTCGCCAACGCCTCGGCGCCAGCGCTGGACCTCGATACGGGTTGGGAGTACCGCTGGGGGGATTCGCCCTTCCTGGCTGACGGCACCCCTGTATGGCTTGTCGAGCCAGCCACCGAAGGCGCTTGGCAAGCCATCGATTTTCCCTCTAATCCTCCGGGACGCAACGGTATGCGTCATGCCTGGTTCAGGATCACTTTGCCACCCGGCGAATGGCGCGACCCGGTGCTGTACATCTACAGTATCGATTTGATTGCACAAGTCTATCTGGATGATACGAAGATCTACCAGTACGGCAGCTTCAATGAGCACGGCGAAGGGGCCTTTGTCGGTTGGCCGTGGCACATGATCAGCCTGCCTGAGGATTTTGCCGGCCGCCAACTCACCTTCCGCGTCTATTCCAACTACACCGATATCGGCCTATGGGGCGAGGTACGCCTGATGGATCGTCCTGAGCTGTTTGGGATGATTCTCAAGCGCTCCGCTGCCGACCTGATGATAAGCGCCTTCTGTCTGCTGCTTGCCCTTCTTGCGCTCGGCTTCGCCCTGGTGCAACAGAGTCGACGATCCTTCATCGGGATCGCTCTGTTTTCCTGCGCCTCTGGGGTCATGATCCTGGCGGAGACCCAGGCCAGCCAGCTGCTGCTTTCCAGGCCACTGGTGTGGGACTATCTGGCTGCGGCCAGCTACTATGCCCTCCCTGTAGGGATAGGGGTGTTATTGGAGACCTGGTTCTCAGGCAGAAAGAGACGCTGGATCCGGCGTCTCTGGCACTTGCATCTAGGCTACCTGCTGCTGGCCATCGGCCTTGCGCTTGGCGGTGCCGTCAACCTTTCCAGCACCTTCCCCGTCTACGATGCGTTGCTTGCCTTCAGTTTGCCCGTGCTGTTCGCTTTACTTGTTGCCAATCTGAGCCAGCTTAGCGGCGAGCAGCGACTTGTCATCGCTGCCTATGGCTTGTTCGGCTTGTTGCTGCTGTTCGACATGGCAGTAGCCCATGGTCTGCTGCCTTGGCAGCGCATCCCCGTCAGCCTGGGTGCACTTGGCTTCAGCCTCGTCATCGTAGCCATTTCTCTACGCCACTACGCCCGCACGCAGCGCGAACTGATCGAGCTGAACTCACGACTGGAGAAACAGGTGACGGAGCGCACCCATGAGCTACAGCAGATGGTCGAACGATTCCGCACCTTCTCCTATCAGGACACATTGACGGGGCTCAAGAATCGGCGCTTCTTCGATGAGATTCTCGCCCACGAGGCGGCCATTGCCCGGCGAGGGTCGGCACTGACCCTGGCAATGCTCGATATCGATCACTTCAAGCAGTTCAACGACCAGTACGGCCATGAAGCCGGCGACGCGGTACTGATCGCCACAGCGCAGCTGATTGCCGAGCATTTTCGCGAAACGGATGTGATCTGCAGGCTGGGGGGCGAGGAGTTCGTCGTTCTCATGCCTTCAGCATCGGAGGTGGAGGGCAAGGTGGCCGTCGAGCGGCTTCTGGACTCCCTTCGCAGGCAACGTTTCCGGCATGGCGACAATGCTCTCGGTCGCGTTACTCTCTCCTGCGGTATTGCCAGCTACCCGCGCCACACCGACGACCCTTTGGAATTGTTCCGCCTGGCAGACATGGCGCTCTATCATGCCAAGCACTTCGGACGCGACCGTAGCGAAACCTACTCGTCCGCCAGCTGATCAGCTGAAAGCAGCCACCTCGTCTACGCTCAGCTCACGCCACTCACCTTGGGCCAGCGTGCCCAGCGACAGCGGACCGATAGACTCCCGGTGCAGCGCAGTGACATGATTGCCGATGGCGGCGAACATGCGCTTCACCTGATGATAGCGCCCCTCATAAAGGGTCAGCTCGGCGTCATGTGAGCCGTGCATGACGAGCTGCGCCGGTAACGTCGGCTTCTCCTCACCTTCGAGCATGAAGCCTTCTGCAAAGCGGCTCACTGCTTCCGCCAACGCCTCACCCTGCAGCGCCTCGGCCAGCGTTGCCCGGTATACCTTGGCGCAGCGCTTGCGTGGCGAGGTGACGCGATGTGCCCACTGTCCGTCATCCGTCAGCAGTACCAGGCCCGTAGTATCCGCATCGAGCCGCCCTACTGGCTGCAGCCGCTCGGCCTTGGGCAGGTCGACGAGATCCACGGCACGGGGATACAACCCTCGGCGCGCCGTGCATTCGACGTCAGCAGGCTTGTGGAGCATCACGTAGCGCAGCCCCACAAGGGCCAGGGGTTGCCCTGCCCATTCAACTCGATCGTCGCTGGCGATGTGAGTGGCAGACTGCTTTACCACCGCGCCGTTGACCGTGACCTCTCCGCGATGCATTGCCTTCTTGGCCAGGCTTCGCGTCAGCTCGGTAGTTTCCGCTAGGAATCGATCCAGCCGCATCAGAACCCGACTCCATCGGCCAGCGAAAAGTGATCGGCGTCGCGCCAGGCAGGAAACTTTTCGCGAAACGCTTCCAGCTCTGCCTTGGAGAGAGTGGCAGTTTTGATGAAGACGCTATCTCGCGGCTCGTCGATAAGCGCCTCACCCTTGAAGTCCACGAGCATGGAGTCGCCGGCATAGTGCATGCCGTTGGCATCCTGCCCTACCCGGTTGACCCCGATCACCGGGCACAGGTTTTCGATGGCACGGGCCTGTAGCAGAATGCGCCAGGGATGCCGCCGCGGCGCCGGCCAGTTGGCTACGCACAGCAGCGCATCGTACTCGAAGTGCTCACCTGGCGCGGGACTCTGGCGTAGCCAGACGGGGAAGCGCAGGTCGTAGCAGACGCTGAGCAGAATACGAAACCCCTTTAGCGTGACGATGACCCGGTCGTGGCCCATGGAATAGCGTTCGTGCTCACCGGCCATGCGAAACAGGTGGCGCTTGTCGTAGGTGACCCGGCTGCCGTCCGGCCGCGCCCACACCAGACGGTTGTAGTAGTTGCCGTCTTCGACGATGGCCACGCTGCCGGTCACGACGCAGTTGCGCTTGACTGCCTGCTCGCTCAGCCATGCGACGGCGCGGCTCTGTTCCATGGGCTCGGCCATCGCCCGTGAATTCATGGTGAAGCCGGTGGAGAACATCTCCGGCAACACGATCAGGTCAGTCTCCTCTCCGCCAAGTTCACCGAGCTGCTCTTCGAGCAAGCGGCAGTTGGCTTCGGGCTCTTCCCAACGCAGATCGCACTGCACCAGGGTCGTACGTAAATCGCTCATGCTGGCTCCCCTTGCCACGTCTCAGCCGTGTTCAGTCTAGTGCCTCCAGACTACCCCAGGCGAACGGCGTCGTCAGCCTGATGAATCCATGCGCGACCGACGGGAATGACCGTGGTGATGCCACGAATAGCCTGCTAAGTTATACCTTTCCGACATCGAGACCCCTGCATGGCCCTTTCCCCATCGAGCGATCGCGAAGCCACCCGCGGTGTCGGCTTCGGCCTGACCGCCTATATCATGTGGGGCTGCTTTCCGCTCTTCTTCGCCCTGTTCGACGGCATACCCGCTTTCGAGGTGCTGATTCATCGCATCATCTGGTCATGCCTGTTTCTGGTCGGGCTGGTGACGCTACTGAAGCGCTGGGGGCCGATTCGCAAGGCTCTGGCAGAGCCGCGACGTTTGGGCCGAGTGCTGGGCTGTGCCTTGTTGATCGCCATCAACTGGGGTCTTTACATCTACGCCGTCGAGACTCGCCAGGTGTTCCAGGCCAGCCTTGGCTATTTCCTTACCCCTCTGGTCAATGTGGCGCTCGGCATGCTGGTCCTGCGCGAGGCCATGGCCGGCCTGCAGCGCTTGGCCGTGCTGCTGGCAGGTGCGGCCATTGCCATCCAGCTCGTGCTGTTGGGGGAACTGCCATGGATCAGCCTGACGCTGGCGCTATCCTTCGGCACCTACGGTCTGTTGCGCAAGCAGGTACCGCTGGATGGGCTCTCGGGTCTTTTCGTGGAGACGCTACTGTTGCTCCCGCTGGGGCTGATGGCGCTGGCCTGGCTCAGTGCCTCGGGCCTCTCGCACTTCCTCGACGGTCAGCGCATAACGCTTCTGCTGATGGCCAGCGGTGTGATTACCGCGCTGCCGCTGTTGGCCTTCGCCGGTGCCGCCCGTCGGCTACGTCTCACCACTCTGGGCTTTTTGATGTACCTGAACCCGACGATTCAGTTCTTCATCGCCTTGTTGGTATTTCGTGAGACGCTATCCCTGGTGCAGCTTGCAACCTTCATCCTGATCTGGGCCAGTCTCGCTCTCTACTCATGGTCGGCATGGAACGGACGGCCACGTTCTCCACTGGCACCGGCAGGTCCTGGCGGTACGAGTGAGAGAGCTTGACGCAATGCTGCGAGAGTCGGACATCGAGCCGCCTCGTATCGTGCTCATCGGCGCCGGTCACGCCCACCTCCATGTGATACGACATATCGGCAGGCTGGCCGAGGCCAGGGTAACCCTCGTCGACCCCGGGAGTTTCTGGTACTCCGGCATGGCATCCGGCGTGCTTGGCGGGAGCCATGACAGCAGCGAGGATCGCATCGACCCCAAGCGGCTAGCCCGCCACCATGGGGTCAACCATGTGCGGGGGCGCCTGGCGCGGCTCGACCACCCCCAACGTCTGGTCTACCTGGCGGACGGCCGCTCGCTGCCTTACGATCTGGTCTCACTCAACCTTGGCTCCATTGCACCGACGCTAGCCCCTCTTGCAGAAGGACCGAGGGCCTGGGCCGTCAAGCCGATTCAGCAACTGGTGGCATTGCGACACTGCCTGGAAACGGCCTACAGGCGTGGTGAATGCCCTGCACTGGTCGTCGTAGGGGGTGGCGCCAGTGGCGTGGAGCTGGCCTGCAATCTGCGTGCGCTTGCCGAGAAACACGCGGCAAGAACGTCGATCACCCTGGTCACCCGAGGAAATACCCTGCTCGATGGAGCACCCCAAGGAGCGCAGCACTGGATTGCCGGCCATTTACAGCGACTCGACATCCAGGTGCGCTGCGGCATGCGGGCCGTTTCGTATCACCGACAAGGAGTGCTGATTGCCGCGCAACCTGTCGCCCGGGATCAGGAGAACCTGGAGCTGATCGAATGCCAGCACGTCATGCATGCCAGCGGCCTGGCTCCGCCACCGGTACTGGAGCACCTCGGAGTGAGGCTCATCGCCGGACGGGGAGTCGCGGTTGGCGACACGCTACAGAGTGTCGAGGATCAAGACATTTTTGCAGCCGGGGACTGTGCAGCGCTGGTCGATCACCCACTGCCCCGGCTAGGCGTCTATGGGGTTCGCCAGGCACCGGTGCTGCTGGCCAATCTCGCGGCTCGCCTAAAGGGGCGGAACTTGCATCGTTACACGCCCCAGGTCAGCGCGCTGACCATTCTCAATCTGGGACAAGGGAACGGCCTGGCGATCCGCGGCCGTTTATGGTGGGCCGGGAGGCTCAGCCTGCTGTGGAAGCGCCGGCTGGATGAACGCTTCATGCAGCGTTACCGGCGCTGACACCATCCCCCGACGCCACGGCTGTATCAGGCCGTTTCCGGCTTGTAGCCGACGCGGAACCCACCCCAGTGCTTACCCGCCACATAGATCGGCACCGAAAGATCGTGCATGACTTCTCCAGTGTCGCGTTTGTAGGTCTGCAGCAGCAGCACTTCTTCGTGCGTACCGCAGCGCTGTCCGGTGGTGTCCTCGTAGATCCTGCGGTTACGGCAGAACTTGAGGTCGTGGTCGTAATCCCCGGTAGGCGGCTGACTGGTCTTGGCGTTATGGGTCGGGATATACCCGCGTCGATCGATACCGATGGCGTAAGCAACGCCCAGCCGCTCGAGCAAAGGCTCCTGAATCGGCGGGAAGTGCTCGTCGGTGTAATGGACGAAGGCGGTCTCGTATTGCCGGGGGTTGGTGCCCGGTATAGGGATATAGCTGGCATGGAAGAGAGTCTGCTCGTCGAGTTCGCCACGACTTATCGCTGACTCGAGCAGCTTGCCGAGCTGTGCCGCCGCCTCCCGGGCCGCTTCGAACACCTGCTGGTGACGCCCCTCCAGCCGCTGCTGAGCCAGAGCAGCATCGACCCCTTCGGCCCCGGCCATCAGTGCTCGCGCCTGACTGGCCAGGCCGTGCATGTCACGATTGCCTTGCTCGGCATCCTCTTCCAAGGTGGCTAGGGTTCCGGCCACTCGCTGTGAATGCTGATTGGTGTCTTCCATGGCCTCGGCGATGGAGCGAATCTCGCCTTCCACCTGATCGAAATGGCCAGTCATTTCGGTGAGCTGCTCACCCACCTTGCCCATCTCCTGGGCTCGGTCGCCGACGCGCTGCATCAGATGCCCGATAGTGTCGACCACTCGATGGCTGCTGTCCCCGATATCCGCCACCAGTGCCTCGACGTTGCGCGTAGCATCGGCGGTTCGACCGGCCAGCTGTCGTACCTCGCCGGCCACGACGGCGAAGCCTCGGCCGTGCTCGCCGGCCCGGGCAGCCTCGATGGAGGCGTTCAGCGAGAGCAGATTGGTCTGCTCGGCAATCTCCTCGATCAAGGAGGTCACGTGGCGCACGCTATCGGCCTTCTGGCTCAACACATTGAGCAGCTCAAGCGCTTCTTCGGAGCGTTCGGCAAGGGCCTGCATCTCCTCGATCACCTGCCCCAGGGATTCCCGACTGACATGGCTGGCATCTCGTGACCGGCTGGCCAGAGTAGCCACATTGGCAGCGCTGCCGGCCACCTGCTGAATGGCCGAAGTGATGGCAGCCATACTCGAGGAGGCTTCACGAACCGTCTGCTCCTGACGCTCCAGGCGCTGATCCATGCGATCGGCGTGATGGGAGACTTCGGCAGAGGCGATAGCCGTGGTACTGGCCTGATGAATCAAGCCATGTGCCATACGGCGCAATGAGAGGTAGTCCCGGGTAATGGGCAACAGAGTTCGGTTCTCTTCGGCCAGCGCATTCGCACTGGCTCGGTATACTGCAACGGATCCGCTCAACGCCAACAACATGCCCGCTAACAGGCCCAACCCCACCGCGGACCAGGCCTCCCAGCCCGCATTGCCCAGGCTGACGAGAAAGAAACCGCCGGCAAGCGAAAGCGCGGCCAGCAGAAGCATCAGAATCCGCATGACGTTTCGTCTCTTTGTTATTGGATGTCATAAGAGATTATCGTCATGTAAGTGGTATTGGCATCACCACTTTGGCCTGAGAGACGAAAGGACGACTCAAGTAGTGCACGGTTAGGCCGATAATCGCTCTTCGAGGCCGCTTCGACTTTCCAAAGGAAGGGCCACCCGATGGAGTGGCCCGGTGTGTCAGGCTTGACTGGCGGCCAGCGCCTGTTCCAGATCGGCAATGATGTCATCGATATGCTCGATACCGATGGACAGGCGCACCATGTCGGGCGAGACGCCGGCGGCGACCAGCTCGTCATCGTTGAGCTGCCTGTGTGTGGTCGAGGCCGGAATCGATGAACAGGTCTTGGCATCGCCGATATTGACCAACCGCAGAATCATGCCCAAGGCATCGTAGAAGCGCGCCCCCGCCTCTCGCCCGCCCTGAATGCCGAAGCTGAGAATACCCGAGGCGTGGCCGCTCATGTAGCGCTGGGCCAGTTCATGATCCTTATGGCTGGGCAAGCCGGCATATTGAACCCAATTGACCGCCGGGTGCTTGTCGAGATACTCCGCCACCTGACGTGCATTGGCACATATCCGCTCGATGCGCAGCGAAAGGGTTTCGAGTCCCTGGAGCAGGTTCCATGCCGCCTGCGCAGAGATTGCCGCCCCCATGTTGCGCAACGGCACCACCCGAGCGCGGGCGATGAAGGCCGCCTCGCCCACATCGCGGGTATAGCTGACCCCGTGGTAGGAGACATCCGGTTCGTTGAGCAGCGGAAAGCGCTGCGGATGGTCGGCCCAGGGGAACTTGCCCGAATCGACGATGACACCGCCCACGGTGGTGCCGTGACCGCCGATGTACTTGGTCGCGGAGTGAATGACGATATCGGCCCCGTGTTCGATGGGCCGCCACAGGAAAGGGGTCGGCACGGTATTGTCGACGATTACCGGCACGCCATGGCGATGAGCGACCTCGGCCAGCCGGGCCATGTCGACCACGCTACCGGAAGGATTGCCCACGCTTTCGCAGAATACCGCCTTGGTGCGCGCATCGATCAGCGATTCTATGCCGGCAAGATCGTCCTTGTTGGCAAAGCGCACCTCGATGCCCTGCCGCGGCAAGGTATGCGCGAACAGATTATAGGTGCCACCGTAGAGCTCGCTGATCGAGACGATGTTGTCGCCGGCCTCGGCTATCGTCTGAATCGCGTAGGTGATCGCAGCCATGCCGGAAGCGACCGCCAAGCCGGCGATGCCACCCTCCAGTGCGGCGATACGCTGCTCCAGCACCGCGCAGGTAGGGTTCATGATGCGCGAGTAGATGTTGCCCTCGACCTTGAGGTCGAACAGATCGGCCGCATGCTGGGCACTGTCGAAGGCGAACGAAGTGGTCTGGTGTATCGGCACCGCTACGGCGTGCTGATCGTCTGGCGAGTAACCGTGGTGCAGGGCGATGGTTTCGGGCTTCATGGCATGTCCTGGTTGCGCTAGCGTTATGGTCTTGTTGCGAACTTGGATATTCAGCGATGCTAACCAAGACTGAACCCTGGTACCAATATCGTTTAGTCTGGTGCCCTCCACCCCAGAAAAAGAGACGGGGATGCTCAAACGCTATCTGCCGATCCTGACCTGGCTGCCACACTACAACCGTCGGCTGGGGGCAGCCGATCTGCTGGCTGGAATGATCGTCACCGTCATGGTCATACCCCAGTCGCTGGCCTACGCCGTGCTGGCGGGCCTACCCGCCGTGGTCGGCCTTTACGCCAGCCTGTTGCCGGCTCTGGCCTATGTCCTGCTAGGCACCAGCCGAACGCTGGCAGTGGGGCCGGTGGCGATAGTTGCCCTGATGACCGGGGCAGCCCTTTCCGGCGTTGCCACGCCAGGCACTCCCGACTATCTGCAGGCGGCGCTGGTCCTTTCGCTGCTCTCGGGCGTGATGCTGCTGCTGATGGGTCTGCTGCGCATGGGTTTCGTGGCCAACTTTCTCAGCCACCCGGTAATCGCAGGATTTCTCGCGGCTTCGGGCATCCTCATTGCCGCCAGTCAGATCGGCCATTTGATCGGTATCGAGCTCACCGCACAGCAACTCTTGCCAAGGCTGGTGGAGCTCGCCCAGGGTCTGTCCACACTGCATCTGCCGACGCTGGCCATCGGCGGTGGAAGCCTGACGTTTCTGCTGCTCACGCGTCAGTACGGTCGCATCATCCTGCGCCGCATCGGCCTTTCCCAGCCTCTGGCCGACCTGCTCACTCGAGCAGGCCCCGTTTTCGCCGTGCTCGTCACCACACTTGCGACCTGGCACTTCCGGCTCGCCGAATCGGGGGTCGCCGTGATTGGCGACATCCCTCAGGGCCTGCCACCGCTAAGCCTTCCGGGATTCGACCTCATCCTGTGGCAGGCGCTGCTGATACCGGCGCTGTTGATCAGCGTGGTTGGCTTCGTCGAATCCGTCTCCATGGGTCAGATGTTGGCCGCGCGACGCCGCGAGAGGATATCGCCCAATCAGGAGCTAGTCGGCTTGGGCGGGGCCAACATCGCCGCCGCCGTAAGCTCTGGCATGCCGGTGAGCGGCGGCCTGACGCGCACTGTCATCAACCATGACGCCGGCGCGCAGACGCCTCTGGCGGGCTTGTTCGCTGCCATCGGCATCGGCTTAGTGACGCTTTTTTTCACCCCGGCCCTGGCCCACCTGCCCATCGCCACCCTGGCGGCAACCATCACGGTATCGATCCTGACCCTGATCGACATTCCATTGATTCGTCAGACCTGGCGCTATTCACGCAGCGATTTCACTGCCATGGCGGCAACCATTCTGATGACACTGGTGGAAGGCGTCGAAGCAGGAATCATCAGCGGCGTCACCATTTCCATCGGCTTATTTCTCTATCGCACCAGCCGGCCGCATAGCGCACTGGTAGGACGCATCCCCGGTAGCGAACACTTTCGTAACGTGGAGCGCCACGAAACCGAGACGGTCAGCCACGTCGCACTATTGCGAATCGACGAGAGCCTCTACTTTGCCAATGCGCGCTATCTGGAGGATACCGTCTATGACCTGGTTGCCTCCCGGCCCGAGCTCGAACACGTGGTCCTGATCTGTTCGGCGGTCAATCTGGTCGACGCCTCGGCGCTGGAGAGCCTGGATGCCATCAACGCACGCCTCAAGGATTCCCGCGTGACACTGCACCTGGCCGAGGTTAAAGGACCTGTCATGGACCGGTTGAAGTGCAGCGATTTCCTCGACGACATGACGGGCCGAGTCTTTCTCAGCACCTTTGCCGCCTGGCGCGAATTGTCGCGCTCCTCGCAGTGACCCGGCATTCGAACAGGCAATTGCCACTCAAGCCCCATTCAACCTTGGTCTAAGAATCCTTCCTTAAACATCCGGTGTTACTCCGGCAAGCCCTTATTTTTTCAGCCCTTTAAAAGTCATCCACAGGGCTATTTCGCGTGGCGGAAGTACCGAATGGAATGACGCATGCCCTTTCGTTGACACCGGCCCGACGGCTTCCTAGTATCGGTGTCAGTTTCGGAATCAAATACCGCACAGCAAAACAATAACCACTCACAGCACAGGAGTTTCCTATGCGCCAGCTGTCCCGCCCACTCGCCCTCGTCGCACTTCCTCTCTCGCTTCTCGTTACCGGTGTGGCTCAGGCCGAAGAGGTCGAACTTCCACGCACCATGGCCTGGACCGCCTATGGCACCAATTCCAGTGGTTATGCCCAGGCCGTCGCCATCGGCAACATGCTGCAGAACCACTACGGTACCTCGGTGCGCATCCTGCCCGGCGACAACGATGTCTCGCGCATGACGCCCCTGAAGCAGGGACGGGTCGATCTGTGTGCCTGCGGCATTGCCAGCTACTACGGTGCCGAAGGGGTCATGATGTTCGCCAACCGCGACTGGGGCCCACAGCCGATTCGCGTGATCACCACCTCGACTGCCTCGTTCGGCCTATCTCTGGCCGTAGCCGGCGACCTGGACGTGGAAACCCCAGCCGACCTGGCCGGTAAGCGTATTGCCTATATCCGCGGCGACGATGCCTTGAACAAGGGCACCGAGGCTTATCTGGCCTTCGGCGGGTTGACGTGGGATGACGTCGAGCGTGTGGATTTCCCCGGCTATGCTCGCTCCTTCGATGGGATCATTGCCGGCAATGCCGATGCCTCCTTCACCACCACCGTGACCCCACCCGCGCAACAGCTCGCCAGCAGCCCCCGCGGCATCAGCTGGCCGGTGCTGGACCCCGACGATGTGGAGGGCTGGGAGCGCATGATGGCGGTGGCGCCCTACTTCCGTCCCCATGAGGTGACAGCCGGCGCAGGTGACGTCAGCGCCGACAACCCCGTACCCAGCGCCAGCTATCCCTATCCGATAGTGGTCGCCAATCAGGATCTCGACGACAAGGTGGCTTACGGCCTGATCAAGGCGTTGCAGGACAATTACGACGACTACAAGGATTCGGCACCCGGCGCCGTGGGCTATGCCTTCGAATACCAGGATCTCCAGTGGGTCGTCCCTTTCCATGATGCGGTCGTGAGGTACTACGAGGAAATCGGCGTCTGGACCGACGAGATGCAGGCGCATCAGGACGGCCTGGTAGAACGCCAGGAGCTGCTCATCGCCGCGTGGGACGACTTCCTGAGCGATGCTCCCGACGATGAGGAGGAGTTCGAGACAGCCTGGATGGAGGCCCGAGCCGAAGCGCTGCGCGAGGCAGGCCTCGACCCGGTCTTCGAGTGAGTTAAGCCTGTCAGCCTGACCCTGGGGCGGCCTTGCCGCCCCCTCTTCGATTCACGGACGCCATCATGACGACCCCCACCGCCCAAAGCGAGTCGACGCGCCAGCTGAAGGAAAAGGTTACCCACATTCGCCAGCTACCCACAGTACTTCGCTGGGTTCCCGGCGCGGTAACCGTGGCGCTGATGCTGATGACCCTGGACTATCTGTTCAACCTGGGCTGGCTGCGCTTCGTCACCGGGCTAGAAACGCAGTTCTACTACGCCGTGGTGGCGCTGCTGCTGCCACTGGTCTATTTGCTCTGGCCGATCAAGACGTCGCTCCAGCACCGTCCCATTCCTTGGTACGACTATGCGCTGAGCCTCGCGACGCTGGTCGTTGGCAGCTATTTCGTCTATCACGCCGAATCGATCCTCGAGCGCGGTTGGGCCTTCGCCGCTCCCGATACCGCCATCCTGGCCAGCTATGCCTGGTGGCTGCTGATCGTGGAGGCGGCTCGTCGCGCCGGGGGCTGGCCCATCGCCGTCATCGTGTCGATGTTCTCACTCTATCCACTGGTCGCGGACATCGTGCCCGGCCCGATACAGGCCTTCCCCTCCACCCTGGAGGAGACGGCCATGTATCACACCATGAGTACCGAAAGCATCATGGGCGTGCCGCTGCAGGCCTTTGCCGGCCTGGTGATCGGCTTTCTGGTGTTCGGCGTGGTCTTGCAGAAGAGCGGCGGCGGGCGGTTCTTCATCAACCTGGCATTCGCACTGCTGGGGCACGTGCGTGGCGGCCCGGCCAAGGTCTCGATCTTCTCCAGCGGCCTGATGGGCTCGATGAGCGGCAGCGTGATCAGCAACGTGCTGACAACCGGCGTATTGTCGATTCCTGCCATGCGCCGTATCGGCATGGGGCGGTCGTTCTCCGGCGGTGTGGAAGCCTGTGCCTCCACCGGCGGTGTTTTGATGCCACCAGTGATGGGGGCCACCGCCTTCGTCATGGCAATGTTCCTCGATGTGCCCTACGCCGCCGTGGCGCTTGCCGCGATCATTCCCTCCATCCTCTATTTCCTCGGCCTTTTCATTCAGATCGATGCCTACGCCGCGCGCCATGACATCAAGGGGCTCCCGGCCGCGGAGCTGCCCTCGCTGTGGCAGACGCTGAAGGAGGGCTGGTATTTCATCTTCGTCTTCGCTCTGCTGGTGTGGATGCTGCTGGTGATGCAGCGTGAGGCTGTGGCACCGTTCTACGCCACCGCCCTGCTG
>NZ_JAFIFK010000048.1 GCF_020832045.1 Halomonas sp.
CTACTGCGCAGCGGTAGGCGCTTCCCCTTGGGCATCCAGCGTCGCTTGAAACTCCTCGATGGGTAGCGGCCGGCCGAACAGGTAACCTTGGTAAAGGTGGCAGCCAAGCCCGGCGAGGACGTCACGCTGCATCTCCGTCTCGACACCCTCGGCAATGACGGCAAGCTCGAGGCTCTGTGCCAGGGCTACGATGGCGGCGGCGATAGGCGTCGACTGGGTGTCATGGCTCAGGTCGCGAACGAAGGCGATATCGATCTTCAGCGTGTCCAGTGGCAAGGCCTTGAGATAGACCAGAGACGAGTAACCGGTGCCGAAGTCGTCCAGCGCGAAGCTGACGCCGATGCGGCGCAGCAGCACCATCTTCTCGATGGTTCCCTCTGGGTCCTTGAGCAGCAGGGATTCGGTCAGCTCGAGCGTCAGGTGCCCCGGCGTCACAGCGTGATGGTTGATGGCCGTTAGCACCTGATCGACGAAGTCCGGCTGCTGAAACTGCCGCACGCTGACATTGAGGGAGAGCTTGAGATCGCAGAAACCCGGCAGGTGCCGCCACTTCCCCAGCAGCCGGCACCCCTCCTGAAGCACCCAGTAACCAAGAGGCAGAATCAGCCCGCTCTCTTCCGCCAGAGGAATGAACTCCCCGGGTGAGATATAGCCGCGCGCTGGATGCTGCCAGCGAACCAGCGCTTCGGCACCGATGACATGCCGACGGGCATCGACCTGAGGTTGAAGGTGCAGGCTCAGCTCACCGTTTTCGATGGCATGCCTAAGCTCACTCTCAAGGGTGAGTCTCGCCTCTCGCTCTTGCTCCAGATGTGGGCGAAACAGCTGTGGAGTCGCGTCACGCTGTCGTTTGGCCTCGAGCAGAGCAAGCCCGGCACGCTTGAACAGCTGCGCCGGACGGGTGTCATCCTGAGGATTGAAAACCAACATGCCGACACTCAGACGGCATGGATAGGTGTGCCCCTGCAACTGGTAATCGGACGTGAGTGACGCGTGCACCCGTCCGGTCAGTGTAAAGGCCTCATGCTGCCCGGCCAAGCGTTGAGACGAGCGCAAACGCGCCAGCAGAGCGAACTCATTACCGTCCAGCCTTGCCACATAGGTGTCGTCACCCGCCCAGCCTTGGAGACGTGCCGCAAGCTGACGCAGCAGCTCATCGCCAATATCGTGACCCAGACTATCGTTGAGGATCTTGAAGCAGTCGATATCGAACAGCACCAGCAGCGATAATCTCCCACCGCCGGTCCGGCGCTGTTCACACTGGTTAAGCCGTATTTGCAGCGCACGGCGATTGGGAAGGTCGGTCAGAGTGTCATGGTAGGCCAGGTAGCGAATCCTTTGCTGGGCTTCCTGTTCGGCGGTGCGATCCGAGATCAACGCGACATAGTCCCGCTCGGCATTGTCGGCATAGGTAACACGACTGACGCTGAGCCACGCCGGGAAGCGCTTTCCATCGCGGTGCTGAGCGTCGATCATGCCACTCCATTTGCCTTGGTCTTCCAGGCCCTGCCTGATGACGTCTCTCATTGCCCCACTATTGGCTGCAAACTTCAGCTTCCATACCGATTGACCGACGGCATGCTCTACTTGCCAACCCAGTAGAAGTTCGAGCGCGGCATTGCTGAGCCGAACCCGCCCTTTGTCATCGAACAGGGCGACACCGTCCTGTAGCGCAGAGATGACCTCGAGCAGACGGGTATGGGTCATATGCTCATGATGCTCACTGACATGCAGCCGGCGTTGAGCCTGCGTGGCAACGATGGTGAGCAAGGCGACAAGGAGGACACAGCCGCCAATGAGATAGATCAGCCAGTGCGACTCCGTCAACCACGGCTGGGAAACCGCTCCCGGATGGGGCACGAACCAAGCGGCACGCATGGCCACATAGTGCATGCTGCAGATGGCCAGCGAAACGAACACGGCGGACACGAAGGCGCAGGTCTTGGCGCGCTGCATGCCCCACTCCTGACGGCATAGGCGATAAGCGTAAGCGCTAGCGATACCGAGGCCGACGGCTACGCACACGGACAGCAGAAAGAGCGTCAGGTCATAGTAAAGCAGAGCCGGCATATGCATGGCCGCCATACCGGTGTAATGCATCACACCGATGCCCAGCCCAAGGCCGATTCCGGCCAGTAACAGTTCGCGATGGGTGGGAGACTCTCGTGACAGCAAGGCCACAGCCGCCAAACTCCCAGCTACGGCCGGCAAGATCGAAAGCAGGGTCAGGGTCGGGTCATGTTGAACGGCAAAATCTAGCCTGTAAGCATGCATGCCGGTGAAGTGCATGCTCCAGATACCCAGCCCCATGACGCCCGCTCCGGCAAGTAGCCAAAACCAACGCCATAGGGAGTGCTTGGCTTTGCTGACCAACTTGATGAGATCCAGGCCGGCATAAGAAGCCGCAAGAGCGATCGCCCAGGAGACCAATACAAGAGGTAGGTGATGCTCCCCCTGCACGGCTTCGAGGGTATGTGGCTCGAGGATGAAGTTGGTCAGTAGGGTCATGAATTCAATTTCGGCCTGGCAGCGCCGTTCTTGAGGGCGGCTAGGCGAATCACGTTGAATAAATGTTTATCGAGTTCGCAAAAAAGCGCCCCATTACCGGGGCGCCTCTGTCACATCGCGTTTCGAGCAGGCATCAAGCCAGATCGAAGCGGTCGGCGTTCATCACCTTGTTCCAGGCGGCAACGAAGTCCTTGACGAATTTCTCCTTGGCATCGTTCTGGGCGTAGACCTCCGAGATGGCCCGCAGCTGAGAGTTGGAACCGAACACCAGGTCCACTCGCGTGCCGGTCCACTTCACTTCGCCGCTCTTGCGATCGCGACCTTCGAACACATCGGCATCCACCGAAGCCGGCCTCCACACCGTGCTCATGTCGACCAGATTGACGAAGAAGTCGTTGGTCAGGGTGCCGGGGCGGGCGGTGAACACGCCGTGGCGCGAGT
Source organism: Halomonas sp. (assembly GCF_020832045.1). Taxonomy (GTDB): domain Bacteria; phylum Pseudomonadota; class Gammaproteobacteria; order Pseudomonadales; family Halomonadaceae; genus Halomonas. Next base: position 2,950 of record NZ_JAFIFK010000048.1, read on the forward strand.
TGCCGTAATTGGCCTCGAGTACACGCATTCCGCCCACCAGCACGGTCATTTCCGGTGCGCTGAGTCCAAGCAGCTGCGCCTTGTCGATCAGCATCTCCTCGTCGGAAATAGTGAAGCGGGCGCGGCGGTAGTTGCGGAAGCCATCGGCTTCGGGGCGCAGCCACTCGAAGGATTCGGCGTCGGTCTGCTCTTCAGTGGCGTCGGTACGCCCCGGCGTGAACGGCACCTCGATGGCGTGGCCGGCATCTCTGGCCGCCTTCTCTACAGCCGCGCAGCCGCCAAGCACGATCAGGTCGGCCAGCGACACCCGCTTGCCGGCCTGCAGCGCGTTGAAGTCGCCCTGAATGCTCGCCAGCGTCTTGAGCACCTTGGCCAACTGCTCGGGCTGGTTGGCTTCCCACTCCTTCTGCGGCGCCAGGCGGATACGTGAACCGTTGGCCCCGCCGCGCATGTCGGAACCGCGGAAGGTGGCAGCCGACGACCAGGCGGTGTAGACCAACTCGGCCACGCTCAGGCCCGAGCCAAGGATCTTGCGCTTGAGGCTGGCAATATCCTGCGCATCGACCAGCTCATGGTCCACTGCCGGCACCGGGTCCTGCCAGAGCAGCTCTTCGGCCGGCACTTCCGGGCCGAGGTAGCGCGCCTTCGGCCCCATGTCACGGTGGGTCAGCTTGAACCAGGCGCGGGCGAAGGCATCGGCGAACTCTTCCGGATTGTTGTGGAAGTGCTCGGAGATGCGGCGGTACTTCGGGTCCTCGCGCATGGCCATGTCGGCGGTGGACATCATGATGCCCACGCGCTTGGACGCATCCTCGGCGTCAGGGGCCATATCCTTTACGGCCAGGTTCCTGGGCACCCACTGCTTTGCCCCGGCGGGGCTGGTGGTCAATTCCCACTCGTAGCCGAACAGCACGTCGAAATAGCTCATGTCCCACTGGGTCGGCGTCGGCGTCCAGGCGCCTTCCAGGCCACTGGTGATGGTGTCGCGCCCCTTGCCGCTCTTGTAACCACTCTTCCAGCCGAAGCCCATCTCCTCAATCGGCGCGGCTTCCGGCTCGGGGCCGACGTTGACCGGGTCACCGGCGCCATGAGTCTTGCCGAAGGTGTGGCCCCCGGCGGTCAGCGCCACCGTTTCGTAGTCGTTCATCGCCATGCGCGCAAAAGTGGCGCGTATGTCTCGGGCCGAGGCCAGCGGATCGGGGTTGCCATCCGGCCCTTCCGGGTTCACGTAGATCAGACCCATCTGCACTGCCGCCAGTGGATTCTCGAGGTCTCGCTCGCCTGAGTAGCGGCTCTGGGCATGGTCGCTGGTGGCCAGCCATTCGTCCTCAGCGCCCCAGTAGATGTCCTCTTCCGGCTGATAGACGTCCTTACGGCCACCGGCGAAGCCGAAGGTCTTGAAGCCCATCGACTCCAGCGCGACGTTGCCCGCCAGAATGTAGAGGTCGGCCCAGGAGAGCTTGTTGCCGTACTTGCGCTTGATCGGCCACAGCAGACGCCGCGCCTTGTCGAGATTGCCGTTGTCGGGCCAGCTGTTGAGGGGCACGAAGCGCTGAGTACCGGTGCCGGCACCGCCGCGGCCATCGCCCACCCGGTAGCTGCCGGCGCTGTGCCAGGCCATACGGATGAACAGCGGTCCGTAATGACCATAATCGGCCGGCCACCACTCCTGGGAGTCGGTCATCAGCGCCTCGAGATCCTTCTTTACGGCCGCCAAGTCGAGCGACTTGAACGCCTCGGCGTAATTGAAGTTCTCTCCCAGCGGGTTGGACTTCGGCGAGTGCTGGTGAAGGATGCTGAGGTTCAGCTGGTTTGGCCACCAGTCATGATTGGAATTGCCGGTATCGCCCTGCTTGGTGCGGGAACCGTGCATGACGGGGCATTTGCCTGCGCTGCTATCGACTTTCTGATCCATGACGCTCTCCATCGGGTGACGCGTTGTGCTGTATCAAGTGCAGAATCGTTGAGCTGATGGAGTCTTCCCGTACTGCGGCCCGGCTCGTAACCGACCCTGCGCTGCCGCCTCTTTGTTACCGTAAGGTTTCCCTCGCGAGGCGAATGTTCCTTTGCCAGCCATCAACGTGAAGTTAGGTATACCAGCAGAACTAAATTAGAAGAGACTTGTTTTTACGCACCGGATCGATAGCTATATTCAATGGTAATGGTGAGCACCATTGTCTATCTCTTTCAAAGAGCATGGTTAGATGACGCGCTTCGCCGAACAATCCACCACAATCGCAGGCCTGCTTAGACGAAAGGCTAAGCATGGTATACTTATTGCCACGTATTCATGAGGGCCTACCCGGCCCGAGTGATATCGGCCCCTACCCGGGCGCCGAGCCATAAGCCAAGGAGATACACAATGTCGTCCTCCCCTGTCACTCTGATGGTGGCGCGCCGCGTGGCGAGTGGGCGTTACCAGGATTTCATCGCCTGGCTCGAAGAGGGCCGCGAGCTGGCTGCCGACTTCACCGGCTACCTGGGCTCCGGCGTACTCGCCCCGCCGCCCGGCGATGATGAATATCAGCTTATCTTCCGCTTTAGCGATGCCGAAACGTTGGCGGCTTGGGAGCACTCCGCCTCGCGCCGGGCCTGGCTTGCCCGCGGTCAGGGCCTTTACGAGGCCCCTCATGCCCATCGCGCTACAGGACTGGACGGCTGGTTCCAAGAGGCCACCGGCCAGACACCACCGCGTTGGAAGCAGGCTATCGCCATTTGGCTGGCGTTCTTTCCGGTATCGCTGGCGTTCCAGTGGCTGGCAGGCCCTTTTCTTGTGCACTTTCCTTTGTTGCCCAAAGTCATGGTCAGCACTCTGGCGTTGACGCCCCTGATGGTGTTCCTGTTCATACCGCTCTCCATGCGTCTGCTCGGCCCTTGGCTGCGCGGTGAATTCTCACTGCTGGCGCACCTGGGGCGGCGGCTGCACCAGCGCGACGCATGACCCACCGGCATCCTGATTGCTTGCCGTGGGCGTGTTAGGCTTCAGGCAACAGCTTTGAAGGAGTGCTTCCATGAACGCCGCTGAGATGCTCGAACGCCTGGTGGGATTTGCCACCGTGTCGCGCGATTCCAACCTCGACCTGATTGCCTTTGTCGAGAGCTACCTCGACGAACACGGGGTAAAGCACTGGCGGGTTGAGAGCGACGACGGCAAGAAGGCCAACCTGCTGGCGCGCATCGGGCCGGACGTGGAAGGCGGCGTGGTGCTCTCCGGCCATACCGACGTGGTGCCGGTTGATGGCCAACCCTGGTCGACCGACCCGTTCACGCTGGTCGACAAGGGCGACGGCAGGCTCTACGGCCGTGGCACCTGCGACATGAAAGGCTTCATCGCCTGCGCTTTGGCCCAACTGCCCGAGTGGAAGGCGCATGGCCTGACCAAGCCGATCTACTTGGCGCTCTCCTACGACGAAGAGGTCGGCTGCATCGGTGCGCCACGCATGATCGAGCGGCTGATGGCCGACCACCCTCGCCCCGCGGCGGTGATCGTCGGCGAGCCGACGATGATGCAGCCGGTGGTGGCGCACAAGGGCGCCACCAACCTGCGCACCACCGTGACCGGCCGTGCCTCGCACTCCAGTCAGGTCGATCAGGGCGTCTCGGCGATTCACGTCGCTGCGCGCCTGGTGACGAAGATCGAGGACGTGATGAGTGAGCTGCGCGCCGAGGGACGCGTCGACGAAGCCTTCAACGTCGCCCACTCCAGTCTCCACGTAGGCAAGATCGCCGGGGGCACCGCGATCAACATCATGGCGCGGGAGTGCACCTTCGAGTGGGAGATTCGCCATCTGCCCAGCGACCGCTTCGAAGAACTGTTCGAGCGGGTAAATGCGTTCGCCGCCGAACTCGAGGCAGAGATGCAGCGCCGAGCGCCCGAAACGAGCATCGTCACCGAGGCGCTCAACGTCACGGTGCCGGCGCTGGCCGACGACAACAATGCCGAAGTGCTCGCGTTGTGCCACGAACTGCTCGGCGAGCAACCCAGCGGCGCCGTGGCCTACGCCACCGAGGCCGGCCAGTTCCAGCGTGTGGGGCTGCCTACCGTGATTTGCGGCCCCGGCAGCATTCGCCAGGCGCACCAGCCCGACGAGTACATCGAGATCGAACAACTCGCCGCCGGTACTCGCTTCATGCAGTCCCTGGGGCGGCGGCTCGGCCAGTAGCGACAGAGCCACCGCGCAGGATATCAGCCCAGGCGGTCGTGGCCGTTATCGAGGAAGGGATAGTCGGTGTAGCCCTTTTCGGCACCGCCGTAAAAGGTGCTCGGGTCGGGCTCATTGAGCTTGGCGCCAACCCGCAGCCGCTCGGGCAGGTCGGGATTGGCAATGAAGGGACGCCCGAAGGCCACGGCGTCGGCAGTGCCCTCTTCCAGGCGCTGACGGGCTAGCTCGGCATCGTAATTGCCGCAGTAGATCAGCGTGCCGCGGAAGCGCTGGCGCATCTTCTCTCGAAAACCCTCGGGGAACGTGATATCGCCACGGGCCCAGTTGGGCTCGTTGAAGTGGATGTAGGCCAAGCCGCGCTTGGAGAACTGATCGGCCAGGTAAGTGGCCATCTCCTCGGGCTCATCGTCGGTAAGGCCGAACAGTTCGATGAACGGGGTCAGGCGGACGCCGACTCGCTCGGGGCCGAACACTTCGGCTACCGCATCGACCACTTCCAGCGGGAAACGGGCACGGTTCTCGAGAGAACCACCGTACTGGTCGGTACGTTGATTGGTGCCGGTGGCCAGAAACTGGTTTAGCAGATAGGCATTGGCAGCGTGGACTTCCACCATATCGAAACCGGCTCGCTTGGCACGCACGGCGGCCTGGCGATAGTCCTCGACGATCCCGGGGATCTCATCGGTCTCGAGTGCCCGCGGCGTGCTGGTGGGGTGCGGGCCGGCGCTGCCGTCCTCGAACTCGACGAAGCACTCGGCCCCCTCTCCCTTGAGAGCGCTGGGCGCCACGGGTGGTTGGCCGTCGGGCTGTACCATCTCATGGGAAACGCGCCCCACATGCCACAGCTGCAGCGCCATGCGCCCGCCCTTCGCATGTACAGCTTCGACGACGTCTTTCCAGCCGGCTTCCTGCTCGTCGGTCCAGATGCCTGGCGTATAAACGTACCCGCGAGCGGTGGGCGAGATGTTGGTGGCCTCGCTGATGATCAGCCCCGAGCTGGCACGCTGGCCGTAGTAGATCTGCTGCAGCCTGCCAGGCACCCCATCCGGCGTACGAGAGCGGGTCAGCGGTGCCATGATCACGCGGTTGGGCAGGCTCAAGCCGCCCAGTTGCAGCGGGGTGAATAGCGTGGTTGTCGACATTAGCCGGCTCCTGTTGGGAAATGAATGACCTTGTCGTCCCATCTTTATGAGGACGCTAACGATCTTCTCCAACCCCACGTTCATAAAAAAACATGAGTCGAACCACGCTTGGCTTAGTATCAGGCCTGACTGAAGCCGGGCTCGGCGAGCCCTGCCACGCCGGCTTGCATTTGCAGCAGGTTGCCGGCCTGCGGCCAGCGCGCCTTGCCCTCGGCGTCGAGGTGCTGGGTCGCGGTAGTGATGTAGAGCGTACGCAGGTCGGCACCGCCGAAGGCCACCATGGTCGGGTGCGGGCACGGTACTTCGTGTTCCGCCACCAGCTCACCTTCGGGCGAGAAGCGTACGACACGACCGCCGTCGTAGAGTGCGCTCCAGTAGCACCCTTCGCTGTCCACCGCCGCGCCGTCAGGCACGCCGGGCAACCCCAGCGCTTTTAGGTCAACCCAGGTCTCCCCTTCCCCCAACGTGCCGCTGTCGACATCGAAGGGGTAGCGCAGGATACGTCGAGACAACGAGTCGGTGTGGTAGAGCCAGCGCCGGTCAGGGCTGAAGGCCAGGCCGTTGGAGATACCGATGCCCGGCAAGTGCTGGGTCAGTTGCCCGCGGTCGAGACAGTAGAGCGCCGCCGTGGGGCTCGCTTCGTCGCTGGCGATGGTGCCCGCCCACAGTCGCCCGGCGGCGTCGCAGCGGCCGTCGTTGAAGCGATTGCCCTGTGACTGCTCCCCATCCCATTCGGGATTGTCGGCCAGTCGCTCGGGTTCGCCGCTTTCGGGCAAGCGCAGGATGCCCGATGCGGTGGCAACCACCAGCCCCGACTCGGCGAGGGCCACACAGCCCACCTTCTCGCCCAGCTCGGTGCGCGATGGTGTTCCGCCCTGTTGAGGCCGCCAGGCGTAGACATGGCCGTTGTTGATGTCGGCCCAGTAGAGGGTCTGACGCGCCACCGACCACACCGGGCTCTCGCCCAAGCTCATATCGAGCGCGACTGCCACTTCGATTCTGCTCGCTTCCATCTCTTCTCCGCTTGGACTGATAGGGTTTTCACACGGCGGACTTGGCCGCCTATCAAAGTTCAGCGCCGGCCAGGTGCTGAAAACAGCAAGACACCTCATGGCTCTCCCCACTTTCCAGCACGACCAAGCCTTGGCGTTCCGGATCGTCTGAGTGGTGAGCATCGACAGTGTGTGACACCGGCTCGAAACAGAAGAAATCCGCCTGAGCGCCGGGTGAAAACACCAGGTAGCACGGGGTATTGCTGATAACCTTCAATGCCACACCACGCTCGGGCCAACGCAGCACGGCCTGGCCGTTCCAGCCTGTGAAAAGATTGTCGATCTTGCGTTCGGGAAGTGCGGCACGGTGCGAGAAATCCCATGTCTCACCGGATGAAATGCGACGCCAGACGGTGGGTAGCTGTGCTGCATCGACCTCCCAGACGCCCGCTGCCTCAGCCTCGATCCGAACATCGGCGTGACGTGGGAACCAGGGATGCAAGCCCAGGCCATAGGGCGCAGGAGCTTGCCCCAAGTGAGTCACGCTGAGTGTCACCGAAAGCAGATTGGCCTCCAGACGATAGGTCATCACTGCCCGGTAATCGAACGGCGGTTGTTGCCAAGAGCGCAGACTCAACTGGAGCATCGCTTCATGATGAGCCTCCACCTGCCAAACTCGCTGCCAGCCGTCGCCGTGGATAGGGAACGGCTCACCCGGGTAGTTGGCCGCAAGAGGATAGTGTCTGCCACGCCAGTCGAAGCCCCCATCGGCAATACGATTCGACCACGGCACCAGCGGATACACGGCGAGGCGGTTGGGGTCTTCATCGCCTTCGGTGCCGGGGCGCATCAGCGCCACCGGCCCCGCCGGCGTCAGGGCATCGAAGCGCACTATGCAGGCGCCGTTATCCGGTGCCACCACTAATCTCAGCTGGCCATTATCGAGGGTCAGCATTTCAGACATTCACCCAGGCTCCCCCTGACGTGGAAGACTCCAATGCCCGTGTGATAAACACCAGGCCATCGACACCATCCATCACGCCCGGGGTTGTCACGCTGAGCTCATGAGCCTGACGCCCCGCCTGCCGTGCCCGTATCTGCTCGGCATAATCGGTGTAAAGTTGGGCAAAAGCCTCGAGATAACCCTCGGGGTGCCCCGGCGGTATGCGCGCCGCAGCAAGCGCTGCTTCGCCCAGCCCAGGACCGTTGCGCGTCAGGATGCGAGATGGCTCGCCCAGCGGTGAGTGGAGCAGCTGATTAGGCGTTTCCTGAGACCAGGAGAGGCCGCCACGGCTGCCGTAGACCCGCAACCGCAGACCATTTTCGTTTCCCGGCACCACCTGGCTCGACCACAGCATGCCACGAGCGCCGCCCTTGAAGCGCAGCATCATGTGAACGTTGTCGTCCAATGCACGCCCCTCGACGAAGGTGTGCATATCGGCGGCAAGCGCTTCCAGTTCAAGTCCGGTAACAAAGCGCGCCAGGTGGTAGGCATGGGTGCCGATATCGCCCAGGCAGCCGGCCGGCCCGCTGCGCTTGGGGTCGGTGCGCCATTCGGCCTGCTTGACGCCGCTCTCCTCCAGTCGAGTGGATAGCCAATCCTGAGGGTATTCGACTTGAACGACTCGTAGTTCGCCCAGCTCGCCGGCGGCAACCATGTCTCGAGCCTGACGTACCAGCGGATAACCCGAGTAATTATGAGTCAAGCCGAAGAAGAGCCCCTTGCGCTCGACCAGGTCCGCCAGCGCCCGGGCATCTTCCAGAGTGGTGGTCATCGGCTTGTCGCAGATCACATGGATACCGGCCTCGAGGAAAGTGCGCGCCACATCGAAATGCAGATGATTGGGAGTGACGATGGCAACCACGTCGATGCCGTCCTCGCGCCGGCTCTCGGCCTCGGCCATGGCGCGGTAGTCGGAGTAGGCACGCTCGGCCGCCACATGCAGATCAGTGGCTGACGAGCGACTGCGCTCGGGATCGGAAGCGAAGGCTCCCGCCACCAGTTCGTAGTGATCGTCGAGTCGCGCCGCAATGCGATGCACGCCGCCGATGAAGGCGCCCTGCCCCCCGCCGACCATTCCCAGGCGCAGACGACGCGGTCTGTCATGTTGGCTCATTGTCTTCGCTCCCCTACTTAGTCGAGACCCAGAATGCGCCGATTGGCGGTTTCATCGGTGCCGGCATCGGCAAAGTCATCGAAGGCCCGCTCGGTGACCTCGATGATGTGGTCGCGAATGAAAGCCGCCCCCTCCCGCGCGCCCACCTCGGGATGCTTGAGGCAGCATTCCCACTCCAGCACCGCCCAGCCGTGATAATCGTTTGCCGCCATCCAGGAAAAGATGTGCTTGAAGTCCACCTGACCGTCGCCCAGCGAGCGAAAGCGGCCGGCACGCTCGACCCAGCTCTGGTAGCCGGAATAGACGCCCTGCTTGGGGCTGGGGGTGAACTCGGCATCTTTCACATGGAACATCTGGATGTGCTCGCGGTAGACGTCCAGGAATCCGCGGTGATCGAGCTGCTGCAGGACCAGGTGGCTGGGATCATAGAGAATATGGCAGCGCGGATGATTGCCCACCCGCTCCAGGAACATCTCGAAGGTGATGCCGTCATGCAGGTCCTCTCCGGGATGGATCTCGTAACACAGGTTGACCCCGACTTCGTCGAACGCATCGAGAATGGGTCGCCAACGCCTGGCCAGCTCGTCGAAGGCGGTATCGATCAGCCCTGCCGGACGCTGCGGCCACGGGTAGATATAGGGCCAGGCCAGAGCGCCGGAGAAGGTGCCATGGTCAGTCAGCCCCAGGTTGCGTGAGGCGCGTGCGGCAAAATGCAGCTGCTCCACCGCCCAGGCCTGGCGCGCCCGAGGATTGCCCCTCACCTCAGGCGCGGCAAAGCCATCGAACATCTCGTCATAGGCCGGATGCACGGCAACCAGTTGACCCTGCAGGTGGGTGGAGAGTTCGGTCAACGTCAGGCCATGCTCGGCCAGGGTGCCCTTGATCTCGTCGCAGTAGGTATGGCTTTCGGCAGCACGCTTGAGATCGATCAGGCGCGCATCCCAGCTGGGAAGCTGGACCCCCTTGTAACCCAGGCTCGCCGCCCAGGCGGCAATAGTGTCGAGACGGTTGAAGGGCGCTTCGTCACCGGCGAACTGAGCGAGGAAGATTGCCGGCCCTTTGATTGTTTTCATGATGGGCTCTCCCGATAAGGAGTCGAAATGAAAGGAGCGGGCAGGCTCTCGGCCCGGCCCGCTCATGCCGTTCAGAACGGTGAGTCGGGATAGTAGTACTGCTCGGCATTTTCCTGAGTGATCAGCGGGGAGCCGAGAATGTACTGACCGACTACCGGACCATTGGAGACGAAATGCTGCACGGTGAGGTCCATGGCAGTAGCGATCATCGCCGGGGGATACAGCACGTCGACCGGCACCAGGCGATCTCCTTCCATGACTCGCCTGATGATGTCCTTCATACCGGCACCGCCGACAATGAACAGTTCGTCCTCGCGCCCGGCCTGGCGTACCGCCTCGATCACACCGATAGCGATATCGTCGTCCTGGGCCCACACCGCATCGATGCGATCGAAACGCGCCAGAAAATCCTGCATCACCTCGAAGCCGTCATCTCGGTTCCAGTTGGCGTGCTGCATGTCGAGGATATTGATCTCGGAGCCCTCGATGGCCTCCTGGAAGCCCTGTACGCGCTCGTCGTCGATCACCGTGGGGATCCCGCGCAGCACCACGATGTCGCCCTGGCCGTCGAGCTGGTCACGAATGTACTCGCCGGAGACACGTCCCAGCTCGTGGTTGTTACCGGCAACGTAGAGATCTTCGATACCCTCCTGCTCGAGACCTCGGTTTACCACGGTGACGAAGACGCCAGCATCCTTGACCCGCCGTACCGGGTCGGTGAGTGGACCGGACTCGAAAGGCAACACCACCAGCGCATCGATATTGCGCTGCGAGACCAGATCTTCCAGATCGTTGGCTTGACCGCCAGGGTCGCTAGCCGTCGTGATGGTGATGGAAATCTCGGGATAGAGCGCTTCGAGACGCTCCTTGGCTTGCTGAGCGTGGAAGTTGACCCCACCGGTCCAGCCATGGGTGGCCGCAGGGATCGAGACGCCGATGGTGACCTCCTGGGCTACGGCAAGCGTAGGTAGCCCCAGTACCGCAGCGGTAGCGAGAGCTGCAAAGGTCTTCTTGGTACTTGGCATGCTGATGCTCCTTAGCAATTTGTGCTTGTTATAGTGCTGCGACAAGAGCGCCTCATGGCGCCGACTTCCTCCACGATGCGCGCTGCAGGTACACCGCGACGATGATGATGATCCCCTGCACCGTACCGTTGAGATAATTGGAGATGGCATCGGTCAAGTTGAGAATATTGCCGATCATGGTCAGCATGATCGCCCCCACCACCGTGCCCCAGATACGACCATGGCCGCCCTTGAGCACGGTGCCACCGATGATCACCGCGGCGATCGCCTCAAGCTCCCAGAGCACCCCAGTGGCACCCGAAGCAGAGCCCAGCCGCGGAACGTAGATGATCGTGGCCAGCGCCACGCATAACCCCTGCAGCATGTAGGTCATGGTCTTGATACGGTCGACGTGGATGGCGCTGTACTCGGCCACCTTCTCGTTGGAGCCGATGGCGAAGCAGTAGCGACCGAAGCGGGTATGGTTGAGCAGGATGTAGCCGATTATCGCCACCAGCAGGAACACCAGGACCGGGATCGGAATACCCAGCAGATTGCCGTAGTAGACCGGGCGGTAGATATCGCGTACGCCCCAGTCCAGCGACAGTGTGCCGCCATCGGCGAGATAGGTGACCAGCGAGCGATAGATGCCCATGGTGCCGAGGGTCACGATGAAGGCCTCGATCTTGCCCTTGGTGGTCACCATGCCGTTGATGAAGCCGGCACACAGCCCCAGCAGCAGCGAAGCACCGATACCCAGCAAGATGGTGGTCAGGCCGGGGCCGAACTGTTCCACCAGGCTGTTCATGAGGATGATCATCACCCCGGCAATGAAGGCCGCCATCGAGCCTACCGATAGATCCAATCCACCGGCGGTAATCACGAAAGTGGCGCCGATGGCGATGATGCCGATGAAAGCGCTCCGGGTGAGCATGTTGGAGAGATTGTCCAGCCCCAGGAAAGCGGGGTTGACCAAAACGCCCAGCATGGCCAGCGCCAGCAAGGCGATGAATGGCCCCCAGGTCTTGAGGTCGAAGGAGGCTCGGCTCCGTACGAGCGGCTTGTTGTCAGGCACGACGTTGTTCATCGACTCTCACTCCCTTGATCCCGGATGCGTACTGCATGATTTCTTGTTCGTTGATCTGCTCACCCTCGAGCACGCCGGTCAGCACCCCGGCACACATCACCGCCACGCGATGCGACAGGCCGATGAGCTCGGCCATTTCCGAAGAGATCAGGATGACCGCACAGCCGGCATCGGTGAGTTCGCGCACGAAGTGATAGATCTGGTGTTTGGTTCCCACATCGAT
>NZ_JAFIFK010000038.1 GCF_020832045.1 Halomonas sp.
CGGTGCCGCTGTTGGCGCTGTCGCCGTAATAATTCGGCGTCGTCTTCTAAATCGCATCACTCCCCGGCATCTCTCTGGGGCTGTGCGCGTGAGCGGGGGTTTGCGGGGGGCTTGGCCCGCCGCTTTTTTTTTGTCTGGTCAGGGTGTCTTGTCAGTTGCACAGCATGGCAAGCGGGATCTCGCGAGCCACCTCGAAACCCGAGGGTAGCTCGGCGGTGGGGTCATGCAGCCAGGCGATGAGATCGCGTTCGGTGCGCTCGCGCTGACTGTAGCGCGTAAGCATGTGGTAGCCGTCGGGATAAAATGCCAGGCGTATGGCCTCGTCGTCCGGTAGGCGTGCCAGCAGCGCGCAGTAGGCTTCCTCGGGAATGACTTGATCCTCGTCACCATAGAGCACCAGGGCAGGAGAGGGTAGCTGCTCGGCAGCCTCCAGAGCCTGCCCCATGGCCTGGGTCAGCCCGGCGATCGTATCGATGCGTGCACTGCGCAGAATCATGGGGTCGCGGGCCAGCTGGCGCTTTATCTCCTCGTCGTCGGTGGGCTCGATACCCAATCGGCGGGCAGTGCGTATGGAAAAGGTGCTGTGCGGCATTGTGCGCACACCGAGCCAGAGTCCCGCCCGCTGATACCAAGGCATGATTTGCGGGCCCCATACGGCGGGAGCGATCAGAACGCTGCCGTCGACCGGCGGCGGGGAGTCGGCGGTCATGGCGAGCAGCGTAATCGCGGCTCCCATGCTCTTGCCCACCAGGAAGATTGACGCATCTGGATGGCGCTCGCGCAGCAGTTCGGCGAGCATGATGACGTCGTCGCGTAGCCGTTCGTGCCCGGCCCACAGGCGACGCTGCTCAGTGGTGCCGAAACCGCGCTGGTCGTGGGCGTAGACTTCGATCCCGTGGGCGGAGAGTGCCTGAGACATGATCTCGAAGCTGCCGGCATGGTCGTTGAATCCATGCACCGCCAACACTACCGTATCGGCGCCGTTCTCGGTGGGCCAGTGGCGTAGTGGCAGGCGATAGCCGTCATCGGCAATCACTTGGTAAGCCGTCAGTTGAGGCGCTTGTGAGCCAGGACCCGGCGATTGCAGCATGGGGTCGGCACAGGCAGCCAGAAGGGGGCTGAGCGACAGCATCAGGCCTAGAGGGAAGCCGAGTCGCCTCATGTCGCCTCGGGGTAATCCAGGGCACGGCGAAGCCGCTCGGCATTGCGCATTACCCATGCGCAATCGATGGGGCCCCAGTCCACGATTTCATAGTGTCCGCTGTTGTGGCGCTCGCCCGGGGCGGGTTGGAATTCGCAGCGAATGTCCAGCTCGTCGAGAGCCTTGAGCGTATCCTGAGCGGTACGCCGGGGCATGCCGGTGGCAGCAATGATCGCCGGTATGCTACCGATGCCGCTGGCAATCAGATGGGCGAGATAAAGACGGCGATAAAAGCTGGACTGAGTCTTGCTGAGCGACATGGTTACCTGCAGATGACGTAGGCTGGCATGAAATTCTTGCGCTCCCTAGCATAGCGCCGTGAGTGGGCATGGCTCCAGTATCGGCAGCTCACATGAGGGTGTCGTAATGGCCGAGATCACCTACAGTAAGAACCACGGAAGACATTTTTTGCAGAGAGAACAGGGAGGCGTGCGATGTCAGTCAAGCAGGTGGACGAGGCGGAACTGCTGGCTCAGGTGGAGCGCTGCATGTTCGGAGAGCGCATGGTGATCGAGCATGAGGGTAAGCGCTTTTCCGCGCGGGTTCAGCACATAGGCGCCACCGGGGTGAAGGTCGTGCCCGAAACGACACTCATGGAGCACGATGGGGCTCCCGGCGACATCAATGGCGTCACCGTCTCTTATGCCGATATTCGGGAAGTGGAGATTGACGGCATCACGTATCGACTGGCCTGACCGCTCGAGTTAAGGGGGGCAGGTCTCGTCTTTGCGCTTGGCGTGCGAGGCGAGGCGCTCAAGCGCGCGCTTGAGGCGAGGATCCTCGACGTCCGCAGCGCAGGCGGCAATTTCATCGGCGGCTGGTGTCGGCAGGGTGCGAACCTGGCGCGGTGGCACTTTCAGCGGTCGCACCGGCCGTACTTTGAGACTAAAGCCCGTGACCGCGGCAAACTCCGGTAAGCGATGGAGCAGCTCCAGCAGGCGAGGCTGCTCGTAACGCAGCCAGGTCAGCCACACGGCGCCATCGGTAAGCAATGTGAGCTTGCCGTCGCGAAAGCCGCCGACGAACAGATGATCCCGCACCTCTTCGGGTAAGTGGTCGCGCAGGTGCTGCTGCGCCTGGGCGATCAGTCTTGCCGTACGCATCAGCGGTGCCAGCTCGCCCTTCCCCCCCAGCAGGCGAGACATGGGCTGTGCTCGTGAGCGCTTAACCTTTATACTCATGTGCTTGTTTCTCGTCCCTACCAACACGGCAAGCCTAGCACGCTCGGAGATCAGCGACAGCATGACCGCCGCCCAGCCACAGGATCGTAGCGTTGCCAGCTCACCGGCTGCGTCGACGCGTTGCCGACAGCGTTCGCGCTGGTGGCTTGCCGGTCTGTTGGTCGGTTGCCTGCTTCCGGCCGGTTTGACCCAGGCGGAAACCCTGCGCTTGGCCGAACGTGTGGTACAAACCTGCATATTTGCCCCGACGCTGATGCGTGCTCGCTGTCGCTATGTGGCCCGGCGGCGTGCCATGCCCCACTGGCCGCGACGCCGGCCGGCGGCCGTGGCGAAACGCGTTCCACCCCCGCCTGCCTTGCGCCAGTCTTGCCGTTGGGCTGCCGGCCCTGACGTCCAGACTCGTCGTGGTCCGCCCCCTGTGTGCCGTTCCCTTGAAGCAGCATAATGCTGCCGGCGCAGACTGGCTCTCGTCAGTTCTGCTCAACGCCGGCTGAACGCGACACGCAGATTGGAAGTTCCATGATCAATACATTGTTACGCAAGGTCGTCGGTTCCAAGAACGACCGTGAAGTCAAACGCATGCAGCGCCAGGTCCAGCAGGTCACCGCGCTGGAGCCGCAATTCGAGGCTCTCGACGACGCTGCGCTCAAGGCACGCACGACGGAACTGCGAGAGCGCTTCTCCAATGGCGAGAGTCTCGACGCCTTGTTGCCCGAGGCGTTTGCCACGGTGCGTGAGGCCAGCAAGCGCGTCATGGGGATGCGCCATTTCGACGTGCAGATGGTGGGGGGCATGACCCTGCACCGCGGACGCATCGCCGAAATGAAGACCGGGGAGGGCAAGACGCTGGTTGCGACGCTTGCCGTCTACCTCAACGCGCTGCCGGGCAACGGCGTTCATGTGGTGACCGTCAACGACTACCTGGCACGTCGCGACGCCGAATGGATGCGCCCGCTGTACGAGTTTCTGGGACTCTCGGTAGGTATCATCTTCGCCGGCCAGACCACCGAGGAGAAGCGAGCCGCTTACGCTTGCGACATTACCTACGGGACCAACAACGAGTACGGCTTCGACTACTTGCGCGACAACATGGCCTTCTCGCTTGAGGACAAGGTTCAGCGCGGCCTGAGCTTCGCCATCATCGATGAAGTCGACTCCATCCTCATCGACGAGGCCCGTACGCCGCTGATCATTTCCGGCGCCGTGGACGAGAACACCGAACTCTACAAGGTGGTCGATCGGCTCGCAGCGCAGCTGGAAAAAGGCGAGGTGTCCGAGGACGCCGACGCCCCCGTCGAAGGCGACTTCCTGCTCGAAGAGAAGCAGAAACAGGTCGAGATCACCGAGGCCGGCCACAACAAGGTCGAGGAGTTGATGCGCGCCGAAGGTCTGCTGGGGCCGGACGATTCGCTCTATGCCGCGCAAAACCTCAACCTGCTGCATCACATGCATTCTGCACTGCGTGCCCGTCATCTCTACCTGCGCGACGTCGATTACATCGTCGCCAACAATCAGGTGGTCATCGTCGATGAGCACACCGGCCGCACCATGCCGGGGCGCCGCTGGTCCGAGGGCCTCCATCAGGCGGTCGAGGCCAAGGAAGGGGTGCCGGTACAGCGCGAAAGCCAGACGCTGGCCTCGACCACCTTCCAGAACTATTTCCGCCTTTACGACAAGCTGGCCGGCATGACCGGTACCGCCGACACCGAGGCCTTCGAGTTCCGGCAGATCTACGGGCTCGACGTGATCGTCATTCCCACCAACCGGCCGCTGGTGCGTCGCGACCTCAACGACCTCGTCTATCTCACGGGGGAGGAGAAGTACGAAGCGATCATCAACGACGTCAAGGCCGAGACCGAAGCCGGACGCCCGGTACTGGTGGGTACCGCCTCCATCGAGACGTCCGAATACCTGGCCGGACTGATGAAGAAGGCCGGAATCGAGTTCAACGTACTCAATGCCAAGCAGCACCAGAGCGAGGCCGAAATCATTGCCCAGGCCGGTCGTCCTGGAGCCGTTACCATTGCTACCAACATGGCGGGTCGCGGGACCGACATCGTGCTGGGTGGCAACTGGGAGGCCGAGGCGGCCAAGCTGGAGGATCCGAGCAAGGAGCAGATCGAACAGCTGCGTGAAGAGTGGCGTGCGCGCCACGAGGCGGTGCTCCAGGCCGGTGGCTTGCACGTAATCGGCTCCGAACGCCACGAGTCGCGGCGTATCGACAATCAGCTGCGTGGCCGTGCAGGCCGCCAGGGCGATCCGGGCTCGACGCGTTTCTTCCTCTCCATGGAAGACAGCCTGATGCGCCTGTTCGGCTCCGATCGCGTACAGCGCATGATGAAGGCTCTGGGCCTGGAGCGCGGCGAGGCGATCGAGCACAAGATGGTCACCAATGCCGTGGAGCGGGCCCAGAAGAAGGTTGAAAGCCGTAACTTCGATATTCGTAAGCAACTTCTCGAATATGACGACGTGGCTAACGATCAGCGCCGTGTTATCTATGAGCAGCGCAACGAAATTCTGGCAGCCGAAGACGTTTCCCAGAACGTCCTTGGCATTCGCGACGAGGTGCTGGAGCTTGCCATCAGCGATTTCGTGCCGCCCCAGAGTCTGCCGGAGCAGTGGGATCTTGCCGGGCTACAGGAGCATCTGAAGTCCGAGTTCAACATCGAGGCCCCGCTGGTCGAATGGTCCGCAGCCGACGAGCGCTTCCACGAAGAGCAACTGCGTGAACGTCTGCTTGAAATGCATCGACAGCTATATCAGGAGAAGGTCGATACGGCAGGTGAAGCGTTGATCCGGCGTTTCGAGAAGCAGATCATGCTGCAAGTCCTCGATACGCGCTGGAAGGAACACCTGCAATCGATGGATCACCTGCGTCGCGGCATTCACCTTCGCGGCTATGCTCAGAAGAATCCCAAGCAGGAGTACAAGCGCGAATCCTTCGAGCTGTTCCAAACGCTGCTGACCAATATCAAGGCCGATATCACCCGCATCACCAGCCATGTTCAGGTGCGCAGGCCCGAGGAAGTCGATGAGCTCGAGCGTCAGCGCCGCGAAGCGTTGGAACGCGAAAAGGCAGCGGCTGCGAGCCGCCATGAGGCACCCGAGCTAGAAAATGAGGACCAACCCCTGGCCGCGGCCGCACCTGCCGGCGATAGCAGGCCGGTACGCCGCGAAGGGCCCAAGGTGGGGCGCAACGATCCCTGTCCTTGCGGCTCGGGCAAGAAGTACAAGCAATGCTGCGGCCAGCTGAGCTGATGCACAAGTCTGCACAAGCGTAGCGCTGGCTCTAACCGATCGAGGAGTACAGGTCCATGGCAGTGGGTGAGACACATTTTCCGGCCATGCCGGCGATAGAGGGGCTGCGTCTGGGAACTGCCATGGCCGGCATCAAGAAGCCTGGGCGACGTGACCTGGTGGTGATCGAGATCCCCGAGGGCGCTCGGGTGGCTGGCAGCTTTACTCTCAATGCCTTCTGCGCCGCCCCTGTCACGGTGGCCAAGGAGCATCTGGCCGAATGCCAGGCCCGGGGGGAGGGGGCTCGTCTGCTGCTGATCAATACCGGCAATGCCAATGCCGGTACCGGCGAGGGCGGGCTGCGCGATGCCCGCGCTTCCTGCGCTGAGCTCGCAAGGCTCGCCGGTGTGGCTGAGCGCGGCGTGCTGCCGTTTTCCACCGGGGTCATCGGCGAGACGCTGCCCATGGATCGGCTGCTGGCAGCTTTGCCGCCGGCGCTGGATGCGCTGTCGTCCGATGGCGAAGCCTGGCAGTTGGCCGGCGAGGGCATCCTGACCACCGATACGCGGCCCAAGGGTGCCAGTGTGACACTGGAGATGGGCGATCGTACGGTGACGATCAACGGCATCAGCAAGGGCTCGGGCATGATCAAGCCCAACATGGCCACCATGCTCGCCTTCGTCGCCACCGACGCGAACATCGAACAGCCGCTGCTCGATACGCTGCTGCGCGAGACTGTGGAGCGCTCCTTCAACTGCATCAGTGTGGATGGCGATACCTCCACCAACGACGCTTGCATGCTGATTGCCACCGGCCGTGGTGCCGCAGTGGTCAGCGATGAGCAGGTGGCGATTTTCCGCAATGGCCTGCAGCGGGTCATGACGGAGCTGGCTCAAGCCATCGTGCGCGATGGTGAAGGGGCGACCAAGTTCGTCACGCTGCAGGTCTTCGAGGCGGCAAGTCGTGAGGAGGCATTGGAGGTGGCTTTCACGGTGGCACATTCGCCGCTGGTCAAGACGGCCCTGTTCGCTTCGGATGCCAACTGGGGACGAATCCTGGCGGCGGTAGGGCGTGCCCCGCTAAGTGATTTCGACGTCCATCGGGTGACCATCGATCTCGGCGATGTGCGCCTGGTGGAGCACGGCGGTCGTGCTTCCGGCTACACCGAAGAGGATGGCAGCCGGGTAATGAGCGAAGCAGAGATCACCATTCGTATTGCGCTGGGACGGGGCGATGAGAGCGCCACGGTATGGACCACCGACCTATCCCACGACTACGTCAGTATCAACGCCGACTATCGCAGCTAGACGAAGACGTCTCGATGCAAGTACGACACCCGTGCCGAGCGGTCGGTGCGGACCAAGCGGGCAGGAGTCAATGAACGTAATGGTGAAAAGAAGGGTGCACGTGGCGGCGGCCGCCATCATCAGTAACGACGGCCTCAAGGCGCTTATCGCTCGTCGCCCCTCGAATGTCGATCATGGTGGATTGTGGGAGTTCCCGGGTGGCAAGCTGGCCCCCTATGAGACCGGACTCGAGGGTCTCAAGCGTGAACTCCACGAAGAGCTGGGAGTGGAGATCAAACGGGCCCAGCCGCTGATCCGTATCCACCATGAGTATCCGGACAAGCACATTCTGCTGGACGTATGGCAGGTGCATGAGTTCAGCGGTGAGCCGTTTGGGCGGGAGGGGCAGGCGGTGCGCTGGGTGCCTCTCGAGGAGCTGGTCAATTACCCGTTTCCTGCGGCCAACCTGCCCATTTTGCAGGCAGTGATGCTGCCTACCGAATATCTGATCACCGCCGAAGAGGAGGATGAGGGCGTTTTCGATGCCTGCCTCGAACGCGCTCTGGTGGAAGATGGGGTGCGGCTGGTCCAACTGAGGGCCAAGGCGCTGAACGAAGCCGTCTATCTGGCCCGCGCCGAGCGCGCCCTGGCGCTGTGTCGCCAGCATGGGGCCCGGCTACTGCTGAATGCCGACCCCGCGCTGCTGCAGAGCGTCGATGCCGATGGCGTGCACCTCACCAGCGAGCGTCTGATGAGCCTCGAGCGGCGTCCCATTGCCGAAGACAAGTGGCTGGCGGCCTCGACTCACGACAGTAAGCAGCTGGGGCAGGCGGCGCGCATCGGCTGCGATTTCGTCACGCTTTCACCGCTGCGTACCACGCCCTCCCATCCCGAGGTGGCACCGATGGGCTGGCACGACTTCCAGCAGTTGGTTGAGTGTGCCGCCATGCCGGTGTTCGCGCTTGGCGGTATGACTCGCTTCGACGCCAATCACGCCCGCGCCGTGGGTGCCCAGGGCATCGCCTCGATCCGTGATTTCTGGAAAGCGCCGGACGCCTGAACCTGGTGGTAAACGGAAAACCCACCGCATGCTTTGGCAGCGGTGGGTTTTGCTTTCTCAGCCCGACCCGATAAACCTCTGTGGGCTTTACTCGCGGCTGATCTGTCGACCGGCCTACGAGGAGGCGCGGTAATCCCTTCCTTGGGCGCTACTTTTGCCCTGCTTCGCTCTCGCATCCTGCTCCGCTTGCAGGACCGGTGCTGGCCATCCATGGCCAGCCCGTTCGGAGCAATGCTCCTCACCCATGGCAAAAGACCTCCTCTCCGGCCTGTCCCCAGCGCCGCTTACGTTGGTAAGTTTCTCAAGGTCCACGGCTGGCGTATTCAATCTCTATAGCGCCGGGTCAGGTCGCCGTAGGCGTCGATGCGGCGGTCGCGCAGGTAAGGCCAGATTCGCCGTACATCCTCGCCGCGGCTCATGTCGAGCGTGACCAGCAGGCGTTCGGCCTCGGTACCCCCGTGGGCCAGCAGCTCTCCCTGAGGGCCGGCGATGAAGCTGCCGCCCCAGAAATCGATACCGTCCCCCACGCCAGAGTGGTCCGGCTCGTGGCCGACACGGTTGGCTACGATCACCGGCAACCCGTTGGCTACCGCATGGCTGCGCTGAATCAGTGTCCAAGCCTCTTTCTGGCGAGCTTTTTCGGCATCGTCATCCGTGAGGCTCCAGCCGATGGCGGTTGGGTAGAGCAGCACTTCCGCTCCGGCCAGCGCCATCAGGCGCGCCGCTTCCGGATACCACTGATCCCAGCATACCAGCAGCCCCAACCGACCCACCGAGGTGTCGATGGGCTGGAAGCCCTGCTTGCGACTGTCATCCTGATCGCCAGGTGTGAAATAGAATTTCTCGTAGAAGCTTGGGTCATCGGGAATGTGCATCTTGCGATAGTGACCCACCTGGCCACGACCGCGGTCATAAACGACGGCGGTATTGTGATAGAGCCCCGGTGCGCGGCGCTCAAACAACGACCCCACCAGCACGATATTCAGCTCCGCTGCCAGGGCGGCCAGACGCTGCCCGGTGGGACCATCGAGAGGCTCGGCCAGATCGAACAGCTCAGTGGCTTCGTACTGGCAGAAATAATGGGTGGCATGCAGCTCCTGCAGCAGTACCAGCTCGGCGCCCGCAGCTGCCAGTTCGCGTACGCCGGCTTCGCTCTCGGCCAGGCTCTTGCTCTTGTCCGGCCAGGCCTGCTGCTGGACCAGGCCGACCTTTAGGTTGCGGGTCATGATGTCTCTCCTTGCTGTGTAGCAGCGCTCAGGCTACCCCGGGGGAGTTGCATGGTCAGGCAGTGTAGGCTGCCGTGCTGGCGTATCACGCTCAAACAGTCGATAGGCACGATATCTCGCTCCGGAAAGGCTTCGGCCAGGGCAGCGAGGGCCTCACTGTCGGCGGCATCGCCATAGACAGGCACCAGTACCGCCGAGTTCACGATCAGGAAGTTGGCGTAGGTGGCCGGCAGTCGGTGGCCATCTTCGGGGTCGTAGCAGGGGCGCGGCCAGGGTAGCGGTATCAGGCGATAGGGTTCGCCGTCGGCACGGCGCAGCGCCTCAAGCTCCTTCTCCATGGCGGCCAGCGCGGGGTAGTGCGGGTCGGATTGGTCATCGCAGTGCACATAGGCAATGGTGACCGGGTCGCAGAAGCGTGCCAGGGTGTCCACATGACTGTCGGTGTCGTCGCCTTCCAGGTGGCCGTTGGCCAACCAAAGCACCCGCTCGATACCGAAGTCGGCCTTGAGCAGGGTTTCCACCGCTTCGCGATCGAGGTGCGAATTACGGTTGGGATTAAGCAGGCAGGCTTCGGTGGTGAGCAGCGTACCCTCACCGTCGGTATCGATGGCGCCGCCTTCGAGTACGATGTCACGGCTCTCGACAGCACAGGCGTAGACGCCGGCCTCGGCAAGGTGTCCGGTCAGCTGGTTGTCATGCCCGGCTTCGAACTTGCCGCCCCAGCCGGTGAATACGTAGTCGAGCAGCACGGGCTTGCCGTCGCGCTCGATGGCGATGGGCCCGTGGTCGCGGGCCCAGGTGTCATCGGCTTTGGCTACCACGAGATGCAGACGTGCCGTATCGACCCCCAGGTTGCCAAAGCGCTGGAGAAGATGGCAGCGGGTATCTGCGTCGGGCACCGCGATCAGCACGCTCTCATAGCGTGCGATGGCCACTACCATGGCTTCCAGGGTAGCCTCGATACGCTCGAGTAGCGGGGCCCAGTCGCTGGTGGGGGTAGGCCAGGTCAGTTGGATGGCATCCTGTGGGTGCCATTCGGGTAACAGGCGATTGGGCATGAACGAAGCCTCATGAGTCGCGTCTCAGCACGGGTGCCGAACAGGGAGTCGGCGCAATGTAGGCGGGCGCCGGCAATGTTGCAAGCTTCGGGGAAACCCAACGCAGCCGATGCAGGGCGACGAAAAAAACCGTACCATGGCCACCTCTGACAAGGAATGCGATGATGCTCGACCGCCTGCCACTGTTGATCGGGTTGCGCTATGTGCGCGCCAAGCGCCGCAACCACTTCATTTCTTTCATATCTATGACTTCCATGCTGGGCCTCATGCTGGGCGTGGCCGTGCTGATTCTGGTGCTCTCGGTGATGAACGGTTTCGATCACGAGTTGCGCACGCGTATTCTCGGCATGGTGCCACACACCAAGATCGAGGCGCGAAGTGGCCTGGTGGAGTGGGAGACCCTCGCCGAGCAGCTGATGCAGCGTGAGCGTGTGATCGGAGCGGCGCCCTACATTCAGCAGCAGGGCATGTTCTCCGTCGCAGGCCGCAACGAAGGGGCCATGGTCAACGGCATTCACCCAGAATGGGAAGACCGTGTCTCGATCATCGGCAGCCACATGCGCCAAGGCAGCCTTGATGACCTACAGCCGGGCGAGTGGAACATCGTGCTGGGCTCGTTGCTGGCACGCCACCTAGGCGTCGGCGTCGGCGATCGGGTCACGCTGCTGGTTCCCGAGGCGTCGATCACGCCGGCCGGTGTGTTCCCCCGGCTCAAGCGCTTCACGGTAAGCGGCATCTTCAGCGTGGGGGCCGACCTCGATGCCAACCTTGCCTATGCCAATATCGAAGATATGCAGACGCTGGCGCGGCTGGGCGATGCCGTGGGTGGGTTGCGCCTGGAGCTCAACGACCTGTTCCTGGCCGCCAGCGAGACCCGCGCCATCATCAATGAGCTGGGCACCGGCTACCGCGGCATCGACTGGACCTTCTCCCACGGCAACCTGTTTCAGGCCATCCAGATGGAGAAGCGCATGATCGCGCTGCTGCTGACGGTGATCATCGCCGTGGCGGCCTTCAACATCGTTTCCACGCTGGTCATGGTGGTCACCGACAAGCATGCCGACATCGCTATCCTGCGCACGATTGGCGCCACGCCACGCTCGATAATGGGCATCTTCGTGGTGCAGGGCATGGCCATCGGGGTGATCGGCATCGCCATCGGCGTGGGGCTCGGCATCCTGCTGGCTTTGACCATCTCCGATCTGATCGGCTGGGTGGAGTCGGCCCTCGGCATCCAGTTCCTCGATGCCGGGGTCTACTTCATCAGCGACCTTCCGTCACGCCTGCACTGGAGCGACGTGCGCGACATCGTTGCCGCCGCCTTCGGCCTGACCTTCCTTTCCACTCTTTATCCGGCCTGGCGCGCCTCCCGCGTGCAGCCTGCGGAGGTCCTGCGCTATGAGTGATTCGGCGATCGGCAACAGCGAAAGCCTGGTGCAGCGTACGGCCAGCGGCAGAGTGATGCTGGCATGCCGCGACCTGACCCGTATCTACCACGAGGGGCCGCAAGACGTCACCGTGCTCGATGGCCTCTCGCTCGAGGTCCGCGCCGGGGAGCGGGTTGCCATCGTCGGCAGCTCCGGTTCGGGAAAGACCACCCTGCTCAATCTGTTGGGTGGGCTTGACCGTCCTACGCGTGGAGAGGTCAGCATTGCCGGGGAGTCATTGCTGGATCTGGGGGAGGCGGCATTGGGGCGCTTTCGTAACCGCCATATCGGTTTTGTCTACCAGTTCCACCATCTTCTGGCGGAGTTCACGGCACTGGAAAATGCCGCACTACCAATGATCGTGCGTGGTATGCGCAAGAAGGCCGCCGAGGCAAAAGCCCGTGAGCTGCTGGTCAAGGTGGGTATCGAGCAGCGTGCGGACCACAAGCCGGGAGAACTCTCCGGCGGCGAGCGCCAGCGCGTGGCCATAGCACGTGCCCTGGTGACCGACCCCAGCCTGGTATTGATGGACGAACCGACGGGCAATCTGGACCAGAGTACGGCAGCCAGTATCCTGGCTATGATGGATGAGCTGGCGCGTACCACCGAGTGCGCGTTCGTCGTGGTGACCCACGATCCTTCCCTCGCCGCACACCAGGATCGAGTCATGAAGCTGGACGGCGGCCGGCTTACCGAACAGAACTGATTCTGTCCCGGCCCGCCTGTGTTGCCTCACGAGCCCCCGTTCACCAGCGGGGGCTCAATCCTCCAGCTCGAGACGCCGAAGCCGGCGCCGCATGGAGCGCTGCTTCCAACTGCGGGAGATATGCCAGCGCCATACCAGGCGTACCAGCAGGTTGCTCACGATGGCCAACACCACGGCCGAGACGACAGAGCCGAGCGCCAGGGCCGGCAGAATGTCAGCCATGCGGTCGGCGATCCATCGTGTCGATAATCGTGCAGGGGCTGCACGCACCGGCGTATCCATCAGCCAAGCGCCGATTCGGTAATTGCCGTAGAAGATTAGCGGCATGGTCAGGGGATTGGTGATCCATACCAGGCCCACCGAGAGCGGCAGATTGCAGCGCAGTACCCAGGCGCCGAAAGCAGCCACCACCATCTGAAAGGGGATCGGCAGCATGGCGCTGAACAGACCCACGGAGAAGGCATTGGCCACGGTGCGTCGGGAGAGAACCCAAAGTCCAGGGTCGCCAATCATACGGCTCATGAAGCGCAGCGAGCGCTGGCGCCTGAGCGTGTCGGGGTTGGGCATGTAGCGCTGCAGGAATCGGCGCGGCATGTCGGATTGGCTCGCTGCTTCGGGACCCGGGTATTATCCATGGATGGGACGTGGCCCGCCATGCTGAGCGCAACAATATGAATGCCGCCTGACATGAGCCAGGGCAGGGAGCGAGAGGGGGCAGGGAAGTGCGATTTGGCATGGCAATGCCGCTGGCACTGGCGACGCTTGTGGGAGTCGGGCTTGGATACCTGGCGCCATCCGGACTGTTCGAGGTCTGGGCGCTGTGCCTGCTGTGCCTTCTTGGGCGCGGTCACTGGCGTGGCATCGGTCTTGGAGTGATTATCGCTTTTTCAGCCAGCCAGCTACTTCTGGCCCGGGGGGCCGTGCTTCCCGATGGACTGCTGCGAGAGGACCTGCTGGTCGAAGGGCGCATCGAGTCGGTCGAGGATGAGGGACGCCTCAGCCGGCTGCTGATTCGTGTCGAAGCGTGTCGACCACTGGATCCTGCCAGGCTCTCTTGCGATGCGCTGCGGCGGGTACGGCTGAGCTTTTTTCAGGCACCGGAGATACTGCCCGGAGAGCGCTGGGAAATGACCGTGCGCTTGAGGCCACCCGCTGGCTTCGTCAACCCGGGCACTTTCGATTACGGCGCCTGGCTGTGGCGGGAGGGTATCCAGGCGACGGGCTACGTGCGCAGCGAGCCGGCTGCCCAACGTCTGGCGCCGGCGTCGATCTCGCTGCGTGAGCGCGCGCTTGGCTATCTCGACGCTCAGGACATGAGCCCACAGACTCGCCGTTGGCTGGCCGCTCTCACTCTGGGAGTGGGTGAACGGCTCGAGCGTGACGATTGGGATCTTCTCAATGCCAGCGGTACGACGCATCTGGTCGTCATTTCCGGCCTGCATGTAGGCCTGGTAGCCACCTTCGTGCTGCTGACTGCACGCGGCCTGGCCCGCGTGGTTACCCCTCGGCGCTGGCGGATGTCGGTGTGGCCGTGGTGGCTGGCCGGAGCGGCGGCCGTCGGCTACGCCTGGCTGGCGGGGCTGCAGCCACCTGCCATGCGCGCCATGATCATGACCCTGGTAGGGCTGTGGGTCGCCAGTGGACGCCATGCGCCAGGTCCATGGCAGGCCTGGTGGCTGGCGCTGGGCCTGGTCGTACTGGTAGATCCATTGTCGGTCTGGCGGCCCGGACTATGGCTCTCCTTCATTGCCGTGGCGTTGCTGATCCTCATCTGGCAGGGACATCCACGGCTCAAGGGGCTCCGCGGCTGGAGTTGGGGGCTGGTACGGACCCAGCTGCTACTGGCGCCATTGATGGCGGCTGCCGTGTTGCTGGCATTCGCCAGGCTCGCCCCGGCGGCACCGTTGGTCAACCTGGTGGCGGTGCCTCTGGTGAGCATGCTGTTGGTGCCGCTGGGGCTGCTGGGGTGGCTGTTCGCCCCCTTGCCCCTGCTCGGCACGCTGTGCTGGCGGCTCTTCGAACTCAGCGCCCAGCTGTTGGTTTCCTTGCTGGCGTTTGCGGTAGAGGTACTGCCGTTATGGTGGCCGGCTGCGGAACTCGTCGTGCCCTTGGCGCTCATGCTCGGGTTCGTTGCCATGCTTTGGGCGCTGCCCGGGCTGAACGCGGCACTGCGCATGGGAGCGACGATGCTGCTGGTGCCGGCGATGCTGGGGGTCAAGTCGCCCGCGCCCGAACCAGGCACCCTGAGAGTGAGGGTGCAGGATGTCGGCCAGGGGCAGCTGATCGAGCTGCGCAGCGCCAATTATCGGCTGCTCTACGATGCAGGACCTCGCTTCGCTTCGGGCTTTGCGCCCTTGAGCTCGCTGTGGCCGGCAGGGCAACACTTCGACGAAGTGATGGTGAGTCACGACGACCTCGATCATGCCGGTGGGGTGGGCGTTCTGGCCGAGCGGCACACGGTGGGGCGCTTCATGGCGCCGCCCGGTGAGTCCATCGGCGTGGCCTTCGAACATTGCCTGCGCGGTCAGACCTGGGAGCGGGATGGCATCACCTACCGTGTTCTCTGGCCGCCCGAGGAGACCGAGCATCTTTCGAGCAATGATCGCTCCTGTGTCCTGGAAGTGACGACAGGCCATCAACGCCTCCTGGTCACGGGCGACGTCGGGCGAGAGGTGGAACGCAGGTTCCTGCTGGACATCGAGTCGCCAGTGACTTTGCTGGTCGCAGGTCACCACGGCAGTCGCACCAGCTCCGGGGCCCAGCTGGTGCAGATGCTCGAGCCGGCACACGTGATCTACAGCGCCGGTCGGCATAACGCCTTTGGCCACCCTCACGATGAGGTGGTGCGTCGCTTCCGCCGCGCCGGCAGCTGCCAGTGGAGCACGGCGCTGGACGGTGCCGTGACTTTTTGGCTCGGCGGGCGGGAAGAGTTGAAGCTCGACGCTGCGCGTCCAATGCCCTGGCGCCGTGGCGGTGTCGAAGCCAGGTGCCATGCGGTAGAATCGCGCCATTGATCGCGCTGCTCGTTGCGTGAAGAGGGGAAATCGATGGACATGACGGATGCGCTGATCGCCGGTGGCTGGCTGATGATTCCCCTGCTGGGCTGCTCGCTTCTGGCAACGGCCATTATCATCGAGCGTTTATGGAGCCTACGCGCCAGGCGCATCGCACCTTATGGCTTGGGCCAGGAGGTTTGCTCGCTGGTGGCGCGTGGGCAGATCAATCTCTATTGGCTGGAAGGGCATTCGCCGCTGGGCGGCGTGTTGGCGGCCGGGCTGCGCAATGCTCGCCTGGGACACGAACAGGTCAGGGCGCGACTGCAGGAAGCGGCCACTGCGGTGATACATGACATGGAGCGCTTTCTCAGCCCGCTCGGAACCATCGCCGCCATCACTCCGCTGATCGGGCTGCTGGGCACCGTGGTAGGGATGATCGAGGTCTTCGCGGTGATCGTTTCCGCCGACGGGGTGGGTCGTACCGCCGAGCTTGCCGGGGGCATCTCGCGCGCTCTGGTCACCACAGCGGCGGGGTTGACGGTGGCGATCCCGGCACTGATGTTTCATCGTTACTTTCAGCGTCGGGTCGAGGACATTACCGTGCGCATGGAGGAGCAGGCCGGTCAGGTAGTCGAATT
Organism: Halomonas sp.; assembly: GCF_020832045.1. Taxonomy (GTDB): domain Bacteria; phylum Pseudomonadota; class Gammaproteobacteria; order Pseudomonadales; family Halomonadaceae; genus Halomonas. The sequence continues at coordinate 16,017 of NZ_JAFIFK010000038.1, forward strand.
TCTCGCCCACTACCGTGGCGAGGTGGGGTTTCGCGAGCAGCCCGTGGGGGCGAACTCCGCCGCTGGAGTCGGGACGACGTGAAATTCGCACGTCGGCGCCGCGATCCGGTGGAGGTCAACCTCACGCCACTCATCGACGTGGTCTTTCTGCTGCTGATCTTCTTCATGGTTTCTACCACCTTCGTGACACCTCAGGCGCTCGAACTGACTCTCCCCGACAGCGTGTCGGGCGTGGGTCTGGAAGTCTCGCCGGTGACTCTAGCGGTGACCGAGCAGGGGCGTTATCGAATGGGCGGGCGCGAGTTCGGCGACGCTGAATTGGCGCGGGTACTGGCTGCCCAGGCCGATCAGGCCAGGCAGCATGGCCTCGTGGTCGAGGCCGATGCCCGAGCGCTGCATGCCGACGTAGTGCGGGCACTGGATCAAGCGGGTATTCTCGGCATTCGCCAGGTGCGCATCGCCACACGCGAAACACAGGCAACATCCACGCTAGCGGAGACACCGTGATTCAAGACCGGTTCCAACATTCGGGCTGGACCCTCTACAAGCAGCTGCTGGCTTATGTAAAGCCTCACTGGATTTCTTTTTCGCTGGCGATCGTCGGTTACGTCATCTATGCCGCTTCGAGTACCGCGCTGGCGGAAATGATGAAGCGGCTCATCGACGGTATACAGGATCCGGATGCCGCCTTTCGCCTGTTCCTGCCGCTGTTCGTGGTGTTCATGTTCGCCGCCCGGGGGCTAGGGACCTTTCTCGGCACCTATTTCATGAGCAACGTGGCACGCAACGTGGTTCATACGCTGCGCTGCAACGTGTTCAATCACATGCTGCATCTTCCCGGACGCTTCTTCGACTCCCACTCCAGTGGCCACTTGGTCTCTCGGGTCACTTATCACGTCGAGCAGGTCACCGGCGCCGCTACCAATGCCATCACCATCTTGCTGCGTGAAGGGCTATTCGTGCTTGGACTGCTGGCCTATCTGCTATGGACCAACTGGATGTTGACCCTGCTGTTCGTGGCCGTGACGCCTCTGATCGGCGGAGTGGTAAGCTATGCCAGCAAGCGGTTTCGTCGCATTTCCCAGCGCATTCAGGACTCCATGGGCGATGTGACCCACGTCGCCTCGGAAGCGCTTACCGGCTATCGCGTGGTGCGCACCCATGGCGCCGAGGCCTACGAAAAGGCACGCTTTGCTCGGGCCAGCGACTACAACCGTCAGCAAAAAATGAAGGAAGCCCTGACCAAGGCGATCAGCACCCCGGTGATTCAGTTACTGATCGCCGTCTCACTGGCCGTGCTGGTATGGCTGGCAATGTCCCCGGCGCTGCTTGACGATATGACCCCCGGTGAATTCGTCGCCTTCATTACTGCAGCGTCGCTGATGGCCAAGCCAGTGCGTCAGCTCACCGAAATCAATAGCGAGATTCAAAAAGGAATCGCGGCTGCCGGAGAGCTATTCGGCCTCATGCAAGTCCCCCTGGAACCCGACGAAGGCACTCGCGAGCCCCATCGCCTGCAGGGCAGGGTCGAACTGCGAGGCGTTCATTTCCGCTATGGCGACGATCAGCCGGAAGTGCTCAAGCGCATCGATCTGATGGTGGAGCCCGGAGAGATGATCGCTATCGTCGGTCGCTCCGGCAGCGGCAAGACGACCCTGGCCGGGTTGCTGCCGCGCTTCTTCCGGCCCACTGCCGGGCAAGTGCTGATCGACGACGTGCCCATCGACGAATACCGCTTGGCTCCGCTGCGCCGGCAGATAGCTCTGGTGTCGCAGCAGGTGACGCTGTTTAACGCCAGCGTTGCCGACAATATCGCTTACGGCGTTCCCGATGCCGATCGAGCGACAGTCGAGGCAGCTGCGCAGGCGGCCTATGCCCATGAGTTCATCGAACGGCTCCCCGACGGCTACGACACCATCGTCGGCGACAATGGGGTGATGCTCTCCGGCGGACAGCGCCAGCGCCTGGCCATTGCCCGGGCGATCTTCAAGGATTCTCCGCTGCTGATCCTGGACGAAGCCACATCGGCGCTGGACACCGAGTCGGAGCGCTATATCCAGCAGGCTCTCGAGGTGGTCTGCCGCGGGCGAACCACGCTGGTCATCGCTCATCGCCTTTCCACCATCGAACGCGCCGATCGCATATTGGTGATGGAACAGGGCCAGATCGTCGAACAGGGCAGCCACGCTGAGTTGCTGGCACGTAACGGTGCCTATGCGGCCTTGCATCGCCTTCAATTCCAGGAGACGGCGGCGACATGAGGCCGGGGCTGGGCGAGCGATGGCTTAGGGCGGCCTACGAAGGGGCCGCCTGGCTCAAGCTGCTGAGTCCGCTCGAGGCACTGTATCGCTGGGTAGTGACAAGGCGTGCCGCCGCCTATCGCGATGGGCGGCGCCGGGTGTGGCGAGCCGAGGTTCCTGTCATCGTGGTCGGCAACGTGACGCTGGGGGGTACCGGCAAGTCGCCTCTGGTGGCGTGGCTGGCGCGCCACTTGTGCGATGGAGGATGGCGGCCGGGCATCGTCTCGCGCGGCTACGGGGGCAAGGCGGAACGTCAGAGCTATCCGCTGCACGTCACTATCCACACCCCGATTTCCCAGAGCGGCGACGAGCCGCGGATGCTGGTACGTCAGACCGGGGTGCCGGTAGTCGTCGATCCCGATCGGCCTCGGGGAGCCAGGGCGTTGCTCGCGCAGGGGTGCGACATCCTGCTCAGCGACGATGGCCTGCAGCATCTGGCGCTGGGGCGCGATATCGAACTGGTGGTAGTGGACGGTGCTCGCGGTTTCGGTAACCGTCGCTGCCTACCGGCAGGGCCTCTGCGTGAGCCCCTGTCGCGCTTGAGCGAGGTCGATGCGCTGCTGATCAACGGTGCCCCGACCTTCGAACCCCCTGACGGTGCCTGGACCTTCCGTCTGATGCCGGTACGCTGGCGTTCGCTCGAGAACGGTGTGGCATGTCCGCTGGACCCGCCGCCTTTCGAGGGGGCCGTACATGCCGTGGCGGGTATCGGAAATCCCGGTCGCTTCTTTGCCACCCTGGAGGCATTGGGCCTCCAGGTGAAGGCGCATGCTTTTCCCGACCATCACCGCTTCACGCCGAGGGATCTTGGCTTCGGCGATACCTTGCCGGTGGTGATGACGGCCAAGGATGCCGAGAAATGCGACACCCTGGCTCTGAAAAATGCCTGGGTGCTGGAAGTGGAGGCCGCTCCGGAGCCGGCCTTCGTGGCCTGGCTGGACAGACGGCTGGCAGGGCTGCGATAACCATGGGTAACGTGGCGCGAATGAATTTGCTGGCGGGGCGGATCGGCCCCGACTCGGCCGTTGACGAAAAGAGGTGAGACGATGGACAAGGAACTGCTGGCGATGCTGGTCTGCCCGCTGTGCAAGGGCAAGCTCAAGTACGACCGCGATGCCCAGGAGCTGCGCTGCCACTACGACGGCCTGGCTTACCCGATCTGTGACGGTATTCCGGTCATGCTGCCCGAAGAGGCGCGCCGAATGGAGGTCGACGAAAAGCTGCCGGCCTCGCCGGGACGTACCGGAGAGGCGTGATGACCCAGAATAGGGACTTCATTGCGGTGATCCCTGCACGTTTCGGCTCCTCGCGCCTGCCGGGAAAGCCGCTGCTCGATATCTGCGGCGAGCCCATGGTGGCGCATGTCTGGCGTCGCGCTGGCGCAAGCTCCGCCAGTCGTGTGGTGGTGGCCACGGACGACACGCGCATCCGCGATGCCATGCTGCCGCTGGGTGCCGAGGTGGTGATGACGCGTGACGACCACCCAACCGGCACCGACAGGCTGGCCGAGGTCGCCGAGCATCTTGGGCTGGCTGACGAAGCGGTGCTGGTGAATGTCCAGGGCGACGAGCCCATGATACCGCCACGTCTGATCGATCAGGTCGCCCTGCGGCTGCATGACGATCCGGGCGCTTCCATCGCCACGCTCGCCGAGCCCTTCGGCGATGTGGAGTCGCTGTTCAATCCCAATGTGGTCAAGGTGGTACGTTCGCTCTCCGGCCGCGCCCTCTATTTTTCACGGGCGCCCATTCCCTGGGATCGTGAAGCCTTTGCCAGTCGTCCCGAATGGCTCGAAACAGATGCCTGGCTGCGGCATATCGGCCTGTACGCCTATCGAGCGAGCTTCCTCAGGGAGTATCGCGACTGGGCACCCACGATGTTGGAGCAGCTGGAGCAGTTGGAACAGCTCCGTGCGTTGCAGCACGGGCATGCGATTCAGGTGGCCCTTGCCGCCGAGCCCAATCCAGCCGGAGTCGACACGTATGAGGACCTGGAGCGGGTCAGGTCTCTGCTGAGCGAGAACCCATAAGGAGAGATGATGCGCGTTCTGTTTGTCTGTCTGGGCAATATCTGTCGCTCGCCCACCGCCGAAGGAGTTTTCCGCCTTGAGCTGGAGAGGGCGGGCCTGGCCCACCGGGTGGAGGTCGACTCCTGCGGCATCGGCGACTGGCACGTGGGCAAGTCGCCCGACTCGCGTTCGGCGGCTGCCGCTCGCCGGCGCGGCATCGACTTGAGCGAGCTGCGTGCACGGCAGCTGGCGGCGGATGATTTTCAGCGCTTCGATTACCTGCTGGCCATGGATCACGACAACCTGGAAGCGCTTAGGGCCCAGTGCCCCGATGGCTGCCGGGCGCACATCGGCCTGTTCCTCGACTTTGCCGGTCACAGCGACCGTGCGGTGCCCGACCCCTTCTACGGCGGTGATCAGGGCTTCGAAGATGTACTTGACCTGATAGAAGCCGCAGCTCGCGGCCTGGTCGAAGCGATTGCGCTTCGTCTCGAGGGGACGCAGCGTTGAAAGAGGAGTGGCGGGTCGAGCACGATCTGACCCCGTTCAATACCCTGGGACTCCCATGCCTGGCCGAGCGTTTTGCCGAGCCGGTCACTGTGGTGGCACTGCGCCGACTGCTGCGTCTCGCCGCCGAACGGAACTGGCCCGTGACCTTGCTGGGTGGCGGCAGCAATTTAATTCTGCCTGAGCGGCTGGCGGGCCTGGTGATACGTCCGTCGCTGAAGCATTGGTGGCTGGAGCGCCAGAGTAGCAGCGTGCGAGTGCATGTCGGCGCGGGTGTCGAATGGCATCCGCTGGTCATGGCGCTGGCTGCTCGCGGGTTGTGGGGCACCGAGAACCTGGCCTTGATACCGGGCCACTGCGGCGCCGCCCCGATCCAGAATATCGGCGCCTATGGCGTCGAGCTATGCGAGGTGGTGGAGGCGGTCGAGGTGCTGTTCCTGGAGAGCGGCCACAGCGCCGTGCTCACGCCCGAGGAGTGTGGCTTCGGCTATCGCGACAGTATCTTCAAGGGCGAGCTGGCGGGCAGGGTAGCCATTACCGGATTGACACTGCGACTCTCCCGTACGCCATTGCCGCGCGTGGCATATGGCGATCTGGCGCAGCGTGTAGGTCCGCTGCCGACTCCGCTGGAGGTGGCCGAAGCCGTATGCGCCATTCGCCGTGAGAAACTGCCCGACCCGGCTGAGCTGGGTAATGCCGGCAGCTTCTTCAAGAACCCCATCGTGGAGCGAGGCATGGCGGAGCTGCTGGTGGCAGAGTGGCCCGACATGCCAAGATTCGAGTTGGCCTGCGGAGGCGTTAAGCTGGCAGCAGGCTGGCTGATCGATCGCTGTGGGTTGAAGGGCTACCGCCTTGGGCATTTTGGCGTGGCACCGCCCCAAGCCCGGGTGCTGGGGGATTTAGGGTGTGGTTACGCTGGAAAGCAGCATGCCTTGGCGGCAAGATTGGCCGCA
>NZ_JAFIFK010000058.1 GCF_020832045.1 Halomonas sp.
CGCCGATGTGGTGGTAGTCAACACCTGCGGCTTCATCGACAGCGCCAAGGCCGAATCGCTGGATGCCATCGGCGAGGCCATTGCCGAGAACGGCAAGGTGATCGTCACCGGCTGCATGGGCGTGGACGAGAACGCGATTCGCCAGGTGCACCCCAGCGTGCTGGCGGTAACCGGCCCACAGCAGTACGAGCGGGTGGTGGGTGCCGTCCACGAAGCGGCCCCGCACCAGCATCAGCACGACCCGCACATCGACCTGGTGCCGGCCCAGGGCGTGAAGCTGACTCCGCGCCACTATGCCTATCTGAAGATTTCCGAGGGCTGCAACCACAGCTGCAGCTTCTGCATCATCCCATCTATGCGCGGCAAGCTGGTGAGCCGCCCGGTGGGCGACGTGCTGCGTGAAGCCGAGGGCTTGGCCAAGGCCGGCGTAAAGGAGCTGCTGGTGATCTCCCAGGACACCAGCGCCTACGGGCTGGACCTGCGCTATGCCGCGAGCGAGTGGCGTGGCCGCGAGGTCAAGACGCGACTCACCGAGCTTTGCGAGGCACTTTCGGAACTGGGCATTCGCGTGCGCCTGCACTACGTGTACCCCTACCCCCATGTAGACGAGCTGATTCCGCTGATGGCCGAGGGCAAGATCCTGCCCTACCTGGATATCCCTTTCCAGCATGCCAGCCCCAAGGTACTCAAGGCGATGAAGCGCCCCGCCTTCGAGGACAAGACGCTGGCACGCATCAAGCGTTGGCGCGAAATCTGTCCCGAGCTGACCATCCGTTCCACCTTCATCGTCGGCTTTCCCGGAGAAACCGAGGAGGACTTCCAGTACCTGCTCGACTGGCTGAGCGAAGCGCAGCTCGACCGCGTTGGCTGCTTCCAGTACTCAGCCGTGGATGGTGCGCCGGCCAATGAACTCGGGCTGGAAGCGGTACCGGATGAAGTGAAGCAGGAACGCTGGGAGCGCTTCATGGCGCATCAGCAGCAGATTTCCGCGGCCCGCCTCGAGCAGAAAATCGGTCGAGAAATCGAAGTGCTGGTGGACGAAGTGGACGAGGAAGGCGCCATCGGCCGTAGCGAAGCGGACGCTCCCGAAATCGACGGCATGGTGTTCCTGGATGTCAAGCGCCCCCTGCGACCCGGCGACGTGGTACGCGCCCGCGTGACCAACGCCGATGAGTACGATCTCTGGGCGGAGGTGATCGAGGAGAGTCAGCCCGTTAAGTTTATGGACTTCTATAGTGCTTGAATGAAACGCCACAGACGCAAAAACGCCACCCTAGGGCTAGGGTGGCGTTTTTCTTGGCTACAAGAGCCAGTTTCGGGCTCCGCGAACGGAGCCCGAAGGACGATCAGTCCTGACCCATCTGCTGCTTGATCAGGTCGCCGATGGTGGTCGGGCCACCGGTTTCGACTTCCTGCTCGCGCAGCTTCTTCAGGTTCTGACGAGTGTCGTCCTGATCCTTGGCCTTGATCGACAGGTTGATCGCACGGTTCTTGCGATCGACGTTGACGATGCGGGCTTCGACGGTGTCGCCTTCGCTCAGCACGTTACGCGCGTCTTCGACGCGGTCGGCGCTGATCTCGGAAGCCTTGAGCACGGCAACGACGTCAGTCGCCAGCTCGACGTGAGCTTCCTTGGCATCGACCTCGATCACGCGACCGGAGACGATGGAGCCCTTGTCGTTGACGGACAGGTACTCGGCCACCGGGTCGGAATCGAGCTGCTTGATGCCAAGCGAAATGCGCTCACGCTCCGGATCGATGGAGAGGATGACGGCTTCGGCTTCGTCGCCCTTCTTGAAGCGACGCACGGCTTCTTCGCCAGTCTCGGACCAGGAGAGGTCGGAGAGGTGAACCAGACCGTCGATACCGCCTTCCAGACCGATGAAGATACCGAAGTCGGTGATCGACTTGATGGTACCGGCAACGCGGTCGCCCTTGTTGTACTGGGCATTGAAGGTTTCCCACGGGTTAGCGGTGCACTGCTTGATACCCAGGGAGATACGACGACGCTCTTCGTCGATGTCGAGGATCATCACGTCCACTTCGTCGCCGATGTTGACGACCTTGGACGGATGAATGTTCTTGTTGGTCCAGTCCATCTCGGAGACGTGTACCAGACCTTCGACACCCTCTTCCAGCTCGGCGAAGCAGCCGTAGTCGGTGAGGTTGGTGACACGCGCCTGAACCACGGTACCTTCGGGGTAACGCTCGGTGATGCTGACCCACGGATCTTCGCCCAGCTGCTTCAGACCCAGGGAGACGCGGTTGCGCTCGCGGTCGAACTTCAGCACCTTGACGTTGATCTCGTCGCCAACGGCAACGATTTCGCTCGGATGCTTGATGCGCTTCCAAGCCATGTCGGTGATATGCAGCAGGCCGTCTACGCCGCCCAGGTCGACGAAGGCGCCGTAATCGGTGAGGTTCTTGACGATACCGATGATCTGCTGGCCTTCCTGCAGGGTGGCGAGCAGCGCTTCACGCTCGGCACTGTTCTCGGCTTCGAGAACGGCACGACGGGAAACGACGACGTTGTTGCGCTTCGGGTCGAGTTTGATGACCTTGAAGTCGAGCTCTTTGTGCTCGAGGTGCGTGGTGTCGCGCACCGGGCGAACGTCGACCAGAGAACCCGGCAGGAAGGCACGGATGGAGTCGATGTCGACGGTGAAGCCGCCCTTGACCTTGCCGTTGATCACGCCCTTGACGATTTCTTCTTTCTCGAAGGCCGCTTCCAGAATCTTCCACGCTTCGGCGCGCTTGGCCTTCTCGCGAGACAGACGGGTCTCGCCGAAACCGTCTTCGACGGCTTCCAGAGCGACGCTGACTTCGTCGCCGATGGCGATGGTGATTTCGCCGTTATCGTCGCGGAACTGCGCCGCGGGAATCTGCCCTTCGGACTTCAGACCGGCATTGACGGTGACCCAGTCACCTTCGATGTCGACGACGGTAGCCGTGACGATGGCGCCCGGCTCCATGTTGATGTCCTGGAGTGACTGTTCAAACAGTTCAGCAAAGCTTTCGCTCATGATTTTCCTACGTGATCAACGGTGTTGAGGCGTTGCCGCCTTCTCCGCACCACCAGCGAGTGCGGGCCTTATTTACCAAACCCCCGAGGATGTTAGCGCTGGTTGGACCTGGCCGGACTTGCAAGAGTGATGTTGCCCGACCATGCCATGACATCCGTTCGAGAGCGCCGCAAGGGAGATCAAGTTCCGGGAGCGAGGCCACGCTCGGCCAGCCACTCCGTCAACAGTTCCACCACTTCCGGTATCTTCAGGCTCGTGGTATCAAGCGTTATGGCGTCATCCGCCGGCTTGAGGGGAGCCACGCTGCGCTGCATGTCGCGTGCATCGCGTGCCTGAATTTCCTTCAAAAGACTCGATAGACTAGCATCGACCCCCGCCTCCTGCAACTGAAGGTAGCGCCTACGCGCCCGTTCCTCCGGGCTTGCCGTGAGGAAAACCTTGAGCTCGGCATCGGGGAACACCACGGTACCCATATCGCGGCCATCGGCCACCAGTCCGGGCGCCTTTTTGAAGTCGCGCTGACGCTGCAGCAGCGCCTGGCGCACGCCGTTCAGCGCAGCCACCTGGGAGGCGGCATCGCCCACCCGTTCGGTGCGGATCTCGCGGCTGACGTCGTCGCCTTCGAGGAGCACGCGGGTCTTGTCCGCTTCGGCCACGAAGACCACGTCCAGTGCGACGGCCACCTGCTCGAGGGCAGCTTCGTCGTCAAACGCCACGCCTTGCCGCTGCGCCGCCAGTGCCGTCAGGCGATACAGCGCCCCGCTGTCGAGCAGATGCCAGCCCAGGCGCTCGGCGACCAGGCGGCTGATGGTGCCCTTGCCGGCACCACCGGGGCCATCCAGCGTCAGCACCTTGGCCGTTTCGCTCATACCTCGTCCTCTGCGTTCGTGACCTCGCCTTCTTCTCTGACGCTAAGTCCAACCACCTGGGCCAGCTCCGTGAAGCCCGGAAACGAGGTAGCGACATTGGCACAGTCGTCGATGACGATCTCTTCGCCGGCCCGCAGGGAGGCTACCACGAAGGACATGGCGATACGGTGGTCGCCCAGGCTGTCGATACGACCGCCGCCGTAGGCCACTTCGCTTTCTCCGGCGCCGACGATATCGATGCCGTCTTCCAGCACGGTGTGCTTAACACCCAGCGTCGCCAGGCCGTCGGCCATGGCCTGTATGCGGTCGGACTCCTTGACCCGCAGCTCCTCCGCGCCACGCAGCCGGGTGGTGCCGCTGGCGCAGGCGGCTGCGATGAACAGCGCCGGGAATTCGTCAATGGCCAGCGGCACTTGGTCGACGGGTATGTCGATACCCCTGAGCGGTGCGTAGCGGATGTGAATATCGGCCACCGGCTCGCCACCCACCTCACGCTCGTTGGTGAGGTGCAGGTCGGCACCCATCAGCTTGAGGATGTTTATCACACCAATACGCGTGGGGTTGATGCCCACATGCTCGAGGGTCAGGTTGGAGCCCGGGGTAATCGCCGCCGCTACCAAAAAGAAGGTAGCCGATGAAATGTCGGAGGGCACGTCGATGGGGGCGGCAGTGAGCTTGCCGCCGCCGCTGAGCCAGCAGGTGTCCCCTTCGCGATGCACTTCATAACCGAAACCGGCCAGCATGCGCTCGGTATGGTCGCGGGTGGGCGCCGGCTCGCGCACACGGGTTTCGCCTTCGGCATAGAGGCCGGCGAGCAGCAGGCAGGATTTTACCTGGGCGCTGGCCATGGGCATGTCGTAGTCGATGCCTTTGAGCGGCTGGCCACCGTGGATCTTCAGCGGCGGCCGGCCGCCTTCGGCGGTGTCGATCTTGGCCCCCATGAGACGCAGCGGGTCCGCCACCCGCCCCATGGGGCGCTTGGTCAGCGAGGCGTCGCCGATCAGCTCGGTGTCGAAGCCCTGACCCGCCAGCAGACCGGCGAACAGGCGCATGGCGGTGCCGGCGTTGCCCACGTAGAGCGGTCCGGAAGGCGCCTTGAGGCCGTGCATGCCGACACCGTGAACGGTGACGCGCCCCTGGTGCGGGCCTTCGATGGCCACGCCCATTTCACGAAACGCCTGCAGGGTGGCCAGACTGTCCTCCCCTTCCAGGAACCCCTTCACTTCGGTCACGCCTTCGGCCAGCGCGCCCAGCATGATCGAGCGATGGGAGATCGACTTGTCGCCGGGTACGCGAATGCGTCCGGCCACGCGGCCACCGGGAGCGGCCCGGAAGGTGAGCTTGCCTTGTTGTTGCATGTGGTATTCCGCCTGATAACTGGTCTGGTTCAGGAGAGAGTCGAAGTAGTGTCGTGCATGGCTGGCACGGTCGAAGATGGAGAGCATAGCATCGCCGTCGCTTGCTTCCACCGCCTGACGCAGGCGGACGAGCCCCGCTTCGAAGTCGTCGAGGGCGGCCAGTACCGCACCGCGGTTGGCGGTGAAGATGTCGCGCCACATGACCGGGTCGCTGCCGGCAATTCGGGTGAAGTCACGAAAGCCACCGGCGGCATAGCGGAAGATGTCCAGCCGTTCGTCCTGACGCGCCAGGGTGTCCACCAGAGAGAAAGCGAGCAGGTGCGGGAGATGGCTGGTGCGCGCCAACACCTGATCGTGGCGTTCCACGTCCATTTCGAGCACGTCGGCACCGCAGGCTCGCCATAGCGCCTCGACCCGGGCAATGGCCGAGGCCGCCGTCTCGGGGCCCGGCGTCAGGATGACCTTGTGGTTGACGTAGAGCTCGGGGTTGGACGCCGCCACACCGCTCTTCTCCGAGCCGGCGATGGGATGCCCCAGCACCAGTCCGGACGGCAGTTCGCCGAAGGCCGCCAGGGCGCAATCGCGCACCGCCGCCTTGGTGCTGCCGACATCGGTGATCGTCACCTGCGGCGTTGGGCCACCCAGTGTCTCTGGCGGGAGCAAGCCGGCAAGTTCCAGCATGACGCTGCGCATGGCCAGCACCGGCACTGCCAGCACGATCATGGTAGCTCCCTCCACCAGCGGTGCAAGCCGGGTGTCGCCGTGGTCGATCAGGCCCATGTCTATGCCGCGGGCGATCTCGTCGGCATCCGGGTCGCACGCGGCTATTTCAACCGGCCCGAAGCCGCCGGTGGGTGCGCCCGCAAAGCCGGCTGCACGCAGGGCGGCGGCCAGCGAGCCGCCGATCAGCCCCAGGCCGACAATGAGAATGCGGGCTTCATTCAGCGGTGCGATGGGGGTAATTCGCTCCACCACGCCTACAGCACGCCTACGGGGTAGGAACCGAGCACCTTGAGTTCAGAGGCGCGCAGGCGCACTTCTTCGATCACCGCAGCGACGCGCGGCTCGTCCACATGCCCCTTGAAGTCGATGAAGAACACGTAGTTCCACACGCCGGTACGCGAGGGACGCGTTTCCAGACGGGTGAGATCGATACGGTGGCGATGGAACGGTTCGAGCAGGTCGTGCAGCGCACCAGGCTGGTTGCGCATGGCAACCACGATGGAGGTCTTGTCCTCGCCGGACATGGGCACGTGCTGGCTGCCGATGATCAGGAAACGCGTTGAGTTGTCCGGGCGATCCTCGATCTTCTCGGCGATTTTCTCCAGGCCGTAGAGCTTGGCTGCCATGTCGCCGGCGATGGCGGCACTGTGCCATTCGCTCTTGATCATCCGCGCCGCCTCGGCGTTGGACGAAACCGGCACCCGCTCGGCCCGAGGATAGTGAGCGTCTAGCCACTTGCGACATTGGGCCAGCGACTGCGGGTGGGAGTAGACCCTCGAGACTTTGTCACGCAGCGTGGTGTCGGCCACCAGCAGATGATGATGAATGCGCAGCACCACCTCGCCGCAGATGCGGATCGAAGAGTCCATGAACGAATCGAGAGTATGGCTGACCACGCCCTCGGTGGAATTCTCCACCGGCACCACGCCATAGTTGACGGCGCCGGCTTCCACTTCGCGGAAGACTTCGTCGATGGCCGCCATCGGCATGCTCACCGCGCTCTCGCCGAAGTGCTTGAGTGCCGCCTGCTGGGTGAACGTTCCTTCCGGGCCCAGGTAGGCCACCTTGGTGGGCTGTTCCAGCGCCAGACAGGCGGACATGATCTCGCGGAACAGTCGCGCCATCTCCTCGCTGTTGAGCGGCCCCTGGTTGAGTTCCATGATACGACGCAGCACCTGAGCTTCACGCTCGGGGCGGTAGAACACGGCCCCCTTGTCGCTTCTGGTCTTGACCTCGGCGACCTGCTTGGCGCACTCGGCACGAGCGCTGATCAGGCGCAGAATGTCGTTGTCGATCTCGTCGATGCGCACCCGCAGCGAGTCGAGATTGTCCGGGGTATCGGTCATGGCTTATCCCCTGCGTTTTTCGAAGTCGGCCATGAAGTCGGTCAAGGCATCGACGGCCGCTTCGGGTACGGCGTTGTAGAGGCTCGCCCGCATGCCGCCGACGCTGCGGTGGCCTTTCAGGTTGAGCAGCCCTGCCTCTTCGGCCTCGGCCAGGAAAGGCTTGTCGAGACGCTCATCGGCGAGTACGAAGGGCACGTTCATGCGCGAGCGGTTCTTCACTGCGATGGGGTTCGAGTAAAGTCCGCTGGAATCGATGGCGCTATATAGCTTGCCGGCCTTGCGCGCGTTGAGAGCGGCCATGGCGTCGAGCCCACCGATGTCGTGCTTGAGCCATTGGAACACCAGCCCCGCCAGATACCAGGCGTAGGTGGGCGGTGTATTGACCATGGAACCCGCTTCGGCCATGGCTTGGTAATCGAACAGGCTGGGAATACGTTCGCAGCGCCGATCGAGCAGGTCGTCGCGCACCAGCACCAGGGTGAGGCCGGCGGGGCCGATGTTCTTCTGCGCGCCGGCGTAGATGATGCCGAAGCGTGACACGTCCAGCGGCTCGGCCAGGATGCTGGAGGAGTAGTCGCACACCAGCGGCACGTTCACATCGGGGATGTAATCGAACTCTAGCCCGCCGATGGTTTCGTTGGCGGTGTAGTGCAGATACGCCGCGTCGTCGGACAACGCCAGCTCCGCCTGGCCCGGCACTTCGGAGTGTCCGCTGGGCTCGCTGGAACCGGCCATGTGCACCGCAAAGCCAAGCTGCCTGGCTTCCGCCAGTGCCTTCTTGCCCCAGATACCGGTATACAGGAAGTTGGCCGTGCCGCCCTGCCCCAGCAGGTTCATCGGCACCATGGAGAACTGCAGGCTGGCGCCGCCCTGCAGGAACAGCACCTTGTAGTTCTCGGGTACGGCGAGCAGCTCGCGCAGGTCGGCCTCGGCCTGCTCGGCGATGGCGACGAACTCGGGCGAACGGTGGCTCATCTCCATGACAGAGAGCCCGCGACCCTGGTAGTCGAGCAGTTCTTCCCTGGCGCGCTCAAGCACCGGGAGGGGCAGCGCCGCAGGACCGGCGCAGAAATTATAGTGGCGTGTCATCAGCGTGGTGTTCCGTCTCAGCTCAAGCATTGTTACTGAAGCGACACGCGATGAGCTGTTCCG
>NZ_JAFIFK010000075.1 GCF_020832045.1 Halomonas sp.
CCCCCCCCCCCCGGGCCGGCCACCGCCTGGAGTCGTCTCATGACCACCACTAAACGCGACTATGGGGACCTGCTGGTCCTCATGGCCCTGGCCGGCTTTACCTTGTGGTACCTGATGGATGCCATGCGGGTTTCGTCGGCAGTTCAAAACCTGTTGTTGATACTTCCCTTGTCCCTCGTGGTGCTGGCCCTCGTGCTGCTGGAGGTGGTCCTGCGCCTGAAGCAGGGCACCTTGCTTACCCGTCCGGATGACGAAGGGGAGCCGCTGTATCGCACGCTGCCGGTCGTGGGGCTGTTCGCCGCCTACGTGATCTCACTGGAAACCCTGGGCTTCGATGTGGCCACGGTGCTGTTCGTCGCCCTGTTCCTGCTGCTCAAGGGCGAGCGCAACTGGCTATTGCTGGGCGGCTACAGCCTGGCCTTCGGCTTCGGCACGGCGTTCTTCTTCGCCGAGATGCTGCCCTATCCCATGCACATGTTGGTCCTGCCGGACTGAGGGAGCGACACCATGATAGATTTCGCCGCCGTCGAGCAGGGGCTGGCCCTGCTGTTCTCAAGCTTCGCCCCCTGGATGGTCGTCGTCCCCGGTATCGTCATCGGCTTGATCTTCGGGGCCACGCCGGGTCTGCAGATCTCCATGGCCATGGCGATCTTCCTGCCCATGACGCTGTACATGGATTTCGTGCAGGCCATGCTCTTCCTCACGGCCATCTTCACCGGGGGGTCCTTCGGCAGTGGTATTCCCGCCATTCTGATGAACATACCCGGCACCTCCTCGGCCATCGCCACCGCCTTCGACGGCTATCCCATGGCGCGCCAGGGCAAGCATAACCAGGCGCTGGGCGTGGCACTGGCCTCGTCCGTCATCGGTGTGCTGATGGGCTACCTGATCCTGTTCCTGATGATCCAGCCGCTCTCCTTCATGGTGCTGAAGCTGGGTCCGGCAGAGATGTTCGCCATCATTCTGTGGGGCATGACGCTGATCGCCAGCCTTCGGGGCGAGCATATGCTCAAGGGGCTGATGGCCGGTTTCGTCGGCATGCTGGTCGGCACCATCGGCTTCAACGAGCTGGGCATGGCCCGGGGCACCATGGGGCAGACCTTCCTGCTGGACGGAGTCCCGGTCATTCCCGCGATGATGGGCATGTTCGCCGCCTCGGAGCTGTTCAAGTTGGCCAACAAGGGCTACATCGTCGAATCCGAAGCCTCGCGCAAGGTCAAGATCTCGGAAATCTTCCAGGGTTTCAAGATGGCCGTGGCGTATCCCTGGATACTCATTCGGGGTGGTTTCATCGGTGTATTCGTCGGTGCCGTGCCGGGGGTGGGGTCGTCGGTGTCCAACCTGCTCTCCTATGTGGAGACCCAGCGTCGCGACAAGGACCCGAGCTCGTTCGGCAAGGGCAATCCCAAGGGCGTGGTGGCGTCCGAGTCGGCCAACAGCACCTCCGAGGCGGGCTCCATGGCGACCCTGCTGGCGCTGGGCATTCCGGGCGGCGGGGCCACGGCGGTGATGCTGGCGGCCTTCGCCATGCACAATATCACTGGCGGGCCGCAGTTCATCCGGCAGCAGACCGATGTGGTCTACGCGATCATCTTCGCCAACTTCGCCCAAGTGTTCCTGCTGATCATCATTGGCCTGATGTTCATTCCGCTGCTGGCCAATATCGTCAAGGTGCCGATGCGCTACCTGATTCCCTCGGTGCTGGCGCTGGCGGTAATGGGCTCCTTCGGCTTGACCGGCAACATGACCGGCCCCGCCACGGTGCTGATCTTCGCTGTGGTCGGCTGGCTGCTGCGCCATTACGGCTATTCGGTGCCTGCCGCCGTGATCGGCATGTTGCTGGGGGCCATGGCGGAGAAATCGCTGCTGCACTCTTATCAGATCAGCGGTGGCAACCTGGCCTACGTGCTGGAGCGCCCGGTAACACTGATCATCCTGGCGCTGCTGCTCATCTCGCTGTTCGGCCAGCGTCTGGTGAACTGGTTCCGGCGGCGCCGCCAGCCGCTCGGCATCTGAGCGATGGCGCTGCGCACCGTTTACACGTTGCTGATCGGGATTCTGGGTGGTGGTGTCGCCACCCTGGTCTCATTGCCCATGGCCTGGATGTTGGGTCCGCTGTTTGCGGTGCTGATCGCTTCGCTGGCTGGTGCGAAAGCGGGGATCGACAAGCGACTGCATCGCTGTTCCATCGCCATGCTGGGGCTGTTCATCGGTAACCGCATCGAGCTGGGAGAGCTGTCGCATTTGCTGGAGTGGTACCCCAGCGTGCTGGCCATGCTGGCGTACATGGGCTTGATGCTGGCCGGAGGCGTCTGGCTGTTCTCGACCAGCGGGATGGGCCGGCTCAGCGCAGTGTTCTGCTCCTTTCCGGGCAGCATGAATGCCACGGTGATCCTGGCCGAGCGCCTGGGCGTGGACATCCGCTGGATTGCCATCACCCACGCCATGCGCCTGGTCATCGTGGTGGCGTCCGCCGCCTTCATGGCCAGCTACCTGGCCGGTGACATTGCATTGGGTGAGGGCAACGGCGTGAGCTGGGCGGGCGTCTCTCTGCTGGTGCTGGCGCCCGCTTCCTGGTGGCTGGGCCGGCTGCTGCGCTTTCCGTTACCGGAGTTCCTGGGCCCCATGGCCGTGGGGGTGGTGCTGGCGACGCTTGGCCATGGGGTGGTGCTACCCGATCTGCTGCTGGTGGCCACCTTTCTGGTGCTGGGCAGCTCGGTGGGGGCGCGCTTCGCCGGCACGCCTTGGCGGCGAGTCGTCGAGGTGGGGCGTTTTGGGCTGCTGTTCGGTCTCTATGCCGTGCTGATGGCGGTGGCCACCGCCTGGCTGCTGGCAACCTTCACATCGCACTCCTTCACGGCGGCGCTGCTGGCTTTGCTGCCGGGCGGTGTCGGGGAAATGGCGGTGATCGCGGTGGCACTGGATGTCGACCCCCTCTATGTGGTGTCGCATCACGTGCTGCGCCTGCTGCTGCTGATTTTGGCCACGCCGGTGGTCATTACGCTGGGTAGGCGCTTTTCTTCAAGGCCTCGTATGGGGAAAGGTCACCGTCACCGTTAGCCCCTGTCCCGGCGGGCTGTCGAGTTCCAGCGTAGCGCCATGAGCGCGGGCGATCTCGTCGACGATGGCGAGGCCAAGCCCGCTGCCGGGTGTCTCGGGGCTGGCGCGATAGAAGCGTTCGGTCAGCCTGGCCAGTTGCTCCGGGCTCACGCCGACACCGTCGTCGCTGACTCGCAGCTGCACCGCTTCCTCGCTGCGGGAAACCCGCACGTAGATGGTGCCGCGATAGGGCTGGGCGCCGCCGGCATGCTGGCTGGCATTCTCGATTAGATTCTGGATCAGCCAGCTCAGCATCACGCTGTCCGCCATGACCTGACAGCCGCACTCCCGCTCGCAGAACTCCAGTTCCTGACCGCGCTGGTAGATGCGCGAAATCGACTCAGCGCAAGCGATACGACACAACTCTGCGAGATCGGTAACGGCCATGGCGGAAGTATCCACCAGTTCGTGTCGCGCCTTGGCCAGGGTGAGGAGCTGCTGCACCGTGTAGCCGGCGCTTTCGGCGATACGCCCGATCTCTTGAAGGTTGTGCCGGGCTCTCGGGTCGGTGCACTGGCGGGCGGTGAGCTCCGACAGGGCGCGAATTTCCGAGATTGGCGTGCGCAGCTGATGTGACACATCGGCATTGAACTGCTGGGTGTTGTGAATGCTCTGGCGCATTCGCATCATCAAGCCGTTGATGCTGGCGGCCAGCGTCGAGACCTCCCTGGGGACTTCGGCTTCGATCGGCTCGAGATCGTTCTGCGAACGGCGGCGCAGCGAGCGGCTGATCGAGCGCAGCGGGGCCAGGCCGCGATGAATGGCCAGCAGGGCGATGGTCACGGCGAGCAGGCCGCCGATGGCGATCAGTACCGAGAGCGTCAGCAGGAACTCGTTGATCAGGTTCTGCCTGGCTTCGGTCGACTCGGCCACGATTACCTCGATCTGGCCGCTTCGGGTGGAGCGCACCACGGGGAAGGTGGTGGCCACGGCCCGCAGCGTGTTGCCGGCGTAGCGGGTGTCGTAGAACAACGGCTCGTCGAGATCGCCCGGAGGGTCTTCCAGGCCATCGAAGCCCGCCAGCATGTTGCCCTCGGCGTCGCGTATTCGATAGAAGATCTTGCCGTCACCGCGGCTGCCCAGCGTGCTGATGCTGAAGTAGTGCATGTTGATGCGCAGCTCGCCGTCCACCGAATAGATGCGCCGCTCCAGGCGCTCTGCGGCGTTGAGCAGCATGTCGTCGAAGGTTTCGGTGATCTGGTGGGAGAGCACGTAGTAGCTGGTGGCGAGGGTCAGCAGGCCGACCAGGGTAAAGGGCAGGCCGATCCAGAGCAGCAGGCGGGAGCGAATGGAGGTCATGTCAGCTGGACTTGGTATCGAGCAGGTAGCCGAGGCCGCGTACGGTACGCAGTTGGATGTCATCGCCCAGTTTCTTGCGCAGGCGTGAGATGTAGGTCTCGATGGCGCTCGGAGACACGGCATCGTCCAGGTCCGAGAGCCGGTCGATCAGCTGCGCCTTGCTGACCAGGCGTCCTTGATTGATCAGCAGATATTCGAGCACCTCGCGCTCGCGACGGTGCAGCGTCACCGGCTGACCACCGACCAGCACGGCCGGGCTGCCGGAGGGTAGCTCGATGTCGCCGCACTGCAAGCTGTTCTCGCCGAACTGTTTCGCCCGTCGCACCAGCGCCTTCGCCCTTGCCACCACCTCCACTAGCGAGAAGGGTTTGGCCAGGTAGTCGTCCGCTCCTTCTTCCAGGCCGAGCACGCGCTGGTCCAGGGCGTCCCGCGCCGAAATGATCAGCACGGGGGTCTTGTCGTGCCGGTTGCGCAGGCGCCGGAGAAGGTGAATGCCGTCGAGCTCGGGCAGGCCCAGGTCCAGCAGGATCAAGTCGAAGGAGAGCGTCTGCAGCAGATGCTCGGCACTGCGACCGTCGCCGCAGGTTTCCACCTGAAAGCCCGCCTCGCCGAGGAAGGTGGCGATGGAGGTGGCCAGGTTTGGGTTGTCTTCGATGACCAGGGCTTTCACATGGCATCCCGTGTTTAGTATCAAGAACGGGAATGGTACCGGATCCTGAGGGGCAGCGCCGTTGCGAGAGTGAGGTGGCGATGGTGGCGCATCGTTCAATAGGGAATGCGGGCAAACTGGTACAGGTGACGAATGGGGAAAGACCCCTGCCGCGCTTACAGCAACCGGGGTCTTGACGCTTGTGCTCAAGCAACACTGCTGTGTTGCTTCTTTGCCCTGGCCAGCCAGGCAGCTAAGTGGGAGCTGAGGTCGCGGGCATCATCGTCGGCACCGTGGATGGCACCTGACTTGCGTCGGCGCATGAAGGGCAGGCCCATGGCGTAGAGACCGGGTGCCACCACGCCGCCTTGGTGTTGCAGGCGCCCACGCGGGTCGAATACCGGTACTTGAAGCCAGTGGAAGTCGGGACGAAAGCCAGTGGCCCAGAGTACCGTCTTGATCTCGCCTGCGGCCAGGTCAAGTCCGAGACAGGGGCGTTTTGGTAAGCGAGTAGGTGCCGGGCGCTCCGGGGCGGGCAGAACGTCGTGCCAGCCATGGGCGCTGGCCCAGGCGTCCAGGTTGTCGAGCAGCCGCGTCAGCTTGAGATCCGCCGCCGTGCAGTGCATGGCCAGCGAGCCCGAAAACTGCAGCCGGGTGCCGGCCAGGCCGGCCAGACGACCCACCAGGCGCACGCCACGCCCGCTCAGGGTATTGAGGTCTAGATCTTGAGGTGCGGCACTGCCCAGCAACTGCGGCGAGGGCTGACGTCGGGCGCGGGAAAGATCTTCCACTTCGTCGTAGCGCTGGTCGAGCATGCCGGCATGCTCCAGCCACCATTGAATGTCGCGGCCGCGATAGCGCCGCGGCAGGCGCAGGTGCTGCCCCACGGCCAACGTCACGGGGCGACCGCTGCGCTGAATCTCGTCGGCCAGCTGTACGCCTGTGGCCGAGGCGCCCACCACCAGCACCCCGCCTTGGGGCAGCTGCCCCGGGTGACGGTAGGCATGGGGCGTCAGGTTCATGATCCCTGGCGGCAGGGCCGTCGCCATGGCAGGCACCACGGGAAGCTGACAGGCGCCGGTGGCGATGATCGCCGCACGGCAGTGCCATTCGCCCCGGTTGGTGATCACCCGGTAGCCGCCCTCTAACTGGCGCAGCGCAAGCACTTCGGTAGCGGTATGCAGCGGGGCCGAGAGGCCCCGTGCATAGTCATCGAGTAAAGCGATCAGCTCCGGCATGCTCATGAAACCCTCCGGCTCCGGCCCGGCGTAGGCCTGCCCGGGCAGGCGGCACTGCCAGTTGGGCGTGAGCAGTCGCAGCGACTCCCAGCGTTCGTGCCGCCAGGCATTGGCCACTTCGCCGCGCTCCAGAATCACGTGGTCGATGCCGTGTCGGGCGAGGTGATGGCTCATGGCGAGCCCGGCGTGCCCGGCACCGATGACCACGGCGGTCACGCGCTTCATTTCAGCTCGACCTTCACGTGGGTGGGGTTGGTGAGCAGGTCATAGACGGCCGAACGCTTCTGCGATTGGGCGACCAGCGCCTCGATATCCGCGCGACTGGCGTCGGCGTCGATCTCGAACGTCACGCGGATGTCGTCGAAGCCGTTGCGCACCTCAGGGTCCATGCCGAGGATACCCTGAATGTCCATGTCACCCTCCACCATGGCCTTGACCGAGCGAAGTTGGATACCGCGATGCTGGGCTACGGCGGCAATCCCGGCGGTGAGGCAGGCGGCCAGGCCGACGAGTACGTACTCCACCGGAGTGGGGCCGTGGTCTTCGGCGGCGAACACCTCGGGGTGGTCCGCATTGTAGGTGAAGCGTGAGCGGTGCTGTTGCGCTTCACCGAGGCCATGGAAGTCCTCGACGGAGATACGGGTATGGGTGCCGCGGACCCACTCGCTGTGGGCGCGCCAGGTGAAGCGGGCGGCCAGCGGAGCCTGAGCCAGCGCTTCGCGGGCGCCCAGCAGGGCGGTGACGTTGACGCCGTTGTCGATCTGTTGAGTGGCGGTGTGCATGGAGCTCTCCTCTTTTATTGTCTCGTCAGGGGGTGACCGTCAGCGGTCGGGAACGAGATTCGACGAGCCTCGTGAGACCCAGCGTGGGAGAGGGCGTGGTTTTTTCAGGGCTGCGCCGTGGTATCGACTGGTGCGATACGTTGAAAGGCCCAGAGGCGGCTGACCGGCATACCGGCCTGATGCTGGGCCAGGCGTACCGATTCGGCGTCAGGCGCGTGGTAGAGGCAGTGCATGCGTTGCCGGTCGAGAGAGAAATGGCTGAGCAGGAAGCGCACTCGATGATTTGAAAGGCACGCGGCCCCGGCATTTTCCAGCGCCTGGATCGCCTCGAAAGTGACGGGAGCGGCGAAGTGGCGCTCTACCAGCACGTTGGCGATTGCCCATTCCGAGGATTTCAGGCCCGGCACGGCATGTACGGTGCTGCCCCACAGTGAAGTCACGTCGGCGCCGGCCTGGCGCAGGCCGATACGCGCCGATTCCACATCGGGGGCCTGGAAGTGACAGATCAGTCGGTGCCCGTCTCGTGCCAGCAGGCTCTCCTGCCATTGGATCCGGTGCAGATCGAAGCAGGGCTGTGCCTCGAGGGTCAGCGTACGCACCAATTCCGCTTCGAGAGGCCGCGGGAAGCGGCGCTCCAGAACGACGTCGATCATGCTTCGTCCTCTGCGGCGGGTAGCATCAGCAGCGTTTGACAGCGGCGCCTGGCCCAGCCCGCAACGGGTTCCTGCAGCAGGGCTTCGGCGGTCCGGGCATGCTCGCGTCGACCGTCCTCGTCACCCAGGCGGCGGGCGCATTCGGCCAGCAGGGCGTGGGCCAGCAGCTGCTCGCTGCGACGTTCCAGAACGCGGGAATGCTCCAGGGCCTCGCCGGCACGTTGCCTGGCCGTTTTAGTTCGAGCGCGAGCGAGATCGAGCCGCGCCGCCTGCAGCAGCAGCGTGGCCAGGCGATGACGGGCATCGGCATGGCGCAGGGTGACGAGCGCGACGCCGAAGGGGACGAAATCGTCCTCGAGGGCATACACACACAGGGCTGCGGCGGCGTTTGCATAAGGAGCCTCGCTGCCGTCGCGCAGGCGTTTGCCAAGCTCCTGCAGTTGGGCACAGCGCTCTCGGGCCTGGGCGTAGTCGTCCCGCTCCAGGTCAATCAACAGTAGCGATTCCTGCGCCTGAAACTCACCCAGTCGGTCGCCCATGGCCTTGCACAGAGTGCGCGCTTCCCTGAAGTAACTCTCCGCCTTGTCGAAGCGGTCCTGATGCAGACTGAGTAGACCCTGTGCCAGGGGAATCGCGGGATGACCGATGTGCCGACGGGTTGCCTGTTCGCGTGCCCGTTCGAGCAGCTCGGCCGCCTGGCTCAGGTCGCGCTCCAGCATGGCCAGGCAGCGGGCGGTTTCCGCCATGGCGATGACCTGCTCGCGGTCGTCGCCGCAGCGGGTGGCGCGCTCCGCCTGGAGAGTCTGCTCATGGGCATCGCTCCACTGGCCGTGAGCCCAGCGAATATGACTGGCCAACTGATAGCCGAGCCTGGCGTGGGCGAGGGCACCGTGCTCCAGGGCCTGCTCGGCAAGCGCCACCACTGCGCTGGCGCCGGCCTCCCAATCCGCTAGTGGGGCGGCACTATAGAGGATGTCGTGCAGTTCGAGGGCGAGGCAGACCCGCCGGGTGCCGGTCATGCCATCGGTCAGCGCCAGGCCCTGCTGGGCGAAGCGCTGGGCTTCCTCGTTGGCGAAATTGCGCAGACAGAAGCGTCCGGATTCGATCATGGCCCGGGTTGCCAGGTCGAGGTCACCGCTGGCCTGGGCGTGGTATGTGAGACGGCTGGCCTGCTGCATGTCGTTGAGTGGGCTTGCGGCCAACCATTCGGCGATGCGCCGATGCATGACTTGGCGGCGTACCGGGGGTATGGCCTCGTACAGCTCGGCTGCCATGACGCTGTTCGTGAAGTGCAAGCCTGAAGCGCCGCTGGAGAGCCACTGGTGGCTCTCGGCTGCTTCCAGGGCGACACCGAGTCGATTGGTATCGAGCCCCGAGACCTGGCTCAGGGTAGTGAAATCGGTATCCGGCGCCAACAGAGCGGCCCAGCGCATCACTTCCAGGGTGTCGCCTGGCAGGTCCGGGTGGGCTCCCCCCGGTACCTGGGGGAGGGAAGTCGCGGTATCGGCGTTCTCAGACAGGGGAGTCGGGGAGGACTTCGGCTCCCGCCAGGCACGCAGCAACTGACCGTTGAGCGGCAGACCCGCCTCGCGGATGAGTCGCACACCCAGTTGCAGCTGCTGTTCGGCCTCGCGCGGACGGTGCAGTGACAGTAGCAAACGCACCAGCTGAGCGCGGGCCGTTTCATTGAAGGGAGCCAGGCGAACCCAAGCATGGGCATGATGCAGTGCGTGTTGCGGAGAGTCGGCGAGACGCTCGACCAGGGTCGTCAGCAGGGTCGTCTGGGCGCGTATGGCAGCTTCGCGCTCGGCCAGGCACCAGCCGTGGAAGTCGGGAAAGCGGTCTAGTTCCAGCCCTTCCAGAAAGGGGCCACGGTAGCGATCAGCAGTGCGCTCGAGTGCTTCGATATCGGCCTCTGCCAAGCCGCCGTTGCATAGTGCATGCAGGCCGGTCACATCAATGTCGATGTCCGCGGTATCCAGGCTCACGGCGAGCCGGTCGGCCCGTAAACGGGGACGGCCGGGTGTGTCCACCAATCGACGCAGTTTCGACAGGCTCCAGCGCAGCGAACCTCGGGGATCGTCGGGAAGCTCCCACAGCAGGTCGCACAGGTGCTCGCGGCCCAGGGGGCGGGAGTGTCGGGCCAGATAGGCGAGCAGGGCGCGGGTCTTGCGGGAGGGCGGCAACGGCAATACCTGCCCGTCCCGAATGACTTCGAGATCGCCGAGCAGGTTGAGGGTCAGCGCGTTCATGTCCGGACCCGATGATGTCACGATAGCAGTATAGTCGTTGATCGCGCCGGACTGGCCTGCGAGTTTCACGGCTAAAGCAGAAAAAAACCACGCTGGCTCACACGCCGGCTTCCTTGATATGGGGCGATTCTGTCGGCATGCCCATCCGAGGAAGCTCACCATGACCCGCTACACCAGCATACTGGAAACCATTGGTCGCACTCCGCTGGTGCGCCTAGCCCGACTGGCACCGCCGACGGTGAACGTACACGTGAAGGTGGAGGCGTTCAATCCCATGGGCTCGGTAAAGGACCGCATGGCACTGGCGGTGATCGAGGAGGCCGAGCGAAGCGGTGCCTTGCGCCCGGGCCAGACGGTGATCGAGGCCACCAGCGGCAATACCGGCATCGGCCTGGCCATGGTGTGCGCGCGCAAGGGCTACCCGCTGGTAGTGACCATGGCCGAGAGTTTCAGCCTGGAACGGCGGCGTCTGCTGCGCTTCCTCGGTGCCCGTGTCGTGCTCACGCCGGCCTCCGAGAAGGGCAGCGGCATGCTGGCCAAGGCCATCGAACTGGCAGAGAAGCATGGCTATTTTCTTTGCCGCCAGTTCGAGAACGAGGCCAATGCCGAGGTACACAGCCGCACCACGGCTAGGGAGATTCTGGACGACATGCAGGGTGAGCCGATTCATGCCTGGGTCAGCGGTTTCGGTACCGGTGGCACGCTCAAGGGCGTTTCCCGAGTGCTGAAGGCGGCCGATCCGCGCATTCGCATCGTCGTTGCCGAGCCCGACAACGCCCCACTGCTCGGAAGCGGCGAGGCGCAGCCTGCAGGCGTCAGCCATCCGCGTTTCCGCCCGCACCTGATGCAGGGGTGGAGCCCGGATTTCATCTCGCCGCTGACCCAACAGGCGGTGGTCGCTGGCATGGTGGACGAGGTCGTGCCGGTGGCCGGGGAGGATGCGCTGCGCCTGTCCCGTGAGCTGGCGCGCAAGGAGGGTATATTCGTTGGTATTTCTGCCGGCGCGACCCTGGCCGCGGCGCTGAAAGTGGCGCGGTGGGCACCGGCCGGTAGCCATATCGTCTGCATGCTGCCCGACACTGGCGAGCGCTACCAGTCCACCCCATTGTTCGAGGGCATCGAGGACGAGATGAATGAGGAGGAGCTGGCCCTGTCGCGCTCCACGCCAGGCTGTCGTTTCGATGTGCCGGCGCCACGCCCGGTCGCCGTTGCCGGACCATCGGCCGTACAGCCGGTGGATACGGCGCTGGATGTCGAGGCTGAGCGATGCCTGGAGGCGTGCCTGGCCCAGGCGCCGGTAGTGATGTTCTCCCTTGCCTGGTGTGAGTTCTGCTGGGCGGCGCGCAAGTTGTTCGCCCGGCTGGGGGTCGATTACCTGAGCGTGGATCTCGACTCACCCGCCTATCAAGCCGACGATATGGGCGTGCGCCTGCGTCCAGTGCTGGCTCAGCGCACCGGTGCGCCGACCATTCCGCAAATCTTCATTGGTGGCGAGCCCGTTGGGGGTTGTGGCGAGCTGTTCGAGGCCTGGCGCGACGGCAGCCTGGGCCAGCGACTCGCCGCGCGCGGAGTTGCTTTTGACGCCGAGGCCATCATCGACACTGAGCTGCTGCTGCCGGCCTGGCTGCACCCACGCTCTGCCACCGCCTGAAACAAGGGGAGATCTCCATGAGTTATATCGAAACGACTCCACCCGATCAGGCCGAAGGCGAGGTGCTGGCCATGTATCAGCGCCAGCAGACGCACTTCGGCTACCTGCCCAACTACGCACTACTGTTCTGTCATCGTCCTGAAGTCATGAAGGCCTGGGCGGCGCTGATCGCCACCATCCGCCGCCCCATGGAGCCGCGCCGCTACGAGCTGGTGACGGTTGCCGCCGCCCGGGCCCTTGGTAACTCCTACTGCTCGTTGGCCCATGCCAAGTTCCTCGCGGAACTGGTGGGCATGGAGGCCGTCGAGGCCATGCTGTCTGAGGGCGAGGCAGCGCTCGCCGAGGCCGAGCGTGACATCATGGCGTTTGCCGTCAAGGTGGCTACCCGCGCTCAAAAGGTTGGCGCCGAGGATATCGAAGCGCTGCGGGCACATGGGCTCGCCGACGACGAGATCTTCGACATCGTCGCCGTAGTGGCTGGAAGAGCCTTCTTCACGCGCATACTCGACGGCCTGGGCGCTGAGCCCGATGCCGCCTACCGTGAGTTGCCCAGCCAACTGGTTGCGGCGCTTTGCGTGGGCAGGCCGATGTCTTTGAGCTGAGCTGGTCATAAGCCAGAATGACGGACAACGCCTATGTATGGAGGAGATGCCGTGAGCGAGTACACCGATTCGCTGCGCGACGTGTTCGAGCTGTTCGGACCCATCATCGCGCGGCGCATGTTCGGCGGCCACGGCATCTACCACGATGGCCTGATGTTCGCGCTGGTGGCCGACGAGACGCTTTATCTCAAGGTCGATGAATACAACCTTGGTGACTTCGAGCGCGCGGGGCTCGAGCCGTTCGGTTATGACAAGGGGGGCAGGGTAGTGCAGATGTCCTACTATCAGGCTCCGGAAGAACTATACGAGGACCGCGAGCTGGCCGCGGTCTGGGCACGGGGCTCCTTCGAGGCCGCCTTGCGTGCCCAAGCGAGCAAACGCAAGAAGGCATCCCGGGGACCGGTTTGTTGATGTTCAAGAAGATTTGACTCACCATCTGCCACGCCCCCGGTCCGGAACCATGCGGCCAAAATAGAGCAGACCGAAGATCAACCACGCCACGGTGAGTAGTAGGGTAAGACCCAGCACCGCAGGTGCGCCGAACTGAGCGATGAGCGGCAGCGACGCCGCCGTGAACAGCCCGCCGCCGACCACCGGTTCGAACATCAGCTGCTTGTAGCCGAAGCTTTCGAAGGCGCCGGAGCGGTTCTTGGGGTCGGCCATTCGCATCAGCAGCAGGCCGGTCACGGTCACCCCCATGGACTGACCGAAATCGCCGATGCCGCGCTCGAACCAGTTCTCGGGTATCACTCGCGGCGCGATCACGATGAGCACGAACAGCGACCAGCCGATGCCGGCCAGGGCCAGCAGCAGGAATGGAATGAAGTGTTCGCCAAGGGCTGTGAGCGAAAGCGTGGCGAGTGCCGCCACGATGGTGAAGTCCAGCGCGGTACCGGCAATGCGCGCCATGGTGCGGCTGGAAACGTGGGGCTCCAGCCCGAAGCGGGTCACGCATAGCTGGACGATCACGCCGCCGATCATGGCGAGGGGGAACAGCGGTACGTGGGCCAGAATCTCCAGGCCGCCGTCGCGGGCCCAGGTCTGCTGTTCGATCCATTGCAGGCCAGTGAGGATCAGCCAGCCGACCACGATGGCGATGCCCACCAGGCCGAGGTGCAGGCTCAGAGGGTCTGCCGTTTCCTCTTCTTGAGCCAGGTCCTTCTTGAATTCGCTGTACTGCTCGGTGGGCGGCAGGTCGCTGGCGTCGCTTTGGATGCTAACTTCATCCAGGGCTTCGGCGGTTTTTTGCGGGTTGTCCAATTTGATGACGCCACGCCGGGCGGCCAGGTTGATCATCAGGGTGCCGATCAGCACACCGGAGACGATGCCCACGGTGGCCAGCCCCAGCGCCAGATCGGCGCCCTCCTCGAAGCCGAGTTCGGCGAAAGTGTCCGCCATGCCGGCCGCCGTGCCATGGCCACCCTCGAAGCCGATTTCGATCAGGGCGCCGGCCATGGGATTCATGCCGAACATGGGCGCCAGGATGAGTATTGCCAGGGTCAGGCCGACCACATATTGGCCCCAGGCCATGGTCTGGCCCACCACCACCTGAGGTCCGGCACGCATCCAGATGGTGCGCAGCCCGGGAATCGGGCGGCCGATGAACAGCGCGGCGAACACCACGTTGATCAACAGGCCGGGCAGGGCGGCCCAGCTCTCGAAGACGTATTCGGGAAACAGCCCGGCAGGATCGTCGAAGGGTGCCGTTACCGCACGGCCTATCACTTCGGGGCCCAGCAGCAGCAGGATGAACCCCCCGATCACCGAGCTGGGCATGAACAGGCGACGCAGCCAGGGAGATACGTTGCGGATGGCATTGCTGGCCAGTAACACCAGCGAGATAAGCACCAAGGCTATGAACAGCTCACCCACCGTCATGGTCATGTCATCTTCCTTCCTTGGATCAGCTTACTTTAGACATCGCTTGGTTCAGCTTAGCCGAATTCGACCATTGTCCAAGGTCGCCAAGGTGATTCCGGACCTTGAAAAGCATGGCAAAGTTCGCCCAGGAACAAGAGCATGCCACTATAAGGGTTGGCCGAATCGCCAAGGATAGGAACTCATGACACGTCTCTTCCATAAGCATTACCACCCGGCCGGTACGGCGCCGGGAACGTTGCGTGAGCTGTCGCTGGAACAGGCGGCCCAGCATGCTCCGGCCACGTTCACCCTGGCGCGCCGTAAGTCAGGACGTTGGGGTGACGTGCAGGACATAAGCCCGGATGCCATTCCCGAGTCCGGTATGAATGAGCCGCTGTGTTGGCTGCACGTTCAGGGCATGCCCACCGCAGAACAGTTGGAGCTGCTGGGGGACCGGGTGGGACTGCACCCCCTGGCCCAGGAGGATATTCTCAACGGCGGCCAGCGGCCCAAGGTGGAGCGCTTCGATGAGTCGCTGGTGGTTACCTTGGGAATACCCGAGGTGGACGACGAGGGCCGGCTGCATCTTTATCAGCTGACCCTGGTTGCGGGCAGCAATATCGTCGTCAGCGTCATCGCCGAAGCGCTGGATCCCTTCATCGAGGTGCGTCGCCGGCTCGAGGAGCGCGGAGGGCGCGCGCTGGGGGAAACTGACGATTTGCTCTACGGCCTGCTGGACGCTGCGGTGGACCATGCTTTCCCGGTCCTGGACGGCGTAGGTGAGCGTATCGAGGAGCTCGAGGAGGAAATTCTCGATCGTCCAGACAGCTCGACCCTGGAGCGTCTGCACGGGCTTAAACGCGAACTGATCATGCTGCGCCGCTACCTATGGCCTACCCGCGAAGTGATCAATCAGCTGCTGCGCGACCATAACGATCTTTTCACCGCCGATACGCGCATGTGGATGCGCGACGTGTACGACCACACCGTGCAGGTAATGGATCTGGTAGAAAGCTACCGCGACATGACCGCCAGCCTGCTCGACGTCTATCTCTCGAGCATGAGCAACCGCCTCAACGAGAGCATGCGCACCCTGACCATCATCGCTACCGTATTCATGCCGCTGACCTTCATCGTCGGCGTTTACGGCATGAACTTCGAGCACCCCTACAGCCCCTTCGCCATGCCCGAACTCGGCTGGTATTGGGGCTACCCGCTGGTGTTGGGCCTGATGGTGGTCATCGCCATCGGCATGGTGGTGTGGTTCAAGCGCAAGCGCTGGTTTTGAGATGCCAGCGCCTATCGCTCAGAACGTGCCTACCAGCGACCCCACCATGATGAGGACGATCAGCGAGATGATCGGCCCGATCACGGCCACGGCGGCGATATCCAGATAGGCCTGGCGATGCGTCAGCCCGCAGATGGAGAGCAGGGTGATCACCGCGCCGTTATGGGGAAGGGCGTCCAGCCCACCGGTGGCCACTGCCGTAACCCGGTGCAGCAACTCGGGCGAGATGCCGGCCGCCTGGCCCATGGCCAGGTAGGTGTCGCCCAAGGTGGAGAGCGCGATGCTCATACCGCCGGAAGCGGAGCCGGTCATGCCGGCTAGCAGGTTCACTGCCAGGGCCAGCGAGATGAGGGGGTTGTCGCCGCCGGCGGTGGTGACCCAGGCGCTGATGGCATCGAAGGCAGCCAGTGAAGCGATAACCGAGCCGAAGCCGACCAGGCTCGCCGTATTGAAGATGGGTAGCAGCGAGGCGTTGGCGCCGCTGTCCAGCGAGGCGGTCAGGTGTTGCAGGCGCGACCAATTGAATGCGATCAATACCAGGATCGAGAACACCAGGGCGGCGATGACCGACCACACGCCGCGCACCGACTCGATACTGGTGGCACCGTACGCAGGGTCTGCCAGATAACCGGTGTCCATGGCCGGGATGATCACTGCGGTGAACAGCAGGTTGAGTGCGATCACCAATACGATGGGCGACAGCGCTACGGGCAGCGTGGGGAGCTCGCTGCGCGGTTGCGGCTGGACCTCCGCCAGATCGAAGCCTTCCCCGGCAGCACGTTCACGTAGATGATCGTGTGGTATCGGTTCGCTGGTTTGCTCGCCGTAGCCTTCACCGGCTGCCCGAGCCTGCTTGGCGCGATATGTCAGCCAGCCCTGTCCCAGCCCCAGCATGATCAGCCCGGTCATGATGCCGAGTCCTGGGGCGGCGAAAGGCGAGGTGCCGAAAAAGGGCATGGGAATGGCGTTTTGAATGGCAGGCGTACCGGGGAGTGCGGTCATGGTAAAGGTGAAGGCGCCCAGGGCAATGGTCCCGGGAATCAACCGCTTGGGAAGATCGGCTTTGCGAAACAGCGCCGCGGCGATGGGAAACACCGCGAAGGCCACCACGAACAGTGAGACGCCGCCGTAGGTCATCACCGCACAGGAGATCACCACGGCGAGAATGGCCCGGCTATCACCCAGACGTTCGACGATGGCACCGGCCAGCACCTCGGCGCTGCCGGAATCCTCCATCAGCTTGCCGAAGATAGCCCCCAGCAGAAACAGCGGGAAGAAGCTGACAATGAAGTTGCCCGCCGAGCCCATGAACACCTGGGTGTAGCTGGCCAGCAGCGGTGTCTCCACCGTTACCAGCGCCACCAGGGCGGCCAGCGCCGGTGCCAGGATCAACAGGCTCAGGCCGCGGTAGGCCAGATACATCAAAAGCGTTAGCGCAACGACAATGGCCAGAATTCCGGTCATGCCTTGCCTCCCTGTCCTTTCTCCTTTTCATTCGACGGCTTGGATTTTGCCGGAGCGACGGTCTTGTCGGGCAGGCTGTCGTCTTTCGCCGGAGCGGCGGTCTTGTCGGCCTGGGTATCGTCTTTCGCCGGAGCGGCGGTCTTGTCGGCCTGGGTATCGTCTTTCGCCGGAGCGGCGGTCTTGTCGGCC
>NZ_JAFIFK010000087.1 GCF_020832045.1 Halomonas sp.
GTGCTCGGTGATGTTGCCCACGTTCATCAGGTTGCCGGCCAGCACGAAGCCGGGAATGCACAGCAGCACGAAGGTATCGATGCCCGAGTACATGCGCTGCGGCACGATGGTCAGCGAGATGCCTTCCAGCAGCAGGTAGGCGAGCGACGAGATGCCCAGCGCAAAGGCGATGGGCAGACCCAGCACCAGCAGCAGCAGGAACACGCCGAACAGCACCATCACTTCCATGAAGCCTCCTTTCGCTCGCCGTCAACGGGTGGACGCCATGCCGCCAACACGCCTTCAACGAAGCCGATGACGCTGTAGAGCAGCACCAGAGCGAACAGCAGCACGGTGGAGAAGAAGATGTAGAGCATGGGCACCCTCAGGGTGGGTGAGGTCTGCCAGGCGCCGTTCTGGGCGAACTGCCAGGCGGCGGGTAGCGCCATCAGGGCGAAGCCGCCGATCAGCAGGCAAATCAGCGCCTGGTAGGCGGCACGCGCCCGCAGTCCCAGCAGGTGGTGAAAGAGTTCAACGTTGACGTGCCGGTGGCGACGTATCGCCACACCGGCCGCCAGCGCCACCATGTAGATGAAGAGATAGCGCGACAGCTCCTCGGTCCAGGACAGGGTGAACGGCAGGAACAATCGGCCCGAGATCTGCAGCAGTACGGTCGCGGCGATCCCGATTAGCGCCAGATTGGCGAGCAGCATGAACAGTCGGTCCATCCAGCCGATCACGCGGCCCAGCGGCCCACCAAGGCCAGGTACTGCAGACAGGGCTTCGAGGCTGGCCACGACCTCCTGGCCGTCCCGCTCAGGCCCACCCTCGGCACGCTGTGGTGAAATATCCATAGGGTACTCGCTTCAGTCGACCGGCCCCTGAGGGAAGCGGGCGGGCGAGGCCCGCCCCGGTGGATCACAGGTTCTGGATGGCGTCGAACAGCTCGCGCTGTTCCTCATCGAGGGCCGCTTCCACCGCCGGCCGCGCCTTCTCGGCGAAAGCCTCGGTGTCGACCTCGACGAACTCCATGCCGCGCTCCTGCAGGGCCTGCTCCAGGCGCTGCTGATCCTCCTCGAACAGCTCGGCCTGGTAGGTCTGCATCTCCTGGGCCGCATCGCGCACGATCTGCTGCAGATCCTCGGGCATGCTCTCGAACTGGTTGCGGCCGATCACCACGTAGATCCAGCTACGCACGTGGCCGGTCAGGTTCACGTAGTCCTGCACCTCGTTGAAGCTGGCACTCTCGATCAGGCTGAGCGGATTCTCCTGGGCCTGGATGGTGTTCTGCTGCAGGGCGGTGAATACCTCGCTGAAGGCCATCGGCGTGGGTCGTGCTCCCAGCGCTTGCCAGGTGTCGACGAACAGCGGCACGTTGGGCACGCGCAGGCGAAGGCCGTCGAGATCGTCGGGGTGACGAATAGGCCGGTTCGAGGTCAGCTCCCTCGGGCCGCGCTCGAACCAGGCCAGCGGCACCAGGTTGGCGCGCTCGGTGATCTGCGCTTCGATCTGCTCGCCGATCTCGCTCTCCACCGCCTGACGCAGGTGCTCGGCATCGCGGAACGCGTAGGGCACCGCCATCATCGCCGCCTTGGGCGCCCAGTTCTGCAGGCTCTCCCCGGTAATGGTCATGTCGGCGGTGCCGAGCTGAATGCTGTTGATCACGTCCATCTCGTTGCCGAGCTGCTCGTTGGGATAAAGTTGCACCTCGATTCGGCCGTCGGAATTCTCCTCGACCAGCTCCTTGAAGCGCTCGGCGGCCTGGTGCCAGATATTCTGCTCATTGGCCAGATGACCGAAGCGCAGCGTGACGTCGGCGGCCAGTACGGCCTGACTGCCGATGAGTGCCGCCCCGAGGACGGCGCCGGTGACGAGTCGTTTGATCATGGCGTAGCTCCTTGATTTGCTGTTCAAGCGATTATTGCTGTTGTATGCATCGCTGAAGCGATACCGCTGTCGCGCGAGCTGGCTCAGGCACCCCTGACGGCACCTATGTCGATGAGTACCTTGCGAGCCTTTTCAGGATGATGATCGAGCATGTCGATGGCCCCGGGCATGTCGTCGAGAGGCAGGCGATGGCTGACCAGCGCCAGCGGATCGAGACGCCCCGAGGCCATGCGCTCGAGCACATCCGGAAACTTGCGGTTGTTGAGCCGCGAGCCGACCAGGGTCAGCTCCTTCTTGATCACCTCCAGTTGCACCAGATCGCTGGGCGTGGGGTTGAAGCCGAGCAGGCCGATACGCCCCGCCGGCGAGGCGATGCGCAGCATTTGCGGCAATAGCGCCGGCACGCAGGCGGCATCGGCGATCAGCGGTATGCCCTCGCCGCCGGTCAGTTCTCTCACCGCAGCCTCGACGTCCTCCTTACCGTGCCAGGTGCGCGTGGCGCCGAGTTCACGGGCCGTGGCCAGTCGCTCCTCGATCAGGTCGATGACGGTAATGTCCTCGATGCCCTGGGCGCGGGCCATCTGCAGGATGGTCAGGCCGATCACGCCGGCGCCATAGATCAGCAGCCGGTCCCTGCGCAGCGGCTGCATACGCTCCAGTACGTTGGCGGCAATGGAATAGGGCTCCACCAGGGCACCGGCTTCCAGCCCCAGCCCCTCGGGCAGCAGGTGGACGTTGGCCGCCGGCACGTTGACCCACTCCTCGAAGCCGCCGTCGCGGTGCACGCCGATCACCTGCAGCGCGCTGCACACGTTGGGTCGACCGATGCGACACGGATAGCACTCACCGCAGCTGACCACCGGATCGATGCACACCCGGGCGCCGATTTCGATGCCCTCGACGCCATCGCCGAGCGCCTCTACCGTACCGGCGAACTCGTGTCCGGTGATGCGCGGAAAGCGCACGAAGGCGTTGTCGCCGTGGATGATGTGCATGTCGGAACCGCAGATGCCGGCGAAGGCTACCTTCACCAGCACCTCGCCTGCCGCTGCATGCGGTGCTTCAGTCTCGACGACGGCATAGTTCAGCGGGGCTTTTACCTGAAAGGCTTTCATCGGTGCGCTCTCCTCACCAGTGCCACAGGGTGCCGTCCTCCAGCCGGTTGACCGGCAGGCTGGCGCGCTTGTAGGGGTACTGTTTGGCCAAGGCTTCGTCGATATCGACGCCGTGACCCGGCGCTTCGCCGACCAGGAAATGGCCCTCCTCGAAGCGGTAGTCGTGGGGGAAGACGGTGTCGGTCTCCGGCGTGTGGGGCATATGTTCCTGAATGCCGAAATTGGGTACCCAGGTATCGAAGTGCACTGCCGCCCCCAGGCACACCGGCGAGAGGTCGGTGGGTCCGTGGAACCCGGTGCGCACGTGGTAGAGCGCGGCCAGGTCGGCGATACGCCGCACGTGGGTGATGCCGCCACCGTGGGAGAGCGGCGTACGCACGTAGTCGATCCACTGGTTCTCGAGCAGCTCGCGGTAGTCGTGGATCGAGTTGAACACCTCCCCCACCGCCAGCGGCGTAGTAGTGTGCTGGCGGATCAGGCGGAAGCTCTCCTGGTTCTCGGCCGGCACGCAGTCCTCTAGCCAGAACAGGTGGTAAGGCTCCACCGCCTTGCCCAGGCGTGCCGCTTCGATGGGAGTCAATCGGTGGTGCACGTCATGTAGCACGTGCAGCTCGTCGCCGAAGCGCTCGCGCACCGCGGCGAACAGCTTAGGCACGTGATTGAGGTACTTCTCGGTGCTCCACACATGCTCTGCGGGGAGCTCGGAGTCCGCCGGCTCGTAGCGCTCGCCCTCGTGCTTGGCCACGCCGTAGATGGTGGGAATGCCGGGAACGCCGGCCTGTACGCGCACCGCCCGGTAACCGAGCTTGACGTGCTTCTCCACCTCGGCCAAACAGCCCTCGATATCCTTGCCGGTGCAGTGGGCGTAGGTCATCACCCGCTCGCGGCTCTTGCCGCCGAGCAGCTGAT
The DNA here is from genome assembly GCF_020832045.1 of Halomonas sp. Lineage (GTDB taxonomy): Bacteria > Pseudomonadota > Gammaproteobacteria > Pseudomonadales > Halomonadaceae > Halomonas. Next base: position 3,891 of record NZ_JAFIFK010000087.1, read on the forward strand.
AGAGCGGCATGCCGGCCGTCTTGGCCTTGATGTCCCACAGCGCCAGGTCCACCGCCGACACCGCTGCCATGGTCACCGGGCCCCGGCGCCAGTAGGCGCCGCGATAGAGGTAGTGCCAGATGTCCTCGATACGGCTGGCGTCGCGGCCGATCAGGGCCGGCAGCACGTGCTCCTCGAGATAGGCCACCACCGCCATCTCGCGACCGTTCAGGGTGGCGTCGCCGATACCGTAGGTACCCGACTCGGTGACGATCTTGAGGGTGACGAAATTGCGCCCCGGCGAGGTGACGATCACATAGGCATCGCTGATTTTCATGTAGCTTCCGTCGCAGTGAGGTGGAGGGGGAGCTCTATCTTTCGAAGAGGTAGCGCTGCACGTTGTCGTAGCACACCGCACGCACCAGCTCGCCGATTCGGTCGAGATCATTCGGCAGTTCGCCACGCTGGATCTGCGCGCCGAGCATCTGGCAGAAGATGCGGCGGAAGTAGTCGTGTCGGGAGAACGACAGCAGGCTACGCGAATCGGTGAGCATGCCGACGAAGTGCCGCAGCAGTCCGAAGTTCATCTGCGTGACGAGATGTCGCTCGATGCCGTCGCGCTGGTCGTTGAACCACCAGGCGGCGCCGAACTGCAGCTTGCCGGGAATGCCGTCACTGGCAAACGAACCGACCAGGCTTGCCAACATCTCGTTGTCGCGCGGGTTGAGGTTGTAGACCACGGTGCGCGGCAGCGCCCGTCCACGGTCGAGCGCATCGAGAATCGCCGCCAGCGGCTCGGCGTAGGTGACGTCCCCTATCGCATCGAAGCCGCTGTTGGCGCCGATCTCGGCCAGGCCGCGCTGGCTCAGGCTGCGCAGCGCACCCAGGTGAAGCTGCATCACCCAGCCGCGGCGGGCGTATTCGCGCCCCAGCCACAGCAGTACCGCAGTGGTGAAGGCGGCGCTCTCGTCGTCACTGAGCGTTCTACCCTGGCGGCGGCGCTCGATCAGCCGGTCGAGCTCGCCCACGCTTGGCGGCGCGACGAACACCGGCTTCTCAAGGCTATGGTCGGAGAGGCAGCAGCCGTGGGCGGCGAAGTGTTCGAGGCGCTGGTACAGCGCCGCCAACAGGTCGTCATAGCCGCGGATGGTCACTCCGCTGGCGCGCTCCAGTTCGCTGAGATAGTCGACGAAGCCGGGCTCGCCGATCTTGAGCACGGCATCGGCGCGGAAGGTCGGCAGCATGGCGGGCATCGCCCCGCTCTCGACATGGCGGCGGTGCAGCGCGAGGTCGTCCACCGGGTCGTCGGTGGTGCACACGGTGCGCACGTCGAAGCGTTCGAGAATGCCTTGGGCACTTAGCTGCGGCGTGGCCAGGCGTTCGCGAGTTGTCGCCCAGATCTCCTCGGCCGTGGCCGGCGAAAGCAGCGTGTTCTCGATACCCAGCGGATGGCGCAGCTCAAGATGGGTCCAGTGATAGAGCGGATTGCCGAGGCAGTCCGGCACCGTTTCGGCCCATGCCTGGAAGCGCTCGCGGTCACTCGCCTCGCCGGTGATGCGCCGCTCGTCGATGCCGGCAATGCGCATCGCCCGCCACTTGTAGTGATCGCCCTTGAGCCACAGTTCGGTGAGATTGTCGAAGCGCACGTCGCCGGATATCTCCGCCGGGCTCAGGTGCGAGTGGTAGTCGCAGATCGGCATGGCGGCGGCATGCTCGCGGTAGAGCCGACGCGCCGGCTCGTTCTCGAGCAGGAAGTCGGGCCCCATGAAATCGATGCGATCATTGAAGGTCATGACACGCTCCGTCGTTGTCGGCTCTTTGTCGGTTATTCATTGCTCAGCCCATCAGCAGGTTGGGCAGGAACAGCACGATATCGGGGAAGAAGATGATGCCGAGCACCACCACGAACACCGCCACGGCGAAGGGCAGCAGCTCGCGGCTGTAATCGAAAAATGAGCAGCGCAGGATGCCGCACACGGTGTACATCGATATGCCTACCGGCGGGGTCATGCCGCCGAAGGTCACCAGGGTCATCATCAGCAGGCCGAAGTGCACCGGATCGATGCCGGCGGCCTTGATCACCGGCACCAGGATCGGCGTGAGCAGCATCACCACCACGGTGGCCTCGAGCAGCATGCCGAGCAGCACCAGCAGCACGGCCAGCGTCAGCAGCAGCGTGGTCGGGCTGGCGAAGACACCCAGCGTCAGTTCGGCAATGGTCTGGGGCACCCGTTCGAAGGAGACCACATAGCCGATGATCCCCGAGAACATGATGATCAGCATGATCATGCCGATGTCGCGCACGCTGGCGTGCATGGCCGTGAGGATTTCGCGCAGCCCCATCTCGCGATGGATCACGCAGCCCACCAACAGCGCATAGGCCACGGCGAAGGCGCCCGCCTCGGTGGGCGTGAACAGGCCATAGCGGATACCTACCAGCAGCCACACCGGGAACAGCAGTGCCCAGATACTGCTGCGCAAGGCCGAGAGCACTTCACGGCCCGACGGCAAACCCTCGCGTACCGGCGTATAGCCGCGTCGCTTGGCGACGAAGAAGGTCGTCACCATCAGCGCCACCATCAGCAGGAAACCGGGCACTACGCCTGCGATGAACAGCCGGCCAATGGATACCTCGCCCAGATAGCCGTAAAGGATCAGGCCGATGCTCGGCGGGATGGTAGCGGTGATCAGCCCGCCGATGGCCAGCACCGCGCCGGAAAAGCCCGGTGTGTAGCCCTCCTGGATCATGCCCTTCCCCAGCACCCGCGACTGCATTGCGGCATCGGCCACCGCCGAACCCGACACGCCGCCCATCAGGGTACTCAACACGATGCTCGCCTGGGCCAGCCCGCCGCTCATCCAGCCCGCCAGCAGCGTGGAGAGCCGTATCAGGCGCGGGGTAATACCGCTGGCATTCATCAGGTGCCCTATAAAGATGAACAGCGGTACCGCCAGCAGCGGGAACGACTGGGTGGCCGAGACGATACGCTGGACCCCGATGTTGGTAGGCAGGAAGGTGTCGGGCAGAAAGAAGTAGGTGAACCCGGCAATGCCGATGGCAAAGGCCACGGGCATGCCGATTGCCATCAATACCAGCCCCAGACCAAGCAGCAGTGCGGCCGTCATGGGTGCTTCTCCACCATTTCATCGTCCGGCGCCAGGCTCATCACGATGCCCTTGGCCACCACGCGACGCAGCAGGGAGACGATCATCAGGCTAGCTCCCACCGGTAGCGCCAGGGTGATGTAGCCGTAGCTCAACCCGGCCACGCCCATCGGGCGCTGCCAGTTGGATAACGCCAGGGGAAAGCCGTAACGCACCAGCAAGGCGAGAAAGCCCAGCATCAGCACCAGGCACAGCCCGGTGACCAAACGCTGCAGAGGCAGCGGCAAACGTATCGCCAAGGCATCGATACGTACCTGGCCGCCATGGCGTAGGGTGATATCCGCCCCCAGTACTGCCGTCCAGATGAACAGCAGCTGGGCCAGCTCGGCGCCACCGGCGAAGGGTTGGCCGATGGCCCGCGCCGTGGAGCTTGCCAGCAGCGTCAGAGACGTCGCGCCCAGCAGCACCACAGCGAGCCAGGCCTCGAGTCGGTCGTACCAGTACCACATGTCGAAGGTCCTCGGAGCCGGAGCGCCTCCGGCCGATTCCATGGAATGCATGCGAGTCGACCGGCCCTTGCCGCCGAGGCGACAAGGGCCATCGGACTCACTCTCCCGCGGTCAGCTGGTCGCGGTGCTGGCCGTAACCGAGCTCGTCGTAGACGCCACCGACGCGCTCGCGGAACAACTCGACGTCCACCTCGGTGAAGCTCACCCCTTCCGCTTCCATGCGCTCGCGTACGGCGTCCTGGGCATCGGCGGTAGCCTGGCTGGCCTCTTCACCCGCGCGCTGCAGCTCCTCGTCGAGAATGGTGCGGAGCTCCTCCGGCAGCGACTGATACCACTGCTCGGAGGTGGCGATGCCGGTCATCAGGTGGATATGGCCGGTCAGGGCAATATGGGTGATCACCTCGTGCAGGTTCTGGCCCTCGGCGGCGGTCAGCTGCGCCTCGGCACCGTCGATCGCCCCGAGTTGCAGCGCGGAGTAGACCTCCGACCAGGGCAGCGGCGTGGGCGTGGCGCCCATGGATTCGATGGTACGCAGCCACACCGGCGAGTTGATGGTTCGCACACGCACGCCGCGCAGGTCCTCGGGCGCCTCGACCAGCTTCTTGGTCAGCATGTGCCGCGAGCCCTGGAACCAGTTGTAGTTGAGCAGGCGCAGGCCGCTGCTGTCGGCCAGCCCCTCGACCCACTCCTGGTAGAGCTCGGATGAGGTAATTCGGTCGTAGTCGGTGTGATCCTCGACCAGGTAGGGCGCACTGAGAATGCCCAGCTCCGGCTGGTATTCAGAGAGACGCCCGGCGTCGATCAGAATGGCGATGTTGGCACCGCTGCGGATCTGCTCCACCACGTCCTCATCGGAGCCGAGCTGGCTGTTGGGGAAAACACGCACGGTCAGTTCGCCTTCCGAGCGCTCCGCAATCGCCTCACTGGCACTCTCCATGGCCTGGACGATGGGGTCCTGGGCGCTGAGCGCTGAGGAAAGGTTGAGCTGATAGGCGGCCTGGGCGGCATTACCGGCCAGCAGCAGCGCTAGCGCGGGTACGAGAATCTGCACCTTCATGACGAGCTCCTGAGTCTTGTTTTTGCTATGGGTCGGCTCTTGTTCGGCCGGGATCGATCATCGCCGCGCCGGATGGTGGCGCTGCGGTTAGTACTTCATGCCTCAGCCAATGTGGCCGTGACGGCAGACGCTTCGAACATCGTCGGGAATCGGCGCTCCAGCTCCGGCAGGGAGAGCAGGATCTCGCGCTGATGCGCGGCCATGGCCTGGGCCGCCTGCTCCGGTTGGCGTGCGGCGATGGCCTCGACCACGGCCTGGTGCTGATCGGTGAGCTTGGCGATCGGCGTCGAGTCCGGAATACTCAGATAGCGCACCCTGTCCAGCTGCGCCTTGACGTCCTCGATCACGCGCCACGCCATGGTATTGCCCACCTCCAGCGCCATGGTGCGGTGGAAGGCTTCATCGAGCAGGTAGAAACGGTCGTGGTCGAGAGGATCGATGCAGCCACGCTGGCGCTCGATCAATTCGTTGAGCTCCCTCAACACCGGGGCGGAGAGCCCCTTCTCGGCCGCCGCTCGCGCTATCGCCACCTCGACCGCCTCGCGAATGAAGCGCGCTTCCAGCACCGCCTGACGCGAAATACGCACCACGTAGGTGCCTCGCTGCGGGCGCACCTCCACCAGCCCGGCCTCGGAAAGGCGAATGAAGGCCTCGCGTACCGGTTGCCGACTGACCGAGAAGGCGTCAGCGAGCTCCTTCTCGGAAAGCGCCTGGCCAGGCTCCAGCACCATGCGAATGATCGACTGGCGCAGTACCTGATAGAGCCGCTGGCGAACCGAATCGCTTTCGCGGGTCTCCTGCCATAACGTTTGAAGGGTCTTGTTCATGGGTCTTTCCCGAGTCGCATACGAAAAGGCGCTACCACCGACTGACATGACTAGTATGGTAGTTAGTCTAGAAAACAGGAAGATGCGCTAGCGTAGACTTTGGTCTGAAAGAAATGGAGCACGGCAGGCACAGTCAAGGCCGGCGACATGGACATGACCCAGCCCCACCGGCTCTCAACGGTGCCGGTGGGAGTGGGTCACAAGGTGGGCGAGGCCGAGGTGAGCGCCGGTGACGGCGGACCTATACCCCTTTCACACTGCTGGCGGCCTCGCGACGTCGCTTGAGTTCATAGATGGCCGCGAACATCACTGTTACCAGGATCAGAATCAGCCCCAGGGCGTTGACCGCAGGTGTCAGGCCGGTACGCACCTTGGAGGCGATGTAGACCGTCAGTGTAGTGTCATAGCCCACCACGAAGAGGGTGGTGTTGTAGTTCTCGAAGGATTGCAGGAAGGCGATGACCGCCGCCGAATAGAGCGCCGGCTTGAGGTACGGCAGCAGGATGCGCCGGAACATCTGCCACTGGCTGGCGCCGAGGTCCAGCGCCGCGCGCTCCATGGTGCGATCGAAGCGCTGCAGGCGCGCGGTGACCATCAGCATGACGTAGGCGGCGATGAAGGTGGCCTGGCCCAGCACGGTGAGAAAGATGCCGCCACTGACGCCGAACTGGCGCCAGAAGATCAACGTCGAGATGCCGATGATGACCCCCGGTGTGAGCAGCGGCGAGAGAATCAAAGCATACAGGAACGGTTTTGCGCGGCTCGATACCGTATTGAGGAACAGTGCGGTGGCGATACCGATGGGCACCGCCACGACCAATACGCCGACAGCCACGATCAGGCTGTTGGTGAGCGCCTGCCACATGCCGCGGTCGGCGGCGAGTTCGCCGAACCACCGCAGGGTGGTACCGTCCCAGGGCGTGACCGTGGGGAAACGGCTGTCGTTGAAGGTGGCCGCCGCCATGATGATCAGCGGCAGGAACAGGTAGGCGAAAAAGACCACCACGTAGAAGCGCAGGCCGAAGGCGAGGAAGCGTTGAGAACTCATATCTTTTTACCGGAAGCGCCGCAGAAATCGGCGAACGAAATGAAGCGCAAGGCGCACGGAGCACAGTAACCGGAGCATATGGGGTATATGTGAGGATTACGCGCACCGCGCAACGCAGCGATTCGTTCGTGCAGGCATTTATGCGGTGCTTCCCTCATTTCCCGATATCCCCCAGCCCCACCTTGAAGATCTTCATGATCAACGACATGAAACCGATGCACAGCACCAGCAGCAGGAAGGCGTACGCCGCTCCCTGGTTCCAGTTGCCACCCTCGAAGAACCAGTTGTAGATGATCTGGGTGAACCAGCGGCTCCCCGGCGAGCCGAGCAGTGCCGGCACGGCGTAACTGCCCGCCGCCAGCATGAAGGTCATGATGCAGCCGGTGGCGATACCCGGCTTGGCGTGGGGGATGACGATACGCCGATGGGTGCGCACGGTACCGGCACCGAGATCCCGGGCGGCGCGCACCTGATTGTCGTCGAGACTCTCGATGGCGTTGTAGACCGGGAACACCATGAACAATATATAGGCATAGACCATCCCCACCATGACGCCGCCGTTACCGCTGAGAAAGCGGATGGGCCGGTCGATCAGCCCCAGCATCATCAGCACTTCGTTGAGCGGGCCACGAAACGCCAGAATGATGAACCAGGAGTAGGTGCGCAGGATCTCGTTGATCCAGAACGGAATGATCAGCAGCAGGATGCACAGCGCCGCCTGCCGCGGGGTGGCAACCTTGGCCAGGTACCAGGCCAGCGGATAGCTCACCGCCAGAGTCAGCAGCGTAACCAGCACGCTGGACCAGATGGTCTTGAAGAAGATGGTGCGGTGGATGTCGTTGTTGAACAGCGTGGCGTAGTTGGCAAGCGTAAGCCGGTCGTCGGGCCCACCGACCTGCGCCGGCAGCAGATTGGGCCGCAGCGAGTATTCGATCATCTGCAGCTGCGGCAGCGTCACCATCACGATCAGCCAGATCCCCAGCAGCGTGACGATGGCCATCGCCAGCGGCCCGCCGAAGCGGGCCTGGAGCTGTCTAAACATGGGCTCCCCCCGCCAGCTTGCTCTGTACTACTTCCCCGGTTTCTTCATCCACCTCCGGACAGCCGTCGTCGGGTAGCACCACGGCATCGGCCGGGTCATAGCCGAAGGTGAGACGACGGCCCACGGCGAGCGTATCCGCCTGCCCTCGAGAAACCTCGTGGCCAAGCTGCACGCGCAGCTTTTCGCCCGAGGCGACCAGGCGCGTCTCGAGCATTACCCAAGCGCCTTCGAAGTGCACCGCCTCGATCTCGGCCTCCAACGTCACGCCACTGGCATCCGCAGCCACTGGGCGCAGGTGTTCGGGGCGTATGAACAGCACCGCTTCCTCGCCATTTGCCAGCTGTGCCTCACTACCCGCGCGCCCTGCGAGCTCGCCAAGGGCACCGCCGTCGAGGCGTACCCGCTCGCCTTCGCGGTCGATGACACGCACCTGGAGCCGGTTGTTCTCACCGACGAAGGCGGCAACGAAACCGGTGGCCGGCTGGCGGTAAAGGGTCATGGGCTCGGCGACCTGCTGGATGCGCCCGGCCGACATCACCGCCACCCGGTCGGACATGTTCAATGCCTCGCCCTGGTCGTGGGTGATGTAGATGAAGGTAATGCCGGTCTTGCGCTGTATCGCCTTGAGCTCGGTGCGCATGTGCTGGCGCAATTTGAGGTCCAGCGCCGAGAGCGGCTCGTCGAGCAGCAGTACACGGGGCTCCACAGCCAGCGCCCGGGCGATGGCCACGCGCTGCTTCTGTCCGCCCGAAAGCTCGGTCACCATTTTCGGGCCGCTCCCCTCCAGCGCCACCAAGGCCAGCAGACGTTCGGACACCTCACGCCGCTTGCGCTTGTCTATGCCGCGCACCTCGAGGCCGAACTCGATGTTCTCGAACACGGTCATCAGGGGAAAGAGCGCCAGGTTCTGAAAGATCATCGCCGTGGGCCGGCGGTTCACCGGCACCCCGGCCATGGGTTCGTCGCCGATGTACACCTGCCCTTCGCTTGGGGTGATGAAGCCGCTGATGATGTTGAGCAGGGTGGTCTTGCCGCAGCCCGAGGGGCCGAGAAAGCTGAAAAATTCGCCCGAGCCTATCGCAAGCGAGGTCTTCTCGATGGCAGTGAAGTCGCCGAAACGCATCACCACCTCGTCCAGTCTGACGCTACCGTCCATTCAATCTTGCCTTTTTATACTGATTGCCGAGGTGACAGCCTGCTTACTCTCACCTCGGCGTGACGGCGCCACAGCGCATTCGCTGACCACAAAGGCGTGACCTGTCCCTTCGTTTGCGGCCTGCGCGTCGAATAGGATCAACGTCCCTGTTGCCTATTCTCGATCGACATCCCTGTCGATCGCCGCGCGCCGCTTCATTCAGGGCCAGCGCCTTTGCGATGTCAGCTCATTGCGCGAGGCGCCTCTCCTCATGCGGTCTAATCAAGCGCTAAGATAACGATCCTGATACTCGTTGCGCAGCGCCACGTACCACGGCTCCTGGATCGGCCACCACCACAGGTTGGCCAGGTCCTCATCGGTGTAGGAGTCGGTGAAGAACTGGCGCGTCTCCTCGGGCAACAGCTCGGTGGCGCCCTTGGAGGTGGAGTTGTAGCCGGTGGCCTCGGCGAACATGGCGCCCGCCTCCGGGGTGTAGTACCAGTTGATCAGCTCGTAGACGGCGTCCGGGTTACGGGCGTTCTTGGGAATCACGAAGCCTTCCATCCACGCCATCGCTCCCTCTTTCGGCGCACCGTAGGCGATGTCCTCGCCCTCCTCGCGCAGGCGGAAGGCGGTGGAGTCCCAGGTCTGGCCGATGATGGCACCGTTGGTGCGGAAGGCAGCCTGGGCCTCGTTCTCGGTGTTCCAGAACTGCACCAGCATCTGCTTGTGCTTGACGGCCTCCTCGAGAATGACGTCGAAGTTGGCGCGCATGGCTTCTTCACTGCGGTAGGAATCGAGCAGCGGGAAAGGCAGCCGGCCTTCACGTTCCAACCACAGGCCGACGCCCACCAGCGCCGAGTGGCCGCGCACCGTCACCCCCTGGCCGTGCTCAGGATTCCAAAGGTCGGCGTAGCTGAGGTTGGTACGGTCGATATCGGCGAAGCGTCGATGCCAGGTGATCGCTTCGGTGCCCCAGTCGCTGGGTGCAAAGTAGCGTTTGCCGTCGACCACCCCGCCCACTTCTGAGCCCTCGATGGCACTGTCGAGCGCCCCGGACCAGTTGATGCGCGATTCGTCCAGCGGCTGCACCAGATCGTAATCCAGGTAGCCGGGCACACGATCGACGGTGGGCATGATCACGTCGAAGCCGGAACCGTCGGAAGCCCGCAGTGAGTTCATCAGCTCATCGTTAGTGCCGTAAGGCGTGAAGGTCGCACGGATACCGGTCTTTTCGGTGAAGTCGGCCAGCATCTCATCGGTGAAGTAGCCGGCCCAGGCGTAGATGCGCAGGGTCTGGTCCTGTGCAAGGACCTTGTTGATGTAGAACGAAGGGACGGTAGCGACGGCACCGGCAGCGAGGGTGCCTTTGAGGAAACGGCGTCGGGTAAACGACATGACGAACTCTCCATGAGGGACTTGCCCAGGGTGACAAGGGGCCGGCGGACCCGCCCCCGACCCTTATCGCGCGACTTCATGACGAGAGGATGAACATTGAATGACCGTTCAATCCTGTGTAACGAAGGGTAGCAGCCCGTGGAGAAAAGACCGTATGTCGTTTCAACGCTGTTCAACTTGCTTGTATCGCGACCTTCAAGACGCCATCGCGCTGATGCGAGAAGAGGTCGTAAGCCGCGACGATATCTTCCAACGCATAGCGATGCGTCACCATGGGGCCGAGATCGATTCGGCCGGTTTCGATTACCTGCATGAGACGCCGCATGCGCTCCTTTCCGCCGGGACAGAGCGAGGTGACGATCTTGTGATCTCCCAGCCCGGCACAGAAGGCGCCAAGCGGTATGCTGAGGTCTTCTGAGTAGACCCCCAGGCTCGACAGGGTACCGCCCGGCTTGATGACCCGCAGCGCGGCTTCGAAGGTGGACTGCAGACCCAGCGCCTCGATGGAGGCGTCCACGCCCCGCCCGCCGGTGATGCGCAGGATCTCCTCGACCACGTCGACCTTGCGGAAATCCAGGGTCACGTCGGCTCCCATCTGCCGGGCCATGGCCAGACGCTCATCGACCCCATCCACGGCGATGATCAGCCCGGCGCCGCGCAGCCTGGCACCGGCCGTGGCGCACAGGCCGATGGGCCCCTGGGCGAATACCGCCACACTATCGCCGATCTTAATGCCCGCGGATTCAGCGCCAGCAAAGCCGGTCGACATGATGTCGGGGCACATCAACACCTGCTCGTCGCTGAGACCATCCGGCACCGGTGAGAGGTTGGCCTGGGCATCCGGCACCAGCAAGTACTCGGCCTGGGCGCCGTCGATGGTGTTGCCGAAGCGCCAGCCGCCCATTGGCTTGTAGCCGTGGGCATGGTGGCCGCCATCCTGGGCGCTGCAGCCATCCTGGCAGGCGTAGGAGGTGAAGCTGGGGCAGATGGCGCCGGCAATTACCCTTTGCCCTTCCCTGTAGCCTTGCACGTTGGCACCGAGCTTTTCGATCACACCCACCGGCTCATGACCGATGGTGAGCCCTCGCTCGACCGGGTATTCGCCCTTGAGGATATGCACATCGGTGCCGCAGATCGTGGTGGTGGTAACACGGATCAGGGCATCGTTGGGCCCGATGTCGGGTATCGGCTTGTCGTCGATCTCGATGCGGCCGGGCTCGACGAAGATCGCGGCTTTCATCATGGCAGGCATGGTCATTCCTCAGGGTCGTGGCGCCGTTTACCGGTAGTTACCCTAGCATCGTTCACGAATGCCCATGCTGCCTTGATATATATCAACGCCCCCTCAGCGCAAGAAGCGCTTTGAATTACATGACCGGCACGCCAGTGACCCAGACATGCAGATGGAAGGCGAACAGGTAGTAGGCGATCAGCCCGCCGACCAAGGTAATGGCGGTGCCCACAGGACGTGGTGCCACCGGCGGAGCAGGCTGACGGCGGCGCGCGGCACGGAAATCGAGAACCGCCCACAGCAGGAAGGCGCCGAAGAAGACGATGTCACCGAGCCGGCCGTTGGCCAGCAGGTGCGACAAGGCCCAAATCTTCACCGCCAGCACCATGGGGTGCCCCAGCTTGGCCTTGATGTGGTTGTTGGGTACGTAAGCCGCTACCAACAGGATGAAGGCCGGGATCATCAGCAGGGCAACGGCGTGACGCAGGCCCGTCGGGGGGAACCAGATCCAGATGGGGTCGAGTCGCATACGTCCGAACCCCCAGATTGCCAGCGCCAGGCCGATGATCGAGACCACCGAAAAGAGCGCCTTCCAGCGCATCTCGCCAAGACGAAGGACCTGCTCACTGCGCCAGCCCTCGGCGAAGATACGCACGGAGTGGGCACCGAGAAAAATCACGAGGCCAAGAATCATCACGAACATGAGGCAACATCCTGTGCAGTAGCGATTCGAATTCGGCGACCCGACAGGCAGCCGTCGATGAAACAGTGTGCAGCTTAACCATACTGACGAGTTACACCAACTTATGCCGCCCGCGAAGCGATGCCCAGCACCGAGTTGGCATGATGACAGGGCTGACCTACCTTGGGAGAAGTCACCACGAGCACGGATGCCATGTCGCCACCCCCTGTTTCCTCATCCAGGCCAACGAGCGCCCGCCGCTCGCTCTGGTCTGCCGCGCTAGTCGGAGCCGGTGTCATGGCCGGTATCGACGAGATCGTCTTTCATCAGCTCTTGCAATGGCATCACTTCTTCGATCATGCCACGCCGACCATCGGCATCGTCTCCGATGGGCTGCTGCACGCGGCGGAGCTGCTCGCCATCGTGATCGGCGCCTTTCTGCTGATCGATCTGGCGCAGCATCGAAAGCTGGCTGCACACTGGGCCTGGTCGGGGTTTTTCCTGGGTATGGGCGGCTTTCAGTTCTTCGACGGTATCGTCAGTCACAAACTGTTGCGCATTCATCAGATCCGCTACGAGGTCAACCTGTTCTACTACGATCTGACGTGGAACCTCTCCGCCCTGGCGCTGCTGATGGTAGGCGTTTGGCTCTACCGTCGCGCCAGGCAGCTGGATCGGGGCTGAAGCATGACGGAGCATGCCCATGCGGAAGCCGGCGCACTGCTGCCATGGCTGCCTCTCACACTGGTAGTCCTGATCACCGTCTGCTATCTGCTGGCTGCCGGCTGGCAACGCCAGCTCGGCAACGGTTGGAGCCCCTGGCGTAGCGCCTTCTTCATTCTGGGAAGCCTGCTACTGGCCAAGGCCCTGGCTCCCCCCGTCATGGCCTGGGCACACCACGATCTGTATGGCCATATGGCGCTGCACCTGGTAATGGGCATGCTGGCACCGCTGGCGTGGGTCCTGGCCGCTCCCGTCACGCTGCTGCTTCGCACGCTGCCACAGGCGGCGTCACGCCGTGTCGCCAGTCTGCTCAAGAGCCTGCCTGTACGGGTCGTATCGCATCCGCTCAGCGCCCTCACACTCAATATCGGCGGCATGTACCTGCTCTACCTCACCCCGCTGTATGCCGTATCGCTACACAATGCTTTGGTGCATTACTGGGTACACCTGCACTTCCTGTTAGCGGGTTACCTATTCTGCTGGGCCATTCTGGCAGGGCCTGACCCATCACCACACCGCCTGAGCTTGCGCTTTCGCCTGGGAGTATTGTTTCTCTCCATGGCCACCCACGCGCTGCTGGGCAAGCTGATGTACGGCTACCACTGGCCACGTGGTACCGGTCATAGCGTGGAAGAGATCCAGGCCGCCGCTCAGCTGATGTATTACGGCGGCGACCTGGCCGAGGTGCTGCTGGCCGTGGCCCTGCTGGTGATGTGGTTGCGCACCCCCCACAGTCGACGTGAGCCGCTGTGGCCCAAGCTGATCGAGCGCCGCGCACCGTGAACGATCTGAGCGCAGTGGGCTCAAGGTGGCGCGTCCCGGGGACGGGACAACCCCTCACTCGTGTCGCGTCAGGGGGCGATAGGCCGGCCCTTCGATCACCTCTCCATCGGTATCGAAGCGGCTTCCATGGCAGGGACAGTCCCAAGATGCTTCCGCGGCATTCCAGTGCACGATGCACTTCATATGGGGGCAGACGGCGGAGAACACCTTGAGTTCACCGTTCTCGGTGCGATGAATGGCGAGTTTCTCGCCATCCAACGTGGCCACCCTGCCCTCGCCTTCCTGGACCTCGTCGAAACTCTCCAGCTTCTCGGTTCCGAAGTAATCCTTGAGCATGTGCTTGGTGACAGTGACATTCTCTTTGGCGTACTGCAGGGCAGATTTTCCTGGGGTGATACGGCGTGCACCGAAACGCTCTTGCCAGGGGTTCTCCTTGCCCAGTATCTGGTCGGCAATGATCTGGCCGGCCAACGTGCCCCACACCAGGCCGTCGGCAGCGAAGCCGGTGGCCATGTAAAGGTTGTCGCGCCCATGCATACGGCCGATATAGGGCAACCCGTCCGGAGAGCTGTATTGCTGGGCAGACCACTGATGAGTGAAGGCCTCGATATCGAAACGACTCTCGAGGTATTCGCGCAGCAGCTGGTAATGATCGCCTTGGTGCTCACCGGTCTTGTGCTTCTCACCGATCACCAGCAGGAATTGCTCGTCGCCGTGTCGATAGCTGCGCAGCGAGTGAAAGGGATCGAGCAACCAGATGATGCCCTCGGGGTACTCGCCGCTACGCAGCTTCGAGCACAGCGCATACTCGCGAGACACCAGCATTCCCGCCTGAACCAGGTTGATGCCCTTGGGGGTATGGGTAGCCTGCACGATCTCCTTCGCCTTGATGCAAGCCGTATCGGTCTTGACCAGGCCATTCGCGGCATCGATCTCGCGTACCGGGCTGCGCTGATGGATGAATGCGCCTTCGCCGATGAGGCGGTTCGCCAACCCCTGCAAGTAGTGCAGCGGGTTGAACTGCGCCTGGTTGGCGATCCGAATACCCCAGCTGTCGAAGGGGAGCCGGGGACCGTCGGTAATCTCGGCATCGAGCCCGGCGCTGATCAGGGCATCGAGTTCGTCGTTGAGGTCGTGCTGCGAGTGCTGGCGATCTTCGGTGAGCAGCCGGTAGGCCGGCTGGCGCTGGAACTGACAGTCGATGGAAAAGCGTGCGACAAGCGACTCGACATGCTCGAGCGCCTGTGTCCTTGCGCGCACCACGTCAGCCGCTACTTGATCCCCCCATTTGCGCCGCAGCGGGGCCTGCCCCGAGGCCAGCGTGGCATAAAGATTGCCGGTGGAGCCCCCCGTCACGCCGGCGCCGACATTCCCCGCTTCCAACACCATGACACGCTGGCCGGCTTCCACCAGTGCCTGCGCTGCGGTCAGCCCGGTAATCCCGGCGCCGACGATCACCACGTCGACCTCGACGTTGTCGGCAAGCGCAGGGTGTTCGGCTACGCTGTGGCTCCCCAGCGTCCATATTGCGTCCATAAACGACTCCTTTCGTCGGCAAGAAAAGCTCTGCACTAGTTATAGAAGCCTCATCGTTGTAGCGCGAACGGATCTGAACCGGAGGGTAAAGGATGCCATTCCGCTACGGCCGGGTTTCATATCCTCACATAATGTCGCCGAATGGCACATAAAGCCTGGGCAGGCAGCTGCTACGTTAGAAAGGCCGAGAAGGAAGACGGCAACGGAAACGAGCCAGAGGAGGAACCTCATGATGATCAAGAATGCGCAAGAACTGTTCATGCGTCTGCTTTCCGAGACCAACAACGCCGAGAAACAGATATCCCGAGCGCTGCCCAAGATGGCTCGCGCTGCCCACGACCAGAAACTGGTCGAAGCCTTCCAGCACCATCTCGAAGAGACCCAGGGACAGTTGGAGCGCCTCGAACAGGCCGCCGACTCCATCCCCGACGTCCGTATCAAGCGACTCAAGAGCTACGCCATGGAAAGCCTGATTCAGGAGGGGGAAGAGCTGATCGACTCCACCGAGAAAGGCCCTCTGCGCGATGCCGGCCTCATTGCAGCGGCGCAGAAGGTAGAGCATTTCGAGATCGCCTCGTACGGAACGCTTTGCGAGCTGGCTGAGCAGTTGGGGCATACCCAGGCCAAGGAAATTCTGGCCGAGACCCTGAAGGAAGAGAAAGCCACCGACGACAAGCTGAGCAAGTTGGCCAAGCAGGACGTCAACCGCAAAGCGGGCTAAAGTGGGCTGAAGCGCAAGCATGAACCGGCCGGCATACAACCGGCCGGTTATTTGTTCCTGCGCTCACGCCCGAGTCGGCTGCCCCACCTGATCCATAAGGGTGTCGAAATCGGTCACTACCTCGTACTTGACGCCACTGCCGTGAGCACAGCGGCCGATTTCGTCGAAGAACTTGCGGGCACACTCCACCTTCACCCGCTCGATTTCGCGTAGCGTCATTGCCGGGAGCCCACCCTTGGTCTCGGCAACGAAATAGAGGTGCCTGACGCTACCTTCTCGAAAGCAGATCGCCCAGTCCGGATTGTAATCCCCCACGGGCGTAGGGATCAGAAAGCCGCGGGGCAGTTTGGCGTAAGCCACCACGTCAGCGCTGACCTCGAGTTCCTGCACGAGCCTGCGCTCGATGTCGGAGTCGGTAATGGCGTAATCGTAGACATGCTTGTTCAGCCTGGCGGTGGCACGAGAGAAATCCTGTCCGCTCTGCGCGGCGGTGAAGATGTCGATGTGATAACGCTCTTCCAACTCCTCATAGCGCAGCCGCTGGAGGACGATTGTCGCCTTCTGCTCATGGATGAGCCGCGAAGCCTCGGTGATGAACTGCTCGGGATTGTGCTTGAACTGGTTGAACACGGCAGGCTGGATGCCCTGGAAAATTTCGGCAACGGTTCTGCGGGTGAGCTGAGCGCTCTCGGCTACCTTGCCGAGCAGGTCGTATTTCACCTGCGATGAGGCCGTCCTTGCACGCTCAGTGGTTCTCTCTTCGATGGCAAACCCTTCCCCCTTGCGCAACGCTTCATCGCTCATGCCGGGCTTTTGCGAACCGCGCTGCACGATGTACTGCAACGGCGCCACACGCAGCTGACTATCGAGCGCCTGGATGCATTGGCGTATCAGTTCGTCCGAATCGAACTCGACGCGATATACCGCCTTGCGGTTGATCCTTTGCCACAGCGCTTGAAATTCCTGCTTGTCGAAGTTGGCATTGAGCGGATTGGTCTTCGGCTTGCGCCCATCCTCAACCCGGGGTAGCTGCATATCGCTGTCGCTCAAACGCTCGGTGATGGCCGCGGCAATCTCCTGCTGCAGCCCCGTGACGAAATCGGTATAGCTCTCGCTGGCCACCACGGTCAGCTCGTTGATCTCGTGGACCACGGCCGGATTGTCCATCCGCTCGCCCTGCTGGTTCACGCACAGCCGCAAGCCCCGGCCCACTTCCTGGCGACGGGATATGGCATTGTCGCTGTGCTTGAGCATGCACAGGACGAACACGTTGGGGTTGTCCCACCCTTCCCGCAAGGCCGAGTGGGAGAAGATGAAGCGTGTCGGTTCGGCCAACGAGAGCAGCCGCTCCTTGTCCTTGAGGATCAGGTCGTAGGCATCCACGTCGTCGGAGTCGAGGCTGCGGGTACCTACGCTGGGGTCCTTCAAGCGCCGGGACTTCCTGTCGATGGAGAAATAGCCCTGATGGGTGCTGGCGGCGGAAATCTCGCTCAGGTAGGTGCGATAGGCCCCACCCTCCAGGGCAAGCTCTGCCAGGGCTTCCTCTTTCAGGCGCAGATACTCTTCCTCGAAGATTCGCGCATACTGGCCTCTCTCATCGGCCTGAGCATAGTCGCGGTACTTCACCACTTCGTCGATGAAGAACAGCGAGAGCACCTTGATGCCCTGGGCATGCAGCTGCTTCTCCTTGTCCAGGTGTGCCTTGATCGTCTCACGGATCTGAATGCGACGAATGTCGCCTTCGGCCACGTCGCCTCAGGCCTCGCCGGCTTCCACCCTCACGCCGTTGGTGAATTCGAC
>NZ_JAFIFK010000096.1 GCF_020832045.1 Halomonas sp.
GACCTACCAACCCGAGCAGATCGAATCCCGCTGGTACGAGCGCTGGGAGGCCGACGGCCGCTTCGCCCCCTCGGGCGAGGGCGAACCCTACTCGATCATGATCCCGCCGCCCAACGTCACCGGCAGCCTGCACATGGGCCATGCGTTCCAGGACACCATCATGGACACGCTGATCCGCTGGAAGCGCATGCAGGGCAACAACACCCTGTGGCAGGTGGGCACCGACCACGCCGGCATCGCCACCCAGATGCTGGTGGAGCGCAAGGTCGCCGCCGAGGAGGGCAAGACGCGCCACGACCTGGGCCGCGAAGCGTTCATCGACAAGGTATGGGAGTGGAAGCACGAGTCCGGCGGCCACATCACCCGCCAGCTGCGCCGCATGGGCGCCAGCGTCGACTGGTCGCGCGAGCGCTTCACCATGGACGACGGCTTCTATAAGGCGGTGCAGGAAGTCTTCGTACGGCTCTACGAAGAGGATTTGATCTACCGCGGCAAGCGCCTGGTCAACTGGGACCCCACGCTGCATACCGCCATTTCCGACCTCGAAGTGGAGAACCGCGACCAGCAGGGTCAGTTCTGGCACTTCCGCTACCCGCTGGCCGACGGCGTAAAGACCGACGCCGGGCTCGACTATTTGGTGGTCGCCACCACCCGCCCGGAGACCCTGCTCGGCGACACCGGCGTGGCGGTCAACCCCGAGGACCCGCGCTACGCCTCGCTGGTGGGCAAGTTCGTCGAGCTGCCATTGGTAGGACGACGCATCCCCATCGTCGCCGACGAGCATGCCGACATGGAGAAGGGCTCCGGCTGCGTGAAGATCACCCCGGCCCACGACTTCAACGACTATGAAGTCGGCCGCCGTCAGGGCCTGCCGCTGATCAACGTCTTCACCCAGGACGCGGCGATCCTGCCCCAGGCCGAGGCCTTCGACATCCAGGGCCGCCCGCTGCCCGAGATCGACTTGAGCCTGCCCCAGGCCTACGCCGGACTGGACCGCTTCGAGGCGCGCAAGCGGATCGTCGCCGACATGGAGTCCGCCGGGCTGCTCGAGCAGATCGAAACCGTCAACAACACCCTACCCTTTGGGGACCGCTCCGGCGACGTCATCGAGCCACTGCTCACGGATCAGTGGTTCGTCGCCGTGGAGAGCCTGGCCAAGCCGGCCATCGCGGCTGTCGAGAACGGCGACATCCAGTTCGTGCCCAAGAACTACGAGAACATGTACTTCTCGTGGATGCGCGACCTGCAGGACTGGTGCATCTCGCGCCAGCTGTGGTGGGGCCACCGCATTCCCGCCTGGTACGACAGCGAAGGCAACGTCTATGTCGCCCGCACCGAGGCCGAGGCCCGCAAGAAGCACGGCCTGAGTGACGATATCGTCCTGACCCAGGACGAAGACGTGCTCGACACCTGGTTCAGCTCGGGCCTGTGGACCTTCGGCACTCTGGGCTGGCCGGAGAAGACCCCGGAGCTGGCCACCTTCCACCCCTCGAGTGTGCTGGTCACCGGCTTCGACATCATCTTCTTCTGGGTCGCACGGATGATCATGCTGACCCTGAAGTTCATGGACGAGGTGCCGTTCAAGACCGTCTACGTCCACGGCCTTGTGCGCGACGGCCAGGGCCAGAAGATGTCCAAGTCCAAGGGCAACGTGCTCGACCCCATCGATCTGATCGACGGCATCCAGCTCGATACGCTGCTGGAGAAGCGCACCGGCAACATGATGCAGCCGCAGAAGGCCAAGGCCATCGCCAAGGCCACCCGCGACGAATTCCCCGAGGGCATCGAGCCCCACGGCACCGACGCGCTGCGCTTCACCTTCCTGTCGCAGGCCACCACCGGGCGCGACATCAAGTTCGACATGGGCCGCCTGGATGGCTACCGCAACTTCTGCAACAAGCTGTGGAATGCCTCGCGCTACGTGCTGATGAACGCCGAAGGTCAAGACTGCGGGGCAGACAGCGGCGAGGTCGAGCTGTCGCTGGCCGACCGCTGGATCGTCTCACGCCTGCAGCAGACCGAAGCCCAGGTGACCAGGGCGATGGAGGAGTTCCGCTTCGACCACGCCTCCCAGGCGCTTTACGAGTTCGTCTGGAACGAGTACTGCGACTGGTACCTGGAGCTCTCCAAACCGGTATTGTGGGACGACAACGCCAGCCCCTCCGCCAAGCGCGGCACCCGTCGCACCCTGGTGCGCGTGCTGGAAGCCATCCTGCGCCTGGCCCATCCGATGATGCCCTACATCTCCGAGGAGATCTGGCAGCGGGTGGCGCCGCTGGCAGGCAAGGCCACCGGGGACGGCAGCGAGTCGATCATGGCGCAGCCATGGCCCGTGGCGGAGCAGGAGAAGATCGACGAGCAGGCGACTCGCGACATCGAGTGGCTCAAGGGCGTGATCGTGGCGGTGCGCAACGTGCGTGCCGAAATGAACATCGCCCCCGGCAAACCGCTCGAGGTACTGCTGACCAAGGGCTCCTCGGCGGATCGCGAACGCCTGGAAGCCAACCGCCCGTTCCTGGCCAAGCTGGCCAAGCTGGAAAGCGCCACCTGGCTCGACGAGCCGAGCCAGGCGCCGCTCTCGGCCACCCAGCTGGTCGGCGACATGGAGGTGCTGGTGCCCATGGCCGACCTTATCGACAAGGAGGCCGAGCTCGCCCGCCTGGCCAAGGAGATCGACAAGCAGGACAAGCTGATCGGGGGAATCGAGAACAAGCTCGGTAACGAGAGTTTCGTCGCCAAGGCCCCGGAAGCAGTGGTCGAGAAGGAGCGCGGCAAGCTCAAGGAGTACCAGGCTGCACGCAGCGTACTGGTCGAACAGCGCGACAAGATCACCGCGCTGTGACAAGCGGCTGACACCGCGCGACTGATTTAGCGGCCCAACACCGCCGCCAGGAGATGATGCCAATGCCTCGGGAAGGTAGCTCCATGGCCAGCCAGAGCCAAGGCTTGACCCTCGAGGCGATCCGGCCGCTGTTCCCGTTGCTCGAGCGTAACAGCGCCGGGTCGATTCTGGTGGATGAGGCGAGTCGTCTCATCTGGATCAATGCCTGCTATTGCCGCCTTCTCGGCATCGATGACCCCGCCCGGGTCATCGGCCGCCCCGGCGCCGAGGTGATTCCCCAAAACCGCATGCACGAAGTGGTTCGCAGCGGGCGT
>NZ_JAFIFK010000001.1 GCF_020832045.1 Halomonas sp.
ATGAGGCGCCGGTTTTCGTGCCCTGGGAGTCGCTTCGAGCGTGGGTGTTCGAGACGCGCGGCGTCACTCAGTACGGTGTGCAGCAGCAGTACGGTATGGGTATTGGCTATGTGCTGCCTGGCACCGACCAGTGGGTGAAAACGGAGTTTATGACGCCGGCCCTGCCTCTGGCCCTCGCTGAATGGGAGGCGCTCCGCGGCTATATGGAGTACGAGATCAATACGCTCGATGAGATCCAGAGTCCACTGTCCATCCGGGAAGAGGGGGATCCCCCCTGGGAGGGAGCCCATACCATCCGCAACGCCCATCGACGACTTCACCAACGGCGTTGCAATGGAGAGATAGGCTGGTTCTACACCCTGGGCTGGTACCTTTATCACCTGCTCACTTTCTGGACCCTACCGGGCTATCTAGCTGAGTTGGAAACGTGGCTACTCAGACGCTCCGGTGCCAAGTCGCTGCCACCGGAGATGGTGGAGTGGTCCAAGCCACTCCCCAAGGAGCAGTGGGCCAAGCCCAGCGAGGAGCTGGTACGCTTATCGGCCGAGGTGCGTCGACTGCGCGAGGAGAATCCCCACCGCTCCATCGACCAGATTTTCAGTGAGGCCTATCGTCGGCAGGGAGTGGTGGCTTAGCTGTGCTGTGGATAATTAAAGAAGAAAGTTATCCACTGAGTTGATAAAGGGGCTGTTTCGCTCTTTGAGAAAAAGCCCCTTCCATCGTTTAGTTGTGGCGCGACGTTTCTGCCCTTGGCGATAGTTTCTGGACGCGTGGCCGAGTGGGCAGCTGGCCCAGCATGCCAGTGACACCTTGGGCACCCTAATAGGAATACGGATGATTAAGAGCAGTCCAAAAGAAGCGTTGCCACCCATGCGAGCCGGCGAGCGGGAAAACCGCGCCGGCGGCGAGCAGTATTGCCTAAGCCCCCTGCCCCTGCCCACCGATAGCGAGCATGGGGTAGACGTCGCCCATATCGATGTTCGCCATAACGATACCACCATGGATCTTCGCCAGGGGGCCAACCACGAAAGCTTATTGACTGCGGGACATACCTTGAGTGTTGGCCTTACGTTTATGGCGGCCTTCGGGGCAGTGCTACTGCTTATGGCCATTGCCAAGGGATCGCTGCCGTTGCAATTAGTAACTTTCTTAGGGGGAGGGTTTTACATGCTTTTCCTCTTCGTTTTTATTTTGGCCATCGTCATGGGAGGTGTAATCCTTAAGCGCACCCCCCCCATCCGACTGCACCGTCAGCGCCGCGAGGTAGCCTTTGTGGTGGAGAGCCCGGGGTAGCGCTTTTGGCTACCCAACCCCACTAATATGTGGTTAGGCTCTTTCACATGGGTAGCAGCTGGCGCGTCCGGACTCCTGCTACTCATAGCGGTTCCTGATTGGGTAGTCACTCCAGAAGCGACCTTCCCTCTTAAGTTACTGCTTCTGCATATCGCCTCCCTGGCCTTTCTCCCTCTCTATCCCCATTTCTATGATTTCTGCCATAAGCGCGCCGGCCAGGAGCGCCAGACAGTACTAGTGCCTTGGGAAGACGTAATCGCCTTGGCGGTCTTCAACCCCAGCCTCAGCGCCGGAGCCGTGACTGGCTTCGGCTGGAACTTCGCCTTGCTACCGCCCGATCCTGAGCGTCCGGGCTATACCCTACCCGGGGCGGGTATCGTCGTCGGTGTGGGTGGCCTGCCCGGGGCGCTGGCTCAGTGGGAGTACATTCGCCGTTTTATGGAAGAAGGGCCAGAGGCTGCTATTACGCCTTCGGCCCGGGAGTGGGGCCTCGAGTGGTACGACGCCTACGTCGCCCGAGAAAAGGCGGAGTGTGAGCGCACCAACGATATGGCCCGCTGGCGGCGCTTCCGTCGCAAGCGGCTGTGGGAACACGCCCGCTTCGCCCACTGGTACACCGAATATCGCATGAAGCGCGTGCTGCCCAAGGCGGTCCCCAAGGACTGGCTGGCGGAGTGGTCCCAACCGCTGCCCCGGGAGCAGTGGGTCAAACCTTCCCGTGAGCTTGCCGAACTCAGTGAGCAACTGCGTGCCGCCTACCAGCGCGGCGAGAAGTTCATCGAGATGGGCGACATCGAAAAGCGCTTCGGCGTCGAGGTACCGCCGTCGCCGCGCTTGGCTTACCGCACCCTGCCGTTTGCGACCAGCGCTGTCTGATTCGATGTGAGAGCTGAAGCCAGGTACAGCTCAGAGGTGCCAGCCCCCACCAGGCTTACCTCTACCTGCTGCAAGGGCTGCATGACACCTATGGTGAACTGGTGCCACCCCGAGCGCTGATCGAACGTTCACCGCGTTTTGCGGACTGCGATATCGCGGTCAAGCTCAGCTGTGCAGGTTTGCGCTACGGTGAATTCCAGCTCCCCCCCATGGGGGTAAGTGCAGACTACCTGGCGCCAGTGCGGGATATGGGCCACTACTATCAGTATTACCCCATCGTAAAGGGCCAACGGCTGCTGGCCTATGTCGAGGCGGGAGATCCAGAGGATAATGCCATCCGCTATCTGGGCATTAGCCTACCCCGTGAATGGCAACGTCTGGGCATCCCCACCACTCACCTTGGGGTAGCTGCCAGCTGGCTACGTGATAGCTATGGCCGCTTCCAGCATGAGCCCGACTACCAGCGGGAGTACCATCAGGGGGCCAGTCTGGTGCGCCTTTACCTTGACGATCTCACCGGGCAGGGCACCATAGCGTATTGGGACCGGGCTGACAGAATATACCGAACAATCGAGGATGAGATGACCTTTACCACGCACCCCGCCTCGCTGACCTGGGTATGGGCCAGGCAGGGAGGCCGCCAATGAACCAACATGAGGGCTATGCGGAAACCGCCTATCGTGCCGATGCCATTCCCGAGCAGAGCCATGCTCCTAAGAATGAGATGCTGCGCGGGCGCATTCTCGAAACCCGTCTGCCCTGGGGCAGCTATGTGGGAGTCAACCCCACCACTTATCAGTACTCGGAAAGCTGGTTTCGGGAGTATAAATATATTGGCGAGGATTATCACGATCACACGATGATCAATGAGGCGCGTTGGTCTCAGCGTGTTGACGAAAACGCTAACGATTTATACCGTATTGCAAGGTTCTTTTTTATCATCTTCTCGCATGGCTTCAGCTTTAAAGGAGGGGGGGTGGTTGCTTACAGGAATTGCCATCTTTGTTTCTACCGTAGGGACGATAGGGCAGCTATTTGCCGATGAGCCACGCTTCCCTTTTTTGCTGCTCGGTATACCTCTTACAGTCACTGCTGTTTGTGGAGTTGCTACTGTTCTCCGTAATTTATGGGAGAGACATGAGATAAGGTTTTATAAAAAAAACCGCAACTGGTCGAATGATTATGCCTTCTGTCGCCGAACCGGCTTGGTCAAAACGGATATCGGTGACTTTCCCTTCTACGAGTTCGATGCCTATATCGAGATGCGAGTGGGCACCCAGGGCTCGCAATTTCATTCGCTTAAGTTGATTCATCGCTACCCTCAGCGCAGTCGTCTCCCACACATCAATGCGCCTCTCGATTATGACTTTTCTGTAGGTGGCAGCATCGCCCAGCTATACGCTGCCTGGGATATGCTCCAGCGCTATATGGACATTTCCCAGCCGCTGCCGGATATTCCCCAAGTTGAACCCTTCCGTCATCTCGACCCGACCACCAAGGCCTATGACGAGGCGGGCAAGCGTGGCCGCCCCGCCACCTATTGGCGCGACCTCTACGCCAAGAGCAGTGAAGCGGAACTCAAGGCGCTGCGCGACGCTCACCGCGCCGAGGTCGACAGCACCGCCTGGGGTGGCCGCCCGGACCTGATGGAGCTTTCGGTGCCCAACTACCGCGAGACCCGCAAGGGCGAGCCGGAGGATGTCAATGCCTTTGGCCGCTTCCCCTGGAAGGCCGGTAAGTTCCTCGACCGCCCGGAAGCGAAACCGCCCACAGAATTACCGGAGCAACCGGAAAACGACCAACGTTCACGCTGATACCCAGCACGAAATATATACCGGGGCCTCCGAAAGGAGGCTCCCAAGGACGCTTTGTCTTTGGTTTTTGAGTGCACGTTGTTCAGCACTCAACGGAACACCCTCATGCGGTACCCGTCAGGGAAGGCACGATTGGCCTGTCCCGGCGGGAGCGTGGGGGCGCAGCATGAAAGAGTCCAAGAAAAGTGCCGCTTCCTGGGAGAGATGACAACGGTTGAGCAGTTGGTCCATGCGACTTGCCATCTTATCGAGATCGAGCGGCAATATCTCTGGGATGACTGGTTTGGCGAGCGGCGCGCTACTTCTGCTCGCGACGACAGTTTCTGGACACGTGGCCGGGTGGGAAATTGGCCGCACATGCCTCTGACGGCCTGGCAATAACGACAAGGGATATGATGCATCATGCCCAAACCGACCATCGATGATTCGCTGCTCCCGATGCGTGCCGGCGAGCGGGAAAGCCGTGCCGGGGGTGAGCAGTACTGTCTGAGTCCTTTACCCCTGCCTACCGATAGTGAGCACGGGGTAGACATGGCCCATATCGACGTTTGCCATAACGACGCTATCATGGATCTGCGCCAAGGCGCTAGTCATGAGGGACTTTTGACCACAGGGCATACCTTTAGTGTCGGCCTTACATTTATAGGCACCTTTGGGGTACTGCTATTGTTAGTTGCCCTATTTAAAGGGTCGCTGCCTTTACAGTTGATATTTTGGTGGATGGGGGCGCTCTATGCGATTTCGCTTTTTCCATTTGTTACTGGAATTGTCTTTCCCAATGTCGTACTAAGGCGAACTCCGCCCATTCGTCTACATCGTCAACGGCGAGAAGTTTCCTTTGTGGTGGATAGTCCTAAGCAACGCTTCTGGCTTCCTTCCCCTACGAATATGTGGTTGGCAGCCATAGTTGGTGCTGCTGCCATGCCAACAGGGCTTATTTTATTTACTGAAAGCCATGACTGGTTGGTCACTGGTGAAGGGACCTTTCCTCTTACCGTACTGCTCATACACATCGCCTCTCTGGCTTTCCTTCCTCTATATCCGTATGTCTACGACTTCTGCCGCAAGCTGGCGGGGCAAGAGAGGCATACGGTCCTGGTGCCTTGGGAAGACGTGATCGCGGTATGCGGCTTCAACCCCACCTTAAGCGTCAGCGCCGTTACCGGCTTCGGCTGGAACTTCGCTCTGTTGCCACCCGATCCTGAGCGGCCGGGCTACACCCTGCCCGGGGCAGGTATCGTTGTTGGCGTGGGCGGTCTGGCTGGGGCGCTAGCTCAGTGGGAGTACATCCGTCGCTTTATGGAGGAAGGGCCTGAGGCCATCACGCCTTCGGCCCGGGAGTGGGGCCTCGAGTGGTACGACGCCTACGTGGCCCGGGAAAAGGCGGAGTGTGAACGCACCAACGACATAGCCCGGTGGCGGCGCTTTCGTCGCAAACGGCTGTGGGAGCACGCCCGCTTCGCCCACTGGTACACCGACTATTGTGTGAAACACGTGCTGCCCAAGGCGGTACCCAGAGACTGGCTGGCCGAGTGGTCCCGGCCGCTGCCTCGGGAGCAATGGGCCAAACCTTCCCGTGAGCTTGCCGAACTCAGTGAGCAACTGCGTGCCGCCTACCAGCGCGGTGAGAAGTTCATCGAGATGGGCGACATCGAGAAGCGCTTCGGCGTTGAGGTGTCGCCGTCGCCGCGCTCGGCTTACCGCACTCTGCCGTTTGCGGCCAGTGCGGCTTGAAAACGCCAAGCCTTATGACAAGAAAAAAGCCCGACCGCTAGGGCCGGGCTCTTCATCGACGCTTCCTTATCCAACCTACCTTGGGCTTCCTGCCCAAGCATCCTTGGTTTTGAGCAATCCATTTGCTCGGTCTTCCATGTAGGGCTTTCCCTTGCCCGATGGCCCTAGGATGGCAGGCATGAACCAGTAGCGACTTAACCTGAGATAAATAATTCGGAAATTTTCTGCCCAAACCATCGGGAAAATAACCATCGCTGCAACGCCGTGCTGCGGTCCGACATGGTGTGGTATGGTCTGGCAACGAAAAGCCCGGCCTTTCGGCCGGGCTGGATCTTCGCTTCCTTACTTCCACCTCGAGCATCCTTCAGCTCGAGCATCCTTGGATAGTGAGTCTTCCTGACTCGTCATCCCTGGCTGAGCCTCCGTGCTCAGTACGCTTTTACTTTGCCAATTTCAGAGGCGTTGCGACGTTAACTTGTGTCAAGTTATACGTAAGAGATCGCCGACTCGTTTTGTAAGATATATCCTACAAGAGGCGGCTGCTTGCTTCACACAGGAGCTGGCAAGCGCTTGAAACCAGCTTGTGCCGGGGGGTGGGCGTCGTCCCAAGAAGTGTGTGCAACGGGCGATAGCGGCTGGCGGTTTTCGCCGTGAGCCAACCGGAACGCGGCAACCACGTGTGAAAGCCGTTCAGCCTGGCTGCTCAGGCTCGCTGCGGCGGCAGCGGATTCCTGTACCAAGGCGGCATTCTGCTGGGTCATATCGTCTAGTTCGGCGACCGAATCGTTGACGGATGTGAGACCAGACGACTGTTCACTGGTAGCGGCGCTGATTTCACCGATGATGTCGGTGACCCGCTGCACCCCCACGACGATTTCATTCATCGCCTCACCGGTGTCTTTTACCAGCCTGGTTCCGCTCACTACCTTTTCACTCGAGCTGCCAATCAGCGTCTTGATTTCATTGGCGGCGTCGGCACTGCGCTTGGCCAGTAGCTGCACTTCCCCAGCAACAACAGCGAAACCGCGACCGTGCTCGCCGGCACGGGCCGCTTCTACCGATGCATTGAGCGCCAGGATGTTGGTTTGAAAGGCGATGGCATCGATTACGCCAATGATTTCGGTGATCTTCTGTGACGACGCTTCGATCTCACCCATGTTGGCCACTACCTGATCGACGATCTCGCCGCCACGGGCTGCTGCACTCGCCGCTGCGGAGGCAAGCTGATCTGCCTGGCGGGCAGAGTCGGCGGTTTGGCCAACGGTCACGGTCAGTTGCTCGGTGGCTGCGGCGGTGCGTTGCAGATTGTCGGCGGTAGTCTCGGTGCGGGTGCTCAGGTCGTGGTTGCCCGACGCGATCTCACTGGATGCTACGCTGATCGATTCGGTGGATTCCCGTATCTGACCAATGATTTCTCGCAGAGTCAGGACCATTTGACTGACGCTCATGTTAAGCGAATCCTGATCGTTCTTGGCTACCTTGAGCTCGGTGCTGAGATCGCCTTCGGTGACCCGCTTCATGGCTTTGCGAAGATTGTCCGGTTCGTCGCCAAGCTCACGCCACACGGCATTGATCACAAGGTAGGAAGCCAGTCCTAGAACGAGCAGCACGGCCAGGCCGGTAAGAAGATTGACCAGGAGAGAGGTAGTGATACCGCTGTCGGCCTCCGCCTGGCGGTCCAGGGTAGCCTGCATGGCATTTGCCATTTCCAGTTCGACGAGCTCTGTGAGGCTGGACTGAGCGGCCTGCATCTGTGCAATCTGATTGCCCAGCTCGCCTACCCCCAGCATCGCACGGGTAGCCCCGAGTGCGGCTGACTGATAGTCGTCGTAATACGTTCGGAGCTGAGCGGCAATTGTCTGCTTGCCGGCTATCTCAGCTACGTTCTGAATATGATGAAAAACCTGATGATTCAATGCTTCAACAAGATCAAGTGCATCGATATCGCCCTCGGCTGCGGCGGCTTGAAGCTGGGTGCGAAAAGCGTCGATATGACGATCGATCTGGTTGATTTCCAGCATGTAAGGGTTGTCGATATCTCTTAGGCGCTCTATGGCCGAAGAGGTGTTCGTTCCCACCAGGAAGCTGAAACTCATGCCCACCATGAAGATCAGTGCGGCGCTGAGTGGCAGCATCCATATCTTTGTGCGTATTTTCATAACAGGCCTCGTGCCTATGAATGAAAAAACCGGCCCTTGCTGGGCCGGTGAGCATCCATCAATTCAGGTCGAGAAGCAGTTTGACCGATGAATCAAGGGCCAATTTTTCTATGTAGCCGATAGCACGAGGGTCCTCTGCCACGGCACGCTTCACGGCATTCGAATCAGGCAGCTGAGTCGGTGCCTGGGCTTGGCCGGAGAATACCAGCCGAGCCCAAGTCGACTTGACCTGAGATACGTTGCGGCCGGTTGCTTCCTGGTAGAAGGCAGCATAGAGGGGGCTGTTTTCCGGAAGATCATACAGCGTGCCGCTATTGGTTTTGCCCAGGTAGATGTCTGCCACCTGAGCCTTGCTTAACGTCGACGCTGAAGGATGCCCGATCACCACGAGTTCTGCGGCTACGGCAAAGCTGGAGAAGGCGAAAAGAAGTAAGGCAACGACAATGGCTTTACAGGTTTTCATGTCAGCTCCTTAGAAAATGAAGTCGAGGGCGATGCTGTACACCTGGGTGGTGGGCTGGCGCATCTGGTGCTCCAAGTTACCGAGAAACTGATCGCCAACCCCACCGCTGACTTCTTCTACTTGAGCTTTTACCGCAAGATTTCTGGCCACATCCCAGCGTGCCCCGATCGCGGTTGTCTTACGGGTATCCATGGAGCTTGGATAGCCTTCGCCTTTCGGTGTGAACGCCGAATAAGTGACGTAAGGCATTACGCTGCCGAGACGGTAACCGGTAGTGAGGTAGAACGCTTCACTGTCCAGGGCGCCGTCTTCTGCACCACTCGCGTCCCAGCGACGCCAGATATGCTCGGCCATGGCCAGCAGGCTGCCGTTGTCGTATTGCAGGCCGGCGCTGATGAAGTTGTCATTACCGCTGTTAACGGCTCGCCCCATGCTGATGATTTCGACATCGCGCATATGGGTGTAACCGACTCGGCCGGCCCAGTCGCCGCGCTGCAGAGAAAAGTTCGCCGAGTAGAGGCGGTCGCTTTGCTCGTCGGTTTCAAAAAAGTCAGGGCCAATCTGGAAATATTTCTTGTTGCCGGTGGCCTGGCCGCCAGACAGCTGGACGGTGGCGTTGTAATCGCCCATCGAGAAGCGAGACACGCTCTGTAAACCGTCAAAGGAGGTGTTCAGGAAGTTGCCATAGACTTCTACCGGCGTGCGCAGCCAGTGCTGGGCGTAACCCACATGACGGAAATCTGAGAGGAAGAAGGTAGGCACCAGCATACGGCCGGCCCGCAGGCTGGTTCCGTCAATCGCATCGGCTTGGAGGAACAGCCATTCGATGTCGGGCGATGAATTGCCATCGCGGCGGCTGATATAGCCTTGTGCTACGGCTGAGAACGTTTCGTTGAAGGTAACGTTGGTCTGCAGACCCAGGCGGCTGTCTACGCCCCAGTCGCCGTCGGATTCGGTGGCACCCTTGTGTTGGCGCAGGCTGCTTCGATACTCGGCGTCATTGGTATCGGTGGTGACATAGCCGAGGGTGCCGAAGCCACTGACGCGGACATCGGGTGCTGCCAGTGCATAGGTGCTACTCACTGCCAAGGCGGCGGCAGTCAAAGGGACAAGCAGGGCGCTCTGAAGCTTCATCATGGTTTCCTATAGGGCGGGACGCGGTCAAACAACCGTTTGGACAAGGGTTGTGACGAAGCTATCGGCCGCGGGTAAGGAAACTTTAATTAGGGTGAAGAGTAAGAAACATTTTGTATGACTTTAGTCATGGCGAGGCTAATTTCACGCATTGAACGGCAGTACGGCGGCGTACACGGCGAAGTAGTGACAGGTGCTGCCGCCGAGCACGAATAGGTGCCAGATGGCGTGATTGAAGGGGATCGAATTGATGGCGAAGAAGATCACGCCCAGGGTGTAGGTGATGCCGCCGGCGGCGAGCAGGACGATGCCTGCGGTGGGCAGGCTGGTGCTCAGGGTGTCGCCGGCGAAGACGATCAGCCAGCCCATGATCAGGTAGATGGCCACTCGTAGCGCAGTGAATCGGTGCGGCCAGGCGAGTTTGCAGGCAATGCCGGCCAGCGCCAGCCCCCAGACGATGGCAAACAGCGTCCAGCCGGTGGTGCTGCGCATGTTGACCAGCAGGAAGGGCGTGTAGGTGCCGGCGATCAGCAGGTAGATGGCGCAGTGGTCCAGGTGCTGAAACAGACGCTTGAGCCGCGGATGGCGCACGCCGTGATAGAGCGTGGAAGTGGCATAGAGCAATACCAGGGTCACGCCGTAAAGGCTGATACTGACGATTTTCCAGGGGTCCACATGGGCAGCCATGCTGGCCAGGATCAACAGCACGATCACCCCGGCCAGGCTAAGCACTGCGCCAATGCCGTGGCTGATGCTATTGAGCAGCTCCTCGAAGAGGTGATGGCGGTGGCTGAGCGTTCCTTGCGTTTCTGGCATTGGTTCGTTCTCGTCAGGAGTCCCGCTGCCTCGTCGGCTCAGGGTTTGTTGCGTTCGATATTCACGTCGCCGGCCTGGGTGAAGTCGCCCAGAGCCATCATGTGGCCGAGCTTGCCCGCCTTGGTGGAGAGGTATTGCTCGTTATGCGGATTAAGACCCGTGGTCAGCGGTACCCGTTCCGTGATGACGATGCCTTCTTTGCTCAGGGCGTCGACCTTGCGCGGATTGTTGGTCATCAATCGCAGACTCTGGACGCCCAGGTGTTGAAGCATCGGCACGCACAGGTCGTAGCGGCGCAGGTCGGCAGCGAAACCCAGCTGCTCGTTGGCTTCCACGGTATCGGCACCCTGGTCTTGCAGGTGGTAAGCGCGAATCTTGTTGAGTAGGCCGATGCCTCGCCCTTCCTGACGCAGGTAGAACAGTACGCCACGCCCTTCATCGGCGATACGCTTGAGCGCTTCCTGCAGTTGGTAACCGCAGTCGCAGCGCATGGAGAACAGGGCGTCGCCGGTCAGGCACTCCGAATGCACACGGCCGAGCACCGGCTTTCCGTCGGCCACGTCGCCCAGGGTCAGGGCGATATGGTCCTTGCCGGTAGCCTCATCCTCGAAACCGTGCATGGTGAAGGTGGCCCAGGGAGTGGGCAGCCGGGAGGCGGCGATGAATCGAATCGTCACGGAGTACCTCGGTCAAGACCACGGCGATGCCGGAAGTGAATCACGCATTCTAGCAGGAATGCGGACTGCACTCATTATCGTGACCTTGGCCTCGGTCAAGCCTCGTGAAACAGGATGCGCTACAATGTGGCGACATTTCCTGTGGATGATTGCCTGCATGGATCTCAAGAACGATCGTTTCCTGCGCGCCCTGATGCGACAGCCGGTAGACCGCACTCCGGTGTGGATGATGCGGCAGGCCGGACGCTACCTGCCGGAGTACCGCGCTACCCGCGCCGAAGCCGGCGATTTCATGGACCTGTGCCGCAACCACGACCTGGCCTGTGAAGTGACCTTGCAGCCGCTGGAGCGCTATCCGCTGGATGCTGCCATTCTGTTCTCCGATATTCTCACCATCCCCGATGCCATGGGGCTGGGGCTCTACTTCGAGACCGGAGAGGGGCCCAAGTTTCGCAAGCCGGTGCGCACGGCCGAAGACGTAGCGGCCCTGAGTGTGCCCGACGCGGAGCGCGACCTGGACTACGTGATGCGGGCGGTGTCGACCATCCGCCGCGAGCTGAACGGCCGTGTGCCGCTGATCGGCTTCTCGGGCAGTCCTTGGACGCTTGCCACCTACATGGTAGAGGGCAGCTCGAGCAAGGACTTCCGCCACGTGAAGACCATGCTCTATGACACGCCCAGCGTGATGCACGACCTGCTCGACATGCTGGCTACGGCAGTGACCGAGTACCTCAATGCTCAGATTCGTGCCGGTGCCCAGGCGGTGCAGATCTTCGACACCTGGGGTGGCGCCCTCTCTACTCCGGCTTACCTCGAATTCTCGCTGCGCTACATGGAGCAGATCGTTGCCGGCCTGATTCGGGAACATGACGGCCGCCGCGTGCCGGTGATCCTGTTCACCAAGAATGGCGGCCAGTGGCTCGAGGATATCGCCCTGGCGGGGCCGGATGCCGTGGGCATCGACTGGACCACCGAGCTGTCCGATGCCCGCGCCCGCGTGGGGCACAAGGTGGCGCTGCAGGGCAATCTCGACCCCAATGTGCTATTCGCTCGTCCTGCGGCCATTCGCGCCGAGGTGGGGCGTATTCTGGACAGCTACGGTCACGGGCCGGGGCATGTATTCAACCTGGGCCACGGCATCAGCCAGTTCACCGATCCGGACAATGTCACCGCCTTCATGGAAGCACTGCACGAGCTGAGCCCTCGCTATCATCGAGCCATTCAGCACCACAATGCCTGAAGAGCAAGTCCTGCGCCGCTTGCACGACCGACACCGCCTGTGGGCGGTGCTGGCCGTGTTGGCTGCCTTGGTCATTGCAGCGGGCAGCTTGACCCCTGGCAGCGAGATGCCCACCAACCTGCCGTGGGACAAGTTCAACCACTTTGTCGGCTACGCAGGCCTGGCGGGGCTGGTCGGCCTGGCGGGGCTACCGCTGGGGCGCACCTTCGTCTTCGTGGTGCTCTACGGCATTTTCATCGAATACCTGCAGATCCCCGTGCCCGGGCGTAGCGGCGGTGACTGGGCCGATATTCTGGCCAACTCGCTGGGTGCGGCGACGGCGGTACTGGTGCTGGCCGGGATACGACGCTACCTGCTGCGGTAGTGACCTGACCGGCACTTGAGCGGCCAAACGACGACGCCCGCCATCTTCCGATGGCGGGCGTCGTCGTATTTCTGGCGGCGACTCGTTTACTGGAGCTCGGCGCGCTCGATGACCACGCTATCACGGGGTACGTCCTGGAACGGACCGCGGCTGCCGGTGGGTACCCGTTTGATGGCATCGACCACGTCCATGCCTTCTACCACTCGGCCGAACACCGCATAGCCCCAGGCCTGGCTGGAGTGGGTGCCCTGATGGTCAAGGAAAGCGTTGTCATTGACGTTGATGAAGAACTGCGCCGTGGCTGAGTGCGGGTCGCCGGTACGAGCCATGGCGAGAGTGCCGCGCTCATTACGCAAGCCATTGTCGGCTTCGTTGGTGATCGGCGAGCGGGTCGGCTTCTGACTGAAGCTCTCGTCGAATCCGCCGCCCTGGATCATGAAACCATCGATCACGCGATGAAAGACGGTGCCGTCGTAGTGGCCTTCCTGCACGTAGGTCAGAAAGTTATTGACGCTCTCGGGTGCCTGTTCCTGGAACAGCTCGATGCCGATCTGGCCATGACTGGTATGCAATATCACGTCGGCAGCGCTGGCATGGGCTGATGCCAGCGGCAGGCTGGCGGCGGCAAGCAGGGAAAGCAGGGTTCGCTTCAGCACGGATCACTCCTGATGGTGCGGCAGGGAAAGACAATGCCTAGCTTACGTCCAGTCGAGCTCACTGTCAGGCTTTCGTCGCTCGATCCGGGGCGCGACATCCGGCCACGCCTTTTTGTTTGACATGGATCACAACCCGCCCGTGAAAAGAAGTACTGGGTATGGTCTTTTAAGCGCATTGGTCCGACCATTCCTTCATGCCGGCCGAGGCAACGCTGTTCACAGCTTCCACTTCATTCGCTTCGGCTACCACGTCAGTCAGTGACCGGCAGCCGAAGCCATCGGCGCCGGGAAAGCGGGAGGTGCCAGCCCATGGTGGCGGAACTCGGAAATTTTGCCCTTATCCTGGCGCTGTGTTTGGCAGTGGCTCAGAGCGTACTGCCGTTGCTGGGTGCTCAACTCGGAAACGCTCGGCTGATGCGCACCGGTGGTTTTCTGGCTACCGGACAGTTCGTCTTTCTCTCGCTCTCCTTGGCAGTGCTGATCTGGGCCTTTGTGGTCGACGATTTCACGGTGCGCTACGTGGCCAGCCACTCCAGTCTCAGTCAACCGCTCATCTACAAGGTTACCGCGGTTTGGGGGGGGCATGAGGGTTCGCTATTGCTGTGGGTTTTCACCCTCGGCGCCTGGGGTGCCGCCGTGGCCTACTTCAGCAAGTCGCTGCCCCGCGATATGCTGGCCCGGGTGCTGGCCGTGCTGGGCATGGTCTGCGTGGGTTTCATCGCCTTCACCATTTTCACTTCCAACCCGTTCGATCGTGTCTTGCCGGGTCCGATGGATGGCCGCGGCATGAATCCGCTGCTACAGGATCCGGGCATGATCCTGCACCCACCGTTGCTCTACATGGGTTACGTGGGTACGGCAGTGGTCTTCGCCTTCGCCATCGCAGCCTTGCTTGGCGGCCGGCTCGATGCCGCTTGGGCACGCTGGTCGCGCCCCTGGACCACGGTGGCCTGGGTCTTTCTGACCCTGGGCATTGCGGTGGGCTCCTGGTGGGCATATTACGAACTGGGCTGGGGCGGCTGGTGGTTCTGGGACCCGGTAGAGAATGCCTCTTTCCTGCCCTGGCTCACTGCCACAGCGCTGATTCACTCTCTGGCGGTGACCGAAAAGCGCGGCGGCTTCAAGGTGTGGTCCTTGATGCTGGCGATCATCACCTTCGCGCTGGTCGTGCTGGCGGCCTTCATCGTGCGGTCCGGCGTGATCACCTCGGTGCATGCCTTCGCCACCGACCCGGAGCGCGGCGTATTCATATTGGGCATGCTGGCATTGACCCTGCTGGGTTCGCTGACCGTTTACGCCTGGCGGGCGCCCAAGGTAGGACTTGGCGGCACCTTCGCCTGGTATTCCCGTGAGTCGCTGATGATGGCCAATAACGTGCTGCTAACGGTGGCCTGCGCGGCCGTCTTCATCGGCACGCTCTATCCGCTGGCGCTGGATGCCTTCGGTCTGGGCAAGATCTCGGTGGGCCCCCCCTACTTCGATACCGTATTCGCTCCGCTGATGTTGCCGCTGCTGTTTCTGATCGGCCTCGGTCCGGCAGTGATGTGGAAGCAGGCCAATCCCAGCGACACATTCCGTCAGCTGCGCTGGGCGCTGCTGGTAAGCGTCATTGCCGGTGGGGTCTGGCCCCTGACGATCGGTGCCTGGCGGCCCCTGACCGCGCTGTCGCTGATGTTGGCCACCTGGATCGTACTCACTGCGCTGCTGGACATCCACAAGCGCATGGGCTCGGCGCGCCAGCCCTTGGCGGCTCGTCTGCGCAAGGTCATGCGGCCAAGCTTCATGGGCATGCATCTTGCGCATGTCGGACTGGCGCTGATCGTGGTGGCGATCGCCATGGTCAACACCTACGAAGTCGAGCGTGACGTGCGCATGCAGCCGGGCCAGACCACCTCAGCGGCAGGATTCGATTTCACTCTGTTGCGTATGGAAACCGTACGCGGCCCCAACTGGGATGCCGACCAGGCCGTGGTCGAGGTCAATCGTAACGGACGCCAGGTGGCCACGCTGCTGCCACAGCGTCGCTATTACGACACCCAACCTCAAAACCCCATGAACCAGGCCTCTCTGCACCGTGCGCCGACTCGAGACGTCTACGTCTCGCTGGGCGAGCGCCTGGTGGGGGATGCCTGGAGCTTCCGGCTCTACTACAAGCCGTACATGTTCTGGATGTGGTCCGGCGCCATCCTGCTGTCGCTGGGTGGCCTACTGGCGGCCTGCGACAAGCGTTACCGCCTGGCCAGGAATCGTGTTGTTCACCCGCAGCGCAAGCCTGATGTCTCGACTGTGCAACCGCATGGAGTGACTGGCTGATGAATCTGCGACTGTTGATTCCCTTGCTGGCAACGACTGCGCTTCTTGGGCTGTTGTTCATCGGCCTAGGCATGAACTCCCGCGATCTGCCGTCGCCACTGGTGGGTAAGCCGGCGCCGGCCTTCACTCTCGAAGCGTTGGAAGACGCCGAGCGACTCGTCACCGAGCAGGACTTCTTCGGCGAGGTGGCGTTGGTCAACATTTGGGCTACCTGGTGCAGTACCTGCCGTTCCGAGAAGCCGCTGCTAATGGAACTGGCCGCCGGCGGCATTCCCATTCATGCCTTCAATTACCGTGACGAGCGCGAGGCTGCGCTGCGCTACCTCGGCGTCAGTGGCAATCCCTACCGCACGATTGCCTTCGACCCTCGTGGAGACGCCGGCATCGATTGGGGCGTCTATGCCACGCCGGAAACCTACGTACTCGATGCCGAAGGCGTGATTCGCTACAAGCGCATCGGTCCGATTTCACGCCAGCTGCTGCTCGACGAGGTGTTGCCGCTGGTCGAGAAATTGCGCGAGGAACAGCGCAACAACGAGGCGAGGAGGGTGGCGCAATCATGATCCGACACACGCTTTTGCTATTGATCGCCTGGTTGGCGCCCGCCGGTCTCGCCATGGCGCTGGCCATCGGTGAGCCGATCGTGTTCGACAGCGAGGCTCAGAAGCGCCAGTACGACACCTTGGTGCGCGAGCTTCGCTGCACGGTGTGCCAGAGCGAGACCATACATGAATCCAACGCCGAGTTGGCCGCCGACATGCGCCGGCGCGTCTACGACATGACCCTGGCCGGTCATGATGCCGACGCCATCGTCGACTTCATGGTGCAGCGCTACGGCGATTACGTGCGCTACCGGCCACCGCTTCAGGCCAATACCTTTCTACTCTGGGCCAGCCCCTTCCTGCTCATGTTCGGCGGCGTCATCGTCTGGTGGCGCGTCATCGTCGGGCGGCGAAGCATGATCGAGCGCCCCGACTTTACCGAGCAGGAGCGGGCCGTATTAGAGCGGCTGCGCAACGACGCCTGATCCTGGAGGACGTGATGAACGGACTATTTCTACTCTTTGCCTTGGTGCTGTGCGTCCTGGCGCTGGAGTTCGTGCTCTACCCGCTGATGCGCACACCACAGTGGCACGCGCTGCCATCGCGGCGGGCAATCAATGCCGACGTGCACCATGACCGCGTACGCGAACTGCAACAGGATCTGGTGGCGGGCACCTTGACCCAGGGCCAGTACGACATGGCCGTGGCCGACCTGGAGCGCGAACTGCTAGACAGTGGCGCCGTCGACCCCGACGAGCAGCTTATGGCCGAAGGGCGTGGCGAGCGGCGTGCGGTCGGCGCTGCCGCTTTCGTCAGTATCGCGGTGCTGCCTTTCATGGCCATAGGCATCTACCTGGCCGTTGGGCATGCCGACGAGGTCTTCGCCATCCAGCAGCCCGCCAGCGAGATGGCGGCCGGCGAGCCGACCGCGGCCACTGAGGCCGAGCTTAGGCGTCAGTTCGAGCTGATGGCGCAGCAGTTGCAGGGGCGATTGGCCCAGGAACCCGACGACCTCGAGAGCTGGGTGCTACTGGGGCGTACTCTCGTCTTTCTCGATGATCTTGACGCAGCCGAACGCGCCTTCCGCGAGGCCATGGAGCATGGTGGCGACAGCACCCCCGACCTGCTGGTCCGCTATGCCGATGTCATGGCCGAGCGTCAGGGAAGCCTGGCCGGCGAACCTCGGCGGCTGCTCGAACGTGCCCTGGAGATCGACCCCCATCATGCCCAAGGGCTGTGGTTGGCCGGCTCGCGAGCCTATCTGGAAGGCGAGATGGAGCATGCTCGTGACTACTGGGAGCGTCTGCTCGTCGTGCTGCCGGAAGAATCGCCCGAAGCCGAGGTGATTCGCGGCAATCTGAGCCAGGTGGCGCAAGCCACGACGGAAGGCTGAGCCGGAGTGCCTACCATGAAGGAGAAACGTATGAAAACGCTGCTGAGTCGCGAGGCCCTGCAGGCCGTTCGACAAGTGCCGCTGTTCTCGGGTCTTGGAGACGAAACGTTGGCCCTGTTGACCGATGGTGCTCTGGAACGCAGCTATCGCCGCGGTACGCTGTTGTTCAGCGCCGGGGAGCCGGCGGACCGCTTTTACGTGGTGCTGAGCGGTTGGGTCAAGCTGTTCCGCGAAAGCCCCGATGGCAACGAGTGCATGGTGGGGTTGTTCACCCGCGGCGAGTCCTTTGCCGAGGCGGCCATGTTCGATCGCCTGGGCTTTCCGGTCAATGCCGCGGTTGCCGAAGACGCCCGACTGCTGGTCTTCACTGCCGATCACTTTCTTACCACCCTGGAGCGCAACCACGGCCTGGCGCTCAATCTGCTGGCCAACCTTACGGGAATGCTGCGCTATCTGATACGTCAGCTCGACCAGCTCACCAATCAGCCCACTTACCAGCGCCTGGCGGCTTTCATCGTCTCGCTATGCCCCTGCGACACCAATCAAGCTACCGTCTGCCTGCCCTGTGACAAGCTGCTGATCGCCGGTCGGCTGGGCATGAAACCGGAAAGCTTTTCCCGGGCCATGGCCCGGCTCAAGGAGGTCGGCGTCAGCTGTGAACGCAATTGCGTCCATATCGAAGACATTGCTGCCCTGAGACGTTTTGCCAATACCACTGAAGAGGAGCCGCTCACGGTGCTGCCTTGTGCCGCGC
The DNA here is from genome assembly GCF_020832045.1 of Halomonas sp. GTDB lineage: Bacteria > Pseudomonadota > Gammaproteobacteria > Pseudomonadales > Halomonadaceae > Halomonas. The sequence goes on from NZ_JAFIFK010000001.1 coordinate 18,229, forward strand.
TGGACGTTCCGCGCACGGCGACGGCGCGACCCTGCCGCTAATGCCCTTCTCGCACACACGGCCCGCAAAAGCGGGCCTTTTAACGCTCGCCGACCCTTATTTCACCCCTCTTCTGACATAAGTCAACTCCAGAATGCATCTATTGACAGTGGTCAAGTGAGCCACAAGGCAAAGCTGCTACTAATGACGCTAGGTGGGGGGTGGCTGAAGGTCATGACGCGCCGCAGCGAGAAGAACAGCGCATGCCGGGCACCCGCCAGCCACTACCCGAAGGGGAAACCAAGCGAGGCACGTTATGTACAAGAGAGCATTGACCAAGGGGATTTTCGCCCTGAGCTTCCCGCTGGCCGCCATGATGGGCACCGCCCAGGCAGCGGCCCCGGAAATGACGGCCGAGGAAATGGAGCGCGCCAGCGCGATCTACTTCCAGCGCTGTGCCGGTTGTCACGGCACCCTGCGCAAGGGGGCCACCGGGCCCAACCTGCTGCCTGAAAACACCCAGGAGATGGGTCAGCGCCGCCTGGAGAGCATCATCGCGCTGGGTACCGAAGGCGGCATGAACAACTTCGACGGCATTCTGGACGAAGACGAGATCACGTTGATCTCCAAGTACATCCAGCAGACGCCGGAAGAGCCGCCGGAGATGTCGCTTGCCGATATCCGCGACACCTGGAGAATCCTGGTGCCCGAGGAAGAGTGGCCGGACTCACCCCAGCACGACCGCAACTGGGAAAACTTCATGGTCACCATCCTGCGTGACCGTGGCGCCATGGGCATCATCGACGGCGACACCAAGGAGCTCGTCACCGAGGCCGAGACCGGCTATGCCGTACACGTGGCCAAGTCCAGCTCCGACGGTCGCTTCTGGTACGTCCAGGGCCGTGACGGCCGCCTGACGAAGATCGACCTGTGGATGGATCCGCCCCAGGCGACCGCTGAGGTGTTCATCGGCATCGATGCCCGTGACGTGGCGGTTTCCCACTATGGCGAGTGGGCAGACAAGTACGTCATCGGCGGCGGCTACTGGCCACCGCACTTCGTGATAGCCGACGCCGACACCATGGAGCCGCTCAAGGTCGTCTCCACCCGCGGCTACGACACCGAGGGTAACTACGTGCACGAGGCCCGCGTGGCGGCGCTCTACGATACGCCTCATGCGCCGTCCTTCCTGGTCAACGTCAAGGAGACCGGTCAGGTCTGGCAGGTCGACTACAGCGATATCGACAATCTGCGAATCGACCACATCGCGTCTGCCGAGTATCTGCACGACGGCTTCTTCGATTCCACCGGTCGCTACTTCATGATCGCGGCCAACTTCAGCCACAAGATGGCGTTCATCGATACCGTCGAGCGCAAGCTCGTCAGCATGCTCAACACCGGTCAGATCCCGCACCCGGGCCCTGGCGCCAACTGGATCGATCCGGAGTGCGGTCCGGTGGCCGGCACCACCCACCTCGGCGAAGGCCTCGTGACCTTCTGGGGCACCGATCCGGAAGGACATCCGGACCATGCCTGGGAGATCTGCGGCACCGTCGAGACAGACGGTCCGGGGCTCTTCCTGCGTAGCCATCCGAACTCGCCGCACGTCTGGATCGACCAGGCGATGCACCCGGAGGCCGACGTCAACCAGTGGATCATGGTCATGGACAAGGAGACCCGTGAGCTGACTCCGATCCACGTTGCCGACCGTCCCGTCGAGCATGATGCGGTGGCCGTGCACATGGAATACGACCAGTCCGGCACCGAGGTCTGGGTCTCCATCTGGGCTCGCGGCCGTGGCCACCAGGATGACGGCGCCATTGTGGTCTTCGATGACGCCACCCTTGAAGTCAAGGATGTCATCGAGAACCTGAACACGCCGACCGGTAAGTTCAACGTCTACAACCGTCTGAAGAAGTACGAGCGCGGCTAAGCCGACTGCCGGAGCGCCTCAGGGCGCTCCGGCCCCTTCTTCAGCCATTTCCCACAGTCAGGGTACTGAGCGAAACGGTTGAAGAAGGGGCCGGCAGCCCAAGCATCACCAGGCGGCATGGCAGAAGGACAAAGCAAGACACGTGGCATGACTTTTTGGGGAGAGCGAGATCATGGGGGAGCGTCTAAAAAACTGGCGCAGGATGACGATCATGGGGGCATCGTTGGGTGCCGCCGTGATCTTCTTCGTTGCCGGCATTCTGTTCTGGGGCGGTTTCAATACCGTCATGGAAGCCACCAACAGCATGAAGTTCTGCAGCACGGCATGCCACGAAATGAGCTGGGTGCACGAGGAGTACCTGGATCGCCCCCATTACCAGAACGCCACTGGGGTGGGAGCCACCTGCTCGGACTGTCACGTGCCGGACGCTTGGGGGCCCAAGATGATCCGCAAGATCGAGGCCAGCCGCGAGGTGTGGCACTGGATGCTGGGCACCATCAACACCAAGGAGAAATTCGAGGACAAACGGCTGCATCTGGCGGAAAACGTATGGCGCTCAATGCTGCGCACCGACTCGCGCGAGTGTCGCAACTGTCATGATTGGTCGGCGATGGATCTCGAGCAGCAGGCACCGCGTGCAGCCCGTGAGCATGCGCGAGCCTTCGAACAAGGCCAGACGTGCATCGAGTGTCACCAAGGCATCGCCCATGAACTTCCCGAGGATTGGGATGAGTCAGCGGTGTGGGCCTACCGTTTCGAGCACGACGAGCCCGTCACCGACCTGCCGGAGCGCGGTGAGCCGGCCATGCCGCTGGAAGCCGAAGAGCTGGGCGAAGCCGTGGCGGCCGAGGGCGACATCGCCTCGACGCTGGACTGGGCCGACGTGCCGGCGCTGGACGTCACTCTGTTCCTGCCCGGTCAGGCATCCATCGAGTGGATTCAGGACGGCAGCTCCCACGGCGGCGGCCGTGCCTTCAGCTTCGGCGACCGCTGCGTTTGGTGTCACCAGGGGGAAGAGGCTCAGATCGGTGCGCTGGCCACCAGCGCCGAGAAGATCGAAACCTATGATCTGGGCGACAAGCGTGGCCACATTCCGATGACCGTGCAGGCCTCCTTCGACGACGACTACCTGTTCATGCGCTTCCAGTGGGAAGCCGGCGAGCATGCACCGCTGCCCTTCGTCGATGGCGGGCGTATGGACCCGGAGAATCCCATGAAGCTGACCGTCAGCTTTGCCGACGACCGGGTTGACATGGCCGATCGCGGTGGTTGCTGGGCGAGCTGTCACCACGACTCCACCTACATGCCCGATGCTCCGGAAGCGGAAGCCCTGGCTGAGAGCGAGCTCGCCTCACGTCTCGACATGATGAATGGTGTGACCAAGTACCTGACCGAAAGCCGTACCGAGGTCGAGATCCGTGGTCGTCGCGGTGCCGCTCGCGGCGGCTGGGACAAGCTCAAGGATGAGGCGGAGATTGCCGAACTGCTGGGAGGTGGTGTGTACCTCGATGTGGCTCGCTACAAGAGCGGCACCGAACTGACCGAGAGCGGCTATATCCTCGAACAGCGTCATCTCTCTGAAAGTGAGGCAGTAGTCATGACTGCCATGGAAGAGGATGGCGTGTGGACAGCCTACCTGACCCGTGCGTTGCGCACCGGCGTGGAGGGTGACAAACCGCTTTCTACCGATGGCAAGTACAGCTTCAACGTGGCGCTGCACGACGACTATGCCGCCTCTCGCTTCCACCATGTCTCCTGGCAATATGGCCTGGCCTTCGACGCCGAGATTCCGGGTGACTTCGAGGAAGACATGGTGGAAATCAACGCGACGCGCATCACTCGGTGATGCGCCCGACAAGGAGGAAGGAGTGATGCAAACACGCAAACGGCTTCTGACTACCCTTGGCACCAGCCTGCTGGCCATCCTGCTGACCGGCGGTGCGGCCCAGGCCGACAACGAGAATGACTCGGACAAGGCCGAGACCGAAGGCAAGGTGGTCGAGATCGAGATGGTCAACAACCGTTTCGAGCCCGAGGAGCTGGAAGTCACCGTCGGCACCACGGTGCGTTGGGTCAACGTCGAGCGTCGCTCCAACCATGACATCTATTTTCCCGAGGAGGAGATCGCTTCCGGGCGTCTCTTCCCAGAGGAGAGCTGGGAGCGTACGTTCGAGGAGGAGGGTACCTACGAGTACTACTGCCAGCCCCACGAGAACCGGGGGATGGTGGGTGTGATCCGTGTCGTGGGTGGCGAGGAAGACAACTAGACGAAGGTGCCTTGAGGCCCAAAAGGAGTTCGCATGGCGATAACCACTCAACCTGCAGCGCTGTTCGGTACGTTACTGACGGCGCTGGTCTTGTCCGCGGCCAGTGCTGTAGCCGCGGCGGAAGACATTACGGGCTATCGCAGCGTCGAGTTCGGCATGTCGTCCGAGACGGTTCTGACGCATCTCGAGAGCGATGGGATCACCAATGTCGAGACAATGGAAACCACGGAAAACGATCTCCTCATCGACGGTGAGCTCCATGTTTCCGATGGCGCTGTCACCGACGTGCGCTATGTGTTCCCGGCAGGCAGCGATCGGTTGGCCCTGGTGGTGACGTTTCATCCCAACGTGGAAGATCACGCGGTCGTGAAGGAGCAGCTTGTTGCACGATACGGCCAGCCCTGGGCAGAGGAAATGACCGAATGGTGGTTCGAGCAGCTCAGGGAAGGCATGCCGGAAGAGCCGAGCAGCCTTTCGATCTGGGGCGGAGCCGAGAGTGAGCAGCAGGAGCGCGGACGTTTCGTGCGTCTTTGGTCCTTCGACGACTACCTCTCGGTGGAGTATCTCGATACCCGACTGCTGCGCTGAAAGGAATCGCCTCACGCATGCCGTCGCCTTCGGGCGGCGGCTTGTCGTGTCAGGCGGTGGCCTAGATCAGGCCCAGAAAAGGCAACAGCGTCAATGCCAGGATGGCGATGACGGCCAGACTCACCAGCAGCGATCGAATGGGGTGATGAAGAAGACGCTGCCATAGGCTCGGTACCTGGCCGCGTTCGATCCGGTCCGCGTACTCCTGTTGCACCCGCTCCTGTCGCTCGGCCTGATAACGCTCGAGCACTTCCCGCGCCGCCTCCCGTTGGGCATCGTCACGTAGCCAGATGGCGTCGACACCCAGCCGCCAGAAACCGGCGTGGGTTTCGTAGGTATCGAAGCCGTGCTCGTCGAGCAATCGACGCACTTCCCAGGCTTCTTCCTCGGATACGTTGGCCAGCCGAAACAGCAGCGTCGCCATCAGCTGGCCGCCTCGCACAGTCGCTCGACGCGGGCGATGGCTTCGGCGGCACCCGCCATATCGAAGCTCATGAACCAGTAATCCTCGTTGCCGCGGTCGATCCGCAGTCGCAGTGTTTCGCCGTCGCGCATCTCGTCGATCAGCAAATCGAGTTCATCGAGGTAGAAGTTGACATAGAAGCCGCGGTCGCCGCGCTGGGTGACGAACTCCGCAGCCCCGCTGTGGATGGTGGCGTAGTCGACCCGCAGGTCGGCGGGCACCAGGTTGGCCACACGGCTCTCCGATTGGAGCTCTTCGAGCTCGACACGCACTTCGAGCCAGGGCAGGTCGCACACGCCGGGGGTGTAGTTCACGCTGAGAATGGAGTCGCTGTAGCTGTGTTGCTCCAGGGCTCGAAAATGACGCTCATCCCCCAGTGACAAGGAAAGAGAGTGCCAGTTTTCATGCGCTTCGATGTCGCTGACGTTGTAATTGGTGGCCAGCGCGGGGCTTGCCGACAACAGGGCGGCCGGCAGAAGGCAGCAGAGCAGCCGGCGCGCGGTTCGTGGCCGAAGGGGTCGGGTCATGTTGGTGTTCCTGATCGACAGGCCTGAGATGGTAGCACTCGCAGCGCGTCTCGCCGACCCCGTAAAGGGTCGGCTCCGGCGCTGAATGGCATCACGGCTCGCTCTGGTCGCCAGGTTGGCCCCAGGGGTTTGGTTCCAGTTGGGCGTAGTAGGCCGCCAGGTCGGCGATGTCCTGGTCGCTCAGGCCACGGGTCATGCTGGCCATCAGGTGGCCGCGTTCACCGGCGCGCAGGGCCTGCATGCCCTCGATGAAGTGCGCTTCGTCCATGCCGGCGATGCTCGGGTAGCGCGAGGTCACGCTGCGGCCCTGATGGCCGTGACAGCTGGTGCACAGCTTGGCCATCTCGGCGCCCCGTTCGGGGTCGCCGTCAAGCGGTGCAGGGGAAGTCTCTGCCGACCAGGCGGCCGGGCTCAGCGAAATCAGCAGGGCGGCGATAGCGGATACGGCAAGCTTCAACGACATGAGACTTTCCCCCAAGCAGGACGCATCAGTGACCGTGCATGGTGCCTCCATGCCCGCCATGGCCTTCGTGACCGGGCATGCCGCCGTTGTGCTGCATGCTGGTATCCGCACGGGCGAGCTCGGTCAGCAGCTCCAGGTCGATATCGCTGAAGGCCAGCACCTCTCCCCCGTGGGTCTCACTGAAGGCATCGGCATGATGGCGCTCCCTGAACGATGCCAGAGTATGTCCCATGGCGCCACGCTGGTCGTGACCCGCTACGTACCAGGCATCGCTGGCGAGAATAAAGGCATCATCGGCCGGCTGGCTCCAGGGTGTCACGGCAACATCATGAACCCAGGCATGGCTCAGGCGGTTCTCATTTTCGGGCTGCAGCAGGAAGGCGAACATGTCGGTGGTGGAACAGAACTTGCGCACGGCATCGTCCCTGCTCAGGTAGACCTGCCCTTTGGGGCCGGGCAAATCGCTGATCAGCATGCCGCACACGTGGCAGCTATCGCCGTCGGTGATGGGCTGGGCCGGGGCCAGTGGTTTGTCTTCACTGCCGCCGCAGCCTGCCAGCATAAGGACTGCAGTCATGGCAAGAGCGCGAACGGCAAGAGTGGCGCGATTCATCTGATGATCTCCGGTAGGTCGCTCAGGCCGAATGGTGACGGAAGCGCAATATGGCCAGCCCCAGTGGGGCGACGATCCAGCCGACCAGCACCAGCATCAGCCAGCCGGCATGGAAGGCGCTGTTCTGGGCGATGGCGGTCACCCCGGTATAGGCTTGGGCCGATTCGAAACTCACCATGTTGATCAGGCGGAAGCCGTCGGTGGGGTTGAGTAGCAGCAACCACGGTAGCCAGTCGGCGCCGCTCTGCACGCTCACCAGCAGCGCCAGCAGGCCGAGATCGAATACCAGCACGAACAAGAACCAGACGCCCAGCGCCAGACCGGCGGCCCGTGCCTTTTCGGTCACCCACACGCTGATCAGGTAAGCGAAGGCGATGAAGACCCAGCCCAGCAGAATGCTGCTGACGATCAGCAGGCCGAGGCTTGCCACCAGGTCGCCGAGCACCACGCCATCCGCGGCAAAGGCGATTACCACGCCGGCAATACCGAAGCCAAGGGCCGTGGCGGCTCCGAGGATCAGGCCGTGGCCGAGAAACTTGCCGAGCAGCAGCGAGGTGCGGCTCAGTGGATAAGTGAGCAGCAGCAGTAGCGTACCCGACTCCTGCTCGCCGACTACGGCATCGTAGGCCAGCAGCAGGGCGATCAGCGGAATCAGGAACACCGCCAGGGTCGAGAGGCTGACCACCGTGGTAGCCAGCGAGGTGAAGCCCATACCGCCACTGGCAGCGGCGCCGAACCAGGCGATACCGACGGCGAGTGCCGCGAGAATCAGGGCGATGGCCAGCACCCAGCGGTTGCGCAGGCCGTCCTGAAATTCCTTGCGGGCGACGATGAGAGTCGTGTTCATGGGGCGTCTCGCTTGTCGGAATTGAAGGAGGCCGCTGCCACGGGTGCCGAAAAGTGGGCGTACAGATGTTCGAGCGTCGGTGGCAGCACGTCGATGTCTTCGACGCCGGGTGTATCGGTCAGCCGACGCAGCGCGCTCATCTTGGCCGAGGGGTGTACGCCGAGCTCGAGGGCGGAACCGTTGAGGTGACGCGGTGCGATGCGCGCGTCGTCCCAGCCGCGGGACCAGTCGACGCCGGGCCAGCGTCCCTTGGCGCGAATGGTAAGCGGCAGGGCAGCCTCGTGGCGCAGCTCCTCGAGGCTGCCCAGCGCCAGGCGTCGCCCGGCACCGAGAATCAGTGCGCGGTCGATGTAAGGCTCCACGCCGGGCAGTACGTGGGAAGAGAGCAGCACGGTGCAGCCGCGTTCGCGCAGCTCGCGCACGGTTTCATAGAAGTCGCGGGTGGCGGCAGGGTCGAGCCCGGTGGTGGGCTCGTCAAGTAGCAGCAGGCGCGGTTCGCCGAGCAGGGCCTGGGCCAGGCCGAGGCGCTGGCGCATGCCCTTGGAATAGGTCTTCACCCGGCGCTTGGCAGCCTGGCCCAGGCCGACCTTCTCGAGCAGCTCATCGACCTGGCGGCGATCGGTGCGCTTGAGGCGAGCAAAGTAGGCAAGGACTTCTCGGCCGGTGAGCTGTTCGTAGAAACTGACGTTCTCGGGTAGATAGCCCAGATGGCGGCGCAGCGTCTCGGCATGGGGGCCGTCGGGTGGGCCACCAAGCACGGCAAGCGAGCCCGCGCTGGGCGAGATCAGGCCCAGAATCAGCTTCATGGTGGTGGTCTTGCCGGCGCCGTTGTGCCCCAGCAGGGCCAGCACTTCACCCTCCTGTACGGTGAGATCGAGCGCGTCGAGGCGGGTCAGGTCGCCGTGGCGCTTGGTCAGCCCGTGACATTCGATTACCGGATTCATGATTGGGCTTCTCCAAGGTCGGGGGCGTGCATCAATGGGGCGCTGTCTTGCACACCCTGGGCGCGGAAGATCGGGAACTGGCGCTGTACCCAGCGTAGCGCGACCACGGCCGGGCTGTGCAGCAGCAGGCGCGCCTCGGGGTGACGCCACAGCAGGCGGTCGACGGCATCGTTGGGCTCGTAGGGCGTATCGCCGACCCCGTCGCCGTCGAGATCCCAGCCCAGATAGTCACTCCAATAGTTGCCGCGGCCATCGCGCGACCACTCCTGAGAACGGGTGGCCACGTACATTACCTGCTGGCGATTGTTGATGAAGGCGTTGTCGTAGAGCCGATTGTTCTCCGAACCGGCGGTGAGATGAATGCCGAGTTCGCTGTCGGCCAGCCGGTTGCCGTGGATCTCGTTGCTCTGTGAATTGTAGATGAACAGCGCCTTGCCCTCGGCGCCGAGCGTGACGCCGTGCTCGCTGCCGCCGGGGCCATGCCAGGCGGTGATGCCGCTGATCCGGTTGCCGGCGATGGTGCTGTAATTGACGTAGTTCATCAGAATGCCGTAATTCATATCCCGCTCGGAGCGGTTGTTCACCACCTCGAGATCGCGGGACATCATCAATGCATACCCGGCACGGGTGCCGCTGGTGTGGTTGTCCACGATCTTGCCGCCGTGGGTAAACATGTAATGGATGCCGAAGCGCGAGTCGCGCAGACGGTTGTTGCGAAACACCAGATCGCGGCTGGTATCGACGTAGATGGCGTCGCGTGAGTCTCGCACGTCATTGTCGGCAACGGTGCCGCCGGTGATGTTGTAAAGACGAATGGCATCTCCGCGGTCCTGCGAACGGACGTTGGTGTTACCGGCGATGCGGTTGCCGATTACGTTGGGTGCTTCCAGATGCCAGAGCCAGACGCCAAAGGCGACGTTCTCCATCACGTTGTTTTCGATGTGGATACGGTGGGCATCGCGCTCGGCGTGAATGCCGGCATTCATATCGGTCAGGTTGAAACCGGAGTTGCGCAGGGTCAGCCCTTCGATGCGCACATCTTCGGCGCGCACGCGTATGACGTCGCCGCTACCCTCGCCGTCGAGAATGGCGCCGGGCTCGCCGCGCAGGGTCAAGGGCTTGTCGATCAGGATACCGCCGGTATGGACTCCCGCGGCGAGCGTCAGCTCGCTGCCGGACGCAGCAGTATCGATATGAGCTTGGAGAGGACCGTCGCCAGGCTCGATGCGCAGCTCGCCGAAGGCAATGGTTGCCATCAACAGCAGGCCGCAGCCGCCCAGCATAGAGAAAAGAGTACGTTTCACCACGGTCACCTCTGGGGTATAACAGTGGCCGGCCCCGCGGGGCCGGCCGTTTACATCATCAAGCGGGTTCTACGAGCATGCGTCCTGACATTTCCATGTGCAAGGCATGGCAGAACCAGCTGCAGTAGTACCAGTGGACGCCAGGCTTGTTGGCCACGAAGGTCACTGAAGAGGTCTGCTGCGGATGGATCTCGAAATTGATGCCGTGGTTGACCAGGGCGAAGCCGTGGCTGACATCCTCGATGGTATCCATGTTGGTGACCACGATGGTGACTTCGTCGCCCTGCTTGACGCGAAACTCGGTGGTACCGAAGCTCGGCGCCACGGAGGTCATGTAGACGCGGACCTTGTTACCGTCGCGAATGACCTTGTTGTCCGTCTCAAGCGTGACGCCATCGGCATGGGCCAGGGCCACGGTTTCGGCGAAGTAGGGATCATCGCGGGTGTAGACCTGCGACGGGTTGAGCTGGTCGGCACGGATCATCAGCGCATCGTGGGGCTCGGCGTAGGTCGGGCCGTCGTGGATCAGCTTCATCTGCTCGCCGGTGATGTCGATCAACTGATCGTTCTCGGCGTGCATCGGGCCCACCGGCAGGAAGCGGTCCTTGGAGAACTTGCACAGCGCGGTGAGGTAGCGGCCGTCAACGTCACGGCTACAGGCCAGCGAGGCCTTGATATGGCCGATGTTGTAGTGCACGTCGATACGGTCACGGATGTAGTTCACCTCTTCGCCGTTGTAGGCGCGAATGGCATCCTCGATGTTCCACTTCACCACCTGGCTGTCGAGGAACAGCGAGGTGTAGGCGTTACCGCGGTTATCGTACGTAGTATGCAGCGGCCCCAGGCCTACTTCAGGCTCCGCCACCACGGTGTCGCGCGGATCGGACAGACCGCCGTCGAACCACTCTGCGACGCGGGACCACTCGATCACGGTGCAGGTCGGCGACAGCTTGCCGCTGACCACGCAGTACTTGCCCTCCGGCGGTGCGGTGTTGACGCCGTGCGGGCTGCGCGGGGTCGGCACGTAGAGGGCGAAGGCGTTGCGGCCTTCGTGGGCCTGTTCACGGGCATCGACCACCGGCACCGGCGAGTCGCCGATGGTGGTGTAGTTGCCGGCGGCGACGGCTGCTTCGATGGCAGGCACGTCGAAGATCACCGTCCAGTCGCGCTCCGGCCCCATCATCTCCGGCAGGGTCATGCCGCGCGCCGAGTTGTAGCAGGAGGCGGCGACGAAACGGCCGGTGTAGTCGGTGTCGCAATTGTCGAGGTTGCCGTCGACGATCGCCTGCCACTTGAACTCCATGGTCTCGGCGTCGAGACAGGTCATCATGGTCCAGTACTCGGACGTGTCGTCCAGGTGCTCACCATTGTTGTTCAACGGCACGATCATCTCGCCCGCGGCGAAAACCCTCTCGGTGCTCGGCACACGCTGTAGCGTCAGGCCGTGAATCGACTGAACGTTGGGAATGGTGATGATCTTGTCGGCGCGCATGATATCCAGGCGAATACGTGCCACGCGGGTGTTCAACTTGTCGTTGATGAAGCAGTAACGGCCGTCGTAGCGGGCGTCGGTATAGCTCACCTTGGGGTGGTGGGTATCGCCGTTGAGCGGGGCGTTCTCCCCCAGTACGCGCTTGGACTCGTTGGTGATGCCCCAGCCGGTGGCGCTGTCGACGTTGAACACAGGTATGCGCAGCAGTTCGCGCATGGAGGGCACGCCGAGGATACGCACCTCACCGGAGTGACCGCCGCTCCAGAAGCCGTAGTATTCATCCAGCTCCCCCGGCTCGACGTGATGCTCGTTTCCCGGTGCTGCTTCGGCGGGACGGCTGCGCACGAGTGCTCCGGCACCGAAACCGCCGGCCAGGCTGGCCCCGGCCACGCCGGTCACTGCGCTGTTGCGCAGGAAATTGCGGCGGCTGAGATCCTTGATATGGTCGTTCTTGTCGCTCATGGTTCACTCCTCCTGAAGAGTGGGAATGCGCTGCAGCTTGGCCTGGCTGCCCTGCGCAGCATTGGCCGGGAAGGTTTCCACGTCACCGCTCTTGGAGGAGCCGCGAGCGGCCTTCTCGAAGCGCTTGCGGCGCTTGACCATCGGCGGGCAGCGCTGGTCGTCGTGATAGGTCACCTGGCAATCCAGGCAGTAGTGGCACTCGTTGGCATTGATGCGGCCGTCGGGGTGGATGGCCTGGACTTCGCATTCGTTGGCGCAGATCTGGCATGGAGTGCCGCAGCTGCCGCGATGGCGCTTGAGCCAGTCGAACAGGCGCAGCCGCGCGGGAATCGCAAGCCCCGCACCCAGCGGGCAGATGTAGCGGCAGTAGGCCTTGTGGGTGAAGGCCGAGATGGCGAGCAGGCCAAGGGCATAGGCGAGGAAGGCCCACTCGCGCTGGAAGCGCATGGTCACTGCGGTCTTGAAAGGCTCCACTTCTGCGTAGCGTTCGGCTTGTCCCAGCGAGTGCAGTGAGACCGCGAATAGCGCCAGCAGAATGATGTATTTGATGGCCCACAGCCGCTCGTGCAGGGCAAAGGGCACTTCGAACTGGGGCACCTTGAGCTTGCGCGCGGCCTTGTTGATCAGTTCCTGCATGGCGCCGAAGGGGCACAGCCAACCGCAGAACACGCCGCGGCCCCACATCAGCAGCGTCACCGCCACGAACGACCAGAGGATGAACATCATCGGGTCGATGAGGAACGACTCCCAGCTGAAGCCGCCCATCAGCGAGTGAACGAAGGTGAGGATGTTGACTACCGAGAGCTGGGCCAGGGAGTACCAGCCGATGAACACCACGGTGTAGACCAGGAAGCCGACCCGCAGCGGGTTGAACACCCTGGGGTAGCGCACCAGCACGTCCTGGAACAGCATGACGGCGGTCAGAACGGCCAGGCCTACGCCGAGCACCACGATCTGGAAGGTACGGTCGCGCCAAACCTGAACCCAAAGCGCCTCTTCCACCGGCGCCTCGAAGCGCTCGATATAGGCTTCTGGAATACTGTAGTGGGCATTGAAGCGGACGAACTCGGTTTCCAACGGGCCGGCAGCGCGGCGCACCAATAGGCCGAGTTCCCACGGCTCGCCGGGGTCGAACGCCGCTTCGTCGCGAATGATGAAGATATCGCGCTCTGTCAGCCGCGGTGCACCGTCGATGCCCAGGCGCACAATGCGACGATGGTCACTGTCCTGGAAAGCGATGTTGGTATTGCCCTGGGAGGCTTCGATGCGATCGAAGATGCCGCCGCGCACGTAGCCGGAGCCCTTGAAGGAGTAGTCGCCACTGGCCATGACCCCGATGGCATGCTCGCCATCCTCGAGCCGCTCCATCAGCTGCTCGTAGACGATGTCGCCGAGCAGGTTGCGACCGGCGGTTGGCGCATTGAGATAGGTGACGTAAAGATCAATGAAGGTGCTGTCAGCCGCCTGACCGCTGGCGTAGCCTTCGGCTGCGGTGCCCACGAAAGCCTCATCGATCTCGCCGTGGGTCAGGTGCAGGCGGCGAATGGTACCGTCGCCCACCAGCGTTTCCCAGTTGGCCGGCTCGAACACGTCATAGCGCACTTCAGCCGGCGGAGTGGCCAGTGGATCCTCGATCAGGCCCTGCTCGGCAGCCACTCGACGGGCGGAGCGCATGACGGTCTCGGTGAGCACGATCACGGTCACCGTGGCACCGGAGATGGCATCCAGGTTCTCGCCGACACGCAGTCGCGCATTGACGTGATGAGAGGCATGAGCATCGGCATAGTCGACCAGACGCTGCTCGGGAATGCCCACCAGCATGATCGGTTCTTCGTGGCCGAGAATGGTGGCCTGGGTGATGCGGGCTTCCGTATCGATACCCACCAGCATACTGATCGGTTTGCCGGAGTAGGCCGGTATCGGTGCGATGTCATCGGTCTCGAAGGCATATCCTAGCAGTGTGTCGCCGGCATAAACCGCCTTGGCGGCGTATTCGCCTTCCACATCAATCAGGCGAGTGGCGTCGGGAAAGCCGGCTTTCACCGCAGACAGCTCGAAGGCCTGTACCGACAGACCAAGCAGCATCAGGAGGCCGAAGAGCCAGAGCTGAGCCTGAGAGAGGAGCGTGCGGCGCCGGGTGTGCATAAGTGTTCCTTCCCGTTTGCCCGTTCGGTAGGTGTCAGCAGGAGCTCGAACAGGCATGTAAAATATTACTTAACTGCTGTTGCCCATGATGCCAGTAGACCAGTGCTCTGGAATTGACATGGGTCATGAGCGCAGTGACGCCGGGGAAGGCAGAGGGAGTAACCCCAAGGGGGTAGGGAGAGGATGGGGCCGTGCGGTCTGTTATCGCCGAGAGGCAGCGAGCCGAGTGGGGGTTGCTATGAACCTTCGTTACGGTCCTGCGAAGGGGAGTCGGGGGGCGCTACGCCAACCTGGCAAAGCGCCCCGCCGCTCAGGCGGGCTGGCCCACCTGGCTTACGAACGTGAGGGGATCAGAGTACCGGCTCGAGCATGAAATCGACGGCTGCCTTCACTTCCTCATCGCTCAGGCTCATGTGGCCACCCTTGGGCGGCATGGCACCGAAGCCGTCGATGGAGTGGGCGTAGAGGGTATCCATGCCTTGCTCCAGTCGCTCCGTCCAGGCGGCTTCGTCGCCCTTGATCGGCGCGCCGGCGGCACCGGTCATGTGACAGGCCATGCAGGCCTGGTTGTAGATTGCCTCGCCATCGGGCTCTGCCTGGGCCACGGCGCTAAGCGCCAGGGCAACGGAGCCGGTGAGCAGGGCAGCGGTAAGCTTCTTCATGGGTTTCTCCTGATGCTTGGGTCACGGTGAAGCCGGTCGAGCCTTGATGGCTCGGCTCGATTCCTGACTTCGATACTAAGCCAAATTGATTTTGGCACATCTATGGGGCGCCTGTCGGTATCTGCATCAGGCGCGCGAGCTGAGGCTGTCGTCTGCCGAGCAAGTCGGCCAGGGTGTAACCATCCAATACTGACATGAAAGCGCCCAGCGCCTCGTTAAGAATCGGCTTGAGGCGGCACGCTGGCGTGATCACGCATTCATTGTGATCGCGAAAGCACTCTACCAGGCCCAGCTCGTGCTCGGTTTCGCGCACCAGCCCCCCCAGAGTGATCTCTTCGGGGAGGCGGTTCAGCAGCAGCCCCCCGTTCTTGCCGCGAATGGTGGTGATGTAGCCTCTATGGCTGAGATCCTGTACTACCTTCATCAGGTGATTGCGCGAGATACCGAAACTTTCTGCGATCTCATGAATGGTGGACCGCTCATCGCCCTTGACGGCGAGGTAGAGCAGAACGCGCAGCGCATAGTCGGTGTAACGAGTCAGATGCATGAAAGTTCGGCCTTGTCTTGATGAGCATCAATTGAAGTGCGCTAAAACCTTCTTATCATATCACTGCTTTCAATCAGGCCCTCTTCGCGCAAGGGTGTGGCATCGGGTCGCGTCACCAGGAAGGTGGCTACGCAGCAAAAAATTGCCGCCGTCACGCCCATAACCATGCCCGGTGCACCGCCCAGCCATAATACCAGCCAGCTCAGGACCAGCAGAGCGACGGCGAGTTGCTTGGTGCGGCGTGGAATGGCCCTCTGTTCCTGCCAGGCATGTAGCGATGGTCCCAGGCGGGGGTGCTGCCACAGCCAGCGTGCCAACCGCGGCGAGCCTTTCGGCGCAGCCCAGGCGGCGACCAGCAAAAATGGCGTTGTCGGCAACAGTGGTACCACCAGCCCGGCGGTGCCCAGGCCGATAGCGCCGTAGGCAAGCATGCGCCAGCCAAGGCGCGACAGTGAATCTCGCATGGCAAACCTCGCTCATTCTCGTACCACGGTTTCCCGTGAACGTACTAAGTAGTATTTTATATACATGTTTAAAAATTTTGCAAAGCTTATGCCTTCGTCAATGCCGGAAGCGGCACTGCAGCGACTCCCAGCCTGGCGCTGGCTGTTTCCGCTGGCGGCCCTGCATGCCGCTCTGACGGTGCCGCTCTCGTTGCTGGCGCTTTATCACGGCTGGGCGACGGTGCAGCTGGCGACACCTGCCGCCCATGCGCGGGAAATGCTGTTCGGTTTTGCCTTGGCAGTGATTGCCGGCTACCTGCTGGGGCCGGTGCCACGGCGACATCTGGCTTTACTGGTGGTCCTATGGTTGGTAGGCCGGTTAGGCGTGCTGGCGTGGCCGGGTGCTCTGCTGGCCTCGCTGGCCGACGCTGCCTTCGCACTTTGGGTGGCAGCACGCCTGGTTCCGCGCTTCCTTGCCGCCAAGAAATGGCGCAACCGGCTGTTGTCCCCCTTGCTGGGCATGATCTGCATGCTGGCTGTGGTAACCCTGACGTGGCGCTACCTTGATGGTATGCCGACCACGGCACCGCTGATGCATCAAAGCGTTCTATGGTTGGTACTGTTGATGACCTTCATGGGCGGGCGGGTCATCGCTCCAGCGGTCAATGGCTACACGATGCGTGAATTTCGAGTGCCCGGCAGCGGTGTGCAGCCGCGTCTGGAGGCAGCGCTGATCCTGCTGCTTGGGCTGGCGCCCTTCATCATGTTGCTGGACATGTTGCAGCCGTTAGCTGCCTTGCTGGTGTTGGCAGCGAGCCTGCTGGTGCTCTATCGCATCTGGAGCTGGGGGCCGCTGCGCAGTCGCCTGCGGCCTGACTTGCAGGTGCTGATGCTGGGCTACGCCTGGATTGCCATCGGCCTCGTGCTGTTGGCACGCAGCTGGTGGGCACCTCTGCATGCCAGCACAGCGTTGCACGCCTTTACGGTGGGGGCGCTGGGTACCCTGGCCAGCGGCATCATGCTGCGCCATGCCATTTTGCGGGCGAGACAGCACCCCGAGCGGGAGTGGGTCTGGCTGCCGCTGGCCGGCCTGTTCGCTGTTTCCGCCGTGCTGCGCCTGTGGGCGATCGAGGCAGGCGGCGCCTGGCTCGCGTTGCTATGGGGCTCGGCCTTGGCCTGGAGCCTGGGCTGGCTGCTGGTCGCCTGGCGTCTGGCGATGTGGATAGCGCTTGCGGACAGGGCGGCTGTCGCAGCGCGAGCTGACAAACTTGACTCGGGACAAGAGAGCGGCGGGCTGTCGAGACGACGCCGCTAGCCGATGTCATACTCTCGGGCATTGGGCATGGCGCGCACCATGCCGAGGTTTCAAGAGGCTTTTATCGATCATGCATGACGATCTGTTGTTCAATCGCCCGCTGGTGGAAAAGTACGACCGCCCCGGGCCGCGCTATACCTCCTACCCGACCGCGCCCCAGTTCCATGCGGCCTTCGCCGAGGACGACTACCGCGCCGCTGCCGAGCGCAGCAATCGCGTTTCATCGCCCAAGCCCCTGTCGGTCTACGTGCACATCCCGTTCTGCAAGAGCCTGTGCTACTACTGCGCCTGCAACAAGATCATCACCCACAATACTGAGCGGGCTGCCGAGTACCTGGGCTGGCTGAAGGAGGAAATCGGGGTACAGGGGGCACTCTTCGACGAGACGCGGCGCATGACCCAGCTGCATCTGGGCGGCGGCACGCCCACCTACCTGAGCAACGCCCAGCTCGGTGAGTTAATGGCGGCTCTCGACGAGGCGTTCCATTTCGCTCCGGCGGAAGAGCGCGAGTTCTCTCTCGAGGTGGACCCGCGTACGGTCACCCCTGAGCAGATCCACGAACTCCATGACCTTGGATTCAACCGGCTGAGCTTCGGTGTGCAGGACTTCGACGAAGAGGTGCAGAAGGCCGTCAATCGCGTGCAGAGCGAGGCACAGGTAATCGAGCTGGTGGCCGCGGCACGCGAAGCCGGCTTCCAGTCGGTCAGCGTGGATCTGATTTACGGACTGCCGCTACAGACGGTGGCGAGTTTCGATACTACTCTTGCCAAGATCATAGCGCTGCGCCCCGACCGTATTGCCGCTTATAGCTACGCCCACCTGCCGGACCTGTTCAAGGCTCAGCGGCTGATTCGCCCCGAGGACATGCCGCCGCCGGAGCGCAAGCTGGAGCTGCTCGAGCTGACCATTCGCCGCCTGACCGCAGCCGGCTACGTCTACATCGGCATGGATCACTTCGCCCTGCCCGACGACGAACTCACCCTGGCCAAGGAGAACGGTACCCTGCAGCGCAACTTCCAGGGTTACTCCACCCATGCCGATTGCGACATGATCGGCCTGGGCATCACCTCCATCGGCAAGGTAGGCGACAGCTACAGCCAGAGCGTCAAGGAGACTGCTCAGTATCAGGCGCGGCTCGAGGCGGGGCGGCTGCCGGTGATGCGCGGCTATCGCCTCAACGACGACGACCGCCTGCGCCGCGACGTGATCAACGCCCTGATGTGCCACGGGAGGATCGATTTTGCCGATATCGAAGCGCGCCACGATATCGTCTTTCGCGACTATTTCGCCGATGCCCTCGGCCAGCTCGAGGAGATGCAGGCCGATGGCTTGTTATCGATACGCGACGAGGAGATCGAAGTACTACCCGCCGGGCGTTTGATGATGCGTAACATGGCGATGGCCTTCGATGCCTACCTCAAGCCTAACGAAGGGCGCTTCTCCCGAACGGTATGACGTGCTCCGACGTGAAGACGGCGCCCCGCGGGGCGCCGTTCTCGTGTAAGGCGGGTCTCAAACGGCGCGTTCGAACAGCAGATTGTTTTCCAGATGAATATGCTCCATCAGGTCCTCGCGGAACTCGCGCAGGCCGGTGTAGAGCGCTCGCCAGGTCGTGCAGGCGCCCTTGGGTGGGGTGATGTCGTCGGTGAGCAGCATCACCTGCTCCAGGTTCTCGCCATGGTCGTCGTGCTCCTGGCGCATCACCGCGATCGGCCCCTGGGCCTGGACGCCCATGCCGCTACGCAGCATGGGGAAGAGAATCTGCTCCTCCTTTTGCATGTGGCTCTCCATCTCCTGATGAATATCCATCAGTAGATCGGCAAGGCCATTGGGGCAGCTCTCGCGCTCGCCGTGTACCTGCTCCACGCGTCGTGCCATGCGGATCAGCTCGGGCAGCTGAGCGCGATGTACGTCGTGGTAGCGCGTGAGGATATGGTCGATCAGTTCCTCGTTGCTGGCCTCGCGCCAATCGCGCTGCTCGCCGCTAGCGGCCGGCAGCGCCTCGAGTTCGGCCACCAGCCGATCGACATGCAGGCCGGCGCGCTCGGCCGCCTGACGCAGACTGATGCGTCCGCCACAGCAGAAGTCGATGTTGTGAGCGTGAAAGATCCGAGTGGCACCGGGCAGTGACAGGGCGATACGGCCTACGGTCTGTTCGAGCAGGTTCATGCGGTTGCCTCTGAAGGGATGTGTCAGTCTTTTAGAGCAAGCGCCGTGCCAGATTTATTCTGATGATATTTCAAAGTGTTGTGTTATCGATGGTGAAAATAACCATGAAGTGATAGGGTGATAATTACCCATTAAAGGTAAATTTCACCATGCTTGACGATTCCCTGCTGGCCGATCTGTCGGCCGATTTGCCCAGTGCGGTGCGCCTGCAGCGCTTGGTGCGTACCCTGCGCGAGGGCTTTCGCTGTGGCGCGGTGTGTCTGTTGCGCTTGCAGGAGGGCATGCTGGTACCGGTAGCGGTGGAGGGGCTGGTGCGCGAGGCGCTGGGGCGGCGCTTCGATGTGGCTCGGCACCCGCGCCTGGCCACCATTCTCACCAGCCGCCGCGCTACGCGGTTTCCACCGGACTCGACCCTGCCCGATCCCTACGACGGCCTGGTCGAGCAGCAGCCGGGGGAGCCGCTGCACGTTCACGACTGTATGGGCATCAGCCTGCACGTCGAAGGGGAGCCCTGGGGCGTGCTGACCTTGGACGCCCTGGTGGCCGGCACCTTCGACGAGAGCTCGCAAACGTCGCTGGAGCGCTTTGCGCTGCTCGTCGAGGCCGCCGTACGCGTATCGCGTATGGAGCAGGAGGTGCGTGCGCTGCGCATGGCGCCCCATGGCACGGTCACACATGCCAAGTCGGGTGACGGGGGTGAAATTCTCGGTCATAGCACCGAACTGCAGCGGCTATTGCGCGAACTCGACGTCGTCGCCGATTCGGATCTCCCGGTACTGCTCAGCGGTGAAACCGGCGTCGGCAAGGAGCTCTTTGCATGGCGCCTGCATCAGCGTTCCCCGCGCCGCAAACGGCCGCTGGTGCAGGTCAACTGCGCCGCCCTGCCGGAAACCCTGGCCGAAAGCGAGCTGTTCGGCCACGTCAAAGGGGCGTTCTCCGGTGCTTCGGCAGATCGTGCAGGACGCTTCGAAGCCGCCGAAGGCGGCAGCCTGTTTCTCGACGAGGTGGGCGAACTGCCGCTCACGATTCAGGCCAAGTTGCTGCGTGCCCTGCAGAATGGTGAAGTCCAGCGTCTGGGTGAAGATACCCCGCGGCGGGTCGATGTGCGCATCATCGCCGCCACCAACCGGCAGCTGGCCGACGGAGTGCGTGACGGTCACTTCCGCGCCGACCTCTATCATCGCCTGTCGGTCTACCCGGTCCTCATTCCACCGCTGCGGGAGCGCGGCAGCGACGTGCTGGTGTTGGCCGGGCATTTCCTCGAGATCAACCGCGCGCGACTCGGCGTGCGCAGCCTGAGATTGTCCTCGGCGGCAGAGGCGGCCCTGCTGGCTTATCACTGGCCGGGCAACATACGCGAGCTGGAGCACGTGATCAGTCGGGCGGCGATCAAGGCGCTTGGCCATGGTGCCCGACGTGACGATATCGTCACGCTTCAGCCCGAATGGCTCGACTTGTCGCATGGGCAACCGTTGAACGCCACGCCAGGCAAGGCAAGCAGGGCGGAAACAGTCGATGAGGTTGAGCAGCCACTGCGCCACCAGGTCGAATTCGCCCAGCGCCAAGCCATTCGCAGTGCGCTGGCGGCATGCAACGGCAGCTGGGCGAAAGCGGCTCGCCGGCTCGCCGTTGACCCTAGCAATCTACACAAACTGGCCCGCCGCTTGGGGATCAAATAGTTACCGCATTGCAAGAGGGGAAACGTTAAAAAACCCCATATATGGTGCTTGATTCGTTCGGTCTGGCTATATATGGTGGCCGAGGCCCAGCTCAGGGGGCATTGCAACAGGCTTGACGCATATCAGTACAGGCAGGCGGCGTCGAGCTTAGGATGGACGGTTTCGTGGCCCTGTGGCCGCGCCGAATCCACTGGTTCGCTCCACCGGAGAGTCACTATGTTTCCGCTGCTCCTGTCGCGTTTGCCGCGTCCGCCCTTACCGACTCACCTGATTCGCGCCATCGACCCCCGCGTGCCGCTGAGGGTAAAGCGCCAACTGATCGAGCCGCTGCTCAATCGCACCTTCGCCGAGCCCTTGGCCGAGGGCGAGTTCGATGCACTCGAAGGCCGTCGTATCTCGCTGCACATTGAGGACTTGGGCGTACTGCTGACTCTGACCCTCGAAGGGGAGCGCTTCCGGCTCAGCCCGGAAGCGGGCGAGGCCACCATTCGCGGCGGCTGGCGCGAATTTCTGTGCCTGGCGACCCGACGTGAGGATCCCGATGCGCTGTTCTTCCAGCGGCGTCTGGTGATCGAGGGCGACACCGAACTCGGCCTGATGGTCAAGAACCTGCTGGACAGCCGTGAGGAAGGGCTGGCGCAGGGCCGCCTCGGCGAGTGGTTGGTGCGCTTCGAGCGCATGGCGCGCCACTGACGTTGAACGATTCGACTTTTTGACCCTTACTGGAGAGATCCCTGTATGAGCACTTCCACCAAGGCCGTCAAGACATCTCACGAGGTGCCTATGCAAGCGCCCTCACGTGATATCTGGGACTCCAAGTATCGTCTCAAGGATCGTCATGGCCGGCCCGTCGACAAGGATGTTGCAGCGACCTGGGAGCGCGTTGCGCGGGCCCTGGCGGCGGTGGAGGGTGACCGGGCCGAGGAGTGGCTGCCCAAGTTCCGCTGGGCGCTGGAGAACGGCGCCATTCCGGCCGGTCGCATCATGTCCAATGCGGGCGCCGAGGACTACAAGCCGGCGGTGAGCCTGATCAACTGTACCGTCTCGCGCACCATCCGTGATTCCATGCACGACATCCTCTCCTCGGTGGTGGATGCCGGCATGACCCTCAAGGCAGGCTGCGGCATCGGCTACGAGTTTTCCACCCTGCGCCACAAGGGCGCCTTCGTGTTCGGCGCCGGTGCCGGCACCAACGGCCCGCTGGCGTTCATGGATATCTACGACAAGATGTGCTTCACGGTGGCCTCGGCGGGTGGGCGCCGCGGCGCCCAGATGGGCACTTTCGACGTCGGCCACCCCGACGTGCGCAGCTTCATCGAGGCCAAGCGCGAAGCCGGTCGGCTGCGCCAGTTCAACCTCTCGCTGCTGATCACCGACGAATTCATGGAAGCGGTGAAGCAAGACGCCGACTGGCCGCTGGCCTTCCCGCTACACGCGGGCGAGAAGGCAGACGTCAAGCCCGAGGACCTGATCTACCGCGACTGGCCGGTGGTCGAGGACGCCTATACCGTCGACGCCGAAGGTCGCGTGGCCTGCCGTATCGTCGAGGTGATCAAGGCCCGCGAGCTGTGGGACACCATCATGCGTTCCACCTACGACTTCGCCGAGCCGGGCTTTATCCTGATCGACCAGGTCAACCGCATGAACAACAACTGGTTCTGCGAAGAGGTCCGCGCCACCAATCCCTGCGGCGAGCAGCCCCTGCCGCCGGAAGGCGCCTGCTTATTGGGCTCAGTCAATCTGACTCGCTTCGTCATCGACCCCTTCGGCAAGAAGCCGCGCTTCGACTGGGAGCGCTATCGCCAGGTGGTGGCGATCTTCACTCGGATGCTCGACAACGTGGTCGAGATCAGCGGCCTGCCGCTCGAGGGCCAGCGCCGTGAGATCGAGGCCAAGCGCCGCCACGGCATGGGCTTCCTGGGCCTCGGCTCGACCCTGACCATGCTCAAGATTCCCTACGGTTCGGCGGAGTCGCTGGCATTCACCGAGGAGGTCAGCCGCAATCTGGCCATTGAAGGGTGGAAACAGGCACTGGAGCTCTCCCGTGAGAAGGGCATGGCGCCGATCCTTGCCGAGGACTTCGAGATCACGCCGAAGATGCTGCGTGAGCGCCCGGAGCTGGCAAAGGATGGCTACGAGATCGGCGACAAGGTGCCCGGACGCATCCTGCACGCCCGCTACAGCCGCTATATGCAGAAGGTCGCCGAGGTGGAGCCGGAGCTGGTCGCGGCACTGGCCGAGCACGGCGCACGCTTTACCCACCACAGCTCCATCGCGCCGACCGGCACCATCTCGCTGTCGCTGGGCAATAACGCCTCCAACGGCATCGAGCCGTCGTTCTCGCACCGCTACTTCCGCAACGTGATTCAGTCGGGCAAGAAGACCAAGGAGCAGGTGGAGGTGGTCTCCTTCGAGCTCGCCGCCTACCGTCACTTCATCGCCAGCGACGCGGTAGAGAGCGACCTGCCCGACTACTTCATCACCGCCGATGCGGTGACCCCACCGCAGCACGTGGCGGTGCAGGCCGCGGCCCAGGCGTGGGTCGACTCGGCAATCTCCAAGACGGTCAACGTGCCCACCGACTTCCCCTTCGAGCAGTTCAAGGATCTTTATCTGGACGCCTACCAGAGCAAGCTCAAGGGCTGCACCACCTTCCGCTTCAACCCTGAGGCCTTCCAGGGCGTGCTGGTGCGCGAGGACGACCTCAAGAACACCACCTACGTGTTCGAGTTGGAGAACGGCGAGACGCTGGAGCTCTCCGGCGACGAGAAGGTGATCTACGACGGCGAAGAGCACAACGCGGCGAACCTGTACGACGCGCTGAAGGAAGGCACCTATGGAAAATGGTGAGCCTGTGAACCTTCAGCTACCGGTAGCGAGGGGCGCCGGGGACAGGCCGAAGAGGAGGTCCTTCGCCATGAATGGCGAAGTTAGCGCCCAGGGATGGGTTTACAGCGCCTCCTCGCAGGCCTGTCGACGGATCAGCCCCGAGCCGCTGTATGCCGTTCAACCTTTTTCCGCAGGAGCCCCGTGATGGCCGTCGAAATCAAGTCCAAGATCGTTTCCTACAGCGTCAAGAAGGCGGTGCAAGAGGCGCCGCTGGCCGACGAGAACCCACTCACGGTGCGCATTCCCTCGCGCCCGGAAGGGACGCTTGAGGCCGTCTCCGAGAAGATCTCCTATGTCGGCGCCGAGGGGCGCAAGAAGGTCTATCTGCTGGTCTCCTTCATGCCGGTGGAGGGCGTGCTCGACGGCAAACGCGTGGTGATCGAGCGCCCGGTGGAGTTTTTCTTCCCCTCCGGCCAGCTCTCCAGCGAGCACCAGTGGATCACCGCCACCATGCGCAGCCTGTCGCTGGCCGCCCGCGGCGGCTACGTCACCCAGGCGGTGGCCGACCTGCGCAAGGTGGCCTGGGACAAGGGCCTGGTGCGCTGCGGCATGAACCGCTGGGGCAAGCCGATGTTCCACGACTCGGAAGTTGCTGCCATCGCCTGGTCGATTCAGCAGATCCTCTATCGCCGCGGCTTCCTCGACCAGGACGGCAACCAGGTGCCGGTGGAGGAGCTGGTGCGTCGCTACGCCCATCGCCTGACCCACGGCCACCCCTGGCAGCCGCCCACTCCGGAAGAGGAAGCCCTGGCCGAGAAGCAGGCCAAGGCGGCAGTCGCCGACGAGAAGGGCGACGGCCCCACGGTGGTGGGCCACTGCCCGGAGTGCCGCGGCGAGCTGATCATGATGGATGGGTGCCCTACCTGTTACGCAGGATGTGGCTGGTCCAAGTGTGGCTGAACCGCCGCTATATGCTGTTCGCTCGGGGCCGCTACTGCGGCCCCGATGCGTTGGGCTAGGGGGTAAGTGATACCTGACGCGACATTGGCAAAATCTGGTGTCATGTCATAGTTTTAACGCCTCACGGTTCGTACGGCAGTACAGCACGACACATGCGGTGAGCCAGCCCCCTGGACAGGAAGGATCCTACGATGACCGCCATCATGAGCCTGATCGGCATGGCGACGCTGATCGCCATTGCACTCGTTTTCTCCACCAGCCGCCGCGACATTCGGCTGCGAACCGTGGGCGGCGCCTTTGCCATCCAGGCCAGTATCGGCGCCTTCGTTCTCTATGTACCGTTCGGTCAGGCGGTATTGCAGACCATTTCGGCCGGTGTCAGCCAGGTGGTGCTCTACGCCAACGACGGCATCGATTTCCTCTTCGGTGGCCTGGCCGATACCGGCAATGTCGGCTTCGTCTTCGCCATCAAGGTGTTGCCGGTGATCATTTTCTTCTCCTCGCTGATCGCCGTGCTCTACTACATCGGCATCATGCAGTGGGTGATCCGCATCCTCGGCGGCGCGCTGCAGAAGGCACTGGGTACCTCGCGCACCGAGTCGCTCTCGGCCACCGCCAACATCTTCGTGGGTCAGACTGAGGCACCGTTGGTGGTACGGCCCTTCATCGCCCGCATGACCCCCTCGCAGCTGTTCGCGGTGATGTGTGGCGGCTTGGCCTCGGTGGCGGGCTCGGTACTGGCCGGCTACGCGGCGCTGGGCATCCCCATGGAATATCTGGTGGCGGCCTCGTTCATGGCCGCCCCGGGCGGGCTGCTGTTCGCCAAGTTGATCATGCCCGAGACCGAAAAGCCGGTGGATGACGTCGAGGAAGCCAGCGAGGTGCTCGACGCCGAGGACAGACCGGTCAACGTGCTCGATGCGGCGGCGGCGGGGGCTTCTTCAGGGCTGCGCCTGGCGGCCAACGTGGGCGCCATGTTGCTCGCCTTCATCGGCCTGATCGCGCTGATCAACGGCATGCTCGGCGGCGTCGGCGGCTGGATCGGTGTCGAGCAGCTGAGCCTGGAGCTGATACTGGGTTGGCTGTTCGCACCGCTGGCCTTCGTGCTCGGCGTGCCCTGGGAGGAGGCGACGCTTGCCGGCTCCTTCATCGGCCAGAAGCTGGTGGTCAACGAATTCGTCGCCTTTATCAACCTGTCGCCCTACATCGAGGGCACGTCGATGGTGGCGAACACCGGCCAGGTCATGAGCGGGCACACCATCGCCATTCTTTCCTTCGCCCTGTGCGGCTTCGCCAACTTGTCTTCCATCGCCATTCTGCTTGGTGGCCTGGGCAGCATCGCCCCCAGCCGTCGCCAGGACATTGCCCGCTTCGGCCTGAAGGCGGTACTGGCGGGTACGCTCTCCAATCTGATGTCGGCCGCCATCGCCGGTTTCTTCCTCGCCCTGGGAGGCGCCATCTGATGCTTGCCGCCACCTTCCTATCGCTTCGACAGGTAACCCAATGACTGAACTGCAGCAGGCCGCACGTCAGGCGTTGACGCTGATGGATCTCACCAGCCTCAACGACGACGACAGCGACACTGTCATTCTCGAACTGTGCGCCCGTGCCAATACGCCGGCGGGGCACCCCGCGGCGGTGTGCATCTATCCCGCTTTCATCGAGACTGCCCGCCAGGCCCTCGCCGAGCAGGGTTTGGCCGGCAAGGTGAAGGTGGCCACGGTGACCAACTTCCCCTACGGCGAGGCGAATGTCGAACGCGCCGCGGCTGAGACCCGGGCGGCCATCGCCGCAGGTGCCGACGAGGTCGACGTGGTGTTTCCCTACCGTGCCCTGATGTCGGGCGATGCCGAGGTCGGCCGCGAACTGGTCGCCGCCTGCAAGCGCGAGTGCGGCAATGCCGTGCTCAAGGTGATCTTGGAAACCGGCGAGCTCAAGGACGCAGACCTTATCGAACGCGCCGGCATGCTGGCCATCGACGGCGGCGCCGACTTCCTCAAGACCTCCACCGGCAAGGTGGCAATCAATGCCACTCTGGATGCCGCCAAGATCCTGCTTACCGCGATCAAGGCGAGCGGGCGCGACGTGGGCTTCAAGGCCGCCGGCGGCGTGCGTACCGCCGAGGATGCCGCCGCCTACCTGCAGCTCGCCGAGCGGGTGATGGGGGCGGGCTGGATCACTCCGGTGCACTTCCGCTTCGGCGCTTCGGGGCTGCTCGGCAGCCTGCTCGATACCCTGGGCGTCGGGGAGGGCAAAGGCTCGTCGGAGGGCTACTGATGGCCTTCCGCAACCTTCCTCAGGAACTGATCCGCGCCAAGCGCGATGGCGAGGCGCTTTTGCCCGAGGCGATTGTCGAACTGGTGGAAGGTATCAGCGACGGCAGCCTCTCCGATGCCCAGGTGGGGGCGCTGGCCATGGCAATCTTTCTCAACGGCATGAATGCCGGCGAGACGGTGGCTCTGACCGAAGCCGTGCGCGACTCCGGCGAAGTGCTGGCGTGGCGTGACCTCGATCTGACCGGACCGGTGCTCGACAAGCATTCCACCGGCGGCGTGGGCGATCTCGTCTCGCTGGTGCTGGGGCCGTGGGTCGCCGCCTGCGGCGGCTTCGTGCCGATGGTCTCCGGCCGTGGCCTCGGCCATACCGGCGGCACTCTGGACAAGCTCGAAGCGATTCCCGGCTACGATATCGCCCCTTCGCGGGAGCGTTTTCGCCGTCTGGTGCGCGAGGCGGGTGTGGCCATCGTCGGCCAGACCGCCGAGCTGGCACCGGCCGACCGTCGTCTCTACGCCATTCGCGACGTTACCGCCACGGTGGAGTCGCTGCCGCTGATCGTCAGCTCGATACTGGGCAAGAAGCTCGCATGCGGTCTCGATGCCTTGGTGATGGACGTCAAGAGCGGCAGCGGCGCTTTTATGGCTACCTTGGAAAAATCACGCGAGCTGGCCGAGACCATCGCCGAGGTGGCGAGCCGGGCCGGCACGCCGACCACCGCGCTGCTCACCGACATGAGCCAGCCGCTGGCACCCTGCGCCGGCAACGCCGTCGAGGTTCGCGAGGCGATTGCGTTGTTAACTTGTGAAAAGACGGGAGATAAGAGGAACGGGCGCCTGCTTGAGGTGACCCGCACGCTGGCCGCCGAGCTGCTGATGGCCGGCAAGCTGGCTGAAAGCCGCGATGCTGCCCTGGCCCTGCTGAACGAACGGCTCGCCAGCGGTGCCGCCGCCGAGCGCTTCGCGCGCATGGTGACGGGCCTGGGCGGCCCCGCCGACCTGCTCGAACATCACGATCGCTATCTGCCCCAGGCACCCGTCGTTCGCCCTGTCCACGCCGAGCGCAGCGGACGGGTCACACGCATGGACACTCGTGCCGTGGGGCTCGCCGTGGTGGCATTGGCTGGCGGGCGCCGCGCGCCGAACGATGCCATCGACCCCGCCGTCGGCCTTACCGGCATCGCCGCCCTAGGCGAGGAGGTCGACGGCGAGCGCCCGCTGGCCTGGGTGCATGCGAGAAGCGAGGCCGATGCCGAGCGTGCCGCTGCCCAGCTCAAGGCGGCCATCGAAGTGAACGACGTCGGACTCGGCGACGTCACGCTGCCTACACTCATTCAAGACGTGATCCGTGGGGAGGTGCCATGACTCGCGCCACCGTGCTGGTACTCGACTCCTTCGGCATCGGCGGCGCGCCGGATGCTCAGCAGTTCGGCGATGCCGGGGCGGATACGCTGGGCCATATCGCTGCCGCCTGCGCCCGCGGACAGTGCGACAACGCTACGCGCCGAGGCCCACTGACGCTGCCCAACCTGGCCCGGCTGGGGCTGTTCCACGCCCACCGCGAAAGCACTGGCGCCTGGGCCGAGGGCGTCGAGGTGCCCGCCGAAGTGGTCGGCGCCTACGGCCACGCTAGCGAGATCTCCTCGGGCAAGGATACCCCCTCGGGCCACTGGGAGATCGCCGGCGTGCCGGTACGCTTCGACTGGGGCTACTTCCTCGACCGCGAGGAGAGCTTTCCGCCCGAGCTGCTCCAGGCGCTGGTTCGGGAGGGTGGGCTGCCCGGCGTGCTGGGCAACTGCCACGCCTCGGGCACCGAGGTCATCGCCCGGCTCGGCGAGAAGCACATGGCGAGCGGCAAGCCCATCGTCTACACCTCGGCGGACTCGGTGTTCCAGATCGCCGCCCACGAGGAAAGCTTCGGCCTGGAGCGGCTCCACGCCCTGTGCGAGACCGCCCGACGCCTGCTCGAGCCCTACAATATTGGCCGGGTGATCGCACGGCCCTTCGTCGGCACGCAGGCGGCGGACTTCGCCCGCACCGCCAACCGCCGCGACTACAGCGTCGAGCCGCCCGCGCCTACGGTGCTGCAGAAGCTCTGTGACGATGGCGGCGAGGTGATTGCCATTGGCAAGATCGCCGATATCTATGCCCACTGCGGCGTGACGCGCACGCTCAAGGCCAGCGGCCACGACGCGCTGATGGACGCCACCCTGGTCGCCCTGGACGAGGCCGGCGAGCGCTCGCTCGTCATGACTAACTTCGTCGACTTCGACACCCTCTACGGTCACCGTCGCGACGTGGCCGGCTATGCTGCCGCACTGGAGGCCTTCGACGCGCGCCTGCCCGAGCTGCTTGCCAAGCTGCGCGACGACGATCTGCTGGTGCTCACCGCCGACCACGGCTGCGACCCCACCTGGCCCGGCACCGACCACACCCGCGAACGGGTGCCGGTGCTGGCATTCGGCGCCGGCCTTGCCCCCGGCTCGCTGGGGGCGCGCAAGACCTTCGCCGACATCGGCCAGAGCCTGGCGGCGCACTTGGGTCTTGCGCCCATGGCCGACGGCACAAGCTTTCTTACCAAGCCTCTCGCTGCATAGGAGCCTCGACATGGCCACTCCCCATATCCAGGGCGAACGCGGCATCTTCGCCGACACCGTGCTGATGCCAGGCGACCCGCTGCGCGCCAAGTACATCGCCGAGACCTTCCTCGAGGATGCCCGCGAGGTGAACAGCGTGCGCAACATGGTCGGCTTCACCGGCCGCTATCGTGGCCGCGAGATCTCGGTGATGGGCCACGGCATGGGCATTCCCTCGGTCTCCATCTACGCCAAGGAGCTGATCACCGACTATGGCGTGAAGCGCCTGATCCGGGTCGGTTCCTGCGGCGCGGTGCGCGACGACGTGGCGGTGCGCGACGTGGTGATCGGCCTCGGTGCGAGCACCGACTCGGCGGTCAACCGCACCCGCTTCATGGGCCACGACTTCGCCGCCATCGCTGATTTCGAACTGACCCGCCACGCGGTGGATGCCGCCGCGGCCCAGGGCGTGGCGGTGAAGGTGGGCAACCTGTTCTCGGCGGACCTGTTCTACTCTCCCCAGGGCGACCTGTTCGAGCTGATGAAGCGCTACGGCATCGTCGGCGTGGAGATGGAGGCGGCAGGGCTCTACGGCGTGGCGGCGGAGTTCGGCGGTCGGGCGATGACCATCTGCACGGTGTCGGATCACATCCTGAAGGGCGAGTCGCTGCCCAGCGAAGCCCGCGAACGCAGCTTCAACGAGATGGTCGAGGTGGCGCTGGAGGCGGTACTGCGTGACGACGCGGGGGGGGCGGCATGAGCCTTGGCATGAGAGACGCTGTCGATCCGGCCATCGTCGCCGCATTGATCGAGGTGCGCGGTAACGCCTACGCGCCGTACTCGCAGCATCCGGTGGGCGCCATGGTGGAGAGCGAGAGCGGTGCGCACTTCTATGGCGCCAACGTGGAAGTGGCTCATTACAAGGGGCTGTGCGCCGAGGCCTCGGCCATCGCCGCCATGGTCAGTGCCGGCGAGCGTCATCTACGCAATGTCTACGTCATCGGCCCTGGCGAGCACCTCTGCTCTCCCTGCGGCGACTGTCGCCAGCGCATCCGCGAATTCGCCGACGCGCAGACCCGTATCCACGTGGTGAACGCCGAGGGCAGGCTGCTCAAGCGCTACAGCATCGAAGAACTGCTGCCCGATGCCTTCGGGCCGGAGAATCTTGGCCACTAGACGATACTGAGCGCTGACTGAGCTTGGTCCCTTGAGCTGGCATTATCACTGCAACAAAGGTGTTAGGCCGAATGCAACGGCATTCGGCCTTGGAAGCACTTTATACCCATCAAGATGCGTTGCTATCTGGAGGCGATGTGCTTTGATGAGTTAGGTAGTACCTGGATACTTGGGCGCAGACCCAGAAGATCACGGCCAGGATGATGAAGAAGAGGCTGCCCGAGACAAGGTTCCAACTGATCGGGTACTGATCGATGGCGACCAGATAGAACAGCCCGGCCGCCAAGGCAAATATCACGACGATGGCCGCTGCCCAGAACAGGAAGTACAAGGCGACACCCAGCTTGTTCAACATGTCCATCTCCTCAAGCTGCTCAAGGATTCCCACTCAGCATAGTGCAACGGTTTCCGCAGCTCACGGATCGAAATGCGGGACGCTGTGGCAGTCGGATTTACTCGCGCAGCTCGATGCGGTCGAAGTGCGGTGTGAGGCGCTTGACCAGCCCGCTGAGCATGCCCTGCGACGGGGCGTTCTCCACCGGCTGACAATAGGCCGGGTCGAGGCACTGGCGGGTGCGGGCCACCTGGATGGCGTAATGGCGCACACCGCAGTCGGCCAGGGTCAGCGCCAAGCGCTCCACGTCGGCCAAGTCGAAATCGCGCCAGTGTACGGTGGTGCGGCATTCGAAGGCCACGCCGCTGTCGAGCAGCGCCATCAGGCTCTGGCTGTTGCGCTGCCAGATGCCGGGCCGCCCGCAGATACGGTCGAAGTCGCTCCCGCGCCCCTTCACGTCGAGCCCCACCCAGTCGAGATTCGGTAGCAAACGAGAGAGCCGTGCGGGATAGGGCCCGGCGGTGTGCAAGCCCACCTTGAAACCCATCGCCTTCACCTCGCGGACGGCGGCCGGCAGGGCGTTGTGCAGCGTAGGCTCGCCGCCGCTGAACACCACCGCCTCGAGCAGCCCTCTTCGCTCCTCGAGAAACTCTCGTAACGCCTGCCATTCGCTTTCGTCGCCGCGGCGCGGCGGCATCATGTGACCATTGTGGCAGTAGCCGCAGCGCAGCGGGCAGCCCTGCAGGAAGACTACGCAGGCCAGGTGATCCGGGTAGTCCAGGGTGGTCATCTGGGTCATGCCGGCAATGGGCAACCGAATGCCGTCGAGAGGTTCGGCAGAGGACGAGTCGAGGTCGGTGGCGATCATGAGAATCTCCTTACCAAACTGAGGGCTTCTTTTACCAAGCTGAGGGCGCATGCCGGGCACGAAGCCCGGCAGCGTAGATTGCACCGTCAGCGCTTGGTATCAGGTCGGCAGGGCGGCGGCCCGCTCGGTGAAGTGGCGGCGCTCGCGATGCTCGGAACGCTTGCCGACATTGAACTGGCTGACCGGGCGGTGGTACCCCATCACACGGGTCCACACTTCGCAGCGCTGGCGTTGTTCGGTGGGCAGGGTGTCGATGTTCGTCATGGCTTGGCTCCTTTCAGTGTGGATGAAATAGGATGGTGAAAAAAACGCTCAGGCCGGTATGGCCGCAGCGCGTCTTGCCAAC
This sequence comes from Halomonas sp., assembly GCF_020832045.1. Lineage (GTDB taxonomy): Bacteria > Pseudomonadota > Gammaproteobacteria > Pseudomonadales > Halomonadaceae > Halomonas. The sequence goes on from NZ_JAFIFK010000001.1 coordinate 50,434, forward strand.
AGTGCCTCGTCGCACTTCGGGCAAAATTCATGTTCGCCGGCCAGATAACCGTGCACCGGGCAGATCGAGAAGGTCGGCGTCACGGTGATGTAGGGCAGGCGGAAGCGCGACAGGGCGGTCTGCACCAGCTTGCGGCAGGCGGTGGTGCTGGAGAGCCGCTCGCGCATGTAGAGATGCAGCACGGTGCCGCCGGTGTAACGGGTCTGCAGCGGGTCCTGATGGATCAGCGCCTCGAAGGGGTCGTCGGTATACCCCACCGGCAGCTGGCTCGAGTTGGTGTAATAGGGCGCTTCCGGCGTACCCGCCTGCAGAATGCCGGGGTAACGTTCGGCGTCGGCACGGGCGAAGCGATAGGTGGTGCCTTCCGCCGGGGTCGCTTCCAGGTTGTAGAGGTGACCGGTCTCGGCCTGGAATTCCTGCATTCTGGCGCGCACGTGGTCGAGCACCTCCAGCGCCAGCTGGCGCCCCTCCGGGGCGGCAATGTCGTAGCGGTCTTCCGAGAAGTTGCGCACCATCTCATTGAGGCCGTTCACCCCCAGCGTGGAGAAGTGGTTGCGCAGGGTTCCCAGGTAGCGCTGGGTGTAGGGGTAGAGCCCCTCGTCCATCCACTGCTGGATGCACCCGCGCTTGAGCTCCAGGCTGTCGCGGCCCAGGTCCAGCAGGCGGTCGAGCTCCTTGAGCAGCCCCGCCCGGTCGCCGGAGTAGCGGTAGCCCAGGCGCGCGCAGTTGAGCGTCACCACCCCCAGCGAGCCGGTCTGCTCGGCGCTGCCGAACAGGCCGTTGCCGCGCTTGAGCAGTTCGGTGAGATCGAGCTGCAGGCGGCAGCACATGGAGCGCACCATGTGCGGCTCCAGGTCCGAGTTGAGGAAGTTCTGGAAGTAGGGCAGGCCGTACTTGGCGGTCAACGCGAACAGTCGCTCGGCGTTGTCGCTCTCCCAGTCGAAATCCGGGGTGATGTTGTAGGTGGGGATGGGAAAGGTGAACACCCGGCCCTGGCGATCGCCGGCTTCCATCACCTCCAGATAGGCGCGGTTGAGCAGGTCCATCTCCAGCTGCAGCTCGCCGTAGGTGAAGGGCTGCTCCTCGCCGCCGACAATTGGCACCTGATCGCGCAGGTCCGCCGGGCACACCCAGTCGAAGGTGAGATTGGTGAAAGGCGTCTGGCTGCCCCAGCGCGACGGTACGTTGAGGTTGTAGATGAACTCCTGGATCGCCTGCTTCACCGCAGGAAAGTCGAGGCCGTCCTTGCGCACGTAGGGCGCGAGATAGGTATCGAAGGAGCTGAAGGCCTGGGCGCCGGCCCACTCGTTCTGCAGCGTGCCAAGGAAGTTGACCATCTGCCCCAGGGCGCTGGAGAGATGGCGGGGCGGATCGCTCTCGGCGCGCCCGGGCACGCCGTTGAACCCCTCGATCAGCAGCTGGCGCAGCGACCAGCCGGCGCAGTAGCCGCACAGCATATCGAGATCGTGGATGTGGAGGTCGCCCTCGCGGTGGGCGGCGCCGATTTCCGCCGGGTAGACCTCGTCTAGCCAGTAATTGGCAATCAGCTTGCCCGACACGTTGAGGATCAGCCCGCCCAGGGAGTAGCCCTGGTTGGCGTTGGCGTGTACGCGCCAGTCGGCGCGTTCGAGATATTCGTTGACGGTCGAGGCGACGTCGATGCGGCGCGGGTCGGCCTGGCGGATGGGGGCGTTCACCGTAATCTCCCTATATGTGCTGCTATTTGGTATTTCTATACACAACATATGGTGTTGGGAAGGCTAGTGCCTTCGGCAGCGGGAGAACATGATCCAGATCAGAAAACGGCGAATTGTCACCATCGCAAACGACAAGCCCCGCCGGTCGGCGGGGCTCGAACATGACCGCAAAGGCGCTCATCATGGCCCCGTTCAGCCGGCAGGCAGGCGGGTGTTGTCCATGCCCGGGCGGCCGTGCCAGTAGCCGTCGCAGATCTCGGCTTCGACCAGGGCCAGTGGGTCGGCGGCGGGCAGCTCGCCGCGGCGGGCGGCATCGAAGGCGGCGACCACCTCGGCCATGCCCTCGGCGCGGGGGCTCAGTCGTGCCACCGCCACGCCCATTGCGGCCATGTCCCTGACCTCGTGACGCAGGTCCTGGCAGGCACCGGAAAGCGTCTGGATACCGTTCAGGGTGAATACTTCCTTAGACTCTTGGGAGCGCAGCGCCAAGCCTTCGGGATACTTCTGGCAGACAAACATGCAGCGGTCCTTGGGTTTCTGGTGGCGCCGTGCGGTGAAGCAGCGCGACGACCAGGCAAGCGGCAGATGGCCGTAGGCGAATACCTCGCAGGATTGCTCGAGACCTTCGGCTTTGCTGTCGGCCAGCAGCCGGGCGAGATCGTCGCGCGACATCTCCACCGGCGCCTGCCAGCGCTGCATGCCGGCCCGGGCCATCACGCCGATGGAGGCCGGGTTGTAGAGATTGAGTGCGGCGCCGGCGACGAAGGGCAGGCCGGCGGCGGCCAGGCGCTGCAGCGCGCTCTGGTCGTTCGCCTCGACCATGAACTCGCCGTTGTCGCACAGCTTGCGCAGATCGCGCAGGTCGGCCTCGGACTCGATCAACGTCTGGCTCGACAGCGCCACCTGCTTGCCGCTCTGGGCCAATTCACGGCCGATACCGAGCCAATCGTCGAGCTTCATGTCGCGGCGGCGGGAGCAGACGGACTCGCCCAGGTAAACGATCTCCACCGGCCAGTCGGCGGCCTCGCGATAGAAGTCGGCGTAGCGCTCGCGGGTCCAGTAGAACAGTACCGGGCCCAGGGCGAGCTGCAGGGAATCGGATGACATGTAACCTCCTATTTCCAGCGGCGTTCGTAGGCGCCAAGGGTGGTGGTGGCGCCCTCGGAAACTTCACCCAGGCCGGCCATCCAGGCGGGGTCGGGGTGGAAGCGCTCCGGCGTTCGCTCGAGGCGATCCAGCGCCTGGCGCCAGATTCCGGCTACCTTCGATACGTAGGCCGGGCTGCGCTGACGACCCTCGATCTTCACCGCGCTGATACCCAGCTCGCGCAGCTCCGGCAGCAGCTCCAGGGTATTGAGGCTGGTGGGCTCCTCAATGGCATGGTAGGTCTCGCCGCCGACTTCGAAGCGCCCCTTGCACAGGGTGGGGTAGCCAGCGCGCTCGCCCTCGCCGTACCTGTCGATCAGCACACCGTTCAAGCGCGATTCCAGCCCCTGGGGGGTTTCCTCCCAGCGCACATGGGCCGCCGGTGAGCAGACGCCGCGGGTATTGGGCGACTCGCCGGTGAGATAGGAGGAGAGGTAGCAGCGCCCCTCGGCCATGATGCACAGGCTGCCGAAGGCGAATACCTCCAACTCCACCGGGCTCTGCTTAGCCAGGTCACGTACCTGGGTGATGGAGAGCACCCGGGGCAGCACGGCACGCTTGATGCCGAAATGGTCGTGATAGAAGCGCAGCGCCTCATGGCTAGTGGCCGAGCCCTGCACCGAGAGGTGGCGGGCGAGGTGCGGATGGCGTCGTGCGGCATAGTCGAGCAGCCCCATGTCGGCCATGATCAGGGCATCGACGCCGAGCTCGGCAGCTTGGTCCACAGCGCGGGTCCATTGCGCCCAACCGTCGGGCTGCGGATAGGTGTTGATGGCGCAGAACACTTTCTTGCCGCGGGCATGGGCGTAGTCGATGCCTTCGCGGGCACGTTTGTCGGTGAAGTTCAGGCCGGCGAACTGCCGGGCATTGGTGGCATTCTGGAAGCCGAAATAGACGGCATCGGCGCCCTCATCCACCGCCCGCTTCAGGGCCGGCAGGTTGCCGGCCGGGCAGACGAGCTCCATGTCGCTCTCCTCGCAGTCTGGGTAAACCCGACCATGCTAGTCGACTACGCGGGAGCGGCTTTTGATGAGGGTCATGGCAATGTCATTCGCAACC
>NZ_JAFIFK010000045.1 GCF_020832045.1 Halomonas sp.
ACGACCGGACCGGGCTCGGGACGGGTTTTGGACCACTGTTTCCGAGCTGCTTATCGATGCTCAGGCCGGGTTGACCGGGCCGCGCGGGCGTTACTGGCTCTCCCGCTCCCTTTTGGAATACGCGCGCCTGCAGGAGAGCGAAGGGAAACCCGGAGAAGCGCGCAAAGCTTACACCCTGATTCTCGACAGCAACTTGCCCGGCCAGTCGCTGGCTGAAACGAATCTGGCCCGGTTGCGGGCCCAACTTCTCTCGCAATGATGGTCTTTAATCTCAGTTTGTTTGAACGGGGCGGCCCGGTGATGTGGGTTCTGCTGGTTCTCAGCGTTCTCGCGATGGTTTTGTTTGTCGAGCGGGCGCTCTACCTGCACCGGGGCCAAATCCGGTCCACCGAGTTTTTGTCAGGGATCAAAAACATCCTTCGCAAGCGGCGGTTGGTCGAGGCTCTAACAGTTTGCGAGGAGACACCCGGGCCGGTCGCCCATGTCGTCAAGGCCGCCCTGATGCATTACGAGGAGGGAGAGGAGCGCATCCGTTTCGCGATCAGCGAGGCGGCATTGGTCGAAATCCCCGCCCTCGAGCGCCGGGTCGGCTCGATTGCCGCCATTGCTCAAGCCGCGCCGATGCTCGGCCTGCTCGGCACGGTACTCGGCATGATCACTACCTTCGGGGTGATGCAGGCGGAGGGCCCCTATGTCAGCATGGCCCAAATCTCCGGAGGCATGTGGCAGGCACTGTTAACCACGGCGGCCGGGCTGGCCATCGCCGTGCCGGCTTATCTCGCCCATCATTTTCTCGCCGGGCGGGTGCGGGCTTTGGTCAATGACATGGAATGGGTCGGCAATGAAATCATGCAGTTTCTCGTGAAAGATCTGCCCAAGGAGATCGCCGAAGGCAAGGAGACCCCATGATCACGCGGCCATTGAATTTGCGGGAACACCTGCGGCCACCCAATTCCGGTTTCAATTTGATGCCGGTGATGGATCTGTTGCTGATCGGGCTCTTTTTCGGCCTGTTTTGGTCGGATCAAATCCTCGCCCCGGGGCTCGCCATCGACCTGCCGGAAGCCGGCCCGGCCGCGGACTTGGGCGGGGTGCCTGCATCGGCCGTCTTAACCGTCCGCTCCAACGGAATGCTGTTGTTCGAGGGCAGCATTCTCACGATGGAGAATCTGGAGAGCGCGCTTGCCGATATTCTCGGCAAGCGCTGACGTTTCCTTTCACGCCCTGGCAGGCAGGTCAGCGGGACTCTTCACCGACCGTGACGATCACGCGCACCGCATCCAGCCTTAACCGCGTACCTTCGATGGCGCCGTCGAGTTCACTGCGTTCGCGACGCAGCGCTTCGAGTTCCTCTTCGCGCACGGCCGGGTTGAGCCGGGACAGTGCCTCGAGCCGCCCCAGCTCGCCATCCAGTTCCTGACGCATACGCACCTGGGCGGCCTCGACGATGCTCGGCAGCTCGCGCTCGCCCTCCTGCTCGCCCTGAATGAGCAATTCGCGCAGCTGGTCGTGGCGACTGCGAATCAGATCACGCGCCATGGCCTTCTTGACCTTTTGCAGGTTTTTCGACAGACCCGTGAAGGAGACCTTGTCGCTGAGCACGGCACCTGATTCGTCGAGCAGCACACGAACGGCGGTAGGCGGCAGGAAGCGGTTGACGTGAAGCCGACTCGGCGCGGGACAGTAGGTGCGGAACACCAGCTCGGCCATCAGCCGCCCGGCCGGTATTGCCGGGTGCTTGAGCAGGGCGAGGGCCGTATTGCCCATGGTGCCGTCGAGGATGCGTCCCATCATTTCACGCAGCAGCGGATGCTCCCAGGAGAGCCGCTGCACGTCGTCTCGTGCCAGGGCGCGGACGCGTGACAGGGTGGCGGTAAAGCCTTCCTCTCCCTTGGCCAGACCGGGCAGGCCATCGAGCATGTGAGGGCTGGGCTGAAGGTGCAGCAGTCCGCCGCCGAGCTCCTGACTGTCGACACCGAAGATATCCAGCGCCTGCTCGAGGTAGCGAGGCAGCGCCGGGTCGTGGTCGAGTTCGCGTATCGCCGCGGCTACCGCGTCGGCACGAGCCGGGCGGCAAGCGTTGAGCTCAAGCAGTCGATTGCGCCCGGCATCGCGCTGGGCCAGACGGTTCTCGAATAGTGCCCGTGTCTCGTCGATGACCACTTCCAGCGCCTCGTCGTCGAGCAGGGCCTCGGCAAGGGCATCGCCGAAGGCGTCGAACAGCTCGCTGCCGACCCCGTGGGGCGCGGCGAAAGCTTCCATGCCGTCGCGGAACCAGCGCAGTAGACGTCCGCCGGGGCTGGCCTCGAACAGAGGCACGTGAATCTCGATGGCGTGGCGTTGGCCGATGCGGTCTAGCCGTCCGATGCGCTGTTCGAGCTGATCGGGGTGCTGTGGCAGGTCGAACATCACCAGGTGACGGCAGAACTGGAAGTTGCGCCCCTCCGAGCCAATCTCGGAACAGACCAGCACCTGGCTGCCCTCCTCTTCGTCGGCGAAGGCTGCCGCCGCGCGGTCACGCTCGACCAGTGTCAATCCTTCGTGGAAGACCGGCGCATGTAGTCCACCCAGCACACGCAGAGCTTCGGCCAGCTCCTGGGCGGTGTCCCGTGTATGGGCGATTACCAGCACCTTGTCGTTGGCGAAGCCCTGTTCGCCTTCATCGGCGAGCCGCTCCATCAGCCAGGTGACGCGCGGGTCGATCTGCCACCAAGGCTCGGCGTTGAGGGGGTCGTCGGCGAGCGCCCGGTAGGTGACGTCGGGGTAGATCAGCACGTCCGGGTGGTCGAGTCCGGTCTCGATCAACAGCTCGTCGAGATAGTCTTCGTCACGCTCGAGCTTGCGCAGCACGCGGCGATAGGCCGAGGGCAGCGGCAGCTCCGCCAGGTGCAGGCGGCGCTCGGGGAAGCCGCCGACATGGCGACGGCTATTGCGGAACATCACCCGGCCGGTGCCGTGGCGATCGAGCAACTGTTCGCGCAGCTGATCGCGAGCGCTGGCCTGCTGCGGCTGGTCGCTCTCTGGATTGGCCAGGATATCCAGGAGGGCGAGGCTATCGCGCTCGTCTATCACTGCCGCCACGCGCTCACGGTAAGCCGCACCGCCTTCAGGAAGACTCTCCAGAGCCTCGATGGCCTGGGCCACCTCCACATAGTGCTGCTCCTCTTCGCGGAACGCATCGAGGCTGTGGTAGCGATCCGGGTCGAGCAAGCGCAGCCGGGCGAAGTGGCTTTCCAGTCCCATCTGTTCAGGCGTGGCGGTTAGCAACAGCACCCCCGGTACGGCCTTGGCCAGGCGCTCGACGCAGGCGTACCCGGGGCCGACTTGTTCGGCGCTCCAATCCAGGTGGTGGGCCTCGTCGACGATCAGAAGGTCCCAAGTGCAGGTGGCGGCTTGTTCCTGACGATGGGGGTTGGCGAACAGCCACTCCTGGCTGGCCAGAATCAGCTGGGCCGACTCGAACGGGTTGCTTTCGGCCTGGGCCAGGCTCTGCTGTTCGTCCAACAGGGTCACGTTGAGGGCAAAGCGGCGTAACAGTTCCACCAGCCACTGATGGGCAAGGCTCGGCGGCACCAGGATCAGCGCCCGCTCGGCGCGGCCGGTGAGCAGCATGCGGTGCAGGATCAGGCCGGCCTCGATGGTCTTGCCCAGTCCCACTTCGTCGGCCAGCAGGACGCGTGGCGCATGACGCCGGGCGACTTCATCGGCAATGTAGAGCTGATGCGGAATCAGGTCGATGCTCGGGCCGGCCAGGCCCAAGGCCGGATTCTGCTCGATACGATGGTGGTGATGCAGGGTGCGAAAGCGCAGGTCGAACCAGTCATTGCGGTCGACCTGGCCGGTGAGCAGGCGGTCGCGGGCCTGGTCGAACTGCATGGTGTCGGCCAGGCGGGCCTCGGGTAGCTCGCGCAGCTCGCCCTGTTCGTCCTCGCCGATATAGACGATCAGCCCGTCGACTTCCTTGCTGTCCTCAACGGTCAGGCTCCAGCCCTCGGCGGACTCAACGCGGTCGCCGCTGCCGAAGGCCACGCGGGTCAGCGGAGCCTGGCGACTGCTGTAAGTACGGGTTTCCTGGCTGGCGCCGAACAGCACGGTGACGCTACGGTGATCGCAACTCAGGATGGTGCCCAGGCCCAGGTCGGCCTCGCCGTCGCTGATCCAGCGCTGGCCGGGTGAAAAGTCGCTCATGATGCCTCGATCGCTGCGAAAAACGGGGCGCATGCTGCCGGCAAAGTGCGCTTCGAGCAGCAGCGGGGGCGGGGATTCTAACTCAAACCCCGCGCTGGCTTAAGGCTGGTAGAGCGCGCCGGGAAATGATAGGGGTAGAGCGGTGTTCTAGTGGCGCTGCAGCCAGCCATCCAACTGCGCCCGCGACAGCTCGCCCACGTGGCGCTCCACGGCGCGCCCCTCACGATTGAAGAGAACCGTGGTGGGAAGCCCCGGAGATTCCATGGTGCGGATCATCTGCTGACTGGGATCGAGCAGAGGGTGGCGGAAGTGGAGCGCCTGTTCGTCGAGGTAGCGCATTACCTGCAGCAGTTCCTCGCCCTGATTGATCACCACGGCTGTGACTCCTTCGCGTGAATCGGCTTCGGCCAACAGCGGCATTTCACGCAGGCAGGGTGGGCACCAGGTGGCCCATAGGTTGACGACTACCAGTTCGCCACGCAGCGCCTGCAAGTTGACCGGCTCGCCATCGAGGTTCTCCAAGGTGATGTCAGGTAGCTCCCGCAGTGGCATATCGCCGCCCAGCGGGGCCAGGGTTACCAGTACCAGCCAGAGTGCCGAGGCGCCGATGGTAAGCCCCATGGCGCCGATCATCGGCAGCAGGCGGCCACGCAAGGACCAGCCGGTCCAGATCAAGGCTGCAAGCAGCCCCCAAAGGCCATGGTAACCGGGTTGCCACAGCTTCAATATGTCCAACGGAGCGACGGCGTAGGCATCGAGATGCAGGGCCACATGGCCCAGCCGAGCGCCGACCAGCCAGGCCAGCATCAGACCGTTGAACCAGCGCGCCCTGGCCGAGGGAGAGAGACCCAGCAGCAGCCAGGCGGCAGCCAGCAGCAGCAGAGCGCAGCCAATGGCATAGAGGCGCGGGACGGATATCAATACGGGGCCCAGGGCGAAGGCATCCATTGGCTCAGCTCCGAAATGGGGTCGGCGCAAACGGCTAGACCGGGTAGAATCATCAGCTTGTGTAAGTTACACAACCTGACTGCGCACGGACAGCACTGTTACCGGCGGGAGCCACCATGGCACACAAGTCGTTCGATACACTGCGCGCCCTGGCGATCGGCAGCCAGGCGCTCGGCTTCATTCTGATCATTACTCTGGAAACGTTGCTGGGTGGCGAGGCCGCTCGACCCTGGCAGGGGCTGACGCTGGCGGCCATGGTGGCCTTTGCGCTGAGTCTGGCGCTGGCCAGACTCTATCGGCGTAACAAGGCTCGTAAGGCCATGGCCCGCCGCCTGGCGGACGATGATGACGAGCTCTGAGTCTGGCAGTACCAGGCGCCTCCGCTGCTGGCGCTTGGCACTTGGTTTGCTGATGATTTTCCTGGCGGGCTGTGGCGGAGCGGCGGTGGTCCGCGACCATGGCGCACCGCTGCCACCGGCCGAGCGCGAGGCGACCTGGCTGGGGCAGTGGGCGCGCTTGAGCGGCTCACCACACCCGGGCAAGAGCGGCTTTGCATTGCTTTCCAGCGGGCAGGACGCCTTCAGCCTGCGTGTTTTGCTCACCGAGCAGGCCGACCGAAGGCTGGATATCCAGACCTATCTGATGGGCGACGGGCAGACCACCAGGGCGCTGCTGCACCGGCTGTTGAGTGCGGCCGAGCGAGGTGTCGAAATACGCCTGTTGATCGACGATATCGGTGCGGTGGGGCAGGGGCAGCAGCTGGCCGCCCTGGACAGCCACCCCAATATCCAGGTGCGTGTCTACAATGCCTTGAGTGTGGCGCGCGGTACGCTGGCCGGCCGCGTGCTGGCCTCGGCACCCCAGGCGGTCCGCCAGCACCGGCGTATGCACAACAAGCTGTGGATCGCCGATGAGGCTCTGGCCATCGTAGGCGGTCGCAACCTGGGTGACGAGTACTACAGTGCCAGCGAGCCGCGCAACTTCACCGACCTCGACCTGATGGCGGTTGGGCCGGTCGTGGAGCCGCTGACATACAGTTTTCATCTCTACTGGAATCACGGCCTGGCACAGCCGATCGGTCGTTATCACCGTGCCGAGGAAAACGCCTGGAGTGGGCTAAAGGAATCACTGGACGCGTGGTTCCTGGCCAATGCCGACTCCCCCTATTTTGCCGATCTACGACAGCGCTACGCCGATGTCGAGCAGGGGCCGCTGTTGGGCAAGCTGCACTGGGGAGAGGGCGTGGCCCTCTGGGACTCCCCCGGCAAGCCCGCCTGGCGTGGCCGGCCAGCGCTCGGGAATACCATGGCGGGTGAGCTGCTTGAGCTCGTTGGCCAGCCCGGCGCGAAGCTGGTGCTCGTCTCTGCCTACTTCGTGCCCGGCCGACGCGGCACGCAGCTACTCACCGACATGGCGAATAGCGGGATTGCCGTTGAGGTATTTACCAATGCCCTGGAGGCGACCGATGTACCGGTGGCCCATGGTGCCTACCAGACGCGCCGCGATGCCCTGCTCGATAGCGGCGTCGCGCTGTACGAGCTACGCGCCGAGCATGACCCGGACGTCGATTTCGGCTTTGGGGTCGGGTCTTCGGCTTCCGCCTTGCACATCAAGGCACTGGGCATCGACGACGACCGCATTTTCGTCGGGTCGGCCAACGCCGATCCACGCTCCGTGTGGTGGAATACCGAAGTCGGGGTGCTGGTGACCAGCCAGGGGCTTGCCAATGAACTGCAATCCTTGACCGAGATCGGCAAGTCGCCGGCGCTGAGCTACCGCGTCGGCCGGACCGAATCGGGGAGCCTCTATTGGGAAACGCTCCAGCAGGGTGAGACGGTGCAGTTAATGAGAGAGCCCGGCAGTGTGTGGCGCCATGGCGGGGCGGCTCTCAGTCGAATGCTGCGGCTCGAACCCCTGCTTTAGCATCATGCCGCAGTCGTGCAGGGGCGGTTCAGGGAGGCAAACATGCCCCAGGTCGATGAGGAGCGTGTGGTTCAAATGGGGGAAAGCCGGCAGCGGCTGGTGCGGCTATCGACCCTGCTAGGCGGTCCGCTCATGGCGCTGACGCTCGCGCTCATGGATCCGCCTGGCGGCATGTCCTCGGCTGCCTGGCAGGTCGTGGCACTGACCGGCTGGATGGCGCTGTGGTGGGTGGCGGAACCTGTGCCGATAGCGGTGACAGCGTTGCTTCCCGTGGCCGTGTTGCCGCTTATGGGCAGCGTAGGTATCGCCGAGGCGGCTGCCCCTTATGCCAATCCCTTGATCTTCCTGTTCCTGGGCGGTTTCTTGCTGGCGGAGGCGATCCAGAGTTGGGGCCTGCATCGGCGTATTGCGATGGTGGTGCTCAAACTCTCCGGCCACCGCCCGCATCAACTGGTGGCGGGTTTCATGTTGGCTACGGCGGGGCTCAGCATGTGGGTTAGCAATACTGCCACCGCTGCGCTGATGGTGCCCATCGGCCTTTCGGTGCTAAGGCTGCTGGAGCGCCGGGGCGGGGTGGGGGCCAGCCGCCACATGACCCTGACACTGCTGCTGGGTATCGCGCTCGCGGCGAATATAGGGGGCATGGGCACGCTGATTGGTACGCCACCCAATGCCCTGCTGGCGGGTTTCATGGCTGACAACTACGGCATCGAGATCGGCTTCGCCGAATGGATGCTGTTTGCTTTACCCCCCGCTGCGTTGCTGCTCGTTGTTTCCTGGTGGTTGTTGACTCGCTGGGTCTATCCGCTTCCCCGTGAGCCTATCCCCGGAGTCGCCACTCTGCTAGAAGAACAGGCGCGCGACTTGGGGCGTATGACGGCTCCAGAGCGACGTGTGGCCATTGTTTTCGGCGCCGTGGCGCTGGCCTGGGTTACGCGTCCCTTACTGCAGCGGCTGGCGCCGGGGGTCGAGTTAACCGATGCCGGTATCGCCGTCATGGCGGCGGTCATCCTCTTCGTGGTGCCGGCGCGCTGGAAGGAAGGACGTTTTCTGCTCGATTGGGAAAGCGCACGTAACCTGCCGTGGGGCGTGCTGCTCTTGGTGGGTGGCGGCTTGAGCCTAGGGAGTGCTATCGAATCAAGTGGTCTCGCAGCAGTCGTTGCTCAAGGGCTTTCGATCTTCGGGCTTTGGCCGGTATGGGCGCTGGTGGCCATGACCGTGGTGGCCGTCATGATGATGAGTCACGTCACCAGCAACACCGCAACTGCCGCTGCAATTCTCCCTTTGACGGCTTCGCTGGCGGTGAGCTTGGGCGCCAGCCCGCTGCTGCTCTCGGTGCCGGTAGCCATGGCGGCAAGTTGTGCCTTCATGCTGCCTGTCGCCACCCCGCCCAACGCCGTCGTTTTCGCCAGCGGCAAAATCACGGTGTTCGACATGATGCGTGCGGGAGCGCTGGTCAGCGTGGTAGCTGTCCTGACGATCATTCTGGTTCTTTATGCTTTGGCCATGCCGGTGCTGGGATTCGGCTGGGCGAGGATGGAATGACGGCCCAGAGGTGCCGTTCAGCTGTGAGCATCCGTGAACCCCACCCGATTGCGCCCTGAACGCTTGGCCCAATACAGCGCGCCGTCGGCGCGCGCCAGTATCTCCTCGGCGCTATCGCCACGCCGATACTCGGCAATGCCAAGGCTGATGGTCACCGCCAGGCCGTGCAGTCGAGTCTCTTCCACCTGCTGACGCAGCCGCTCGGCGAACACCGCGCCTCCCTGGGCCGAGGTCTCCTGCAGCAGGATGGCGAACTCTTCGCCTCCCCAGCGCGCCAGCAGATCGGTGCTGCGTAGAGTCTGACTGACCAGTGCCGCCAGACGATTTAGAACGACATCGCCGGTTTCATGTCCGTGCTGGTCGTTGACCGACTTGAAGCGGTCGACGTCGAACAACAGTAGCGAAAAGGTAGTGTCGCTGCGTTCGGCCTGGCGGACTGCCATGCGCATGGCGCTGTCGAAAGCCCGGCGGTTGTGGGCGCCCGTAAGATGATCACGGGTGGCCTGCTGCTCCAGTTCTTCCTCGAGACGTTTGCGTTCGGCGATGTTGTGGAAAACCGCAATGAAGTGTCGCACGTTGCCGGCCTGATCATGGACGGCCGTGATCGATTGCCACAGCGGGTAGATGTCGCCGTACTTGTTACGGTTCCAGATCTCACCCTGCCAGTGGCCGGTTTCCAGCACCGATCGCCACAGCTGGCTATAGAAGGTTTTGTCGTGGTGGCCCGATTTGAATAGCCGTGGCGTCTGGCCTATTACCTCTTCGGGCAGGTAGCCGGTGATATCGGTAAAGGCCTGGTTGACCCTCTCGATACGCATCTCGGGGTCGGTGATCAACGTTGCCTGACCGGTCTGGAACACGCTGGCGAGCAGCCGCAGCTCCTCTTCCTGGTGCTTGCGCTCGGTGATGTCCTCTTTCACCGCCACGAAGCGCACGATCCGACCGCTGTCGTCGCGCACTGGAGTGATGGTTTCGGCTTCCCAGTAGAGTTCGCCATTTTTCTTGCGGTTCTGCAGCTCGCCGCGCCACACCTGTCCGCTGCGCAGGGCCTGCCACAGTTCGCGATAGACGCTCTCGGGCGTCATGCCCGATTGGATCATGGCGGGGGTCTTGCCGATCAGTTCTTCACGCGAGTAACCGGTCACCTCGAGAAAGCGCTGGTTGACGTATTCGATACGCCCCTCGGTATCGGTGATCGCCGTAGCCGCCGGGCTCTGCTCCACGGCGATGTGGAGCTGGTAGAACTTGGCTCGCAGCGTATCGAGATCGGTGTCGGTCCAATGGGGGGCGGGCATGGCGTGCTCGCTGACGCCGCTGCCCTGCGCTGTTTCATGCCCGCTGTTGTCCACGAGCATCCTCCATACGAGTAGGACTTGTTCTAAGGCAAGTCTCTTATGGTATTTCTTGTATTCCTTGGCTTGAAACGTTGTCCAGTCGGTGTCTCGCGACTCCCGGCCGCGCAGCATATCGCCTTTTGGCGGCGTATTCACGCTGAAGTTGCTGCCGCGAGGCTAAAACAGAGGCGGGAGGTAGAAAGGTTGGCTAGGGTATTGATTCACTGTCCAGGCGCTCTTGAACGGAGCGAGCTGCATCTACCGCCGGCTGCGGTTCGTGCATGTAGAAGCCCTGGACTTGATCGCAAGCATGCTGACGCAAGTAGGCCACCTGTTCGGCCGACTCGACGCCTTCCGCGACTATGGTCAGTCCCAGGCTCTTGCCGAGATCGATGATGGCCTCGGTCAGGCTTCTGTCGCCGGCATTGTTCAATAGGTCCTGAATAAACGACCCATCGATCTTGATGGTGTCGAGGGGCAAGGCCTGCAGCTTGGAGAGTGACGAATAGCCAGTTCCGAAATCATCGATGGCGATGCGAACGCCGATCTTCCTCAGCTCCTGCAATACGCCGACGGCTTTTTGCATATCTACCATCATCATGCTTTCCGTGATCTCGACTTCAAGCAGCTCAGGGGCCATGCCGGAAGCCTGTAGCGCTCCTTTAATATCCCTCAATAGCCCGTCATCGAGGAACTGCCGGGCGGAAAGGTTCACCGCCATGCTCATTTGCGGCAGGCCTGCCTTTAGCCAGGCAACATTCTGCCTACAAGCCGTATAAATGACCCAGCGGCCGATGGGAACGATGAGGCCGTTCTCTTCCGCCAGCGGAATGAACTGCTTGGGCAGGATCAAGCCAAGTTCGGGGTGTTGCCAACGCAGCAGGGCTTCCATGCCGATTACTCGCCCAGTCGCCATATCGAGCTTCGACTGGTAATAGAGCGTGAACTCCTGGCGCTCCAGCGCCTTGCGCAGGCTCGACTCCAGGGCCAGGCGCTCCAGGGAGTCCGACTTAAGCTGCTCGGAGTAGAATTGAGCGTTGTTCTTGCCTTCTTCCTTGGCGTGATACATCGCCACATCGGCATGTTTCATCAAGGTCTGCTCGTCTTCTCCATCTGCAGGATAGCGAGCAATGCCGATGCTCACCGTGATGCGAAACTCCTGACCCACCAGGGTGAAGGGAGCGCTGACGGCAGCCAGTATCTTGTTGGCCACGTGGGAAATCTGCTCCTGCTCGATGATCTCCGGAAGCAGGACCACGAATTCATCACCACCCAGACGCGCCACCGTGTCGCTCTCGCGAACCGAGTGGCCAAGCCGCCGGCTTATTTCTTGAAGCAGCTCGTCGCCGGCATCATGGCCAAGCGAATCGTTAATCGCCTTGAATCGGTCCAGATCGAGGAAGAGCAGCGCCAATTGCTTGTCGTAGCGACGTGCATGCTGCATGCCCCGTGTCAGCAGACGGCTGAAGTAAGCCCGGTTTGGCAGGCCCGTGAGATTGTCATGAAAAGCGAGGTATTCGGCGCGTCGGGCATGGTCCAGGCGCTCTTCGAGTACCTTTGCCTGAACTTGTTGAAGTTTCCAGCTCAGCCAGCCGAGCAATGCCAGTATGACGAGCCCTGCCAGGCTGACCAGCCAGGCTCGCAGGTAATAACTTCGCTGCATTGACTCGGCAGCATCCAGTTGTTCGGTTTGGGAAAGACCGACGACAATGGCGACCGGGAACTCGAATAGCTGCCTTGCCACCAGGTAGCGGTCGACGCCATCCCACTCGCTGGACCTTACCAGGGCGGGCTGGCCGATGCCGTCGTTGTCTGTGAGCAGGTCCTCGTAGTCGATCTTCTCCCCCGAGAAGAGGTCATTCCCGGTGCGGCGAACCAGAAACGTACCTTCTTCTTCTGCAAGCGCCAGTACCCCCAGTACGCCCAGAGTATCCATGTCATAACCGCTGACGAAATAGGCGCCATCCACCAGAACAGAGACGGCTCCCTGAGGGTTAGCGCTCTCCTCGGAAAGACGTCGGCTGAAGGCCAGCGGCTGCTCCGCTCCCTCTCCTGATCCAAGTAGCTCGATTCCCATGCCTTCTGCTTGCACCATGGTGACATTCGGCTGATGGGCGGGCTGCGGATGGGTGCTGGCAACGGTTCGCCCCTCGGCATCGCTGATGCGTACTTCGAACAGCAGGGTAGGCGGCAGCATGCCCTGCTGATGCAGCTCATCCAGTACCTCCTGAGGCGGTCGTGCGTCGAGACTGTAGCGTACCAGCCTCAAGGTCGTATCGATCTCACGCAGCGCCCGGACCACCTGAGCCTCATAGGTTTCGGCCATATCCGCCGTGAGCGCTGCCGCCCGGCGGTCGGCAGCCGAATGCTCCCTGTCGACGAGGCTCCATGTCACAAGCCAGATAGCTACCAGGGAGAGCAGGGCCAGCCCGGAGAAAAGAGCGCTGGGCTCGACGAGACGGTGCAGCCAGCGTTGCCTCGAGGGGGCTGGCGCAGGTGTGCCGGGGCGTGGGGGAGGTTCAATCAATGGAGACCACCTGCAAACGATCGTCGAGGTAGGCGTTGTCCAGATAGCCGATGGCGTCGCTGTTCTGCGCAATGAAATCGGCCATCGTCTCGTTGTCCGCCTCGCTGTGTGGCGGCTGGCCGCGGCCGGTGAAGATCAGGCGCGACCAGTGCATCTTTATCTGCGTGGGGGTCTGGCCGAGATAGTGACGATAGAACGCGATATATGCCGGGGAGTTTTCGCGCTGGTCGACCGGTGTGGCGGGCTGTCCGCCGGGAAAGCGGCTGTTGCGGCCCAGATAGATATCGGCAAGTTCGCTGCGGCTGAGCGTGGTGACCGCGCTCTGTGCGGAAGTGACCACTACCACATCGGCCCAGGCAAGGTTTGACACCAGGCAAAGGAGCAAACTGCAGCCGAGCCGTGTGAGTCGTGAAGGCATCCTTGTCTCCTCAGAACACGAAGTCGAGCGCGAGGCTGAACAGATTGACCGAACCGCCGGGCTCGAAACCGGGCTGCGAATTGACTAGGTAGCCGGGTGACCCTGTCTCATGATCCATATGATCAAATTGAGCCGTTAGTGCCATGTTTCGATTGAAATCCCAGCGCAGACCGAGCGAGACGCTTTTCTGCTGAGGTTGCCATTGAAGCAGAGAGTTCAACAGCTCATCCAGCGGTTCACTGTGTGGCAGTGACAGGCCGGGAGAAGAGGTTTGGCTATGTATACGCTGCCGGCCAACCGTCGCAAAGGGAGTCCAGGCACCGTAGCGGTAGCCGCCTGTGACATACCAGCCACGACTGTCTGCCAGGAAGGAGCGGCTCTCGATTTGTGTCCATTCGCCCATGACGAACCATCTTCCGGGGTCGTAGCGTACGCCCAGGCTTATGACTTCGAAGGATTTATCGTCAACATTGTAACGATCGGCTATAGCGTCCCCCGGCGAGCCAAAAACCCTGAATGCATCGAAGAGCGGATTGAATTCCTCAATGCTGAGGCGGAACTGACTATAGGACGCAAAGAGGCTCACGTTCCCCTTCTCCAGGGTATTGCTGAGCGTCAGCCCTTCCCGGGAGCGCGCCTCGGCTGTAGCCCGACTCCACGTCTCGTCGATGTAGGGGAAGGTGGCATTTCCTTGACCATAGGTAGCGCGAAAAGTATTGGTGGTGTTCGCCATGCGCGTTCGGTAACTGATATCGAGGCCATCGGTGTGGGTTACCGGTATGGTGCGGTAGACTTCCATCGGTGGACGAATCCAGTGCGTTGCGTAGCCTACCTTGCGAAACTCGGCGTTCATGAAAATGGGCAGAACGACTCTGCCGGCACGCACATTCAAGTCGGGTGTGATATCAAAGCTGATATTGGCCCATTCTACCGCTGGCCTGAATTGCCCATCGTACTGCTGCTCGGTAACGACCTGGACCACGCTGGAGAAGCGAGGCGTCAGATGGGCGGTCAGCTGAAGCCCCAGCCTGCTGTCGACCTCTGCGCTCCAGTTTGTCGTATGACCGGCCCCCCTGGGCATGAGCAGACTGGAAGCGAAGTCTGCCTGATCCTCGCTCGAATGCGCTACGCCAAGCGTGCCGAAGCCGTTCAGCGACAGCGCAGGAGTGCTCGCTTGCCCTGCCAGCGGAAGTCCACTGGCGCACATCATCAATACGAAAAGCATTCGAGCCGGAATTTTTAACATGAACTTTACACGCGTTGGCTTGGGTAAAGGGCCACTTGTCGACCCGCAAGCGGAGGTCTGGCCATAGATTGAGGAAACGCCAGGGAGTCGTATTGCCTGTGTTCCTAAGAAAATTTATCGGCAGAAGGGAGAAAAACTTGAGGTGAAGCACGCCAGGTAGCGTGCAACGCAAAACCGCCACCCGGCATGATCCGTA
>NZ_JAFIFK010000011.1 GCF_020832045.1 Halomonas sp.
GCCGAACAGCTTGGCCAGCAGCTCGAGGAACAGGCGAAGGTACTGCGCTACGCCAACTATCTTCGCCTCGAGCAAGCCGCTCAAGCCCAGCGTCTGGCTACGCTGGTGGCACAGATCGCTAACGAGTACCGGCGGCCGGCACCGGGGCGCGAGCGTATGCTGAACGCCCTGGTACAGGCCCTGGCGGTGGAGCTCGCGCGGCTGACCGAGCCGCACGGTGCGTCCCACTCCACTGAGCCGCGTCAGCACGACCGCGGCCACGAGCATCTGGCGAGCTTCCAGTCGCTGATCGAGGCCCAGTACCGCCAACAGCCCAGCATCGAGCGGTTCGCCGAACAGCTCGGCATGAGCAGCGCCCACCTCAATGCCCTTTGCCGTCGCCTGGCAGACCGCAGTGCGCTTCAACTCCTCCACGAACGCCTGCTGCTGGAGGCCAAGCGCCAGCTCACCTATACCAACATGACGATCAGCCAGGTCGCCGACAACCTCGGCTTTTCCGAGCCGGCCTATTTCACCCGTTTCTTCAAACGCAACACCGGCCTCTCGCCCCGGGATTTCCGGCTGCGGCAGTACCAGGAGCATGCCCTAACAAACTCATGACCCCACCGGGACGCTGGGTCCGGGTGGGGTCGTGACGTGCTGCGCGTCGCATCGTACGTACGCGTCAGATCGGGTAGTGGCGCGGCCCGAGCTGTATCGTCATCCAGCGCAGCTCGGTGAACTCTTCGATCCCTGCCTTGCCGCCGAAACGGCCGTAGCCGCTGGACTTGACCCCGCCGAAGGGCATCTGCGGTTCATCGTGCACGGTAGGCGCATTGATGTGACAGATGCCCGACTCGATACGCGCGGCCACTCTCATCGCTCGCGCCGTGTCGCGACTGAAGACAGCGGAAGAAAGGCCGTAGTCGCTGTCGTTGGCGACACGAATGGCTTCTTCCTCGCCATCGACGCGAATCATCGCCACGACCGGGCCGAAGGACTCCTCGCGGTAGAGCCGCATATCGGAAGTCACCCCATCCACCACCGTGGCCTGCATGATCACCCCCTCGGCCTTGCCACCGCTGGCGAGCCTGGCTCCCTTAGCCACAGCATCGTCGAGCAATGCATTGAGCTTCTCGCCCGATTCGGCGTTGATCAGCGTGCCCAGGGCGTTGCCGTCGGCGCGTGGGTCTCCCGCCTTGAGCTCCCGCGCACGCGCGGCGAGCTTCTCGGCGAAGGCATCTGCCACCGAGTGATCGACGATGAGCCGTTCGGTCGACATGCAGATCTGGCCCTGGTTGAAGAAGGCGCCGAAGATCGCCGCATCCACCGCGGCGTCCAGGTCGGCGTCATCCAGCACCAGGAACGGCGCCTTGCCACCCAGCTCCAACAGTACGGGCTTGAGATGGCTGGCGGCCTTCTCGGCAATGATGCGACCCACCGGGGTGGACCCGGTGAAGTTGATGCGTTGCACCGCAGGGTGGGCGATCAGCGCTTCCACCACTTCCGGCGCTTCGTGAGGAGCGTTGGTTATGACGTTGACGATTCCCCCACCGAACCCCGCCTCCACCAGCACCTCGCCGATGAGATGGTGGGTGGCCGGACACAGCTCCGAGGCTTTCAACACGACGGTGTTGCCGCAGGCCAGCGGCGTGGCCACAGCACGCGTGCCGAGAATGATCGGGGCATTCCAGGGTGCGATACCGACGACCACGCCACAGGGCACGCGCACCCCCATGGCCAGGTTGTCGGGTACGTTCGAAGGGATGACGTCGCCCTGGATCTGGGTAGTCAGCGCGGCCGCCTCACGCAGCATGCCGGCTGCGATCATTACGTTGAACCCGGCCCAGCCCGGCGTAGCGCCGGTCTCATCTACCATGCGTTCGATGAAATCGGCCTGGCGCGCCTCCATTAGTTCGGCGGCTTTGAGCAACTTGCCGCGCCGCTCGCCGGGGCCCGTGCGGGACCACGCGGCGAATGCCTGTCCTGCCGCATCCGCCGCAGCCCTGGCATCGGCCACCGTCGCGGCAGCGGCAGTGGTAACGACCTTGCCACTCAACGGGTTGGTCCGCTCGAAGGTCGTTCCCGTTTCACCGCCCCTCGCGGCATCGCCAATCAACAGCTTCAACTCGTTCATGTTCTCTTCTCCTTGTTTTCCAGGGTGAGCCAGCCACGTCCCGACTGGCTTCACCATCGATGCGCTAAAGCATCCAGAGGGACAGAATGGGGAAGGCGATCAGCAGTGCCAGGCGCAGCAGATCGGCAACAATGAAGGGCGCCACGCCGCGATATATCTCGCCCAGCCCCACATGGGGTGCCATGGCCTTGATCACGAACACGTTCATGCCCACCGGTGGCGTCACCAGCCCCAGCTCCACGGTCAACACGGTGAGGATGCCGAACCATACCGGGTCGATGCCCAGCATGGTGATGATGGGAAACACCACCGGCACCGTGATCACCAGCATGGCGATGGAATCCATGAACATGCCGAGTACGAAGTAGAGCAGCAGGATCAGCAGCAAAACCACCATCGTCGGCACGTCCAGGCCGCCGAGGAAGGTGCTGATGGTGAAGGAGATCCGCGACACCGAAATGAAGTAGCCCAGGGTCTCGGCCCCCACCAGCATGAAGAACACCACCGCCGAGAGCGCCAGGGTTTCGCGTACGCTCTGCCACAGCCCGGCCAACCGCATGCCCTTGTAGAAGGCGTAGAGCAGGGTCGCGAAGGCCCCCACGCTGGCCCCCTCGGTGGGTGTGAACATGCCCTGATAGATACCGGCAATGATGATGACGAACACGGTGAAGAAGGGCAGCAAACCGGCCAGCGAACGAAACTTCTCGGCAAAGCTGGTAGATTCGCCGGGCACCGCCAGATGAGGCCAGATACGCATCACCACGCTGACCGTCAGCGCGTAGAACACCAGCCCCATCAAGCCGGGAATGATCCCCGCGGCGAACATGTCGCCCACCGACTGCTCGGTGATGATGGCGTAGATCAGCAGTGCAATGCTGGGCGGGATCATGATGCCCAGGGTGCCACCCGCCGCCAACGTGCCGGTTGCCAGCGAACGCGCATAGCCATGCTTTTCCATTTCCGGCAGCGCTACGCGGGTCATGGTGCTGGCGGTGGCCAGCGACGAACCGGAGATCGCCGAGAAGACCCCGCAGGACCCAACCGTGGCGATCGCCATACCGCCTTTCCAGCCACCGCAGATGGTTCGCGTCGAATTGAACAGCATCCCCGCCATGCCCGAGTGGGCGGCCAGCACCCCCATCAGGATGAACATCGGTATGGCACTGAAGCTGTAGCTGGCGAGAACGTCCACCGGTACCGACTTGACCATGGAGAGCGCCGCCCCCCAGGAGATCACCTGGGCGAAACCCACTACTCCGACGATCAACATAGCCAGGGCCACGGGAACACGCAGTACCAGCAGCACCAGGAGCCCGATCAGGCCGATGCCGCCGATCATCTCGCTACTCATGATGGACACCTCCCCCATCGGTGGCAAAGAAGGTGCCAAGTACGGCATGCACGAGACTGCGCAGCGCCAAAAGCGAGCAGAGCACCGCTCCGAACTGGTAGATCGGCCCCATGGGAAGCCTCAGGTCCTGGGTCACCTGACCGCGCTGGGTGGCGATACCGGCTTCCTGCCAAAGGCCGATTGCCATCACCGCCCCCAGCACCACAAAGCCGAACAGAAAGATGCCACCCAGGCGCTCCTTGAGCGTGGGCGCCAGCCCATGACTGAAGGCTTCGACCACTACCTGGCTGCGCTCCACGCTTGCTGCCATGGCGGCAAGCAGCGAGAACAACAGCAGGTAACGGACGAGCTCGACGCTGCCGATCACGCTCCAGTTGAGGGCACCGCCCGAAAGGCGAAAAACCAGGCGCAGCAACACGTCGACGATGGTCACACTCATGAGTGTGAGCAGCGCCAGACCCGCCACCAGCAGGCACAGGCGTGCCAGCTGGCGGCTGACGAACAACAAGGGTTGCATCAGCGGCTCCCGGCTCAGCTCTGTTCGGCCGGGCAGGCGTCGCGCGCTGCCATGGCGGCTTCGTAGACTTCACGCGCGTTGTCCAGGCCACGGCCCTCGAGTTCACTGAGGTAGTTCTCGATGCCCGCCTGGAGCGGACCGGCCCAATCGTCGTGTTTGAGCGGG
>NZ_JAFIFK010000018.1 GCF_020832045.1 Halomonas sp.
TGAGCGAGCAGCGCATCCGTGGCCACATGCCCAAGCTGCTGGTTGAGTTCGGCCAGGTGCGCCACGCGCACCAGGACCAGCGTACCGCTGGCATCGTCCTTCTCGCTCTTGAGGTGAGCTTGAAGTTGATTCATGAACGGAGCCCGGGTGAGCGTGTCGGTCACCGGGTCGTGCTGCATTCGACGCCGCAGCTGGTCGAGCTTGTCGCTTTCCTGGCCGAGCATTTGACGTACCGCCTGGGAGAGCTGGTTCATGGCTTGCACCACTTCGCGAAGCTCGCGCGTGCGCGGCTCGTTGGCCACCATGAAGCGGCGTTGACCGATGGCTTGGGCCTGGCTGACCACATTGCGCAGCGGGCGGCGAATGGTCCTCACGATCCAGGCCGCCAGGAGCAGGCTGATAGCGCCGGCAACGGCGAACCAGCCGGCCAGTTCCAGGGAGCTGCGCCACAGCGAGCGATAAGCGAAGCTGTGCTGGCTGGCCAGCTCGAGGGTGCCGAACTGCTGCCAGCCATCCTGAACCACGGCCCTGCCCGGAGGTACGTCAAAGCCAATCAGAGCGACGAACCAGCGAGGCACATCGTCGATATGCTCACCGGCCGTGCGCTCATCGATAATATCGCCCTGGGGATCGTAAAGAGCGATGCGTTGGTAATGGCCGGTATCGAACTGGGCTGCCAACAGCAGCTCCAGAATCACCGGATCCTTTTCCATTTGACTCATCGACAGCGCCAGCGCGTTGGCGTTGTCGTGGTTCTTGATTTGGATTTCCTGCTCGATGTAATGGCGGCTGCTCGTCACACCGATGAGCAGGCTGCCCACGAAAGCCAGCAGCAGCAACGCCGTAATCGTCAACCAGAGCTGCTTGATCAGTGACATGTCTTCGTTACCCCCAGGAAAGGACGCCCTTGTACGCCCTGCGGCGCGTTGTGTGTCGCTCTTGTTCTTGATGGTTCGTTCATCGTCATCCCATGAACCCCTGCTGCTCCATGCGCTCGATCACGCTGCGCCAACGCGAAAGCCGAGCCAATGGATCGGCCCGCGACTGGGTCGAGGCACCGGCCCACAGGCCATCGCTGTTGAAGCTGAAAACCGGGTCCAGGTCGGTACGCTGAGTGGCTGGTGTAATGGAAGGCACCAGATTGTCGAGAATCAACGGCACGGCGGAAGGCGTTTCGTAGTAGCCCAACACCATGTGCGCCTGCACCACCTGACTGCGACCGATACGTGCACGTACGTAAATCATGCGTAGTCGTGATCCGGGTACGCCAAGCTCCTTCAGGGTGACGTACTTGGCGATGGAGTAGTCTTCGCAGTCGCCCTGGCGCTTGCCCATGGTTTCGAGAGGAGTGGCCCAGTGATCTTCGGCGCCCCAGTTGTCGATATCGTCGACCCAGCGCACTCGCCGATTGAAGAAATCGTTCACTTCACGCAGTTGGATGTCGAGATCGGCACTACGTAGCCTGTCGAGCAGCGCAAACCACTCCTCGAGAGTGCCAAGCCCGGAGCTGCCGTACAGGCGCTGCATGCTGTTACGCAGGCGGGCGCGATCGATTCGCGCCTCCAGCGCGGTGGGGGAGAGACCCAATCCGGCGGCAAGCACAAGCCCCGCCATGCCGGCAATGAAGCGGCGGCGGCTGAGGCTTGGGACAGAGCTTGAGCCATGTCGGGCAGGGCGTTGCGTCATCAGGCGCGCCGAGAAAGCGTGTTAAGGAATGTAAGTCATGGGGCGAGTATAGAGGAGGATGTTCCTGGTGCGATAGGCATGAGTTTTCTCAATCGTGCCTATCCCTTGCCCGGCCCTTGCCAGACTCTGATCCTGCCTAGCCAGGCTAGCCCCGGCGAGGCGTCGCGCAATTCGCGTGCGGTATCTTCCAGGCTCTGGCCGGGGGGCAAACGGCGTACGTACACCGAGATATCGACCTGTTCGGCGAGATAGTGCAGGTCGAGGGCGACACGCTCCTGCCATACGCCGCAGTCTTGCCAGGCTTCTTTGAGCATGCCTTCAACGTCGCGGCGCAGCGGCAGGCCGGGGCGCAGGCTGTGTTCGATCTGGTCGGAGTCGTCTTCCGGGTCGATGTGGAAGGTCACATCGGCCAGTTCGGGGTAGGCCTCGCGAAGCTGGCGGCTTACGGCGTTGCCGATCTCGTGTGCTTCCGAAACGGTCAGCCGTGGCTGGACGACGATGTGCAGGTCGAGCACCACGTGGTTGCCCACGGAACGGGTACGCAGGTCATGTACGCTGTCCACGCCGGGCACCGCTTCGGCGATGGCTTTCATTTGCGCCTGGTCGCTGGAGGGGAGGGCGGTGTCGATCAGCTCGCGGCTCGACTCCCACAGTAGCCTCCAGCCCACTTGGCCCACCATGATACCGACGACGATGGCGGCCACGGCATCGACCCAGCCGGCGCCGAACTGCGCTGCCGTCAGGCCGACGATCACCACGCCGGTAGAGAGCGCGTCCGAGCGTGAGTGCCAGGCGTTGGCTTCGAGCAGCCTGGAGCGCACCCGTTTCGCCACTGCCAGGGTGTAGCGGAAGATCCACTCCTTGGCGATCAACGAGGCCACGGCAACGCCGATGGCCCAAATCCCCGGGGCGGGAATCGGCTCGCCCGCCAACAATCGGGCGAGACTGGCCCAGGCGATACCGCCGGCCACGAAGATCAGCACGCTGCCGAGTGCCAGCGTCGCCAGCGTCTCGATGCGGCCGTGGCCGTAGGGATGATCGCTGTCGGGTGCCTGACGGCCGAAGTGAGTGGCCGCCATGACGAAGCCGTCGGTCACCAGATCCGAAAAGGAGTGGATGCCGTCGGCAATCAGCGCGGCCGAGCCGACCAGCCAGCCGGTAACGATCTTGAGCACGCCGACGGTAAGATCGACGACGGCGCCGATCAGCGTGACTCGGTGGGCCTCGCGAGTCTGTGCGCCGCGATCGTGCGACGAATGGGGCCGCTCGTTCACTCGTCTACCAGCGTGTGGCCTGCAAGCCGTGCCGCTTTGTTGCGCACCGGGTTGGCATATTGTGCCAGCCACCAGCTGCGCAGTTCAGTGGGAACCTCGTTCAAGCGGGCCTGAAAGCGTGCCCGGTCCACATCGCTGACTTCGCTCAGATCCAGCAGCTCCGGTGCGTCGCCAAGGGCTTCTAGCGCCAGATAATGACTGGGAAAGAGGTGGTAGCCGCAGATGACCTGGCGATCGAGCTCCTCGGCTACGGCTTCCGGAGTGTCGAAGCCGGCACCGAGCGGCTCGCCGAAGCGTAGCTCCACCCGGCCCTTGTGCCCCGTAATACCGGCAACGATGGATTGAATGTCCTCGAACTCGCTCTTCTCGTAGCGCCCCTGGCTATGGATGGCGTGCAGTTCGCGTGCCTTCTGCAGGTCGCAGGGGTCGTACTCGTAGCTGATCGAGACCGGCACCATGCGCAGCTCGGCAATCGCATCGCCGATAGGCGCGCTGCGATCCTCCTGGCGTCTTGCCATGGTCAGCATCTTGACGATGGCCGGATCGGTACGGTCGATACCGTCCTTGGCACGGCCTTCACGCTGAGCCATCCAGATCGAGTGGTTGTCCTCGGTGATCGAATGGCGAATGTAGCTGGAAAGGTTCTGATAGGCCGCCAGCATGGCCCGCTTGCCGCGCAGCGCACGCGGCACGATGAAGCTCTTGTTGAGCCGCATCAGGTCGGTCACGTAGGGCTTCTTGAGCAGGTTGTCGCCAATGGCGATGCGCACAGTGTCGCGCCCGGCCTGGTGCAGGGCGAAATTGACGAAGGCCGGGTCCAGCGAGATATCACGATGATTGCCGATGAACAGATAAGCCGTGTCCGGGTTCAGGTTTTCCAGCCCCTCGACGCGAAAATCGTCGGTCGAGGTACGGATCATGCGCGTCATGTAATAGGCCACGCGCATCTGGAAGTCATGCACGCTGGCCACGTCGCGGGTCTCGCGGCGAATGGCATACGATGCCAGTGCACGGGCAAGCCATGGCAAGGTGCGGCTGAGCCGTGGCAGCCGATAGCGAGTCAGGGCGTCGAGCAGCTCACGATTGCCGGCCAGATTCGCCAGTACCGCTGCCACCTCGTCATCCCGGTAGGGTCGTATATCGGCCCAGGGGTCGGTGGGCGTCACGCCTGCGTGGTCATCTATCATCGTTTGTTCTTGTTTCCCGGTTCGATCATGCACTTGCCTGCGCACTGCCACTGGCCTCGCCGCCCAGCCATTCAATCAATCGTTCGACCTCTTCGGCCAAGGCCTGGGTCATCAGCATGAAATCGGCTTCCAGGCGTACGATGGCATCGCCATCGTCCTCGGTTTCACTGGCTTCGTCGATGAGTGCGTCACTGAACCGCAGGGATTTGAGCGTCAGGTCGTCATGCAGTACGTAGCCCAGGCGTCCTTCGACTTCTATGGCCAGGCGGCTTGCCTGCTTGCCGGTAGCCAGCAGCTGCTGAATCTCGTCGCTGTCCAGATCCACCTGACGTGCGCGCAGCACGCCATCGTCGCCCTTGGCCTTCAGCTCTACCTGGTCGCCAAGCTGCATGGCGGCAGGACGCGACTTTTCATCGGCAAGCCACTGGGTCATGGCACGCATCGGCAGGGTCTGGGTGGCCAGCGGAGTGACCTTGAGGCTACCCAGGGTTTCGCGCAGCAGGTCGAGCACCTCTTCGGCACGCTTACGTGAGCTGCTGTTCACCGCGATCAGCTCGCGCCGGGTGTCCCACCACAGGTCGACCTTCTGGCTACGCACGAAGGCGCGCGGCAACAGCTCCTCGTAGACCTGCTCCTTGATCTCCTGCTTCTCCTGGCGGCGCAGCTTGCGCCCCTCGCGGGCCTCGATCTCGGCGCTACGCTCGTCGACTTCCTCGCGCACCACACCGGCCGGCAACAGTCGCTCATGGCGCAGCATGGTCAGCAGTCGCTGGCCCTGTAGTTCATGCAGCAAGGCCGTGCCGGCGCGCCCGGCAGGCGGGCACCATCCCACGCGCCTGGCCTCCTGGCCGCCGGGGGCGCGTGCCGCCTGCTCGGCCAAGGCCTCTTCCAGGTCGGTGGCGGGAATCGTCGCTGACCCGTGCAGGCGGTATAGATGCAAGTGCTTGAACCACATGGCGCATTCCCAGAGCGAAAAGGACGCATATTATGGCGAAGGGGTGGCCTGGGTTCCAGTGGCAAACGCGCTGTGACATCGCGCCAAATTCAAACTGCTGTTTGAATTTGGTCGGGCGGCAGGCCTAGAATCGAGCGGTATCCACCCCTGGACGAACGATGGAGTGCATTGCCATGGATAACCGTATTTCCCGCGTCACCTTGCGCGTACGTGGCTATCATCTGGATGGCTACGGCCACGTCAACAATGCCCGCTACCTCGAATTCCTGGAAGAGGGCCGTTGGGGCTACTTCGACGACCGACCGGCGCTTGCGCGGCACTTCGCCTCCGGCAGCCCGGCGCTAGTGGCGGTCAATCTCAACATCAACTACCGCCAGGCGGCAGTGGCAGGCGACGACCTGGAGGTCCTCACTCGTGTAGCGGAGCTCGGCAGCCGCAGCGCACGCATGTATCAGGAAATTCGTCGCAGCGGTGATGGCACGCTGATTGCCGACGCCGATCTCACCTTCGTGCTGCTCGATGTGCGCGCCAATCGCTCCTTGGCCATCGAAGGCGAAATCCGCCAGGCGCTGGAGCCACTCGTCCTGGCAAAGGAAGAATAAGTACCAACATCATTCGCCTGGCCATGTCCAGGTCTCCTTTGCACTGTCCCGTACGCTGCCTTTGTGTAAACCGGAGTGGTATGATGGCAGGCTGTAATGGCGCATAGCTCTCATGTGCCAACCTGCTTGAAGCGCAAAGGATTCGACGACCCATGGGTGACATCGCCAGAGAGATTCTGCCAGTCAACATCGAGGACGAGCTGAAGCAGTCGTACCTCGACTACGCGATGAGCGTGATCATCGGCCGCGCGCTACCGGACGTGCGCGACGGCCTGAAGCCGGTGCATCGGCGCGTACTGTTCGCCATGCACGAACTCAGCAACGACTGGAACAAGCCTTATAAAAAGTCGGCCCGTGTGGTGGGCGATGTCATCGGTAAATATCACCCCCATGGTGATAGCGCCGTTTACGACACCATCGTGCGCATGGCTCCGCATTTCTCCATGCGTCACGTATTGGTCGACGGTCAGGGCAACTTCGGTTCCATCGACGGCGACAGTGCCGCCGCCATGCGTTACACCGAGGTGCGGATGGCCAAGCTCGCCCACGAGCTGCTGGCCGACCTGGAGAAGGAAACGGTCGATTGGGTCGATAACTACGACGGCACCGAACGCATTCCCGAAGTACTGCCGACGAAAGTCCCCAACCTGCTGATCAACGGCTCGTCAGGTATTGCCGTAGGCATGGCCACCAACATCCCGCCCCATAACATGGGCGAGGTCATCAATGGCTGTCTGGCACTGATCGACGACTATACCCTGACCGTCGACGACCTGATGGAGTACATCTCGGGCCCCGACTTCCCCACGGCAGGCATCATCAACGGCCGTGCCGGCATTCTCGAGGCCTACCGCACCGGCCGCGGGCGCATCTACGTGCGTGCCCGCCACACCATCGAGCACGACGACAAGAGCGGCCGCGACCATATCATCGTCACCGAGCTGCCGTATCAGGTGAACAAGGCACGGCTGATCGAGAAGATCGCCGAGCTGGTCAAGGACAAGAAGATAGACGGCATCGCCGAGCTGCGCGACGAGTCCGACAAGGACGGTCTGCGGGTGGTGATCGAGGTCAAGCGCGGTGAGTCCGGCGAGGTGGTGGTCAACAACCTGTTCGCCCAGACCCAGCTGCAGAACGTCTTCGGCATCAACATGGTGGCCATCGAGGATGGTCA
>NZ_JAFIFK010000022.1 GCF_020832045.1 Halomonas sp.
CATGGCGGCCGGCGAACTCAACGACCGGGCGCTGGCGCTGCTGGTGGAGAAGGGGATTGCCGCACCGGGAGATCATGTCATCCTGACCCGGGGCGATCACATGAACGCCCACGGTGGGACCAATACCCTGAAGATTCTCGAGGTAGGCCAACCATGACCGACAGCCGCCCCCGGCGCAGCGTGCGGCGCACCCTGCCGGCACGCAAGCGTATCGCCCTGATCGCCCATGATGGCAAGAAGAGCGAGCTGCTCGAATGGGCCACACGCTGGCGCGACACCCTCGCCGAGCACGAGCTGGTCGGTACCGGCACCACGGCAGGGCGGCTCTCGGCGAGCCTCGGGCTCGAGATGGAGGGATTGATGAGCGGCCCGCTGGGCGGCGACCAGCAGATCGGCGCCCGCATCGCCGAGCAGCGCCTCGATCTGCTGATTTTCTTCTGGGACCCTTTCGCGCCCCAGCCGCACGACCCCGATGTGAAGGCGCTGCTGCGCCTGGCCGCGCTGTGGAACGTGCCGGTGGCATGCAATGCCGCCAGCGCCGACTTCCTGGTCAGCTCACCGTGGCTCGGCCAACCCTACGAGATGGCCATTCCAGACGCCGACGCCTGGATGGCTTCACGCAACCCACAATAA
Organism: Halomonas sp.; assembly: GCF_020832045.1. Taxonomy (GTDB): domain Bacteria; phylum Pseudomonadota; class Gammaproteobacteria; order Pseudomonadales; family Halomonadaceae; genus Halomonas. Next base: position 634 of record NZ_JAFIFK010000022.1, read on the forward strand.
CGAGAGATGGCGGGCCAAGCCCGCGCACGTGCGAGGAAACCATGTTTCAGCTTACCCGCAGCGTCACCTGGCAGGCCCTCATGCGGCTTCGCCAGGACACCGCCGACGACCGCATCCGCGATTACTTCAGTGCCGATCCCCAGCGCTTCGACAAGATGAGCCTGCGCGTCGGCGGGCTGTTCCTCGACTACTCCAAGCATCTTGTCTCCGAGGCGGTGCTGGCCAAGCTGATCGAGCTGGCCGACCACTCCGCGCTGGTACAGCGGCGCGCTCAGATGTTCTCCGGCGATATCATCAACGTCACCGAGGACCGCCCCGTCCTGCACACCGCGCTGCGCAACATGGGCGACGCCCCGGTAATGGTCGACGGCAAGGACGTGATGCCAGAAATCCGCCGCTCCCGTGAGCAGCTGCGCCAGTTCGCCGAGGCCGTACGCAGCGGCGCGTGGAAGGGCTACAGCGGCAAGCGCATCCGCGACGTGGTCAATATCGGTATCGGCGGCTCCGACCTCGGCCCCAACATGGCCTGCCGGGCGCTGCTCAAGCACCGCCATCCCGAACTCAACTTCCACTTCGTCTCCAACGTCGACGGCGCCCATATCCAGAAGGTGCTGGCCCGCCTTGACCCGGCCTCCACGCTGTTCATCGTTTCGACCAAGACCTTCTCCACCCAGGAGACCCTGCTCAACGCCAAGACGGCTCGACGCTGGTTTCTCGACAACGCCGGTGAAGAGGCCGACATCGGCGCTCACTTCGTCGCCGCCTCCACCAACAAGAAGGCCGCCATGGCCTTCGGCGTGCGTGAGGAGAACGTGTTCGAGTTCTGGGCCTGGGTAGGCGGGCGCTACTCGATGTGGTCCTCCATCGGCCTGCCCATCGCCCTGGCGGTGGGCTTCGACGGTTTCATGGAGATGCTCCAGGGCGCCTACGAGATGGACCAGCACTTCCTCGCCGCGCCCTTCCGCGAGAACATGCCGGTGCTGATGGCCCTTATCGGCATCTGGCACATCAACTTCATGGGCGCCGAAACTCAGGCCATCGTGCCCTACGACCAGGCGCTGCATCAGCTGCCCTCGTTCCTGCAGCAGCTCGACATGGAATCCAACGGCAAGTCGGTGGATATCTTCGGCCATCCGGTGGACTACAAGACCGGCCCCATCGTCTGGGGCCAGACCGGCTCCAACGGCCAGCACGCCTTCTTCCAGCTGTTGCACCAGGGCACCCGCTTCGTGCCGATCGACTTCATCGCCTCATTAGAGCCGGAGCCGGGCATGGAGGAGCACCACTTCGCCCTGCTCACCAACATGCTGGCCCAGGCCAACGCCTTCATGGAAGGCAGTCAGCGCGGCAGCCGTCTCGACCCCTACAGCTGCCCCGGCAACCGCCCTTCCAGCGTACTGCTGCTCGACGAGCTGACGCCGAAGAACCTCGGCGCGCTTATCGCGCTCTACGAGCACAAGGTGTTCGTCCAAGGGGTGGTCTGGAACATCAACTCCTTCGACCAGTGGGGCGTGGAGCTGGGCAAGCGCATCGCCGGAGAGATCAGCGAACGTATCGACGAACATAGCCAGGACTTCGACGCCTCGACCCAGGGGCTGCTGGCACTCGTGCGCGAACGGTTTCGCGGCGAAGCCAATACTCCGAGGCCGGCCAAGACGGGTAAGCCCGCCAGGAAAAGCCCCGAGAAGACCAAACGCTGAGCACGGCCTGGCACCCGGTAGCGGGCCGTCAGCCGTGGCGAGCCCGCACGAATCGATCGCCCAACCAGGCGGCGGCGAGCCACAGCGGCACGCTGAGCAAGACGTAGAGGAATGCCAGGCCGGGCCGACCGTTTTCGAGTAGATGCAGCGTCTCCAGGCTGAACAGGGAAAAGGTGGTAAAGCCGCCGCAGAAGCCGGCCACCAGGAAGGGTTGCCATCGGGCAGCCCTGCCGCCGCGGTGCAACGAGGCATGAGCGGCAAAGGCAGCGATCAGCCACGAACCCAGCAGGTTGACGACCAGCGTGCCCCAGGGAAAAGCCGGTCCCAAAACGGCCAGCGTGCCCACCGACACCAGGTAGCGCAGCGACGTTCCCAGGGCACTGCCCAACCCTACCGCCGCATAACCGCGCCAGCCGATCATGTCACGCTCCTAGCCAGCCACCAGCCCAGGGCGGCCAGAGCCAATCCAGCTACCAGTGTGGTTGTCACGTTGGCAAGTGCGGCACGCCGACGACCGCTGCACCACAGATCCAGGCTCTGCAGGCTTAACGAGGAGACGGTGGTGTAACCGCCCAGCAGGCCTACCACCAGCAGCAACCAAGAGCGCGGTAGGTCCACCTCATGGGACAAGCCAAGCCAACCGGCCAGCCCACCCGCGAGCAGGGCGCCGCTTAGATTGACCGCGAGCGTTCCCCAGGGAAACGTCGATCCCATCCGCCTGGCGAACAGGTCGGCAACAGCCAGGCGCGCCATGCCCCCGAGCGCCCCACCCGCTGCCATCATCAGCAGTAACCCCATGCTCACACGTATCCCACCCTTTCGCTGCACCGAAGGACGATGCTAGCCGAGTCGAAGCATGTGAACAAAAAAAGAAGCCATCCGGGGCGGATGGCAATAAAGGGGGATGTCGAACTTGTTGCAGGGAATCGCGCCAAGGGATGACGCAATGTAAATATTACACAAGTAGAATTATTTGTACACCATCTGCACAACAATCTGAGTAATGTACCTAATCATTCGTTCCCGGCCACATGAACACGTATGATTACCGTTACGCAGCACGATGTCCCTGCCGACACGCCCGAGATGGAGGTCACGCGTGATAGCACAACGGATCCTTGCCTTGCTGGTTGCCTGGCTCTCGATCACCTTACTGGTCGCAGCACCGGCAATGGCCCAACCCGCCGACAATGACGCCGCACCCGCACCCGAGGTACTCGCCGAACTGCTCGAAAACGAGCAGACCCGGCAGCAACTGATCGAGCACCTGCGCCGACAGGCCGCCACCGACCCGACGCTTGCCGCCGAAACCGCCCGGGCGGATGGCCCGATATCGCTGCCCAGGCAGCTGGCCGAAATTACCAGCCGCGTAGTCAGCGATATCGGCGGCGAGGTACGCAACGTGGTCGAGGTGGTGGTGGGCCTTTTCACCGCCGATGCCGACGCCGTCTTCGACTGGGGGGAGTTCGTCACCGCAGCGATCAACCTGGGCCTGGTCATCGCCGCCACCTTCGCGCTGTTCCTGCTATTTCGGCGCTTGTCACGACCGCTGTTCTCCCGGCTGAGCCTATGGTCGCAGCGGGAGAGCGCGCTCAATCCCATTATCCGTCTGGTACTGTGCGTTGCCGTCGCTGCGCTGATCGATGCGCTGGTAGTAGCACTCGCCTACGTGGGCGGCAACCTGATCGCCACTTTCGCCATTGGCGAGGCCGGCGAGCTCTCGACCCGCGCTTCGCTGTTCCTCAACGCTTTCTTGATCATCGAGCTCATCAAGGCGGCCATTCGCATGCTGTTCGCATCGCGCTATGAGGGACTGCGGCTACTGCCCATATCGGCCACCGAGGCATCTTACTGGAATCGCTGGCTCGCCCGGCTTATCGGACTGGTGGGCTATGGCCTGCTAGTGGTGGCGCCGCTGGTCAGCGTTTACACGACGCCGACGATGGGGCAGGCCGTGGGCGCCCTGATCATGTTCGGCGCCTTCTTCTACGCCGTGGCGGTAGTGCTCAGGAACCGTCTGCGGATTCGCCAAGAGCTCGATGCCATGGCGGCCCGATCCGATTTCACGGCCAGCCGGATCTCGCTGCGGCTGTTCGCGCGCACCTGGCACCTGTTCGCCCTCGCCTACTTCCTGATGGTTCTGGTGCTGACCCTGACGCGCCCGGCGGACGCGCTACCCTTCGTGCTGATAGCAACGGTCAAAACCGTGGCCGTAGTGGTGGTGGGCATGCTGCTGTCGAGCCTACTGACTCACATCATCGGGCGTCGCATCCGTCTTTCCGATGACATGCGTCGCAAGCTGCCACTGCTTGAGCCGCGGCTGAACAGCTATGTGCCCAACGCCCTGCGGGTCATCCGCACGATCATTCTCATTGCCGTGGTGCTACTGGTGCTGGACGCCTGGGGCGCCTTCGACCTGGCCGCCTGGTACGCCACTGAACGCGGTCGTGGACTGGTCGGTACGCTGGTCAGCGTGGCGGTAATCCTGCTGCTCGCCATTGCCGTATGGCTGGGGCTGGCCAGCCTGATCGAACACAAGCTCAACCCCGAGACCGGCACCGGTGAACCCGATGCCCGCGCCAAGACACTGCTGTCCCTATTTCGTAATGCCTTGGCCATCGCCCTGATCACCATGACCGGGATGATCATCCTGGCTGAAATAGGTATCAATATCGGCCCGCTGATCGCCGGTGCCGGTGTGCTCGGCCTGGCCATCGGCTTCGGTGCGCAGAAGCTGGTTCAGGACATCATCACCGGCATCTTCATTCAGGTGGAAAACGCCATGAATACCGGCGATGTGGTCTCGGTAGGCGGCATCACCGGCACCGCCGAGCGGCTCAGCATACGCTCGGTAGGTATCCGCGACCTCTTCGGCACCTACCACATCGTGCCCTTCTCCAGTGTCGACACGGTGTCCAACTTCATGCGCGAGTTCGGCTATCACGTCGGCGAGTACGGCATCGCCTATCGCGAGAGCATCGACGAAGCGATCGTCGTCCTGCGTGAAGCCTTCGACGAGCTGGCCGCCGACGAGACTCACAAGATGAACATCGTCGCGCCGTTGGAGGTAGCCGGCGTCACGGGTCTCGGCGATAGCTCGATCAATATTCGCGTGCGCATCAAAACGACCCCGGGCACCCAGTGGGGCGTGGGGCGCGCCTACAACCGCCTGGTCAAGCTGCACTTCGACGCCAAGGGTATCGAAATCCCCTTCCCGCACACCACGCTCTACTTCGGCGTGGGCAAGGAGGGCGAAGCACCGCCGGCCAACGTGCGCCTGATGCAGCAGAACTTCGACATCGACGGCCGCCCCGGCGGCCAGCCCCGCTCCGGCGAAAGCAGCCGCGAAAGCGAGGACGACCCGCGCTCGAAGCCGAACCCCGTGTTCAAGGGCGATTACGAGGAGAAAGACTAGACCTGAAAGCTGCAGGAACGGGGCTGCCATGGCAGCCCCTTTTTTGCGTTCCGCTAGGTGAGCCGACTCTCCTGCCGTGGCCAGGCCAGCAGCAGGGCCTTCACCAGCGTGGCGAGGGGAATCGAAAAGAACAGCCCCCAGAAGCCCCAGATTCCGCCGAAGAAGAGTACCGCCACGATGATCGATACCGGGTGCAGATTCACCGCTTCGGCGAACAGCAGCGGGGCCAGAACGTTGCCATCCAGGGCTTGGATCACACCGTAGGCAACGATCACGTAGAGGAAGGGCTGAGTAAGGCCGAAGTGAAAACCTGCCACTGCGGCAACGGGTAGCGTGATCACCGCCGCCCCGATATAGGGAATCAGCGTCGAGAGCCCTACCAGCATGCCCAGCAGCAGCGCATAGGGAAGCCCGAAAAGCGCAAAGGTGGCATAACTGACGGCGCTGACGATCAGGATCTCGACCACTTTCCCTCTCACGTAATTGCTCAGCTGACTCTCCATTTCCACCCAGATTTCGCTCATCAAAGTGCGCTTTTCAGGCAGCAGGGGGAGGAGAAAACCGAGCAGCAACACACGATCCTTCAGCAGAAAGAGCACCAGAATGGGCACCAGGATCAGGTAGATGATCAAGGTCATCACATTGCCGAGCGAGGCGATGGACAGCGCCAGGAGTCGCTGACCAAGCTGGGTGGCCTCACGGCCCGCCATCGCAGTCCACGCCTGAATCTGCTCGGGACTCACCAGGTTGGGGAAGCGGGCTTCGAGTAGTTCCAGCAGCTCATGCCCCTGATTGACGATGTAGGGTATCTCCTGCAGCAGGCCGGTAAGCTGGGTCCAGACCAGCGGAATCAGTAGCAGCACCACCGCCAACAGCAGGCCGATGAAGACGAGGAATACGGCAATGACGGCGACCAGATGGGGGACGCCCCGACGAGTGAGCCGCGACACCAATCCCTGGAGCAGAAAGGCTATCACCAGGGCCGTCAAAAAGGGCGCCAGCATGCGCCCCAGCCACAGCACCGCCGTGAAGCCAACGACGAGCAAGATCAGCAAGATCACTGCCTGCTCATCGGAGAAGTAGCGCGACGTCCAGCGCTGCCAGATCTGCTTCAGTGCCACGTTGTCCTCCTGCGACACGAGAAAGGGGCGCCATTGCGCCCCCTGAATTGCTTCGACGTTTCGATGCGCTACAGGCTCAACTCGCCTTGGGTTGCTCTTGAACTGCTGCCTGTGAGTCGACCGGCTCGGCCGGTTGCGGCAGAGAGGGCAACGACTTGTCGAGCAGCTCGACGCTCTGGCGATAATAGAGCTGGCTCTTGTTATGCTCGCCCAGGTTGGCGTAAAGCCGAGCCAGTTCGGCGCAGACCAGGCCGCTGGGGCGCTGCCGCTGGCTGGCCTCGAAGTACTCCTGGGCCTTGCCCCAATATGCATTGCGCAGCGACAGGCGACCGAGGGTCAGCAGCAGGTCGGGGTCGTTGGGCCTCTCCTGCAGCCACTTCTCGGCATGCACCAGCTGCCGCTTGGGATCGACATTGAGCAGGCCGTAGCGCAACACGAGACGGCTGTCCCAATGCTCCTTGAGCGAGTGGCGCAGCAGCCGCTCGGCAATACCCTCTTCGTTGCCGCGTACCAGGGCTTCGGTATAGAGCACCACGAGCTCGACATTGCCACGCAGGGGATCCGGCATGTCGGCCCACAGGCTGCGGATGCGCTCCACGTTGTCCGGATCGCGCGCCTCGTGAACCAGCAGCTCCTTGTAAGCTCGCAGCTCCAGCTGGTTACGCTCCTGGGGCGAGATCAGCTGGCGCGACGCCAGGCGCGGCATCAAACGGCGCAGCCCCTCCCAGTCGTTGACACTGAGATAGGCCTGCTTGAGCTGCTTCAGCACCTGGGGATGGTTGGGCATCTGGCGATCGAGACGGGTCAGGATGGCCAGCGCCTCCTCGTACTGCTGGCGATCCAGCATCAGCTGGACCTGCATGAGTCCCACCGCACTGTCGGCCCCCTCGGTGGAGAGATGAGCACGCTTGAGCAGCGTGTCGGCCTGTTCGTAGCGCCCCTGGTAGTGTGCCGCCAGGGCGGCGGAGAGATAGTTGACCAGCGGGGTACTGGAGTCGTCAGCAGCCTTGACCAGCGATTTCTCGGCGCGCTTCCAACGCCCTTCGGCCAGCGCCACCAGCCCCCTCACGGTACGCTTCATGGCGTTGCGGTGCCGGGTCCGGCGGTTCCACACCTTGAGACGGCTAACGGGGTAGCTCATGCGTGTCAGCAGGCGCAGCACGAAGTGCACGACCAGGAACAGCGCCATCAACAATACCAGGCCGAACCAGAACGAGGTCTGATAGGAGGTGTCGCCCACCCGCACCAGCCAATAGCCGGGCACCGAGACCATCAGCTGACCAAGCAGTGCCCCCAGCGCGAGGCCGAAGAGAACGATCAGCAGCAGCTTTCTCATGCATCATCTCCCCGGTCGCTACGCGAGCCGAAACGACGTTCGATGAATTCGGCCAGAGCCTGCTGGGAACCGCTGATGTCGGGCAGCTCAGGCTGGATGTTCTCGCCCTGGAGTTCCTGGAGCTGCTCGATGACGGCCTGTACCTCGCTGCGCTCGGTATCGTAGTAACCTTCTATCAGGGCCAGTGCCTTGTCCAGGCTGGCCTCGTAGAGCTCCTGTTCTTCCTTGAGCAGCGCCAGTTGAGCCTGTTCGAGAACAAGGCGCGCGCTCTGACGCAGGTAGGACTCCTGCTCCGGCGTCACCAAGGTCTCGAACGCTTCGTCGTGATGACGAATCACCACCAAATCCCTGAGCTCCTGGCCGAAACGGGAGAGCTGGTCCTGCCAACCTCCGGCGGGGGCCTCCTGCATGCCTGAACGAGCCGGAATCTCTTCGAGCTCACGCGACAGCGGCAGCTGTGCCAGACGCTGCTGTTGGGCATCGAGTGCCAGATAGAGCCCGGTGCGATCAACCTGGGGCACGCCATCGAGGATCGACAGCTCCGAGGCGATGGCGCGGCGCACGGAGAGCAGCGCCGGATTGTCGGCCTCGTTCAAGCGAGCATCGGCGGTGCGCAGCAGGGCCGCCGCGCCTTCCACGTCTCGCTCGAGCTGCAGCCGCTGATTGGCCAGACGCAGCAAGTAAGCGGCCTCGGCGTGAAGCCACTCGCGCTCGTCGGCATCCTGCTCGCGGGAGAGCTCGGCGAGCACCTGATCCAGCGCATCATCGACTTCGCTGCGGTAGCTGGAAAACTCACCGCGCATCGCTTCGATCGCCTCGGCCATTTCCGCATCGCGCTGCTCCTCGCCCTGCTCCAGCTCTTCGCGCAGCTGGGCGACGTCGTCCGCCGAAGCGGCTCCGCCGGCACGTTCCTCAAGATCTGCCAGGCGCTGCTGCTGTTCGTCGAGGCGCTCCCAGGCGTTCCAGGCAAAGAGGCCCGCACCGATGCCCAGGAACAGCACCAGAATCAAGGCCAGAACACCCGCGGCTCGGCCGCCTCCCTTGCCGCCATCTCCGGCAGCAGGTGGAACTGCCGCTCCGCCGCCGGCAGGCGCCGCCCTGGTGCTGCCGGACGCATTGGCGCTCTTGTCGGCAGCGGGCTTGTCGGCAGCGGGCTTGTCGGTGCTGGGCTTATCGATAGCAGGTTTGTCGGTGCTAGGCTTGTCGGTAGCCGCCGGGCTCCCAGCCGTCGCGCTTCCGCCACCGCCGGACTTGGCCGGCTCAGGCTTCGCGCCGCTTGGCTTGTCGCCGCCAGCCTGCGGCTGGCCCGGCTTGGGCGAGCCTGGGGCCGGGGTTCCAGACGGGGCCTGCTTGTCAGGGCTGGCGCTGCCCTTGTCGTCAGCGGCTGAAGCGCTCGTGTTAGCTGCCGGCGTGGCAGCGGCCGGTGCCGCCGGTGTCTTTTCGCCAGCCTTGGGGCTGGTGCTCGGCTGGGATGCCGGCGTCGAGTGCTGCGGACCCTTGCCGGTGTCGTTGGTGGGCTTTGGCGTAACTGTCGCCTCGCGACCCTTGCCACCCTGGCCTTTACCGTCCTGGCCCTTACCGGAAGGCGACTTCTGTTCGTCCTGATCGTTGGTCTGCTTGCTCATCTGTCGCTAGCCCTTTTCGAGATCGTCTTGATCGACATCGGCATCCTCCTGGTTGCAGGCCGCGGCCACGGCACTGGCGAGAGCCGCCGGCGTGGCACCCGCCGCCACCACGGGAGTGCGAAAACCCAAGTTGCTGGCCAGTGTAGCCAAACGGCGACTGGACACGATTAGCGGTTGGTTCAAGGTGGCCTTTGAACACCATCTTGCCAGATGTTCGAGCAATTCGCCGCTGCTGACCACCAGCGCTCGGAACTCGCCGCCTGCGAGACGCTCTTGCAGCTCGATGGGCGGAGGCTGCAAGCACCGACGATAGAGCGCCACGCGGGTGACTTTGGCGCCACGTGCCGCCAGGGTGTCGGCTAGCAGCGTGCGGCCTCCTTCTCCGGCCACCAGCAGCACGCGCTGCCCATCCAGCGAGCGCAGCGAGGCGAGCTCGAGCAACGCCTCGCTGGTGTCTTCACCGGCAGCAGCCGGCGGCAGGTGCACCGGCACGCCAAGACGCTGGCCAAGGGCTTCTGCGGTGGCCGCCCCCACCGCATACCACTGGGTCCCCAGTGGCAGCTGAGGCCAATAGCGGTCCAAGGCGTTGTCCAGGCATTCGGCGGCAAAGGGGCTGACCACCACCACCTTGTGAAAGTGGTCGAAATCGAGCCACGCCTGGCGTATCGCCGGATCCTCGGGCAGTGCTTCCAGCGCCATTGCCTCGAGGTTGACCACCGGGCAGCCCACTGCCTCGATGGCCGCCGCCAAGGCAGCGGCCCGCTCACCCGGCCGGCAGATGAGAACGGGCAGACCGGCAGCCATTCAGGCGCCGTAGACCTGCGCCAGAATCTCTCCGGCACCCTGTTCCAGCAGATCCTCCGCCACCCTTACTCCCAGGGCTTCCGGCTCGTGGATCGAACCGCGGCCCTCGGCGCGCAACACCTCGGTACCCTCGGGATTGCCCACCAGAGCCCGCAGCCAGAGCGTCTGACCATCGTTCTCGAAGGTGGCATAGCCGCCGATAGGCACCTGACAGCCCCCTTCAAGGCGAGTGTTCATGGCGCGCTCGGCGCGTACCCGAGTGGCGGTGATGGGGTCGTCCAGCGGCGCCAGCAGTGAAATGAGTTCAGGATCGCTGATACGGCACTCGATGCCCAGCGCCCCTTGTCCGCAAGCGGGCAGGCATACTTCCGGCGTTAGCTCCTGAGCGATGCGCTCGCCAAGCCCAAGACGCCTGAGCCCCGAGGTTGCCAGAATGATGGCATCGAACTCACCGGCATCGAGCTTGGCCAGGCGCGTCTGTACGTTGCCGCGCAGCGTCAGGATTTCCAGATCGGGGCGCGCCTCGCGCATCTGCAGACCGCGGCGCAGGCTCGACGTGCCGATGCGCGCGCCTTCGGGAAGCTCATCGAGCGTGCCGTAGTGGTTGGAGACGAAGGCATCGGTAGGCTCGGCTCCGGCGAAGATCACCGACAGCCCCAGGCCTTCCGGAAAGTGCATGGGCACATCCTTCATCGAGTGCACGGCGATATCGGCACGGCCGTCCAGAATCGCCTCTTCCAGTTCCTTGACGAACAACCCCTTGCCGCCGATCTTCGCCAGCGGCGTGTCGAGTATCTTGTCGCCACGGGTGGAGAGCGCGACCAGCTCGACCTCGAGCCCTGGGTGCTCGGCCATCAGCAGGTCGCGAACGTGTTCGGCCTGCCACATGGCCAGTAGACTCTTGCGGGTGGCAATGCGCAGCGTGTTGATGGATCGCACGTGGTTCTCCCCATGCAGCGGGCCCCGGCGGCCCTGCTCAGCGATAGTTGCCGCAACATTATCGGTCACGGTCGGCAGTCGGTCATTGACACTCATCATAAAGCACCGGGCGAAGCAGGAAAAATCAGCCTTCCCGAGCATTGCCGCCGCCCCTCGCCAGTCTCGCCGACTCTGGTACACTGCTAGACCTGACTGTAGCCGCCGTGCGCGGCTTCCGAACACCACAGCATGCAATACGCAGGATGCCCACGCCGATGAGCCCTAGTTCCCCAACCCCCGGCACCAACCAGTCCTGGGGCGGTCGCTTCAGCGAACCCACTGACGCTTTCGTCGAACGTTTCACCGCTTCGGTCGGCTTCGACCAGCGCCTGGCCCTGCACGACATCCAGGGCTCTATCGCCCATGCCACCATGCTGGCCCGGGTGGGCGTGCTGACCGATACCGAGCGCGACGCCATCGTCACAGGGCTCGGCGAAATCCGGGAAGAGATCGAGCGCGGTGAATTCCAGTGGTCGGTGAAGCTCGAAGACGTGCACATGAACATCGAGGCACGCCTGACCGACAAGATCGGCATTACCGGCAAGAAACTGCATACCGGTCGCTCGCGCAACGACCAGGTGGCCACCGACATCCGCCTGTTCCTGCGTGACGAAATCGACGTGGTCGAGGCCGAGCTTGCGCGCCTGCGTCAGGGCCTGATCGAGCTCGCCGATCGCGAAGCCGACACCATCATGCCCGGCTTCACCCACCTGCAGACCGCCCAGCCGGTGACCTTCGGCCATCACCTGCTGGCCTGGCAGGAGATGCTTGCCCGCGACCACGAGCGCCTGCTCGACTGCCGTAAGCGCGTCAATGTGATGCCGCTGGGCGCAGCCGCCCTGGCCGGCACGACCTACCCCATCGACCGTCACGTCACCGCCGAGCTGCTGGGCTTCGAGCGCCCGGCCGAGAACTCCCTCGATGCGGTGAGCGATCGCGACTTCGCCATCGAGTTCGCCAGCTTCGCCAGCATCCTGCTGATGCATCTTTCACGCATGAGCGAGGAGCTGGTGCTGTGGACCAGCGCCCAGTTCGACTTCATCGTCCTCCCCGACCGCTTCTGCACCGGCAGCTCGATCATGCCGCAGAAGAAGAATCCCGACGTGCCCGAGCTGGTGCGCGGCAAGACCGGTCGCGTCTATGGCCACCTGATGGGACTGCTGACGCTGATGAAGTCGCAACCGCTGGCCTACAACAAGGACAACCAGGAGGACAAGGAGCCGCTGTTCGACACCCTCGACACGGTGCGCGACTGCCTCAAGGCGTTCGCCGACATGGTCCCGGCCATCGAGGCGCGCAAGGCGAGCATGTACGAAGCCGCCCGCCGCGGCTTCTCCACCGCCACGGATCTCGCCGACTACCTGGTACGCCGCGGCGTCGCCTTCCGCGACGCTCATGAAATCGTCGGCCAGTCGGTGGCCTACGGCCTGCGCGAAAAGAAGGATCTCTCGGAGATGAGCCTCGACGAGCTGCGTCAGTTCTCGGAGGTCATCGAGGACGACGTGTTCGAGGTACTGACACTGGAGGGCTCGGTGGCCGCACGCAATCATATTGGCGGCACCGCTCCCGATCAGGTGCGTGCCGCTGCGCAGCGCGCTCGTGACGCTCTGGCTGCAATGCGCGACGGTCGCCCATGAGTCGATTTGCCCTGGCCACGCTGACGCTATCGACCAGCCTGCTGCTGGCCGGCTGCGGTCAGACCGGGCCGCTCTATCTGCCCACTGACGAGGCCGCCGCCGAGCGCTATGGCAATGCCGCGGCTTCACAGGGCGAGCGAGCCGAAGACGACGCCCACGAGGATACAGACTGAATCATGGATCACTTCGAATATTGCGACGGCGTTCTCTACGGCGAGGAAGTCCCGTTGACCCAGGTGGCCGAAGAGATCGGCACACCCTGCTACGTCTACTCCAAGGCCACGCTGACCCGTCACTTCCGCGCCTATACCGAAGCGCTTGGCAGCCACCCGCACCTGATCTGCTATGCGGTAAAGGCCAACTCCAACCTTGCCGTGCTGGGGCTGCTGGCACGTCTCGGTGCCGGCTTCGACATCGTCTCGGTGGGGGAACTGGAGCGCGTCATGGCTGCTGGCGGCGACCCGGCCAAGGTGGTGTTCTCCGGTGTGGCCAAGCAGGAAAGCGAGATGGCGCGTGCGCTTGAGCTGGGCATCAAGTGCTTCAACGTCGAGTCGCGCCCCGAGCTCGAGCGGCTCAACGCCGTGGCCGAGCGGCTGGGCAAGGTGGCCCCGGTATCGCTGCGGGTCAATCCCGACGTCGATGCCGGCACCCACCCCTATATCTCCACCGGCCTCAAGGCCAACAAGTTCGGCATCCCGGTGGATGAGGCTGTCGCCGTTTACGAACTGGCCGCAAGCCTACCGGCGGTGAGGGTCGTAGGCCTGGACTGCCATATCGGCTCGCAGCTCACCGAGCTTGCGCCCTTTCTCGACACCCTGGACCGCCTGCTGGTACTGCTCGAGCGTCTGCACGAGCGCGGCATCGCGGTCGAACACCTGGACCTGGGCGGCGGGCTCGGCGTGCCCTACCGCGGCGAGCGCCCGCCCCAGCCCTTCGACTATGCCGCTTCGCTGCTGGAGCGTCTCGCCCAGTGGAAGCACGGCGAGAACCTGACCCTGCTGTTCGAACCGGGTCGCTCGATTGCCGCCAACGCCGGTGTACTGCTAACCCGGGTGGAGTTCCTCAAGCCCGGCGAGACCAAGAACTTCGCCATCGTCGATGCCGGCATGAACGACCTGATCCGTCCGGCGCTGTACCAGGCGTGGCAGGCGATCATCCCGGTGGACACGCGCCACTACCGCGATAGCGCTACCTACGACGTGGTCGGCCCGGTATGCGAGACCGGCGACTTCCTGGGCAAGGAGCGCGACCTGGCCATCGGCGCGGGCGACCTGCTGGCGGTGCGCTCCGCCGGCGCCTACGGCTTCGTCATGGCCTCGAACTACAACAGCCGACCACGCCCCGCCGAAGTCATAGTCGACGGTGACGCCTACTACGTGGTGCGTCGCCGCGAAACCGTCGAGTCGCTGTGGGCCGGCGAATCGCTGCTGCCCGACACGGCAGGTGAGGGAGAGAAGCGCTGATGCTGCTGCACTTCACCAAGATGCATGGCCTGGGTAACGACTTCATGGTGATCGACCTGGTCACCCAGCGGGCCCGGCTGCGCGACGATCAGATCCGCCGCCTGGCCGATCGCCGCTTCGGTGTCGGCTTCGACCAGCTTCTGCTCGTCGAACCGCCGCGCAGCCCCGACATGGATTTTCGCTATCGCATCTACAATGCCGACGGCAGTGAAGTGGAGAACTGCGGCAACGGTGCGCGCTGCTTCGCTCGCTTCGTGCACGACCAGCGCCTGACCCACAAGGAAGAAATTCATGTGGAAACTGCCGGCGGGCCGCTGATGCTCAAGATGAACGGCGACGGCCAGGTAACGGTCGACATGGGGTTACCGCGCTTCGAGCCGGCCTCGCTGCCCTTCGACGCCGACGAGGATCGACCGCTGCACCGGCTCGACGTGCAGGGCGAAACCCTCGAAATCGGCGCCGTCTCCATGGGCAACCCCCACGCCGTGCTTCGCGTCGACGATGTCGATACCGCTCCGGTAGCACGCCTCGGCCCGCTGATCGAGCACCATCCGCGCTTCCCTCAGCGGGTCAACGTGGGATTCATGCAGGTGGTCACGACTCACGAGATCCGCCTGCGCGTTTTCGAACGCGGCAGCGGCGAAACCCTGGCCTGTGGCACAGGCGCCTGCGCCGCAGTGGCCAGCGGCATTCGCCAAGGCTTTCTGGAAAGCCCCGTGACGGTCCGCCTGCGTGGCGGTGACCTGCAGATCGAATGGCCGCATGCCGAGGCACCGCTGCTGATGACCGGCCCCGCCGAACGCGTCTTCGAGGGACGCATTGCCCTGGCCTGACAGCCCGGGAACACCGAACCGAAGGAGTCATGCATGACCCGAGCCGTCCCCGAACCGCGCAAGACCCTCGATCCGGACCGGGTGGCCGAGTGGCTGGCCCGTCACCCCGACTTCTTCGTCGGCCGAGAAGGCCTGCTCCAGCAGCTCAAGGTGCCGCACCCCGAAGCCCAGGGTACCACCTCGCTACTGGAGCGCCTGGTCCACGACCTGCGTCGCCGTGCGGAGCAGGCCGAGTGGCGGCTGGAGCAACTGCTGGAGTCGGCGCGCCACAACGAAGTGCAGTATCGCCGCACTCGCGAGCTGGTGCTGGCGCTGCTGGAAGCCGAGGATGCCGATGCCCTGGGCGAAGCACTGGCGACGCAGATGACCGAGCACTTCCAGATCCCGGCCGTGGCGTTGTGGTGCCCCGCTCAGCTTACCAATCACGAGCCACTGCCGCCCCAGCCACCACGCCAAGTACTCGACGAGCATGCCGGCGTTCGCCTGGCCGCGCTGCTCGACGGCCGCGCCAGCCGCTGTACTCGGCTCACGTCCACCGACTGGGGCCGCCTGCTACCTCACGTGCGGCCGCCGCGTCAGGCCGGCTCCTGCGCCTTGACTCGGCTGACGCTGGGCGAGCCGATGGGCTACCTGGTACTGGCCAGTCCCGATCCGGACCATTTCCGCGCCAGCATGGATACCATGTTCACCGAGTATCTGGGTGATGTATTGGCCCGGCTGCTGCTGCGCCATGCGCCGCCCACCCACGAGACGCCGCCGAAGCATGGCTGAGAACCTCCTGCGAGGTCAGCTGGAAGCCTGTCTGGCGGCGCTGTCGAGCACCGCCAGCCCCGCCACGCTGCGGGCTTACCGCCTCGACCTCGAGGCGCTCGCGGCATTTCTGGAAAAGCGTGACGTCTGTGATGCGGCCCGCCTCGACGTGGGCCTGGTACGCCGCTTTCTCGGCGCCGAGCGCAGCCGCGGCCTGGCGCCACGCAGCCTGGCACGGCGACGGGCCGCCGTATCCCACTTCGCCGCCTTCCTGGTCAAGTCGGGCCTGCTCGAGCACAACCCCGCCGAGCTGGTGCCGACACCTCGCCAGGGCGCTCACCTGCCCAAGCCGCTGGACGTGGACCAGCTCGCCCGGCTGCTCGACACGCCCCATGACGGTTCACCGCTGTCGCTACGCGACCAGGCCATGCTGGAGCTGTTCTATTCAAGCGGCCTGCGTCTGGCCGAGCTGGCCGGGCTCGATCTGGACGACCTCGACAGCCGACGCGTACGGGTGCTCGGCAAGGGCGGTAAGCCGCGCCAGGTGCCGGTAGGAGCTAGCGCCCGCAGCGCACTCGAGACCTGGCTGCAGGCGCGCCCGACGCTGGCCGCCGACGGTGAACCGGCGCTGTTCGTCGGTGCCCGCGGCGCCCGCCTCGGCCATCGCGCCATTCAAAAAAGGCTCACCGAAGTGGCACGCCGCCGCGGCCTACCAGAACACCTGCACCCCCACCGGCTACGTCACTCCTTTGCCAGCCACCTGCTGGAGTCGAGCCAGGACCTGCGCGCGGTGCAGGAGCTGCTGGGACACGCCAATCTCTCCACTACCCAGATCTACACCAAGCTCGACTGGCAGCACCTGGCCGCAAGTTACGATGCCGCCCACCCCCGTGCACGTCGGCGGCGTGCCGATTCGACAGACCCATGACCATGACGGATTCCATCCCGCTCCAAGCCATCACCTTCGACCTCGACGACACCCTTTGGGACAACCACGGCGTCATGGTTGCCACCGAGACCGGCCACTACGCCTGGCTCGATGAGGCCCTGCACGAATGGATGACAGGAGAAGGGCGCAGCGCCACGCAGCGCTTTGCCGAACGCTTCCCGCTGGAAAGCTTCGAACAGCACCGCCGCGCCCTGGCTCGCGCCCATCCGCTGCGCCGAGGCGACTTCACCTGGCTGCGCGAGCGTGCGCTGCGTGAAATGCTGGGGGAGTACGGGATCGACCCGGCGGCTGCCGAGCAATGGGCCGGGGCGGCCATGGAACGCTTCATGGCGCTGCGTCACCGGGTCGAGCCACATCCGGAGGTGGAGGCGCTGCTGACGGCACTGGGCCGCCACTACCGCCTGGCCAGCATCACCAATGGCAACGTCGAGATAGCCCGCCTGCCGCTGGGGCGCCACTTCTCGATCGCCATTGCCGCTGGTGAAATGCTCGCGCCCAAGCCCGACCCTCGGCCCTTCCTGGCTGCCCTGGCCAGGCTGGGGGTCGCTCCGAACCGTGCCCTGCACGTGGGCGACTCCTGGCGCGAAGACGTCGAACCGGCGCGGCGGCTGGGCATGCAGGTAGCCTGGATCTCGCCTCATATCGACGACACGCCCCTTCCTGCCGGCATTCATCGTCTCGATCACGTTCGCGAAATACCTGCGCTACTGCGCAGGCTGGGCCAGAAAGCGCCGCAATGACCTCGGGCTAAGGAGAAAGCGGATCGCTCAGCCACTGATCCAGGCGGGCGCTCGCCTCGTCCACCCCTTCACGCTTGAGTGAAGAGAACAGCTGCAGCGTCACCAGATCCTCCCATTCGCGCAGACGGCTGCGCACCTGCTGCAGGGCGCTCTTGGCGGCGCCCGATTTCAGCTTGTCGGCCTTGGTCAGCAGGATATGCACCGGCATGTTCTGATCGTCGGCCCAGCCCAGCATGGTCTGGTCGAATTCGGTGAGCGGGTGGCGTACATCCATGACCAGCACCACCCCGCGCAGCGAGCGGCGGCCGCGCAGGTAGTCGGCGAGATGGCGCTGCCACTCGAGCTTGACCGCTTCCGGAACCTTGGCATAGCCATAGCCAGGCAGGTCGACCAGGCGTCGGGTGGTGTCATCGCCTAAGGTGAAGAAGTTGATCAACTGTGTGCGCCCCGGCGTGCGCGAGGTGCGCGCCAGCGCCTTCTGCCGGGTGAGTGTGTTGATTGCACTGGACTTACCGGCGTTGGAGCGGCCGGCGAAGGCCACTTCGGCACCGTCGTCGGACGGGCACTGGGCAAGGGTGGGCGCGCTGGTCAGGAAGCGCGCGGTCTGGTAATTCAATTGGGTCATGGCCTCAACTTCCTGCCGATTGCATCGCGGAGAACAGCGCCGGGTTCTTGACCTGCATTCCCGATGCCGGCTTGTTTCGTTATAATGCGGTGTCTTTTGTCTGCGACCTGGGCGCGCTAGTGTACCACCGTGCTCTTGCTGGCAGCGACCGAAGCAATGGCGCTTCACGGCAGGGCGAGGCCGGCCTGGTTTACGAGAGGCTCGGGCTGCTCCCAGGATGCGTACCGGTACAACCCATAACGGCATAGTGAAACTGCGATGAGAAAGTTACTGGCAAGCCTGGCATTTACCATCGGCGCCGTTGGCGTCGCCCACGCCGACCTGGAAGCAGACGCCGACGCTGCAGCGGGACGCGAACTGGCACAGCCCTGTGCCGCCTGTCACGGTCAGAGCGGCATCAGCTCCTCTCCCTCATTCCCGCATCTCGCCGGACAGCAGATGTCCTACACGGCCAAGCAGATCATCGACATCCGCGACGGCAACCGTCTGGTACCGGAAATGGTCGGTCAGGTCGACGACTTCTCCGACGAGGACGCCTGGGACGTGGCCGCCTTCTACGCCCAGCAGGATGCCAACGTCGGCCAGGCCGATGCCGAGGAAGAGGCGCTGATGCGCGGTCAGGAGCTCTACCGTGCCGGCGACATGGCCAAGGGCATCCCCGCCTGTGCCGCCTGTCACGGCCCCACCGGCGTCGGCATCAATACCGCTGTTTACCCGGCGCTTTCCGGACAGTTCCCGCAGTACACCGTCGCGACGCTTCAGGACTTTGCCAGCGGCGAGCGCGCCAATGACCCCAGCAACATGATGTCGGACATTGCCGCCAAGATGAGCGATACCGACATGCAGGCCGTGGCCAGCTATATCTACGGTCTGCACTGAGCACTGCATTATCCGTTCGCCGGTTCGCTCCGGCAGCATGAGGCGGCTCAGTGCCGCCTCATGCTTATGCAGTGGAAACGAATTTTTCGGGAACCGTGGTCGACACCAGGGCTCAAAGTGAGCGATAACCTCACTATTCCGATGTAGCCGCCCCATCTCTCTGCGGTCTCTCAAGGAGCAAAAGATTCATGTTCAAGCCCTTCCGCTTTCTTCAGTCCGCCGTGATTGCCGTGGCCGGCCTCGGCCTGGCAACGCTCTCTTCGGCCAACCTGGTCGAGGGTCAGCACTACGAACGGTTGCCCGAACCTGTCGAGACTCGCGTCGAAGAGGGGCAGATCGAGGTGACGGAGGCGTTCTGGTACGGCTGTCCTCACTGCTACAACCTGCAGAACAGCGTGAAAGCGTGGTATGACACCCTCGGCGATGACGTCAGCGTGGTGCACCTTCCTGCCACCATGGGCGGCGATTGGAATACCCACGCCGTGAAGTTCTACGCCGCCGAGTCGCTGGGCATCCTCGAAGAAGCGCATGCCGATATTTTCACCGCCATTCATGAGGAAGGTCGTCGGCTCAACGACACCGGCAGCATTGCCGCCTTCTTCAGCGACTATGGCGTCAGCGAGGAAGAGGCCCGCCAGGCCCTGGATGCCTTTGCGGTCAAAGCCCAGGTCAACCAGGCCCACGCACGCATGCGCAGCATGCGCCTGATGGGCGTGCCGGCCCTGATCGTCGACGGCCGCTATCTGGTGACGCCAAGCACCGCCGGTAGCCTCGAGAACATGCCGCAGATCGCCGATGCGCTGATCGAACGTGTGCGCCAGGAGCGCGAAGACTGACCGTGTCTGCCGATCTATCGCACCTGGCCAACGCTCGAACGCCGACTCTGGAAGGTGGGCACCTGAAGCTGCTCACCTTCAATATGCAGGTCGGTATCCAGACCTCGGCCTACCACCACTACCTGACCCGCAGCTGGCAGCATCTGTTGCCGCACCCGCACCGGGCGCGGCGGCTCGACATGGTCAGCAGCGTGTTGAGCCGCTTCGACATCGTCGGCCTGCAGGAGGTGGATGGCGGCAGCTTTCGCTCCAGCCACGTCAATCAGGTCGAATACCTGGCCACACGCGGCGGCTTCCCTCATCACTTCCAACAGCTCAACCGCAACCTGGGCCGCTTTGCCCAGCACAGTAACGGGCTGCTGTCGCGCCTTGCCCCGACCCTCGTCGAGGAGCATCGCTTGCCCGGCACGCTGCCGGGTCGCGGGGCCATTCATGCCCGCTACGGCGACGGCCCGGATGCCCTGCACCTCTTCGTAGCGCACCTGGCCTTGAGCCACCGCGCCCGAATGCGCCAGTTCGACTATCTCAGCGAGATCATTCAGCCACTGCGCCATGTGGTGGTGATGGGCGATCTCAACTGCACACCGGAACAGCTGCACGTGCATTCTCGTTTCTGCGCCTCGCTGCCGCTACACCCGGTGCGCCCGCTGCCCAGCTACCCCTCCTGGCAGCCGCGACGAGCGCTGGATCACATCCTGCTTTCCGACTCTCTCGAGGCCCGTGACGTCCGCGTACTCGACCACCTTTTCTCCGACCATCTTCCCATCGCCGTGGACGTGGCACTGCCGGCGCCCTGCCTCTCCCTGCTCGAGGCGCTGCACAAGCGACAGAACCTCTAGCGTAGGCAGAGAGAGGACCAGGCGTTGAGGCGCAGGGATGACGCCCGCCGCGTAATCGGCGATGATGCGGTCCCTGATTCGCTTCGACACGAGATATCACCATGCACACCGCGAACCGTGATCCGGTCCTGCTCGCATGGCTTGACGGCTTTACCGAGGTCGTGGGCCGCTCCATCGCCTGGCTGGTAATCATCATGATGGCGGTACAGTTCGCCATCGTGGTAATGCGCTACGTCTTCAGCATCCACAGCGTGGTGATGCAGGAGTCGGTGATGTACATGCACGCCATGGTCTTCATGCTGGGGGCCGCCTGGACCCTGCGTCACGATGGCCATGTTCGCGTCGACATCTTCTACCGCAAGCTCAGCGCCCGTGGCCGAGCCTGGGTCGACCTCTGTGGAACGCTGTTCTTGCTCTTTCCGGTGGTGCTGTTCATCGCCTGGTCGAGCTTCGGTTACGTGCGCAGCAGCTGGGCGATCCTCGAACGTTCGCCCGACGGCGGCATACCCGGCGTCTATCTGCTCAAGACACTGATCCTGCTGATGATGGCGCTACTGCTGCTGCAGGGCGTGGCGCAAGTGATTCGGCAGATACTGATTCTGCGCGGCAAGGCGCCGGGCAATACACCAGAACACGACGAGGTGGTGTGACGTGGAAGCCCTGCTCGAGTTCATGCCGCTGTTCCTCTTTTTCACCGTTTGCGCGGTGCTGATGCTGGGCTATCCCGTCGCCCTGGCCCTGGCTGGTACCGCACTGATCTTTGCCGGCCTCGGCCACCTGCTGCTACAGATGGGCGTGCCTGTACCCTTCGAGGCGCGCATGATGGGGGCCATGCCCAACCGTCTCTACGGCATCATGACCAATCAGACGCTTCTGGCGGTACCGCTGTTCGTGCTGATGGGGGTGCTGCTGGAGAAGTCGCGGGTAGCCGAAACCCTGCTCGACGCCATGGCGCTGCTGTTCGGCACCCTGCGCGGGGGGCTCGGCATCTCGGTAATCCTTGTCGGCATGCTGCTGGCCGCCTCCACCGGTATCGTCGGTGCCACCGTGGTGACCATGGGCCTGCTGTCGCTGCCGACCATGCTCAAGCGCGGCTACTCGCCGTCGCTGGCGACGGGCAGCATCTGCGCCACCGGCACCCTGGGGCAGATCATCCCGCCCTCCATCGCCCTGGTACTGCTGGGCGACGTGCTCTCCAATGCCTATCAGCGCGCTCAGCTGGCCATGGGCGTGTGGAGCCCCAAGACCGTCTCGGTGGGCGACCTGTTCGTCGGCGCCCTGATTCCCGGTCTGCTGTTGGTGGTGGCTTACATCCTCTACATGATGGCCGTGGCGTGGCTGAAGCCGGAGAGCGCCCCAGCCGCAGACCGGGATGTACTGAAGAAGGAGCTAGGTCACACCGGCAGCATCCTGCCGCTGCTGATCAAGGGGCTGATACCGCCAGTGCTGCTGATCGTCGCCGTGCTGGGCTCGATCCTCGGCGGTTTCGCCACGCCCACCGAGGCCTCGGCGGTGGGGGCCACAGGCGCCTTTCTGCTGGCCCTGGCCAACCGCAGGCTCAACATCCCCATGCTGCGGGAAGTGGTGTTCACCACTACCAAGGTCACCAGCATGGTGTTCCTGATCCTGATTGGCGCCGCGCTGTTCTCGCTGGTGTTCCGCGCCTACGGCGGCGAGGAGCTGGTGAAGGAGATGTTCGAGGCGCTGCCCGGCGGCGTGGTCGGCGCCACCCTGGTGGTGATGCTGGTGATCTTCCTGCTCGGCTTCATCCTCGACTTCATCGAGATCACCTTCGTGGTGGTGCCCATCGTCGGTCCGGTGCTGCTGATGATGGGACTCGACCCGATCTGGCTCGGCATCATGATCGCGGTGAACCTGCAGACCTCGTTCCTGACGCCGCCGTTCGGCTTCGCGCTGTTCTATCTCCGCGGGGTGACGCCGGAGTCGGTGCCCACGTCCGCGATCTATCGCGGGGTGATCCCCTTCATTCTGATGCAGCTCGGCATGCTAGGAGCTCTGGCCCTGTTCCCGGGGCTGGCCACCTGGCTTCCCTCCGTCCTGAGGTAGGGCACAGGGTCACTGACAGAGCGGGGCCAGCCACGCCTGAGCGAGATAGAGCACCACGGCGTAGCGGGTCCCCTTGGCCAGAGTGATCAGCAGGATGGCCCGCCACCAGGGCAGGCGAAAGACGCCGGCCAGTACGGTGAGTGGGTCGCCGATCACCGGGGCCCACGAGAGTAGCAGGCTCCATTCGCCGAAGCGGTGATACCAGCGCTCGGCACGCGCCAGCCCCTGGGGCGAGGCGGGAAACCAGCGGCGGTGCTGGAAACGGCGGGCGTAGCGCCCCATCCAGACATTGACCAGGCTGCCCAAGGTATTGCCCGTGGTCGCCACCAGCCACAGCGCCAACAATGGCTGACCCACGCACCACTGTCGTGCCAGCCACACCTCGGAGCCACCCGGAAGCAAGGTGGCACTGACGAAAGCCACCACGAACAGACTCAGCATTCCGCCCCCTACACCGTTATCTTGCCCTGAGACGACGCCATGACCCAGCATCGCCCCGTTCCCAATACGCTGACCATCGCCGGCTCCGACCCAAGCGGCGGAGCCGGTATCCAGGCCGATCTGAAGACCTTCTCGGCGCTGGGCGCCTATGGTACCAGCGTCATCACTGCGCTGACCGCCCAGAACACTCGCGGTGTGCGCGGCGTACATCCGATACCGGTGGACTTCATTCGCCTGCAGCTCGATACCCTGCTCGACGACGTGAGGATCGATGCGGTTAAGATCGGTATGGTCGCGAGTCGGGAGGTCGCCGAAACCATTCGCGATGCACTACTGACGAAACGACCCCGCTGGATCGTGCTCGATCCGGTGATGGTGGCCAAGAGCGGCGACATCCTGGTCGATGACGCTGGCATTGCCGCGGTACGCGAGGTGCTTGTCCCACTCGCCGATATCATTACCCCCAATCTGTCCGAAGCCGCTGTGTTGCTGGCACGCCAAGCACCGGCCAGCCGCGACGAGATGATGGACATGGTGCCGGCACTGGCCGCTCTGGGCGCCGGCAGCGTGCTGCTCAAGGGGGGCCACCTGCGCGACGACAGCTGCCCCGACCTGCTGATCGAGAACGATGCCACACGCTGGGTCGAAGGCACGCGGATCGCCACTTCGAATCTACACGGTACCGGCTGCTCACTCTCGTCGGCCATCGCCGCCCGCTTGGCATTGGGCGACTCGCTGCGGCAGGCGGTTTGCTCCGCCAAACAGTGGCTCGAAGCGGCACTCACCGAGAGCCGGCGGCTCGATGTGGGCCAAGGGCATGGCCCGGTCCACCACTTCCACCGCTGGTGGTAACGAAACGGCCTTGCGTCCTCGCCGGCTGCCGCCCATGCTGAAGTCTGCCTCGCCAGGCTCATCGCACCGGAGAGACGCCATGACCCAAACCCTGCTGTTCGCCTGCGACCTTTCAGCCGAGAATCGTGCCGCTTTCGCTCGTGCCATTCGCCTGGCCACGGAGAGCGGAGCGCGCCTAGACGTGCTCCATGTGCTCGACCCTTATCTGCCGCGTCGGGTGCTGCATGATCTCGAGGCCGCCATCGTCGACGACATGCAAGCCATCATGACGGATATCCGCGAGGATTACGCTCTGCCGGAACCCAGCGTGATGCTGCAAACGGTGGCTGGCACCACCTATGCCGAGATCATTCGCGAGGCGCATGACCGCGAGGTGGACATGATCGTGCTGGGGGCCCACCGCAAGCGCGGCCTGAGCGATCTGGTTGCCGGGACCACCCTGGCACGGGTACTGAGAAGCGCACCCTGCCCGGTGCTGACGGTGATCCAGCCGGCCAATCGGGACTGGCAGGAGATCCTGGTGCCCGTGGACTTCTCTCTGGCCAGCCGCCATACCCTACGCGAGGCCCTAAAGCGCTTCCCCGAGGCCCGCCTGACGCTGCTGCATGCCTGGAACATACCCGGCGAACGCGAGCTGGGCTCCGATAGCGACTACGCCCGCTGGCGCGACCGCGAAGTGGAGCGCTTGCGCTGCCAGCTCGAACGCGAGACCGACCAACTGATGGCCGAGCTGGACAGCGTACCGGAAGTCGAGCTGGTTCTGGAGCAAGGCGAACCGCTGGAGGTGCTGCTCACCCGGCTACGGCGTCAGCCCCCCGATCTGCTGGCTCTGAGTAGCCGCGGCCAGCTGGGGCGCCACAGTCCCATCACCGATGCGCTGCTCTCCGAGCCGCATTGTGACATCATGCTGTGCCGCGCCTGGTAACACTCATCACGCCACGTGGTACCCTTCCAGCGAGCTCATCGCCAGAAGGAAACTCGTCGTATGAAGGCCCTGATACAGCGCGTGCGACGCGCCAGTGTGACGGTGGATGGACGGATCGTAGGCGCCATCGACCACGGCCTGCTGGCCCTGGTGGGCGTGGAGAAGGGTGATGACCAGGCCGCCGCCGAGCGCCTGCTGCACAAGCTGCTGCGTTACCGAGTCTTCAGCGACGAGGCGGGCAAGATGAACCTCGACCTGCAGCAGGTCGAAGGCGGATTACTGCTGGTATCGCAATTCACCCTGGCCGCCGACACCCGCAAGGGGCTGCGCCCGAGCTTCTCCAGCGCCGCACCGCCGGCCGACGGCGAGCGGCTGTTCCATTACCTGCTCGAGCGCGCCCGGGCGGCCTGGCCCCGGGTCGAGAGCGGCGAGTTCGCCGCCAACATGCAGGTCGAACTGATCAACGACGGGCCGGTGACGTTTCTGCTGGAGAGTTGAAGAGGGCCTGTCCCCGGCGCCGCTCGCCTAGGCTAGCCATCGGCACCGTGATGTCTTTGTTCCGGGCAGGTCAGGCCCCGCTTTCGAGAAGCTCCGCTTCCATCGCCTCGAGCGCCTCTTCGGCGGCCAGCCACTCGGCTTCCAGCACCTCCAGTCGCGACTTGAGCTCGCCCTGGCGGGCCAGCCGCTCGGTGAGCTCTGCCTTGCGCGCCGGGTCGGTGTAGAGCTCGGCCTCGCCCAGCGCCTCCTCCACCGCGGCAAGCGCCTCCTGGGCCTTCTCCATCGCCTGTTCGGCGCGGTCGCGTGTCTTCTTCAGCGGGCGCAGCTTCTCGCGCAGCTCGGCGGCGGCGCGGCGGCTCGCCTTGCGATCCTCCTTGGGCGCAACGCTTTCCGCCTGTCGCTCGACCTTGTCGGCGCGCGCTTCTCGGCGTTCGCCCTCCAGCCGCGCCTTGAGCCAGGCACGATAGTCCTCCAGATCGCCATCGAAAGGCTCGACGCGATGATCGGCCACGCACCAGAACTCGTCGACGCTGGCACGCAGCAGGTGACGGTCGTGGGACACCAGGATCACCGTGCCGTCGAATGCGGCGAGAGCCTCGGTAAGCGCCTCGCGCATCTCCAGGTCGAGGTGGTTGGTAGGCTCGTCGAGCAGCAGCAGGTTGGGCTTGCGCCAGGCCACCAGAGCCAAGGCCAGGCGCGCCTTCTCGCCGCCGGAGAAGCGTCCAACCTCACCGAAGACGTCATCGCCGGGAAAGCCGAAGCCGCCGAGGAAGTTGCGGATCGCCTGATCGCTGGCGGTGGGAGAAAGGCGCTGCACGTGCATGAACGGCGTCGCAGACAGATCGAGGCTCTCGAGCTGGTGCTGGGCAAAGTAGCCGATGGCGAGGTGTTCACCCGGGATGCGCTTACCTTCGAGCAGTGGCAGCTCGCCGGTAAGCGATTTGATCAGAGTCGACTTGCCGGCCCCGTTGGGGCCCAGCAGGCCGATGCGCTGCCCCGGCAGGATGGTCAGTTTGACCTCGTCGAGCTGCACCTTCTCCCGGCCCTCATCGTCGCGATAGCCGAGCCTGGCCTGATCTAGCACCAGCAGCGGATGCGAGGTCTTGTCGGCAGCAGGCAGGGTGAAATGGAACGGCGAGTCGGCGTGCGCCACGGCGATATCGCCCATGCGCTCAAGCATTTTCATACGGCTCTGGGCCTGACGCGCCTTGGTCGCCTTGGCTTTGAAGCGCGCCACGAAGCGCTCGATCTCCTCGCGACGAGCCTGCTGCTTGGCCGCCTCGGCCTGCTGCAGGGCCAGTTTCTCGGCGCGGGTACGCTCGAACGTGGAGTAGTTACCGCGGTAGAGCACCAGGCGGCGCCGGTCGAAATGGACGATGTGGTCGCACACCGCGTCGAGGAAGTCGCGGTCGTGAGAGATCAACAGCAGGGTGCCGGGGTAGCGTATGAGCCACTGCTCGAGCCACAGCAGAGCATCAAGGTCGAGATGGTTGGTAGGCTCGTCGAGCAGCAGCAGGTCCGAGGGCATGAACAGGGTGCGAGCCAGATTGGCCCGCATGCGCCAGCCGCCGGAAAAGTCCGACAGCGGTCGGTCCAAGTCGGCCTGAGTAAAGCCCAGCCCGATCAGCAGTTGGGCGGCCCGCGACGGCGCGCTGTAACCATCCAGCGCCTCGATGACACCATGCAGCTCGGCCTCCCGGTTGGCATCTCCCTGCTGGCGAGCCGTCACGAGGGCAGCTTCGGTCTGACGCAGCTCGCGATCGCCGTCGAGCACGTAGTCGACGATGGGCCGGTCGAGTGCATCGACCTCCTGGGCCATATGGGCGATGCGCTGCCCTCCGCTCATTTCCACATCGCCACGGTCGGGGGCCAGGGAGCCCAACAGCAGCCCGAACAGGCTGGACTTGCCGGCACCGTTGGGGCCGACGATACCGGCCTTGTGCCCGGCATGCAGGGTAAGCTCGGCTTCCTCGAGCAGGGTCTGGGTGCCGCGTTGCAGGGCAACCTGGCGCAATGCAATCATGCAAGCTCCAACTGACAGAACGGGGGGAGGACCGCCGCGCCAGCTTGCCTTGGCGAGCCGACCGGCGTCATCCGGATCATGAGCGACGATTCTACCGCAACGCTGGCCTCTATGCGGGCCGGGCTTGCCGCCGACCCGCTATGGGACTTCGCTCTGGCCTTCTATGCCCGGCCCGGGGTGGAGGCGGCATGCCTGTTGCTGCAGGACGAAGCCGATGTGGACGTGTGCGAGCTGCTCTGGCACTGCTGGCTGCACCGTCATGGCCTGACGCTTGTCGCCGAGCCAGCGCCGCTCGTGGCGATACGCCGCTGGCAGCGCGAGGTGACGGTGCCGCTGCGGGCGCTGCGCCGCCGGTTGAAGCCTGACGCCGAGCACCTCGCCGGCACCGCCAATGTGCGCCGAATCATTCAACTAGCCGAGCTTGCCGCCGAACGCGAGACGCTGCTGCAATTGCAGCATTTAGCTGAGCACGGCGACCTTCGGGGAGCGCTATCGACAACCACTTCCAAGCTCGAAAACTCCCTTGCAAGCCGCTGGAAATTACAGAAAAAAGCGCAACTTTTGGCGGCTCAAACCCTTGAAAGCCAGCTTGACCCTCTGTAAGCGGCACGCTAGCCTGAAAAAAAGCTGTGTAGCTTTTTGTGGCTACCTACGCCTGTCGATACCGCTTATTTCACGGGCAAAACCTGCAAGGAGAACATAATAATGAAGGCAACCAAGCTGTTGACCACTGCCAGTATCGGCGCACTGCTGTTCGGCATGTCGGCTGCCGCTCATTCCGCCAACTGGCGCTATGCGCATGAGGAATTCGAGGGTGATGTACAGGATGTATTTGCCGTCGCCTTCAAGGAATACATCGAGGAAAACTCCGATAATACCGTCCAAATCTACCGCTTCGGCGAGCTGGGTGAGTCCGACGATATCATGGAGCAGACCCAGGCCGGCATCTTGCAGTTCGTCAACCAATCTCCGGGCTTCACCGGCGCTCTGATTCCCGAAGCTCAGATCTTCTTCATTCCCTACCTGCTCCCCACCGACGAAGAGACAGTACTCACATTCTTCGAGGAGAGCAGGGCCATCAACGAGATGTTCCCGGAGCTCTACGCCGAACAGGGCCTGGAGCTGCTCAAGATGTATCCGGAAGGTGAGATGGTCATCACCGTGGACGAGCCGATCCGCACCCCGGCAGATCTGCGTGGCAAGAACATCCGCACCATGACCAACCCGCTGCTCTCCGAGACCTACCGCGCCTTCGGTGCCACACCGACGCCGCTGCCATGGGGCGAGGTCTACGGTGGTCTGCAGACCGGCATCATCCAAGGTCAGGAGAACCCGATCTTCTGGATCGAGTCCGGCGGACTCTACGAAGTGTCTCCGCACCTGGTGTTCACCGGTCACGGCTGGTTCACCACTGCGATGATGGCAAATCAGGATTTCTTCGACGGCCTCTCCGAGGAGGAGCAGCAGCTGGTGCGCGACGCGGCCGAAGCGGCCTACGATCACACCATGGAGCACATCTCCGGGCTCGCCGACGAGTCTTTGGCGAAGATTCAGGAAGCCTCTTCCGAGGTTACCGTGACCCGCCTGGACGAAGACGAGATCGAGGCCTTCCGCGAGCGCGCCCCTCAGGTAGAGGAGCGCTTCATCGAGATGACCGGCGACAGCGGCCGTGAGCTCCTCGAGCAGTTCAAGGCCGACCTGGAAGCCGTATCCGGCGACGAGTAAGCCACGTGCGGCTGTACGTGTGAACGTGCAAGGGGGCAGCCGGCCGGCTGCCCCCTTGTCGTTGCAGCGGCTTTACCGCTGCCTGCGGCCAATCAACGTTGAAGCGTGTTGAGCAGCACCTGACGCGAGCACGTACCCTTGATGCAACCCAACCCGACACTGTGCTTCACAATACGCAGCGGAGCCCGGAGCCTGCCAATATGGACATGAGTGAAGATGACGTCGCCGAGAAGAACTACCGTTCCACACTCCCCGGCCCTCTCGGCGTAATCGATACCTGGATCAGCCGCGCCGAGTCGCTCATTCTGGCCCTGGGTGTGATCCTGATGGCAATCAACACCGTTGCCAACGTGATCAGCCGTTTCGCCTTCGGCGAGAGTCTGCACTTCGCCGAAGAGGTCAATCGTATTCTGATCGTCATGATCACCTTTGCCGGCATCGGCTATGCGGCCCGTCACGGCCGGCACATCCGCATGTCCGCTTTTTACGACGTGCTACCCACTGGCGGTCGGCGTGCGCTGATGATCTTCATTTGCCTGTTTACCGCGCTGGTAATGTTCGTACTCTGCTACTTCTCCATCGGCTACATTCAGACCCTTTACGGACGCGGTCGAGTGCTCCCCTCACTGAGTATTCCGGTATGGATGATCTATGTGTGGGTGCCCGTGGGCTTCACCGTCACCGGCATTCAGTACCTGCTCACTGCCTTCAAGAACCTCACCTCACGCGACGTCTATCTGTCGACGCATGTGGTCGATGGTTACAAGGATACCGAGACGGAAGTCTGACGCAGGATTAAGGGACAATAACCATGACAACCATCATCCTCTCCATCATGATCGTGCTGCTGTTGCTGGGTTTTCCGATGATGATTCCCTTGGCAACGGCGGCTTTCGTCGGTTTCTACATGACCTTCGGTGGAATGGGTCAGATGGAAACCCTCATCCAGCAGATGATGGGCGGTATTCGGCCTACGGCACTAATTGCCGTGCCGATGTTCATCCTCGCCGCCGACATCATGACCCGTGGCCATTCGGCACATCGCCTGATCGACATGGTCATGAGCTTTGTCGGCCACATCAAAGGCGGACTAGCCGTGAGTACCGCCGCTTCCTGTACCCTGTTCGGTGCGGTGTCGGGCTCCACCCAGGCCACCGTGGTGGCGGTGGGTTCACCGCTGCGTCCTCGCATGCTCAAGGCGGGCTACAAGGACCCCTTCACCCTGGCGCTGATCATCAACTCCAGCGACATCGCCTTTTTGATACCGCCGAGCATCGGCATGATCATCTACGGGGTCATCTCCGGCACCTCCATCGGCGAACTGTTCATCGCCGGCATCGGCCCGGGTCTTCTGATCTTGCTTATGTTTTCGGCCTACTGCGTGGCCTATGCCGTCATCAAGGACGTCCCCACCGAACCCAAGTCGAGCTGGCGTGAACGTCTCACCGCGGTGCAGAAGGCGCTGTGGCCGCTGGGCTTCCCGGTGCTCATCGTAGGCGGTATCTACGGCGGTATCTTCAGCCCCACCGAGGCCGCCGCCGCCTGCGTGCTCTATGCCGTGCTGCTCGAGTTCGTGATCTTCCGCTCGCTCAAGCTGCCCGACATGTACGTCATCGCCAAGTCCACCGGCCTGATCACCGCCGTGGTCTTCATCCTGGTGGCCGTGGGCAACGGCTTCTCCTGGATCATCTCGTTTGCCCAGATTCCGCAAACCCTGCTCGAGGCATTCGGCATCAACGAAGCCGGGCCGGTCGGCGTGCTGATCGCGATCTGTGTGGCGTTCTTCATTGCCTGCATGTTCGTCGACCCGATCGTGGTGATCCTGGTATTGACGCCGATCTTCGCCCCGGCCATTGCCGCTTCGGGGCTCGACCCGGTGCTGGTGGGGGTACTGATTACCTTGCAGGTGGCAATAGGCTCGGCGACGCCACCCTTCGGCTGCGACATTTTCACCGCCATTGCCATCTTCAAGCGACCCTACTGGGAGGTGATCCGCGGTACGCCGCCCTTCGTCTTCATGCTGATCCTGTCGGCAGCGCTGATCATCATGTTCCCGCAAATCGCCCTGTTCCTGCGCGACATGGCCTTCCGCTAGCACGCCGAGCCGATGCTGAGGAGACGTTGAAATGTTCAATCGCATACTGGTACCGGTGGACGGCTCGAAGGGTGCTCTGAAGGCGCTTCAGAAGGCCGTCGGCCTGCATATGCTGACCGGCGCCGAACTTTACGTCCTGTGCGTGTTCAAGCACCACAGCCTGCTGGAGGCATCGCTTTCCATGGTGCGTCCGGCACAGCTCGATATTCCCGACGATGCGCTCAAGGAGTACGCCACCGAAGTCGCCGTACATGCCAAGGGCGAGGCGGTGGAGCTGGGCGCCGACCCAGCCCGACTGCGCGCCTTCGTCAAGGGCGGCCGACCTTCTCGAACCATCGTACGCTTCGCCCATAAGCGTGAGTGCGACCTGATCGTGATCGGCGCCCAGGGCACCAACGGCGAGAAGAGCCTGCTACTGGGAAGCGTGGCGCAGAGAGTGGCCGGCTCAGCCCACTGTCCTACCCTGGTCGTGTGATTCGCCGCGCCGGTAACGTCATGCACCATGCATGTGCGGAACCGGCACCGCCCTGATAGAGTCCGAGTACTGTTAACGAGCCGACCGCTCCCAACGACCAAACGCCCAAAGACCAATCGACAGGACTCTGCATGAAGACACTGCTGACTTCCGCCTCCTTAGCCACGCTTGTGGCCGTGGCGCCATTCGCTCTGGCTGCGCCGGAAACCGAGGATGAGCGTCTCAGCTACAGCCTTGGCATCGCCTATGGCCAGAGCATTGCCCAGGAATATCCCGAGCTAGACGTCGACGCCTTCACCGATGCCATTCGCGACATCATCGAGGGCAACGATCCGGCAATGGGTGCCGATGAGATGGCCGAGACCCTGAGCCAGTTCCAGCAGAATGCGCTGGCCAACCGCCAGGCCGAAGCCGAAGAGCTGGCCGAACACAATCTTGCCGAGGGCCAGGCCTTCCTCGCGGAGAACGCCGAACGCGAGGAGGTCACCACCACCGATTCAGGCCTGCAGTACGAGGTACTTGAGAGTGGCGACGGTGAGAGCCCGGGGCCGAGCTCCCATGTCGAGGTGCATTACGAGGGCACCCTGGTAGACGGCTCGGTATTCGACAGCTCCCTGGAGCGCGGCCAACCGCTCAGCTTTCGTGTCGATCAGGTGATCGAGGGCTGGCAGGAAGCGCTGCAATTGATGAGCGTGGGCGATAGCTGGATGTTGTACATTCCGCCCGAACTGGGTTACGGCGCCCAAGGCCAAGGGCCCATCGGACCCAATGAGACGCTGATCTTCCGCGTAGAGCTGCTCGATGTCACGGAGTGAGGGGAAGCGAAGCAAAACCTCATCACTCCTTGTCGCCGGTCTTCTGCTGACGTTCGGTGCCCAGGCCGACGAGCGATTGCCGGAGTTGCCTCGACTGGGAATCGCCGCCGAAGACGTCAGTGTCATCGGTCTATCGTCGGGCGGCTACATGGCCACTCAACTGGCCGTTGCCTGGCCGGAGCGGTTCACCGGTGTGGCGGTGCTGGCAGCCGGCCCCTGGAGCTGTGCCCAGGGGGGGCTCGGTCAGGCGCTTGGCCAGTGTATGGCCACTCGCCGCGGGCCGCCCGACCTTGCTAGCCTGGACCTTCGCCTGCGGGACTACCAGGCTCGCGGTCTTGTCGGCGAAGCGGATGCACTGGCGGAGCTACGCGCCTTCGTCTGGCATGGGGAAGAGGACAGCGTGGTGGATCCGGCGCTGGGCACGGCGCTTGCGGATCAGATAGCGGGCTGGCTGGCCAACCCCGACGAGCAGCTGAGGATCGTTCGCTCACCCGGTGTCGGGCACGGCTGGCCGGTTCAGGCCGACGAGCAGGTTCCGCCGAGCCAGCTGGCTCAATGCCGCCTCGGGGGCGGGACCCATCTGCTGGCCTGTGACATGGATATCGCCGGCGAGGCGCTGAGCTGGCTGCACGGTTCTCAGGCGCCGCAGCCGCAAAGCAACGCCAGCGAACTGCTGCGCTTCGACCAAGGGCCCTTTGCAGCCCGCGGCCTGGGCAAGGCAGGTTACGTTTTGATTCCCGATGGGTGCGAGTCCGGTGACTGCGGGCTGACGGTGGCACTGCACGGCTGCGGCATGACCGAGGATCAGATAGATCGCGCCTTCGTGCAGTACAGTGGGCTCAACGAGTGGGCCGAAGCCCACCAGCGAGTCGTACTCTATCCTCAGGCCACCACCAGCCTGGCCAACCCTCAGGGCTGCTGGGACTGGTGGGGCTTCACCGAGAGCACCTGGCAACTCGACCCGCTCCACGACACGCGGGAAGGCGTGCAGATCAAGGCGCTGATGGCGATGATCGAGCGGCTCGAACAGAAACCCGAAGACTAGACGCTAGCGACTGCGAGGAGACTGCGAGGAGACTACGAGAGACGAGCGTGGCGAACAGCCTTACCCGCCAAGCTCGTTCTGTAGAGCCGAGCGCAGCGCATGTGGCACCGGCGAATAGAGGACGCGTTGGCGAATCGCTCCCTCACGATCGACAACATACAGCGAAGAGCTGTGATCGATGGTGTACGCCATCGCCGACTCGGGGGTTTCCACCCTACGCCAGATCACACCGTAACGACCGGCCAACTCCTCCAGCTGCGCCTCGCTGCCGGTGGCACCGATGAAATCGTCACCGAAATAGCCCACATATTCGGTAAGTCGCTCGATGGTATCGCGCTCGGGGTCCACCGAGATCAGCACCGGTACCACTCGGCGCCGCTGCTCGTCGTCCAACCCCTCCATCACCTGGCGCATCACCGCCATGCTCATCGGACACACGTCCGGGCAGTAGGTGTAACCGAAGAACAACACGGCCAGCTGATCGTCTTCCAGCTGAGTCAGCGAGAAATCGCCCTGGGTCGAAGGCAGCTCTACCGGGCCGCCCCGCGGGCTGCCATCATCCTCGCTCTGGAACTGCTGATAGCCAACGAGCCCCCCGAGAGCCACCACGATGACCAGCGCCCCCAGCGCCATCCACATGCGTTGCCGCTTCATGGCCTACTCCGCTCTACCGTGAAATCGAACCGGCTCCCCAACCTGCCCTCGGGTGTCTCGACGACGACCCGGGCCTGCCAGCGCATGACCGATTCGGTACAGATCGGTACTTGGCCGACCCCCTCGAAACGTCCTTTATCCTGCTTGCTCAGGGGGAAGCGATGCAAGCCCATATCCATGTCGTGGCCAACGAAATCGACTCTGACCGTTTGCGCTTCGACACCGTCCACCCGCACCTCGAGCGGCAGGAGTTCCAGCGCGCGGATACCATTGCGGGCATCGACATCCAGGGTCAACGTACGCCCCTCGCCCAAGGGGGCGCTGCATTCGCCTCTTTGAAGCTCACAGGGGAACGTGGCTGGATGCCAGTCGACGTCATTGCCACCGCGCAGCAGGTGCGAAGTCAGATACCACAGCGCCACGCAAAGCGTGAGCAAGGTGGCAAGGATTAGCAGACGAAGACCCGGAAAGCGGGACTCGCCGACGTCAGGCAGAGTAGGCGCGGGCATGGCGGCGAAAGCAGCCCTTCGTAAAAGGGTGGTAAAAGGTAAGCTTAACAGCATTTATTTGCCGGCCTGGCGTGTACCGTTGTCGCAGGGTTAACGCTAGGGCAGAGAAGTGGCCACAATAAGGAATAGTGAAAATGGAAGGCGTCGCCGGTGCCCTAGGGCCCCTCTTTCTGTTGATACTGCTTGGTGCCGCGATGGGGCGGCTGCGCCAGCCGAACGGCGACTTCTGGGCGCAGCTCGAAAAGCTGATCTATTTTCTGCTCTTTCCCGCCATGCTGGTCGCCACACTGGCTACCGCCAATGTAGGCGAGGTCCCGGTGGTTCGTTTGGCCATCGCCCTGCTCGGCGGGATGCTGATATTCGCTGGTCTACTGTGGGCCGCACAACGCCGCCTTGGTCTGGAGCCTGCCGCCTTCACCTCGGTGTTCCAGGGCGCACTGCGATTCAACACCTACGTTGGGGTGGCCGGTGCCGCTGCGCTGCATGGCTCGGCCGGTGCCACGGTGGCGGCGGTTGCCGTGGCACTGATGGTGCCAGTGGTCAACGTGCTGTGCGTGGCCAGCTTCATCGCGGCCGGCACGCTCGGCGCTTCGAGCCTGGGAAAAAGCCTCGCGGCGCTGGTACGCAACCCGCTGATTCTGGCCTGCCTGGCCGGCATCAGTCTGAACCTCTCCGGCATCGGGCTGCCCGGCTGGAGCGGCGCGGCCGTAGAACTGCTAGGTCGCGCCGCCCTTCCACTGGGCCTGGTAGCCGTTGGCGTTGCCCTGCGCCCTCAAGCCCTGCTGCGCCTGGATCGCGGCGTATGGGCCTCGAATCTGGTCAAGCTGATGTTGATGCCCGCGCTGGTATTCGGCTTGGCACTGCTGCTGGGCCTGGACGCCGTTAGCCGCGATGTGGCGCTGCTGTTTGCCGCCCTGCCCACGGCCACCTCGGCCTATATCCTGGCCCGCCAGTTAGGGGGCGATGCCGAGCTGATGGCCGCCCTGATCACCGGGCAGACGCTACTCGCCATGGCCACGCTGCCTCTGTGGTTGCACCTGGCGGGAAGCTGAAATAAAAAACATTCGCATTCGTGTTGACAGAGAGAATGAGAATGACTTACATTGAAGGCGTGGTGTTGATGAGGCACCACGGCCATTAGGGGAACCGCCAGTTTCCCGCTATGGTTTCTCCCCCTCATTGCTAGTCACGGTCTTGCCTGCGCCCTCTTACGAGGGCGCCTTTTTTTCTGCCTGGGAGGCTACGGCTTCTTCGTTGCCAGCCTGCGCCGGCTTGGCGTCGCCCTGACGTCGACCCTGGTGCATCTCACCCCGGCGGTGACGCTGCTGTGGGCCGCGGCTATGTTCGGCGAGCGTCTCGGCCCGTTCGGGCTGATGGGAATGACGCTCGCCGGAGCGGGTGCCGGCCTGGCTATTCGCAGCGCTCGAAAATCAGATCCCACACCCCGTGACCCAAGCGCTCGCCGCGCGCCTCGAACTTGGTCAGCGGGCGAAACGCGGGGCGCGGGACATAGGGCGACGTCTCGGCCGTCGCCGTATTGACGTAGCCCGGCGCTACCTCCATCACCTCCGCCATCCATTCGGCATAGGCTTGCCAATCGGTGGCCATGTGCAGCTTGCCGCCAAGCTTGAGACGGCTACGGATGAGCTCTACAAAGGCGGGCTGAACGATGCGGCGCTTATGGTGCTTCTTCTTCGGCCAGGGGTCGGGGAAGAACAGCTGCAGAGCGTCGAGACTCGTTTCCGGCAGACACTGCTCGAGCACCGCCAGGGCATCCTCGCGGTAAACGCGAATATTGGTCAGGCCGCGCTTGTCGGCCTCGTCGAGCAGCTTGCCCACACCGGGGGCATGCACCTCGATGCCGATGAAATCGGTATCTGGATGGGTTTCGGCCTGCTCGATCAGCGAAGCGCCCATACCGAAGCCGATCTCCACCACTCGCGGCGCCTGGCGCCCGAATAGCACATCGAGCTCCTGGCGCCCCTCGGCCAGGGTCAGGCCCAGTCGCGGCCAGACCTCTTCCAGACCGCGGGTCTGCGCCTGGGTCATCCGCCCGGCACGCAATACGTAACTCTTGATGCCACGCCGATGCAGCGGGGCATCCGGCCCTTCAGGGCCGGTGGTTGAGGCGGTGTCGCGTTGCTGATCGCTCATGAAGTTCGCTGTGGCTCCGGTGGTTCAGCCGTTGATGCGGCCGGCAAAGGGAGAGGAGGGGTCGGCGCTCTGGCGACGCGGCATGCGCCCGGCGAGGAACGCTTCGCGGCCGGCTTCGACGGCTTTCTTCATGGCGCTGGCCATCAGGATCGGCTGGCGGGCATGGGCGATGGCCGAGTTCATCAGTACGCCGTCGCAGCCCAGCTCCATGGCCATGGCGGCATCTGAAGCGGTACCGATACCGGCATCCACCAGTACCGGCACACCGGCCTGTTCGATGATCAGGCGGATGTTGTACGGGTTCTGGATACCGTGACCGGAACCGATCAGCGAGCCCAACGGCATGATCGCGCAGCAGCCCAGACGCTCGAGCTCCTTGGCCACGATGGGGTCGTCGCTGGTATAGACCATCACGTCGAAGCCGTCGTTGAGCAGCTCCTCGGCCGCCTTGAGGGTTTCGGTCACGTTGGGGTAGAGCGTAGCGTCATCGCCCAGCACCTCGAGTTTGACCAGCTTGTGGCCATCGAGCAGCTCACGGGCCAGCTTGCAGGTACGCACGGCGTCCTTGGCGGTGTAGCAGCCGGCGGTATTGGGCAGCAGTGTAAAGCGCTCCGGCGGCACCACGTCGAGCAGGTTGGGCTGGCCAGCCTCCTGGCCCAAGTTGGTGCGGCGCACGGCAAAGGTGACCACTTCGGCGCCCGAGGCAGCAATGGCATCGGCCGTCTCGTCGAAATCCTTGTACTTGCCGGTACCGACCAGCAGGCGAGAGGAAAAGGCGTGGCCGGCAATTTGCAGCGGCTGGTCCTGGAAAAAATCTGTCATCGCATGGGCCTATGTCTGTACGGGGTCTAGGGCGGGAGATGGTCGACGAAACGGCGTCCTAGCCGCCGCCGATGGCGTGGACGATCTCGATGCGGTCGCCGTCGGCAAGAGGCGTGGAGTCGTGCTCGCTCTTGGGCACGATCTCCTCGTTGCGTTCGACGGCGATGCGCCGCCCGGCTAGGCCAAGTGTGTCGACCAACTGCGCCACCGTGAGGCCGGGGTCAAGGTCACGGGACTCACCGTTGAGCTGGATCTGCATGGCGTCCTCTCCAGTTGACGAGTGTCGCGGGCCCATATTGTAGCCCCTCCGCGCCTCCCGCGGTACGGTAGGCGTCCAACCTCATTAGGGAGGCATACAATGTACGACCGCGGGTGGTGGTGCCTGGTGGCGCTATCGGGTGCGCTGACGGTAATGGCGGGCGCCTTTGCCGCCCATGGCCTGCAGGGGCAGTTGCCGGAGCGGCTGGTGGCCGCCTTCGAGACCGGCGTGCGCTATCAGATGTGGCACACCCTGGCGATGCTCGGCGTGCTGGCCTGGCGCGCCTCCCGGCCCCGCCGCGGCCAATTTGCCGTGCTGGGCCTCTGGACCGCCGGCGTGTTGTTGTTCTCCGGCTCTCTGTATGTCATGGCACTGACCGGCATGCGCGGCCTGGGCATGGTCACGCCCTTCGGTGGTGTATTGATGATCGCCGGCTGGCTTACGCTCGCTTTCTGTGCGCTGCGCGACGAAGCCGGGAGTCAGTCCGAATCCGGCAAGACGTAGGTGGCGGTGACCAGCGCCACCGGGGCCTCGTCACCGGCAGAGAAGAGCTGCACCTCACCCACCGCCAGGCGGCGTCCCAGCTTGAGCAGGCGAGCCGTGGCGATGACATCTCGATCGCCCCGCGGCCGACGCAGGAAGCGGCAGTGCAGGTCGCTGGTGACGGCCATCGGCTCAGGGCCGATCTGGCCGAGGATGGCCACATAGAGGCACACGTCGGCCAGCCCCATGAGAGTGGGGCCGGAGACGCTGGCGCCAGGTCGCAGGTGCTCGTCTTCGATGGCCAGACTCATGGTGGCCCGCATGTCACCGACGGCCTCGATGGTACCGATACGCTGAGGAAACACCTCGTCGAGAAAGTCTTCGATGGCGGCGGCAGTCATCACGGTCATCGGCAGGCTCCTGGTGAAGTTGTCGGTCTGGTGGGCCGAAACGTAAACGCAGTCAACATAACCCAAAGCGCCCCGGGGGGGTACCCGGGGCGCTAGGGCCTGGCTCAGCCTTGGCATCAGGCATCAAGGCATCAGTGCGCCTTGTGCACCGCACGCCAGTGGTGCAGCAGCGGCTCGGTGTAGCCCGAGGGCTGCTCGCGGCCCTTGAAGACCAGGTCGCTGGCGGCCTTGAACGCGGTCGAGGCCGCAAAGTCGGCGCTCATGGCCTTGTAGGCCGGGTCGCCGGCGTTCTGTTCGTCGACCACCTTGGCCATGCGCTCCAGCGTCTTCTGCACGCGCTCGCCATCGACCACGCCGTGGTGGAGCCAGTTGGCGATGTGCTGGCTGGAGATACGCAGGGTAGCGCGATCCTCCATCAGACCCACATCGTGGATATCGGGCACCTTGGAGCAGCCCACGCCGTGTTCGACCCAGCGCACCACGTAACCGAGGATGCCCTGGCAGTTGTTGTCGAGCTCCTGTTGCAGCTCGGCGTCGGACCACTCGGCCTTCTCCGCCACCGGCACGGTGAGCAGGTCGTCCAGCAGATCGGGCTCGCCCTGGGCTTCCAGCTCACGCTGGAGTTCGCTGACATCGACCTGATGGTAGTGCAGCGCGTGCAGCACAGCAGCGGTGGGCGACGGCACCCAAGCGGTATTGGCACCGGCCTTGGGGTGGCCGATCTTCTGCTCGAGCATGGCCGCCATGAGGTCCGGCATGGCCCACATGCCCTTGCCGATCTGAGCGCGGCCGCGCAGGCCACAGGCCAGGCCGACCTGGACGTTATTGCGCTCGTAGGCGCCGATCCAGGCGGAGTTCTTCATGTCGCCCTTGCGGATCATCGGGCCCGCTTCCATGGCGGTGTGCATTTCGTCGCCGGTGCGATCGAGGAAACCGGTATTGATGAAAACTACCCGTGACGCAGCCTCGGCGATACACGCCTTGAGATTGACCGAGGTGCGGCGCTCCTCGTCCATGATGCCCATCTTGAGGGTGTCGCGAGACAAACCGAGCAGGTCCTCGATGCGGCCGAACAGCTCGTTGGAGAAGGCGACTTCTTTCGGGCCGTGCATTTTCGGCTTGACGATATAGACCGAACCGCTGCGCGAATTGCGCGGCTCGTTCTCGCCCTTCTTGAGGTCGTGCATGGCCAGCAGGCTGGTGACGATGCCGTCGAGGATACCCTCGGGCAGCTCGTTGCCGTCGGCATCCAGCACCGCCGGAGTGGTCATCAGGTGGCCGACGTTGCGCACGAACATCAGTGAACGGCCGGGCAACGTCAGGCTGCCTCCGTCCGGCGTGG
The DNA here is from genome assembly GCF_020832045.1 of Halomonas sp. Taxonomy (GTDB): domain Bacteria; phylum Pseudomonadota; class Gammaproteobacteria; order Pseudomonadales; family Halomonadaceae; genus Halomonas. The sequence goes on from NZ_JAFIFK010000022.1 coordinate 40,758, forward strand.
AATAGGTGCGATCGGCATGCAGGCGGCGGGTGAACGTCTTGCCGCCCTTGTCGATGGCCTCTGCCAGGTCGCCCTTCATCAGGCCCAACCAGTTGGCGTAGACGCCGACCTTGTCCTCGGCATCGACCGCTGCAACGGAGTCCTCGCAGTCCATGATCGCGGTGAGCGCGGCCTCGACCAGCAGATCCTTGACGCCGGCCGGGTCGGTCTTGCCGATGGGGTGGCTGGGATCGATCTGAATCTCGAGATGCAGGCCATGGTGGGTGAGCAGGATCGCCTCGGGGCTCGCCCCGTCGCCGGTGTAACCCACCAGCTTGCTCGGGTCCTTCAGGCCGCTCTCGCTACCCCCTTCCAGAGACACCACCAGTTGGCCGTCGCGCAGCACGTACTTGACGGCATCGCGGTGAGAGCCGGTAGCCAGCGGCGCGGCCTGATCGAGCACGTCGCGGGCATAGGCAATGACCTTGTCGCCACGCTTGGGGTTGTAGCCCGTGCCCTTCTCGGCACCGCCCTCCTCGGAGATGGCGTCGGTGCCGTAGAGCGCATCGTAAAGGCTGCCCCAGCGGGCGTTGGCGGCATTCAGCGCATAGCGCGCGTTGCTCACCGGCACCACCAGCTGCGGGCCGGCCTGGATGGCCACCTCGCGGTCGACATTGGCGGTGGAAACCGTAACCTTGGAAGGCGCCTCCACCAGGTAGCCGATCTCCTCGAGAAAGGCGCGATAAACGCTCATATCGCGCACCGGGCCGGGGTTCTGACGGTGCCAGGTGTCCAGCTGAGACTGCAGACGATCGCGCTCAGCGAGTAATTCACGGTTTTTCGGTGTCAGATCATGAAAGATTGCATCGACCCCGGCCCAGAAGCTTTCGCTATCGATACCGGTACCGGGCAGGGCCTTATCGTTGATGAAGCGATCCAGTTCAGCGGCCACCTGGAGACGATGGCGAGTGACGCGTTCGGACATGGAAGAGTCTCCTCCTGCGTGGCGGCCGATCAGATGCCTTCGGCCAGCCGCAATTCGTGGGGGTGATACCACTGCGAAGGGGCCAATTTTGTGGAAAACTGTTCCACATGTAAACCCGAGGAGAGGTCTACCCTACTAGACATAGGGTTAAGACGCGGATTTCTGACCAAATGGTCAATAAAGTTGGCTGTCACAGCAGTTGCTCACAGACAGCATGGCCGGTAGCGGGCCCGACTGCACGCTCAGTGTTGCTGTAACGAAAGGAATCGAGGGGAAACACGTTGATCCGCTGGAGCATGACATGACCGACTTTACACCCCTGCAGGCCCTGGGACCGGTGGCCCCTTTTCGCTCAAGCGAGCCTTCGCTGACGGATTATCTGGCACATTACGGCCTAGCGCCGCTGCTCAGCGAGAACATCGGGCTCTATGTGGGCTACACCGATACCCAGCGCTATCAACTCTGGACCCAGGTATGGAGCCCGGAGGAACCCATCGGCACGGTGTTCGTGGTGCATGGCTACTACGATCATCTGGGACTCTACCGTCATCTGCTGGAGAAGCTGCTGGAACGGCGCTGGCGCGTGGTGCTGTGGGACCTGCCGGGGCACGGCCTGTCGAGCGGAAAGCGCGCCTGTATCGACGATTTCGCCCACTACGGCGAATGCCTGGGTGCGCTGCAGGAGCAGTTGGAAGCCAGCGGGCTGGCCCCGCGACCCTGGCTCGGCATCGGCCAGAGTACCGGAGCCGCCATTCTCGCCACCGATGCGTTGAGCCGACCGGATGAGAACTGCTGGGCGGGCCTGGTGCTGCTCGCCCCCCTGGTGCGCCCCACCGGCTGGCCCCAGGCTGGCTGGCTGCACTCCCTGGTAGGGCCTTTCGTCCAAAGTCTGCCTCGCCGCTTCGGAGCCAACTCCACCGATGCCGAGTTCGCCGCCTTCCTGCGCGAGCGCGACCCGCTGCAGCCCGAGCATCTGTCGCTCAACTGGGTCAGCGCCATGCGCCGCTGGATGCCCCAGCTGCTTGCCCTTCCCCCCAGTGACATTCCCACCCTTATCCTGCAAGGGGAACAGGACGCCACCGTGGACTGGGAGTGGAACCTGGAGGTGCTGAAACGCAAGTTCCCCAATGCCCGGATCGAACGCCATCCGGAGGCCCGCCACCATCTGGTCAATGAGGCCGAGTGCATACGTGATGCCCTGTTCCGCTCTCTCGACGGTTTTGTCAACGAGCTGGAGCAGCACGTCGCGCCGACCACTCAGGAGCGAATCTCCCGATGCTGAGACACATCGCACTACTCGTGCTGTTCGCTCTGCTTACCGGATGTGCCTCCCAGCCCCCCGAGCCCGACCCCATTCGCCGTGCGCTGCAGAACCTCAGCGATCGCGCCGTCGCCCGGGTGATGGAGGTGGATGCACTGCAGCCCACTGCAGATCAGGTACTGCTGCTGGTCGCGCCGAAGGTGGACGAAAGCCTCGAGATCGAAAGCGACCGCTTCCTGGAGAGCCTCACCCGCGCGCTGTTGGGCGCTAGCGACGGCCCCCAGGTAATCGACTGGCGCCCCGCCATGAGCGGCGTAGGCGGCGATCATCAGTGGCGGCTCAAGAGCCATCTGGAGGCCACCGCGCCGCGCCTGCGCCTGACCGACCGTGACCTGTTGCCCTATCGTCTGGTGCTCTCGCTGCATCGCCCCGATGACGACGACGCCCTGTGGCAGACCGAGGTCGAAGGCGCCTTCGATGCCACGGCACTGTGATCAGCTATCACGGATAATCGAGAGGGTGTTTACACGCGTCGCGAGCGACGGCCAGGCAAGGCGAAATCAATCGAGAAAGCGGAGTTTACGGGTTTGTAAATGAGCAATTTGAGATTGATTTCAACACAGCATGGCCTAGCGCAGTAGCGTGTCAATTGCCTCTCAGCCTTGGCGCAGTTGGCGGTCCAGCTGTCGATACCCTATCGCCTCCATCAGCTCGCCGCGCTCCGGGTGCGGTTTTTCGGCCAGGTCGGCCAAGGTCAGCGCCACCCTAAGCACCCGGTGGTAGGCCCGCGCCGAGAGCCGCAGGCGCTCGAGCACGCCGGCCAGCCAGGCGCGGTCGGCCGTCGAGAGGGCGCAGGCCGCCTCCAGTTCGCGTCCGCCGAGGTGGGCGTTGAGTGCACCTCGGGCATACTGGCGCTCGCGAGCGGCCACGACCCGGGCGCGTACCTCTGCCGAGCTCTCCCCCACCTCGCGTGACGTCAGCTGTTCCGGCGGCAGCGCCGGCACTTCGATCTGCAGGTCGATACGGTCGAGCAGCGGTCCCGAGAGCCGCGACTGGTAGCGCTGGATCTGCGCCGCGGTGCACTGGCAAGCCTGGCGTGGGTCGCCAAGGTGGCCGCAAGGGCAGGGGTTCATCGCAGCCACCAGCTGGAAGCGGGCCGGAAAACGGCGCTCATGATTGGCCCGGGCGATATGAATGCGCCCCGACTCCATCGGCTCGCGCATCACTTCGAGCACGTGACGGCTGAACTCGGGCAACTCGTCGAGAAACAGTACGCCGTGGTGAGCCAGCGAAATCTCCCCGGGACGCGGCCAGGAACCGCCTCCCACCAGAGCCACGGCGCTAGCGGTATGGTGGGGAGAGCGAAAAGGTCGGCGCCCCCACTGCTCGGCCAGTGGCAGACCACACACCGAGCGGATGGCGGCCACTTCGAGGGCTTCCTCCTCGGTGAGTTCGGGCAGAATGCCGGGCAGACGGCTCGCCAACATGGTCTTGCCGGTGCCGGGAGGACCGGCGAATAGCAGGTTGTGTACCTGGAGACCTATCTATATTTCAAATACTTACCGACTATTCATGACTAGTAGGGGTTTTCAACTGACTTGAGCCGCAAGCTCGCGCCCGAGCCGATTTTCTGCTTGACCAGCCAAAATGTTTAGTAAATACTAGCCATGGGTTTAGTAAACATTTTGGGCGGGAGGGGATAGCATGGCGAAGAACCTAGTGGAGTACATCCTTGAGAACACGGATCTCAAGCAGAAAGACATTGCGGAGCGTCTTGGGGTAAGTCGTGGGCAGGTCTCAAAGTGGAAAGCTGGTGAGTACATCTCGGATGTTAAATCCGAGCAACTTCGGGAGCTGGCTGGGGTCTTCGGCGATGATATAGAGTGGGTAGAGGTTGTCAAAACCAAGAAGAACGCACAGGCTTGGCTGCAATTCGCTTACGAAGCTGACTCTGAATGGAATTCACTTGGCGGCTCTGATGATGAGTGGGCATCCTTGACCGTAAGAAGCATTCTTCTTGAGCTTAAAGAATCAGGTATAGATATCCCCCCCCATCCTCCTAGGCTTGATGAGGAGGGCGAACCCATCGACAACACAGAGTTCGTCTCCTTCTTCTACAACTTCATGGAAAATTATGGGGTACTGAATGAGTGGATGCGTATTCATTTTTCAGATGATGATGAGTCCGACCTGTTTGAGCAGATGATGGAACTAGAAAACTTCTTGCCGGCACTAGCGCTTAGACATTCAGAGAATGATGTTCTCGCAGGTATCGGGGCTGATCTTGATAGGGTTATGGCGCACTGCAGAGCTAGGGAAATTGAAGCTAGGAAAATAATTCGTGATTACTGCACCACACGAACAAGGAAAAACCTCCCTCTCATTCATAACTATTTTGCTTTGATTGAGGACCACCCCTACGGCCTTGACGATGAGGTATATGCGTCTATTTTGCCGACAATGGAAGACCAGCTACCCTATGCTGATCGCCAAACCATCGCCTTCTTGTCAGAACAAAACGACATGCTTTATGCATTGCATCGTAAACTCGACTTACTTCTCAGCGAGGAGCAAAAAACAATATTGAGAAAAATGAATGACACTGAAGAAAAGTACAACCACTACCTCAACATACCCGAAGACTCTGAGACACACGAAGACAGATAAAGGGTTGCCCAATGACCGACAAGCAAAAGGCCCACGCCAAAGCATATAGCTATCTTCGCTTCTCAACCCCTGAGCAGATGAAGGGGGATAGCTTCAGGCGTCAGACAAGCCTCGCCCAACAGTACGCCGAACGACATGGGCTGGAGCTTGACGAGCACAGCTTCGAAGATCTCGGCATCTCCGCATATCAAGGGAGGAACCAAGAGGCTGGCGCCCTAAAAATGTTCCTCATAGCTGTCGAGGAAGGAATCATTGAACGAGGGTCTTATCTACTAGTGGAGTCCCTCGACAGGATTTCCCGGCAGTCCGCCCGCAAGGCGTCCAGCCTACTCGGGGATATCTGTGATATGGGTATCACTGTGGTAACCCTGTTCGATGGAAAACTATACGATCAGGAGACTCTCGACCGAGATCCTGTCGCCTTCATCATGGCTGTACTTATCTTCATGCGGGCTAACGAAGAGTCAGCTACCAAGGCCCGTAGGCTCCGCTCCGTGTGGGAAGGGAAGCGCAAGAGAATTGCAGCAGGTGAAAGCATTCGCCTGACCTCCCGTGGCCCTCAGTGGCTTCGCCCTACCGTCGACGGCCTGTCCTTCGAAATCATCCCAGAGCGGGGTGCAGTGGTACGCCGCATCTTCTCCATGGCTCTGGATGGTATTGGCAAGCAGTCCATCACCGAGAAGCTAAATACCGATGGTGTCCCGGTCTTCGGTCGAGGACAGCACTGGCATACAAGTTACGTCGACAAGATTCTGAACAACCCGGCAACCTACGGGACGCTTGTCCCTTTTACAAGCCAGCCTGAAAAGAAGGCCGACAGGAAAGCCTGTGATCCTATAGAGGGCTACTTCCCGGCTGTGATTGACCGCGAGACCTTCGAGCGTTTTCAGTCACTGAAGGCAAGCAAGGCGCCAAGGCGTGGGCGTCACTCTCAGCAGCCCCTCAAGAACATCCTAGGGGGACTAGCAACCTGCCCATTGTGCGACGGCATCATGACGCGGGTCAGCAAGAACGAGGCTAAGGGGTGGGTCTACCTCGCATGTCAGAGGGCAAAGCAAGGCGCTGGTTGTTCCTATAATGCTGTCAGATACGACTTGATCGAACCAGCCATACGCAATCAGCTGCTCCACCTCATAGATGACTGCCCGAGCGGGGATGACTCCCTTGACGATAAGATTCAGCAGGTAAGGAGCAACCTTGAAGGTGTTGAAGGTGCCTTGTCCAATATCCTTGAATCCATCGAAAACGGTCTGAACCCGAAAGAGTACCCGACGATTGGCGAGAGGCTGGCCGATATTCAGAACGAGCGAGATACTCTGCAAGGGGTGCTATCGGAGCTTCTTCAGCGGCAAACGACCTTCAGCGGCGACATGGCCACGCGTCGAGCTACCAAGCTAGGCAAGACAATACAAGAGCACCCAGACGATAGAACGATGATCAACTCGCATATGCGTGAGTGCTTTTCAAAGGTTGTCATCGACTTTCTGTCCGGGGATCTCGTGTTCCACTGGAAGCATGGCGGCGAGACACGCCTGATGTACAAAGAGCCAGCCTTCGAGAGTGTCGACTTATAGGTTCACCTGGCATAGATACCTGAACGTCTTCCATGCTGGGCCGTGAACAACGAACAGATCCTTGAGCTGGACCCGTGGCGGCGCATCGGCACCCGGGTGGTGATAAAAGACTGAGGCAAGCGGGAGTTGGCGGAAGAGTGTGGGAGCATTCTAAAACGGGTGCTCCCAATGAAACAGTGGCTTACCTTCAGCTGTCTACTCGTCAATGTACCGCTAATTTGTTACACTGGCAAGATCATGGGTTGGCGAGCAGCGCGTATGGGCTTGGTCTGCTTTCATGTCTGAAAAGCACGACTTTAATAAAATTGAGATCATTATGTCACAAGTCTTTGACTATGCAAAAATAGAAATCGAAGCTCAGCAAAACAGTAATTATAGAGCAAGAGAAATTATAGAGCTTTTCGCTTCTGTGCTAATAAAAGAAAATGCATTAAAATGGTTTTATTATACTGAAAGAAAAGCTCTTCAAGAGTCTGTGGAAGAAATTTTTATAAGCTATTTCGAAGAAAAAAACTATAAAGAAATTTATAGCGGTTTAAATCAAGATGATATTGACCGGCTTGTAAATGAGCGCACAGAGTGGTCCGACTGGGGTTTAAGAGTTGAGAACCTTTGGCTGGCGGTTGGTTTTGAGAATACAGTTAAAAATCGTATTGATAAAGATATTGATGTGTTGACGAGAAAAAAAAGGGAGTTGATCTATGTCGATGAGTTTGGGGACGAGATATCTTATCTCTGGGAAGAAGAATTAGAGCAATATGTAGAAAATAAACTATCTTCGGAAGTTTGGGGATACGTTTGGAAAAACAAAGAAGCCGTACAAGAGTTTTTGTTTAACTTCAAGGGATATGACGGAAGCTTTGATGATTTTCTTCAAGGAATTTCTAGGTGTGGATACAAAATAAGAGATATTGTGGAAGGTAAAATGGCAGAAAATGAAGGGTTATGTGAACTTGAGAGTGAACTGACAAATGGAACCATCGTTAATAATATCGAGGAATCTGACCAACCTAACTTGCTCGTAATGAGTGGGCGCGATTTTGAACACTACTTAGCTTTTAGAATAAATAACGAAACCACCTTTAACGCTAAGGTCACCCGTGGATCAGGTGATCAAGGAGCAGACCTGATCGTACGGGGTATAGGTTTGTCAGCCGTTATCCAAACAAAACTATACAACGCAAAGGTAGGCAACAAAGCAATACAAGAAGCTTTTTCCGCTAGGCGGTTTTATGGCACCGGCTTGGCCTTTGTTGTGACTAATGCAGGGTTTACTAAATCCGCCTTGGAGTTAGCAGAGAAAACAGGAGTGCTTGCCTTAAATGAAAAAACATTCATTGAGTTCTTGCAAGCCATGGGCAGCCTTAATTAAGCTATTTCGTATGGGCTTGTAGTGCAGTACATTGTTGCGATTTCTGGCGATTGGTTCAAAGGTTGATCTAAAAAATATATGACTCAAACCTGACTATTATACGAAACTTGAAAAATGAAACCATACTTCCAACCATTAATGTACATTCCCTTTAATTTTTACTTGCATTTCGACAGGCTCGCTTCACCGAAGCTGTTGAGATTTTGAAGTGATCTGCTGTGTCTTTAATGCTGGCGCTGTTCTCCTGACGCCATTGAGCCACGGCTCCATCATTGATGACTTTTTCCCGACCCAAGTTCTTCCCTTCTGCCCTGGCTCGCTCCAGCCCTGCCAATTGACGCTCCTTGATGTTCGACCGCTCCAGCTCAGCGAGTCCCGCCAGCATGGTGAGCATCATCTTGCCCATGGGTGTCGAGAGGTCGAAGCCTTCACGGATGGAGAGCACAGCCACGCCCTTGGTCTTGAGTGCCTCGACCGTCTCCAGCACATCAATGGTGTTCCTTCCCAGCCGGTCGATGGCATAGACCACCACGGTATCGCCTTCCCTGACGTAGCTCAGAAGCTGGCTGAATCCGGCCCTGTCCTTGGCCTTGATGGCTCCTGAGGTCGCCTCGTCACTGAACCAGCGGGCTACCTTGTAGCGGCTTTCAATCCTGTGGCGCTGGGCGTTGGTGGTCTGGTCATCGGTGCTGACACGGACATAGGCGATAGTGGCGGACATGGCTGGCCTCTCCCTGCTTATGGCTCATAAGGTATGGCTCATAACCTACAAGGTGGCTCACAGAAAAGCAACAGCTTTGATCCATAGCATAGCGTCTTCGTCTCGTCTAGCTCACAGGGTACACCTTATGAGCCAGCTTGAGACGAGCTGAGGGAGCCTGTAGCAGTCCTAAGAGCTGCGCCACAGGAGAGGCGGTACATTGGCTAGGCTTCACAGTAGGACGCCGTACAGGCGCTCTGTGGTGTGGCCTTATCGGCTCTCGTCCTGACTGCTACCTGTCCTCCCTCGCTGAGTCTTACGGATCTCAGGCAGGATGGTCTTGTAGCCGTGGCGGTTGCCGATCCATGGCCAGAACCTCCCCCTCCCCCTTGCATGAGGCGAGCCTGTAGGTGCGCTCCCTCCATGTTCAAGCGCAGGGTGGGGGTGATGGGGGGATAATGCCGCAGCGGAGTACGTGGGTGCCGGTTCACATTTCTGCCGTAAAATCATGCCGGAACTACACCACCGAACAGACCGCCCTCAGGAATCCCGCACCTGTCGAGATGATCCCGTGTATCTCCGGGCTGGAAGTGGGCCAGATCGAAGGTGTGACCGTGAGCGGCAACTACAGCCATCTTGTCGGCCAGCTCGTTCATCGGGTGCCCGTTGTGGCCTTTTACCCAGTGGATATCCACTGACCGGGTGGACAGCAGTTCATCCAGCTCCTGCCAGAGGTCGAGATTCTCCACGGGCTTTCTCTGGGAGTTGCGCCAACCGTTCTTCTTCCAGTTGTGACGCCACAGGTTGCAGCCCTGGGCCACGTAATTGCTGTCGGTGAAGATGATGACGGGTGCTTCTGACCAGTCCGAGCGTATGGCCTTCAAGCCCTCAATGATGGCGGTCAGCTCCATGCGGTTGGAGGTGGTCGGCTCTACCTTGCCGCTGAGGCGTCTTTGCTCCTGGGGATACTCCAGTACCACAGCCCATCCTCCGAAGGCGAAGGGGGAGCCGTTGTTGATACAGGAGCCGTCCGTGTAGAGGGTGACGGTCAAGTGAGTGGGCAGCGCTGTGTTGATGATGTTCATGGGTGTATGTCCTCATTGTCGAAGGCGACAGTCCCCACAGGCAACGGACCCAGCGAACGGACATACGCCGTTGCTCTGTCTATCGCCTTCGAGAATGTCACTGGGTGGGTTAACTACTAGACTGGCTTGGGGAAAGCCGTTGAGATGTCCGACAGGGGTATAGAGAAGCTGACCATCATCACCGTCATCATTACCTGACAAGAACAGAGGTTGTCAGGATTCATCATTACCAGCATCCTTTTTATTGCGTAAAAGTCGATAATGTGGTAGTGAAAAAACCCCTATAGTTTGTCTTTAAGTCTCATCTATAGAGGCTTCTTTCTTCTAGGCAGGGATGGGGGTGATGGTATAGGTCACTCTCTTGCAGTCACCGGTCAGACGGTCCACAGGTCAGGCTTTGAGCTGCTGAGCTTTGGGCGCTTCTTCTCTACAACTGTCCAGTAATCGAACGTCGCCGATCTTGCTGACAACTGGCATGGTTTCGTTTGAGGTGAATTCATCGATCATCTGGCCACACGCCACGGCAACGTGGGCGCCCAGCCAAAGAGCGAAGAACGTAGGCACCTTGGGATGTGCCCAGGTGCCGTGCTGGGGATGGAACGGTCGCCGGGAACCTTTACGAGTTAGGTCCGTGATTTTTACGGTCCTAGCCAACTCCTTCAGATACACCTTGGTCTCGGGACCGGTCATGGCCACCTCGCAGTGGATGACAAAACGCGCCCCTTTCCGCTCCCATCATTCCTTTAGGACTGACTAAGGTTCGCCGCACTGGCTGCCCAGGACCCCTTGTCACCCACTGGTTACGCAGCGCCTCGCCCTGCGCACACTATTTTATGTGCTATACACATTTTTCTATGTGCATACAGCCACGACCTGATATGATATTTTCATGACCTACAAAGAGTTCCTGCGGCAACTCGGCAAGGCGGGGCTCACGGTGAAGGAGTTCAGCGAGCTGGTTGGAATGAACCGCAATTCAGTCTCGAACTACGCTGGGCGGACTTCGGTTCCGACCCATTTAGCAGTCATTTCCAAGCTGATGGGAGAGATGGCGGAACAGGGAATCGACTTCAGACAGACACTCGAGGGGCTGGAAGCAGTCCCTAAGAAGCCAAGAGGCGCTAGCAAGCATCGCCGTTTGGCTGATGTGCAAGACAGGAGTGAAGGAACAGTGAGAAGGACGAAGGGTGGTCAGGATGAGTAGCATTGAACTGTTCGCCGGGGCTGGTGGCCTCGCGATGGGCATGGCCCGTGCAGGATTCCAACACTCAGCCGTGGTGGAATGGGACGATGATGCCTGTCAGACCATCCGAGAGAACCGGACCCACTATGATACTCATGGAGAAGACTTCGTTCTCTTCGAGGGTGACGCCAGGGACTTCGACCTGACACCGTATGCGGGGAGAGTGGAAGTCATCTCCGGTGGCCCCCCGTGCCAACCGTTTTCCTTAGGTGGTAAGCACAAGGGCAACCTGGACGAACGGGACATGTTCCCCACAGCGGTGCAAGCCGTTCACAAGACGATGCCTCGCGCATTCATCTTCGAGAACGTCAAAGGGCTGCTGCGCCAGAGCTTCGCCAGTTACTTCGAGTACACCTATCTCCAGCTCAGCCACCCCGAAGTGGTGAAACGCCAAGGTGAGACTTGGGAAGAGCACCTTGCCCGCCTGGAAGGCCTCCATACCTCAGGCAAAAAGCCGACCTACAACGTCGTCTTTCGGTTGCTGAACGCTGCCGACTACGGCGTTCCTCAGAAGCGGGAGCGCGTGTTCCTCGTCGGCTTTCGCTCAGACCTGGGCATCGAGTGGTCATTCCCCGACCCCACACACTCCGACGTGGAGCTTCTCCGTGCAAAGTGGGTCACTGGTGAGTATTGGGAGCGTCACCGCATCGCCAAGAAGAACCGTCCAGCGCTCCCCGAGAAGATGAGAAACCGCATCAAGCGTCTCGCCGCAGAAGAGCAAGGGGCTACCCGACGCTTGCCTTGGATGACCGTGAGGGACGCTATCAGCGACCTTCCTAACCCCGAGAAGCCGTCGCTATTCACGATCCCGAACCATGTGTTCACTCCTGGGGCCAGGGTATACAAAGGCCACACCGGCAGTCCGTACGACGAGCCGTCGAAGACTCTCAAGGCTGGGGCTCATGGCGTTCCTGGAGGCGAGAACATGCTGGTCCGCGATGATGGCTCCGTCCGCTACTTCACTGTCCGTGAGGCCGCAAGGCTCCAGACCTTCCCAGACGAATACATCTTCCATGGGGCCTGGGGAGAGACCATGCGTCAGTTGGGTAACGCTGTCCCGGTGAAGCTAGCAGAGGTTGTAGCTGGATCGGTCGCGGGTGCGCTTAATACCTGACACCATTCTGCCTAGGGAGTACCATCTGGCCATACTGCACTTGGCTGGAGAGTACTTCCCTTGAGTTCGCAACCTTACAATCCGCTGGAGAAGCGTCATCTGGCAGAAAGCATCGCACGAGAGGTGGTGGATGCACCTATTCGCCCTCTCTCGGAGACGTCCGATCTAGTAGGTGCCGGAGTGTACGCGATCTACTATACCGGCTCGTGTGAGTGGTATTCCCCAATCGCCGAGCAAAACGAGGACGAGCAGTTCGAGCAACCGATATACGTCGGGAAAGCCATCCCCAAAGGAGGTCGGAAAGGTGGGTTTTCCGTTGACCCCTCCGCGAAAGGCACAGCTCTTCGAGACAGGCTTCGCAAGCATTACAGCTCAGTAAAGCAAGCTGAAAATCTGGAGGAGGATCAATTTTTCTATCGCTATCTTTTAGTCGATGATGTTTGGATTCCTCTTGGCGAGAACATGTTGATTGAACAGTTCAGGCCCGCTTGGAACATTCTCATCGATGGCTTCGGGAACAACCAGCCTGGTGGTGGACGGGAAAAGCAGAAGCGTTCTTCCTGGGACGTTCTTCATCCTGGCAGGACATCAATGCGGCGGCTCACCGAAGACTCGCGTCCCGCTGATGAAATCCTTCAAGACCTTGACCACCTACTCCAGACTGGAGAGGTGCCGAAGCGTGCGAAAGAGGCGGCCAAGTCGTTGAAGCTAGATCTGGAGGATGGCGGAGCCGATGAGCCTGAGGATTAGTCTAGGAACGCCCTGATACGCTTCAGCAGCGTGTTCTTGTCACGAATCTCACACTCCCAGATAACGAGCACATCCCAGCCCATCTCTCGAAGGCTCTCCTCGTTTCTCCTGTCCCTCTCTCGGTTAGCCTCCAGCTTGGGGAGCCAGAAGTCCAGCCGGGACTTGGGGAGCCTCGCCATAGCGCACCCCTCATGCCGATGCCAGAAGCAACCATGCACGAAGATAACCTTCTTGCGGCCCTTGAAGACCAAGTCAGGCTTCCCCGGAAGCTTCTTGCTATGTAAGCGGTATCGGTAGCCCGCCCCATGGGCAAGCCGCCTCACGGTCATCTCTGGGCGGGTGTCCTTGCCCTTCACCCTTCCCATGATTCTGCTTCGGGTCTCTCGATCAACCGAATCGACCATAGAAGCTACAACCTCCTGAATTTATACAACTTCCTTTGAAGGTCTCCAAAACCATGATATGAGCAGATTGTGCGAGCCGGCGGCGGCGATCTCCAGCGCCCGGCGCGCCTGATGCTGGCCACGCACCTCGGCCAGGTCGCCCTCGCGGGAATCGAAGACGGGCGGTTTTTCGAGCCGGTGTGCAGCAATGGGCTTCTGGCCCAGTAGGTGTGCCATCACGTCGAGCAGGTGCTCGGCCGGCAGCACCTGCAAATCGCCGGCCAGCGCCGCCTCGTCGGCGTTCTCTCTGGGCACGATCAGCTTGCGCCCGGCCTTGCGAGCGGCAAGCGCCAGCGGCAGCACGCCGCTAATGGGGCGCAGGCGGCCGTCCAACGCCAGCTCGCCGACACTCTCGATGCCCTCAAGCGCCTCACCGGGCACCTGCCCCGAAGCCACCAGAATGCCCAGCGCAATGGGCAAGTCGAAGCGGGCCCCCCCCCGGGGGGGGGGGGGCG
>NZ_JAFIFK010000034.1 GCF_020832045.1 Halomonas sp.
GGCCCACTCCGGCTAACGGGCGCGTCACGCCACCGCGCGGCCCCTCTCCTCACCGGGCCTAGCCGGGCTCCCTCAAACCCCACGACCCGCCCAAGCCGGGGTCGTCTGCTTGCGAGCACATCAGCACTCAACGCACGATCATCACCGACATCTTGGAATGATGAACCACATGCTCGGCGTTGGGCCCGAGCACGTAATCGGCGAACTTGCGCTTGTTATGGGACGCCATCACGATAAGGTCGGCGTCGAGTTTCTTGGCCGTCTTGACGATCGCCTCCCAGGGCGAGCCGTCGACGATCACCGACTGGACCTTGATGTCATCGGGTACATTTTCCTCGATGAAGCGATGCTGCGCCTGGGACACCGCATCGTGCGCCTTCTTGGCAAAGTCGCGCGGGAAGTAGGAGCCCACCAGCGGCATGTGGTAGTCCGGCAATACCGTAACCACGTGCAGCGAGGCCCCGAAGGTCCGGCACAGGGTCACTGCCGTAGGCAGTGCCTTGGCCCAGGACGAGGCTTCGTTAAGATCCACTGACAACAGAATCTTGTTGTACATGTTGTTCCCTCCTCAGGCAGCGTGGGCAGTCGTTGACTGCTGCCGTTGCCGACGACGCTGCAGCAACACCACCACACCGAATAGCAGGAAGCCGGGTATCCACATCCACTCCTTGGCCCAGCGATCCACCGGGGCCAGCACCTCGATGATCTCCTGGTCGAAGTCGAAGCCGATATCCGCCGCCAGACTGCCGAACTGGACGAAATCGACCGTGGCTTCGTCGCCATCGATCCACAGCTCCATGCCCAGCCGCTCCATACGCTCCTCGGCTGTATCGCCCCGCGGCACCGGCACCAGCAGATAAGTGGTCATGGGATCGCCGAAGGCATCCTCGCCGGCGATCTGCACGCGCAGCTGGCTGCCATCTGCCACCTCGCCCAGGGCCTGTGCGAACTCGGCCGGCGGGATAGATTGATAAGGATCGTGAATCCGATCCATCCAGTAGCCGGGCCGGAACAGCGTGAAGGCCACCAGCAGCAGCAGGATGGACTCGTACCAGCGGCTGCGTACCAGCATGTAGCCCTGGGTACCGGCAGCGAATATCAGCATGGCGATGGTCGCGATGATGAATATCACGATGCCCTGCAGCCAGCCGACCTCGATCAATAGCAGGTCGGTATTGAAGATGAACAGGAACGGCAGCGCTGCCGTGCGCAGGCTGTAGTAGAAGGCCTGAAAACCGGTGCGCAGCGGATCACCGCCGGACACTGCCGCCGCCGCAAACGATGCCAGCCCCACCGGGGGCGTCACGTCGGCCATGATGCCGAAGTAGAAGACGAACAGGTGCACCGCGATCAGCGGCACGATCAGGCCGTTCTGCTGCCCTAGCATCACGATTACTGGCGCCATCAGGGCCGAAACCACGATGTAGTTGGCGGTAGTGGGCAGCCCCATACCGAGGATCAGGCTGAGAACCGCGGTGAGCAGCAGTATCAGCATGAGGTTGCCCATGGCCAGTATCTCGACCACATCGGCCAGCACCAGCCCAACCCCGGTCTGAGAAACGGCTCCCACCACGATGCCCGCCGTGGCAGTGGCGATACCGATGCCGATCATGTTGCGAGCACCGGCCACCAGACCATCCCAAAGATCAAGGAAGCCTTCCTTGATGTCGGCAACGATGCGACTGCGGCCCCGGAAGAAGGCGGTGATGGGGCGCTGGGTGATCATGATGAAGATCATGAATACCGTAGCCCAGAACGCCGACAGTCCCGGCGACAGCCGCTCCACCATAAGGCACCAGACCAGCACGACCACCGGCAGGATGTAGTGCAGCCCCACCATCACGGTCGGCTTTGTCTGGGGCAGCTTCACCACCCTGGAAGTCGGATCGTCGAGTTCGAGCTCAGGGTAGTGGGAGCCGAGCTTGAGCAGCCCCACGTATACCGCGGCCAGACCCACCCCGACGACCCAGGGCGTGGCATCGCCCAGCACCGGTTTGAGCCAGCCAAGGCCATAGTAGACGGCAAACGACAGCGCCATCAGCAGGATCAGCCCGGTGAGAAAACCTATCGCCTTGTGCAGGAACGGTCGTACCGGGTTGCTCGAGGGCAGGCCCTGCATGTCGGCCTTGAGTGCCTCGAGGTGGACGATATAGATGAGTGCAATGTACGAGATAACGGCCGGCAGGAAGGCGTGCCGGATGACCTCGACGTAGGAGATACCCACGTACTCCACCATCAAGAACGCCGCCGCCCCCATTACGGGTGGCATGATCTGCCCGTTGACCGAGGACGATACCTCGACTGCACCGGCCTTCTCGGAGGAAAAACCGACTCGCTTCATCATGGGAATGGTGAAGGTACCGGTGGTCACGGTATTGGCAATGGAAGAGCCGGAGATAAGGCCCGTCATACCGGAGGCCACCACGGCAGCCTTGGCCGGCCCGCCCTTGTAGTGACCGAGCATCGAGAAGGCGACCTTGATGAAATAGTTGCCTGCCCCGGCCTTGTCGAGCAGAGCGCCGAACAGTACGAACAGGAAGACGAAGCTGGTCGAGACCCCCAGGGCGATACCGAACACACCCTGAGCCGTCAGCCATTGATGGTTGACGAGACCGTATAGACTGACCCCACGGTGGGCCAGAATGCCGGGCATGTGCGGCCCGAACAGCGAATAGAGGATGAAGAGCGCGGCCACGATCATCAGCGGCGGACCCAGCGCACGCCTTGTCGCCTCGAGCAGTACCACGATACCTACCACACCCACGATCACATCCTGAAGAAGCGGTGAGCCGGGGCGGTCGGAGAGCTCGGCATAGAAGATGAAGATGTAAGCGGCACAGAAGGCTCCCACCAGCGCCAGCATCCAGTCCTGCAGAGGGATGCGGTCGCGGGGTGAGCGCTTGAGCGCCGGATACGCCATGAAGGCCAGAAACATGGCAAAGGCCAGGTGAATCGAACGCGCTTCAGTGGCGTTGAACACGCCGATGCGGAAGATATAGGGTAGCGGCGATGCGATCCAGAGCTGAAACAGCGACCAGGCGGCGGCGACGCCGACCAGTAGTTTGCCAGAAGCCCCCAGAGGCTTGCGCGCCCCGGTATCGCTCGAGGCGACCATATCCTCGAGGTCGACCTCGGCTTTGCTTTGATGGGTCTTTTCGTCAGTCATTCCCGTGCCCCATGGCTTGACTCTCAGGGGATAGCCGAAGCTCGATGCGCCAGCGGCTTATGCAAACAGATGCGCGGACCTCCAGGGTCCGCGCATCTCACCAGAGGGAGTGGTAGTTCCCCCCTACTTAACCGCTTACTCGATCCAACCACGCTCACGATAGTAGCGAGCGGCACCGTCGTGCAGCGGCGCGGTCAGGCCGTCAGAGATCATGTCCTCTTCATTGAGGTTCTCGAAGGCCGGATGCAGACGCTTGAAGCGGTCGAAGTTCTCGAATACCGCCTTGACGGTTTCGTAAACGACTTCTTCATCCACTGCCGTGGAGGTGACGAAGGTTGCCGCTACGCCGAAGGTGTCGACGTCCTCGTCATTGCCACGATAGAGCCCACCGGGAATTACCGAACGGGTGTAGTAGGGATACTCGTCGATCAGGGCATCGATTTCATCGCCGGTCACGGGAACGATGCGAGCGTCGATGGTGGTGGTGGCTTCCTGAATGGAGCCGTTGGGGTGACCCACGACGTAAACCATGGCATCGATGTTGTTATCGGAGAGCGCCGCGGCCTGCTCGGCAGCATCCAGCTGGGAGGCCAGCGAGAAGGTATTGGTATCCCAACCCATGGCTTCCATCACCACGTTCATGGTATTGCGCTGGCCGGAGCCCGGGTTACCGATGTTGACGCGCTTGCCGGGGAAGTCGGAGAAGTGCTCGATGCCGGAATCGGCACGGGCCACGACGGTCAGCGGCTCACCGTGCATGGTGAAGACGGCACGCATGTCTTCCCACGCGCCATCGGATTCGAAGTTGGCCTCACCGTGATAAGCGCGGTACTGGACGTCGGACTGCACGACGCCCATGTCGAGCTCACCGCTCTTCATGCCGTTGACGTTGGCCACCGAGCCACCGGTCGAAGGCGCGTTACAACGAACGTTGTGCTCGTCGCTGCCGCGATTCACCATACGACAGACAGACTGACCCACAACGTAATAGACACCGGTCTGGCCGCCGGTACCGATGGTGATGAAGCGATCCTGTGCCACGGCCGGGGCAGAGAACATGGCGGCACCCAGCAGGGCGCCGGAGAAAGCGGCTGCGGAAAAAGCATGGCGTTTCATTAACACACCTCTTTTAGACGTTATTGGCTAGCTGTCTTGGCTGAAAGCAAGATCCCTGAGTCGCCAAGGCCCAATGGGCTCTCGGCTGACGGTTGCTACCGCTCGCACCTACTTTAGCGAAAAAAACGTCGTCATGTGGTCTTTTTCAACTGGCCTAATTCTAGTAGGAATTTACGTTAATTGTACGTTAATTCCTAAATTGCATAGCCCATGTAAATGCCATCTCTCTTCCGCCGCGGAACGCAAGACGCCGCCCTGCGGCTCTGATGCCGAAGGGCGGCGCTGCATACTGATCGATACGCCAGGCGACGACCTTACCAGCGCCGGTAAAAAATGTGCTGACTAGACGTTGTAACCCAGCGTACGCGGCAGCCACAGCGCGATTTCAGGAAAGATCGCTACCAGCGCCAAAGCACTGGCCATGGCCAACACGAACAGCAGCGCCCAGCCGACGGTCTGCTCCAGCCGAATCCTGGCAATGTTGGTGGTCACCATCAGGTTGACCGCCACGGGCGGCGTGAACTGGCCTATGGCAATGTTCATCGCCAGCAGGATGCCGAACCACACCGGGTTCCAGCCGAAGTGCTGCATCACCGGTATCAGGATCGGCATCATGATCAGATAGATCGAGATGGCGTCGAGCAGCATGCCGGCCACCAGCACCGCCAGCATGATCAGGATCAGCAGCATCACGCCGTTGTCGGACAAGCCGATGATCCACTCCGCCAGGTGACGGAAGGTACCGAGCATCGTCCCGGCCCAGGCGAAAATGCCGGCCAAAGCGATGATCAGCATGACCACGCCGGAGATGACCGCAGCTTCACCGAGCAGGCTCCACAGGTCGCGTAGATTCAGCTCACGAGTCAGGAAGAGGCCGATCAGGGCGCCGTAAGCCACGGCAACCACGGCTGCCTCGGTAGGCGTGAACAGTCCCGAACGCAGCCCACCAAGAATCAGTACCGGGGCGAACAGCGCCGGCAGCGCCTGCTTGAAGGTCTCCCCCACCTTGAGACGCTCCGCCCCTTCCACCGGCGTTCCGCCCTCCCAGCCATAGCGACGTGAAACCAGCAGCGCCGGCACCAGCAGGGCAAGGCCTGCCAGGATGCCGGGGAAAAGCCCGGCGGCGAATAGCGCCCGCAGGTCGACCCCCGGTACCACGATGGAATAGAGAATCAGCGCCACGGAAGGTGGGATCAGTATCGCCGTGGAAGCGGAAGCGGCGATCAACGTCGCTGAAAAGGGTTTGGGATATCCCGCCTTGGTCATGCTCGGCAGCATCACCATGGCTACCGCCGCGGCATCCGCCGGGCCTGAGCCACTCATCCCGCCCATGATCATGCACACCAGTACCGCCACCAGGGCCAGGCCTCCGTGGCGCGGGCCGATCAGGGCCTGGGCGAATCGCACCAGGCGCAGCGCCACCCCCGCACGCTCGAAGATCAGGCCGGTCATGATGAACAGTGGAATCGCGATCAGCGGATATTTGGCGATGCTGTTGTAAGTGTTGGTGCCAAGGGTTGCCAGCATCTCGGGGGTAAGCCCTACCAGAATACCCACCGCGCCGGCCAGCGCCAGCGAGAAGGCCACGGGCACGCCGGCAATCAACAGGCCGGCGAAGGCCAGGATCATCCACAGGTCAGGGCTCATCGTCGAGCCTCCCGCGCAGGCGGTCGACGGTTTGCTGCCCCAGTCGCACCAGCATCGCCGCCGCGAGCAGCGGCAGCCAGGCGAGATACCACCACTGCGGCAGCCCCAGCCCCGGTGACAGTGACTCCCACTGGTACTCCTCCCAGGTCAGCTTGGCGCCGAACCAGGTGATGAGTCCTAGAACGATGGCGCCGCACAGCCCCTGAAACAGGATCAGTGCGCGGCGCGGCCCGGCCGGCAAGGCGCGCTCCAGCAGGCCGATACGAATGTGTCCGTTGCGGCGCAGTGCTACCGAGGCACCGGCAAAGGTCAACACCACCAACAGGAACACCGAAAACTCCTCGGTGAAAGCAAGCGACCCGCCGGTCACGTAGCGGGTAATGACGTTGCCCAGGCTGATCAGCGAAATGATCGCCAGCGCCAGCGAGCCCAGCCAACGCTCAGGCCTGGCATCAGGGGAGAACTTCATGGAAGCCTCGTGTCGACAAACCCGACTCCGCAGGCGGAGCCGGGGTTAGGCGGGAGAGAGAACTCAGCGCGCTTCGATGGCCTGCCGAGCGGCTTCGACCAGCTCCGGTCCGATACGCGGCATCCACTTGTCGTGCACGCTGCGAGTGGCATTGACGAAGGCACCATGCTGCTCTTCGCTGAGCTCAGTGACCTGAACGCCACGCTCCTGGATAGCGGCCAAGCGCTCGCTCTCCTCTTCGCGTGTCATGGCGATTTCCCATTCACCGGCTTCGACGGCGGTTTCACGCAGAATCTCGCGATGCTCTTCGGAGAGCGAATCCCACACGCGCTGATTGACGGCGAAGATCAACGGATCGTTCATGTAGTTCCACAGGGTCAGGTGCTCCTGGCCCACCTGGTCGATACGCGCCACATCGAACACGGAAAGCGGATTCTCCTGGCCATCCACGGCGCCAGTGGTCAGTGCCGGCTGGGCATCGGTCCAGCTCATTTGAGTGGGGTCGGCGCCCAGTGCGGTAAAGGTGTCTTGGAACAGCGGCGAGCCCACTACGCGAATCTTCAAACCGCTCAGGTCGCTCGGCTGGGTGATCGGCCCACGCGAATTGGAAATCTGGCGAAAGCCGTTCTCGCCCCAGGCCAGCGGGATGACGCCACGGGATTCGATGGCGTCGAAAATCATTTCGCCGGCTTCACCGCCGGTCACGGCATCCACTGCCGCCTCGTCGGGCATGAAGAAGGGCAGCGAGAAGAGGTTGAGCTCCGGCACTTGGGGCGACCAGTTGATGGTCGAGCCCACGGCCATGTCGATCAGACCCGAGCGCATGGCGGAGAACTCACGTGTCTGATCGCCAGCCACCAGTTGGGAGTTCGGATAGACGCGCAGGGTGAGCTCGCCCCCCGTCCGCTCCTCCACAAGCTCGGCCCACTTCTCCGCCGCCTGGCCCCAGGGAAAGGCATCGGATAGCACGGTGGAGACGGAGAGCTCGCGCGCCTGCGCCGAGAGCGAAGCGGCCAGCACGGCGGCGCCGGCCAGGGCCGCGGCAATACGGGTGATACGGCTAGGTGAATTCATGACGTGTCCTTGCAGCGAGGGCCGGTTCCGAGAGGACCGGCCATGATTATCGTTCTGGCGGGCATCGGTGGAGCGCTGCCTCGCCTCGACATTCTACGATGTCGCGCGTTGAATGGTAGCCCGTTAACCTATCGGACGAAGCGCGTGCTCGTCCCCTGCCCGCGCCAGGGCAAATACGACAAGGAACCTGCCGTGCCGCTGCGCGACCTGCTGCTGGGCCTCTCGATCGTGGCGATCTGGGCCCTGAACATCATCGTCATCAAGCTGGGCGTGGAGGAGCTTCCGCCACTGTTGCTGACCACCCTGCGCTTTCTTCTCGTGGCGGCCGTGCTGGTGCCCTTCCATCCGGTGGCCCGCCATCAGCTGCCCTTCCTGCTCCTGCTCTCGGCAACGTTCGGGACCTTGCATTTCGCTCTACTGTTCATCGGCCTTGGCCAGGCGGAAGCCGGCACCGGCGCACTGCTGGTGCAAATGGGCACGCCCTTCGCCACCCTGCTGGCCGTGTTCTTCCTCGGCGAGCGCTTGAGCCCCAAGCGAATCCTGGGACTGGTGCTCTCCTTCGGCGGCGTGCTGGTCTTGGCCGGCGGACCCAGCCTTCCCTCACCGCTGCCCATGGCCTTGCTGTTGCTCAGCGCCTTCGGCTGGGCCGTGTCGCAGTTGTTGATCAAGAAGGGGCCCAATATTGCCCCCCTGGCCCTGGCCGGCTGGGTGGCGCTATTCGCCATACCCCAGGTGGGCATCGGCTCCTGGTGGTTCGAGCGCGACCAGATGAGCGCTATCACCAACGCCGGTTGGTTCGGTTGGGGAGCGGTGTTTTACACCGCGGTGATGTCGTCGATCGTTGCCTACGGCATGTGGTACGGCCTGCTTCGCCGTCATCCGGTGAGTCGCCTTGCACCGCTCAGCCTGCTGGTACCGGTGGGCGCGGTACTGCTGGGTGTCGTGCTGCTGGGCGAATCGCTCAATGCCCATGTGCTGGGCGGCGGTGCCATGGTGATCGCCGGCGTTGCCCTGATCGTGATTCGCTTTCGTGCCCTAATCGGTCGCTGAGCGGCATTCGCCACCCTGCCGACCGGGCCAGCTCACGCAGGCACCCATCTCGATGCCGCGGGATTCGAAGTAGCCGGCATTGACTTCCAGTGCCGCATAGTAAGTCACGCCCGCCAGGGTGACCGGGCATTCGAAGGCGTTGCGCGACGGGCATGGCTGCATGGTGGCCTTGGCAGCGATACGACCATCGGCATCGAGGAAGGCGATGTCCAGCGGCAGGCGCGTGCGATACATCCAGAAGCCTCCCCGAGGGGACTGGGCCTCTTCGTAGAGAAAAAGCATGCCCGCGTTCTCGGGGAGGTGGTCGCGATCCATCAACCCTTTCTGTCGCTCGGCCGAGCTGCGCGCCAGTTCGACCTCCAGCTGGTGGCGTTCGCTCGCGGTATGAATTTCCAGTGGTACGCGTTCGAGCGTAGCGCTCTCCTCTGCCCCGGCCGGCCACTGCCAGAGAAGCAGCATCGCACCCAGCATCGCCAGAAAGGCGCTCTGCTTCCAGCGACTGGCGAATCTCAGCTCATCGAAGATACTCATCTTGCCTCTCCTTGGATTCCTTGGGCAGCAGGTGAATGCCGCTCGCCAGCAACGAGAGTTGGACCCACCCGCCGCGCATCAGCCCACCGCGTCTTGCGGCGTGGGTGGATACGTCGAAGCGCAGGGTCTCGTCGACATGGTCGATCACCACGGCCAGCGACGTCGTTCCGCCCATGATGACCATTTCACTGATACGGCCGCTCACACTGTTTTCGCGTGGGCCGCACGAGGATCGCTCCGCTCGATGGAGGACCACGTCGGAGTCGGGCACGTACCAGGTAACCGCCTCGCCGGGCGTGAGGCGCTCGAGCCCCTGGGCGACGTCGAGTGTAAGGGAGCCCCACTGCAGCCTGCGCTCGCCCCGACTTTCGACCATGCGTCCCTCGAACAGGTTATGACGATCCAGCAGCCGTGCCACCTCGGCGCTGGCCGGGTGGCGAAAAAGGGTGTCGGCATCGCCCATCTGCAGACTCGAGCCACCCTGCAGAACGCAGAGCCGGTCGGCCAGCGCCACGGCTTCATCGAGATCGTGGGTGACCAGCAGGATGGGAATGCGGATCTGCTCGCGTAGCCGTGCCAGCTCCCGCTGCAGTCGGCGCCGGGTCACCTGGTCCACCGCCGAAAAAGGCTCGTCGAGCAGCAACGCCTTGGGCTCGCGTGCCAGCGCACGAGCCAGGGCCACTCGCTGACGCTGGCCGCCGGAGAGTTGCGAAGGATAGCGATTGCCGAGCCCCTGTAGATGCATGCGGTCGAGCCAGCGCTCGGCTCGTTCGTTGCGCTGCGACGCTTCGAGATGCCCCAACGCCACTCGCACGTTGTCACGTGCGGTAAGGTGCGGGAACAACGCGTAATCCTGGAACACCATGCCAACGCGACGCTGCTGTGGCCGACGATCGAAGCCCGCCGTATCGTCGAACCAGACTTCCTCGCCGCAGGCGATACGACCGGTACGCGGTTTCATCAGTCCGGCGATGACCCGCAGCAGCGTGGTCTTGCCGCTGCCCGAGGGGCCGACCAGCGCCAGCAGCTCGCCGGCCTCGCAGTGGAAGTCAGCATCCAGCGGAATCGGGCCGGCCTGATGAACGGCCACTTCGAGCCTTCCAGAGGTGGGCAGCAACTCGACTCCGCTTTGGCGTTCAGACACGTCGCCACCGCCTGCGGCCCGCCAGGCCGTACACCACGCCGATGGTCAGGAAGGAGACCAGCAGCAGCATCGCCGACATGATGCCGGCGCCGCGTTCGTCGAAGGCCTGCACGCGGTCGTAGATGGCGATGGCCAGCGTACGGGTCTCGCCGTCGATGGCGCCGCCCACCATCAGAATCACACCGAACTCACCCAGCGTGTGGGCGAAGGTCAGCGCCAGTGCCGAAATCACGCCGGGCCATACCAGCGGCAGCTCGATGCGCAGAAAGGTCTGCCAGGGAGAGAGGCCGCTGCACCAGGCCGCTTCGCGCAGGTTTGCCGGTATCCCTTCGAAGGCGCGCTGGATCGGCTGCACGGCGAACGGCAGGTTGGCCACCAGCGAGGCGAGTAGAATCCCGGTAAAGGTGAAATTCAGCCCCTCACCGGTAAGGCGATGCCAGAAAGCGCCGAACGGCGCATCACGACCGAAGCTGATCATCAGATAAAAGCCCAACACCGTTGGCGGCATCACCAGCGGCAGCGCGATCAGGGCCTCGCACAGCGGTTTGCCGCGGAAGTGCGTATGAGCCAGGGTGCGCCCCACCCACAGCCCCACGGGCAGGAGAAACAGGCAGGTCAGTACCGCCAACTGCAGCGAAACCGACAGTGCCGTCCAGTCCATCAACGCGCCTCGCTCTCTGCATCGAGACGGTCGGCGACCTCCTCGGGCAGGCGGAAGCCGTAGCGGGACAGGATCGTGCGGGCCTCATCCTCCTGCAGCCAGGCGTAGAAAGCTCGGGCTGTATCACCGGCCCCCTTGACCAGCGCCATGCGCTGCACCAGCGGGTCATGCCACGCCTCGGGTATCAGCACGTATTCGCTGCGCTCGGCCAGCTGCGGTGCCACCGCCAATGACCAGGCGACGAGGCCGCCTCTGGCATCGTCGGACAGGGCAAACTGCGCCGCCTGGGAGACATTCTCGCCGAGTATGCGCAGCGCGGCCGTGGCATCCCACAGCTCTGCCTGCTCCAGCGCTTGACGCGCCGCCACCCCGTAGGGCGCGTGCTCGGGGTTGGCCAGCGCGATACGCGGCCGTCCCTCACCTCGCCCCTGGGCCTCGAGCGCATCACGCACCTCGGCCAGCGGGTCGTCCTCGCCCGGCATGCCGTCGCGTCCGGTCCGCTGCAGCCAGGCCAGTCGCCCGATGGCGTAAACGACCCCCTCATCCTCGGTCAGCCCCTCTTCATGCAGGGCCAGAACATAGGCCTCATCGGCTGAAAGATAGAGCTCGAAAGGGGCGCCCTGGGATATCTGTCGACGGAAATTGCCCGAGGAGCCGAAGTTGAGGCGAACTTGGTGGCCGGTATCGGCTTCGAAGCGCTGGGCAGCTTCGGTCAGAGCGAACTGCAGATCGGAGGCTGCCGCCACGGTAGGCACATCGGCCTGTACAGGCAATGCAACGACTAGCCAGGCAGCCAACGTCCAGCGAAGAAGTGATTTCATCGAAACGATTCCAGCAGCTGAAGATGACGTGACCGCATTGTCATGCAGCAGCAACAGTCGGTAAAGGCGCCAAGGGGAGTACCCCCTTGGCATATACCCAACCGATCAGGGAGTGACGCTCTCGCGCTGGCCGAGAATGGCCATCAGGTCGATACGCGTCTCCCGCGTGCTGAGGTCGAGCAATCCCTCCAGCGCCTGAAGATGGTCGTGGACGCAACGCCGCGCCGCCTCGCCGTCGCCTTCACGCAAGTAGTTAAGCAAGGCCGGGTGATCCTCGGCCAGGTAGCAGCTCGACAGGCCGGCTCGCTTGTACAGCGCTATGACGATGGAGGTGCGCATGATCAGGTCGGTCAGCATGGCCCCGAGCACCCGATTGGGCGAATGCTCGGCGAGCAGATGGTGAATCGCCAGCGAATGCTCGATGCGGGCCGCCTCGTCACCGCGGCCATGGGCCTCGGCTTCACGCTCGACGCGAGAGGCAATGGTCGCCAGCAGCGCGTCATCGAGGCGACCCGCCAGCAGCGCTGCCACTTCTCCCTCGACCAGTCGCCGCGCAGCAAAGGTCTCGCGGGTCTCCTCGATGCTTGGCGCCCGCACCCGAGCCACCTGGTTGGGCTGCTGACTCACGACATGGTCGGCCGCCAGCCGAGTCAGCGCCTTGCGTACCACCGAGCGACTGACGCCAAAGATATCGCCCAGCGCCACCTCGGGCAGGCGTGTACCCGGCGGCAGGCGCTGAGCGAGCACCGCCGCGCGAACCTTGTCGACAATGAAACGATCGCTGATGCGCCCGCCGGCCCGAGTTTCTGCGGCAACCTCATCCTGCCAGGTGGTACTCATGGGTCTGCCCTCTCACCTCATCCATGGGCTTACCTTCGCACGTTTCCCCCACCCTGACCACATAAGCGCACCCGTTCTGTATACAAAATCAGGACCGGCTGTGCTTTTCGGATACGTCGAGAATCTTCAGGGTATTGGTCCCACCGTGGGCGTTCATGTGATCGCCCCGGGTCAGGATGACATGATCTCCCGGTGCGGCAATCCCCTTCTCCACCAGCAGCGCCAGCGCCCGGTCGTTGAGTTCGCCGGCCGCCATG
>NZ_JAFIFK010000046.1 GCF_020832045.1 Halomonas sp.
GGGGCGCCATCACGCATTTCACGTATCAGGTGCCAGGTCTCGTTGAATTCGTTCTGTTCGCCGTTCTCGTCGAGGATGCCATGGAAGATGACGGTGGCCTCGGCCTGTTTGCCGATTTCGCGCACATCGCCGAGTTCGGCAAACAGTCGCACGATATCGGTACGGTTGTTGGCCGGGTGCCTACTGCGCTCTTCTCGCAACAGGTTGTAGAGCTCCGGAGTGACGTACTCCTGGATGCCACTGAAATCGTTATTGTCCCAGGCGCGTTGCAGGGTCATGAAGTGTTCCTTGGCGCCGGCCAGGAAGCGCTCGCGGTCGAACCATTCAGGCAGGCTGTTGAAGGCGCTGCCCACGGTGGCACCGGGCGCCGGCTGGAATGCCTGAGGCGCTGCGTGCGGCTGACGCTCGGCCGGTTGGGGGCCACCGGCTACGGCGGTGCGGCGGCGCGCCAGCAACCGGAACAGCAGAAAGCCCAGACCGGCAATGAGCAGAATATCCATCAAGCGCAACTCATCGAAGGCACCGCCGAAGAACAGCGCTGCCAGCAAGCCGCCTGCCAGCATTCCACCGAGCATGCCGGGCATGCGCGAGCCTGCAGCCTGGTTGGGCTGTGCCTGACGTGCCGGGGCAGCCTGGTTGGGAGCGGCAGCCGGACGGTCGGCCGAGCGTGAGAAATTGCCTACATTGCCGCCGCCGCCCATGCGGCGAGCTTCGGCATGCTCAATCGCCAGGCCGAAGCCCATCATGGCGACCATCATCATGACAAGGAAATGACGCATTGCGTGGTTCCTCTGTAATTCGGGGAGGGTAAGAGAAATTTGGAACCCCCATTCTACCGGCTTATGCTGTCGGAAGTGATGATAAAAGGGGAAGAACATGCGCTTGACGAGACAAGACAGCCTGCTGTTGATCGTCGACCTCCAGGCTGGCCTGTTGCCGGTCATCGACGCGGGTGATCAGGCTGTTACCGAGGCGGCCTGGCTGGGTGGTGTGGCCTGTGAACTGAACATACCGGTCTGGCTGACCGAGCAATACCCTGAAGGCCTGGGAGGCAGCGAACCGCGGTTGCTGGAGGCGCTGCCAAACCACCAGCTCTGGCAAAAGGTGCATTTCAATGCTCACGCCGAGGCTGACTTTGCCGGTGCGCTGGAGAAGAGCGGCAAGCGCCAGATTGTCCTGTGCGGCAGCGAGGCGCATATCTGTGTTATGCAGACGGGTCTCGGTCTGCTGCAAGCGGGCTACGAGGTGTACTGGCTAAGCGAGGCAGCGGTCAGCCGGCGCGCGGAGGAGGCGAGACTCGCCCGGGAGCGGATGACAACGGCGGGCGCCATAGCGGTGAGCGCCGACATGGTGGCCTACGAGTGGCTCGATCGCTGCGACGACAAGAGCTTTCGCCAGATCCACAAGCGCTTCCTCAAGCCACGTTCGGCGCGACCGCTGCGTTTCTTCTAAGGCTGCGAGTAGGACCTCATGTATGCACTCAGTGCTGCGCTTCGCGGCGAGTGAACACTAGTGTGTCGCCCTCTGACATGCTCGAATTGAAGGCGTAGCCTGCCTCATCGAACCCCTTGAGGCTCTCGGGGTCGTTCAGTCGCTGGCGGATCATCCAGGCCGCCATGAGGCCGCGCGCCTTCTTGGCGTAGAAGCTGATGATCTTGTACTTGCCGTTCTTTTCATCCTTGAATACCGGTGTTATCACCCTGGCATCGAGCCGCTTGGCATCGACGGCCTTGAAGTACTCGTTGGAGGCCAGGTTCACCAGAACCTTTGAGCCGCTCTCGTCAATGGCGCGGTCGAGCGCTTCGGTCAGTGTGCCCTGCCAGAAAGCATAGAGGTCCTTGCCGGCGGGATTGGGCAGGCGCGTTCCCATTTCAAGGCGGTAAGGCTGGATCAGATCGAGGGGACGCAGCAGGCCATAGAGCCCCGAGAGAATGCGCAGATGCTGCTGGGCGAAGGTGTTGTCGTCCTCGCTGAAGCGATGAGCTTCCAGGCCGACATAGACGTCTCCCTGAAAGGCCTGGGCGGCCGGCTTGGCGTTATCCGGGGTGAAGGGCGGCCGCCACTCGGCAAAGCGAGCTGCATTGAGACCTGCCAATTTGTCGCTGATTCCCATCAACTCACTGAGCTGCTGCGGCGAGTAGTCGCGCAGGATGCCTATCAGCCGTAGGCTATGATCGATAAAGTCCGGCTGCGAGTGAAGGGACGTAGTGGCCGGGGTCTCGAAGTCCAGCGTTTTGGCCGGCGAGATCACGCTCAGCATGGAGCACTCCTGTACCTGAATAAGGCGAATAGGGATTGAGTGCAATTATATCAGCAGTGACTGGAAGACGGGGCTATCGCCGCGATAGCCCGTCGCCATGCTCGTAATCGGCGTCACTCAAGGGCAGGGGTTGGGGATGCGCCGATGCACCTCTTCGATGGCATCGAGCGTACTTTGCTCCAGCTTGAGCGACTCACTGTTCAGGTTGTCCTCGAGCTGCTCCATCGTGGTGGCGCCAATGATGTTGCTGGTCAGGAAGCTGCGTGAATTGACGAAGGCCAACGCCATCTGCGCCGGGTCCAGGTCGTGCTCGCGTGCGATATCTACGTAGGCCTGGGTAGCTTCTTCTGCCAGGGGTGAGGTGTAGCGCTTGAAACGTTCGAAGAGCGTCAGGCGAGCGTCTGGCGGACGTGCCCCCTGGAGGTATTTACCTGAAAGCACACCGAAGCCCAACGGGGAATAAGCCAGCAATCCGACATTTTCGCGATGAGCGATCTCGGCCAGGCCGACTTCGAAGGTCCGGTTGAGCAAGTTGTAGGGGTTCTGGACCGAGACGATCCGCGGCAGGTCGAGTCGTTCTGCGAGCTGCAGTGACTTCATCACACCCCATGGGGTTTCGTTGGAAAGACCGATAGCGCGAACCTTGCCGGCATCGACCAGCTCCTTGAGCACGCCAAGTGTCTCTTCCAGCGAGCAAGTCGCTTCCTCTTCGTCATGCTCATAGCCCAGTTTGCCGAAATAATTGGTCGAACGTTCGGGCCAGTGAAGCTGGTAAAGATCGACGTAATCGGTCTTCAAGCGCTTGAGGCTTGCATCGAGTGCCTGGCGAATTTGCTCACGCGTCAGACGGGTGCCGCCACGAATGTGTTCGAGCCCGGGGCCGGTGACCTTGGTGGCGATGATCACGTCGTCGCGACTGTCGCGCCGCTTGAGCCAGCTGCCGATATAGGATTCGGTAAGCCCCTGCGTCTCGCCGCGGGGCGGCACCGGGTACATCTCGGCAGTATCGATGAAGTTGATGCCGAAGGCTACGGCACGGTCGAGCTGCTCATGGGCTTCGACTTCACTGTTCTGCTCACCAAAGGTCATGGTGCCGAGGCACAGGCGGCTGACCTCGATGCCCGTGTCACCAAGCGGTCGCGTCTGCATCATCGCTCCTGTAAGGATAGGTTCGGTCACGTTCTGGTTGCGTATTCAAAGCCATGCTAGCCGAGGCCTACCAAGGCAGCAAATCGAGGGGGTTGAGTCGGCGCCGGGGCGGGCGTATGCTGGCGACCCTCAAGCGGGCCCGGCGTTGTTTTGCGGCGAGCTCAAGACAGGCCATGACGAGACCACAGGGTGGGGTCACGTCATGTTACCGGCTTCAAGACGAAAGCAAGGTTGTTTGCACAATGACGCAGGCATCATCACTGTTCACGCGACTCGAATACCGTCTAGCAGAACAGTTGTTCCATACGCGTTGGCTACCTCGTTCTCCGCGGACCCAGCGTCTGACCATGCATCTCTTCGAGCGCTGTGCCGACGCCGGTCACCCTGGCGCTCTGTCGCTCTATGGGCACATGTTGTTCCAGCGTGGGGTAAGCCCCCAGGACAAGGCACGCGGTGCGCGCTACGTTCTCGAGGCTGCTCAGGCCGGTAACCTCAAGGCTCAATACCAAGCCGGCAGGATTCTAGAATATGGCTGTGCCCAGTATCCGCGTCGCGAGGAGCGAGCCGTCACCTGGTATGCCCGAGCCGGCGAGGCAGGTCATCCGCTGGCCGCCAATCGCTTGGCCAGAGCGTACCGTTTGGGTGAGTTGGGGTTACCGGTCGATCGCATCCAGGCCGAGCGCTGGCAGACCCTTGCCGACCGTCATGCGGGCCTGGAAGAAAGCGTGGCGCTGGACAATGACGATGTTCAGGCTCGACACTAACCCCTTCTGCCAAGCCAAGCAGCCCTGCTTTCGAGGATATGCCCATTCGTGACGCTGCCGACACTGCTGGATATCGAGGCGTCCGGATTCGGGCGCGGTAGCTACCCCATCGAAATCGGCCTGGCACGGGCCGACGGCAGCAGCTGCGCCTTTCTCGTCCTACCCCTGAATGAGTGGACCCACTGGGATCCCAAAGCCGAGCTGCTGCACGGTATCTCCCGGGCGCGCCTGTTGCGCGAGGGCTTGCCGATAGACCAGGTGGCGCGCTGGCTCAACGATGAGCTTGGCGAGATAGGCCTGGCCTACAGCGACAGCTGGGGCTACGACAATACCTGGCTGTCGCTGCTGTTCCATCATGCCGGCATGCTACCCGCTTTCCGCCTGGAGGCGCTGCGCATACTCCTCAGCGAGCGCCAACTCGCCCTGTGGCATACGACCCGTGAGGCGCTGGTGAAGGAGTTGGGGATCAGCCGGCACCGTGCCGGCGACGACGCTCGCCTTTTGCAGCTGACCTACCTGCGTACGCTCGAGCAGGCTGCCGGGGGCTAGGCTCGAGCATTATGTTTTTCCCTTGGTTAGCTGGAGTGAGTGGTCTCAGCTCCTGGTAAGCCTGGCTTCCAGTGCGTCCAACAGTGCTGTGGGTGATTCGGCATCCACCAGACAGTCGCGCGTGCGTGAGTTGAGGAAACCGTGCTCTACCGTACTGTCGAGGAAGCTCAACAGCGGCGAGTAGAAACCGGCGGTGTCGAGCAGGCCGATGGGCTTGTCGTGGAGCCCCAGATACTGCCAGGTCCAGGCTTCGAACAGCTCTTCCAGGGTGCCGATGCCGCCGGGCAAAGCGATGAAGGCATCGGCATGGGCGGCCATGCTGGCCTTGCGTTCGTGCATGTTGTTGACGCGTATCAGCGTTGGCAGCCCTTCGTGGGCTTGTTCGCGTTCTACAAGGTGGTCGGGCATCACCCCGATCACTTCGCCCCCTTTTTCCAGTACAGCGTCGGCGAGGGCTCCCATCAGGCCGATACGGGCACCCCCATAGACGAGCCCGTGGCCGCGTAGGGCCAGCTCGTGTCCGAGCGCTCGGGTGGCTTCAAGAAAGGCTGGGCCCCGCCCATCGCGGGAGCCCAGGTAGACACAGAATCTCGACATGCGCTTCTCCTCGAAAAGCCACTATCCTAGCAGCTGACGGCCACTGGCGAGAGTCCGGGCAACGGCATGAGAGAACGTCAGGGCAGACAGGCGGCCACGTTGAACTCGGCGTCGAGCCACTGGCCGACCACGTTGTGACCGCACAGGTGATGGGCATACTGGGTGTGCAGGCAGCGCACCTGGTCCCAGTTGGTAATCCCGCCGATACCGCGCTCGCGCATAACGCCTTCGTAACCGAGCCGTTCGACTTCGGCGCGCTGGGCGTCACTCATGTGGTGCCAGCGCGCTGCCACGTAATCGCGATGACTGGCGTGGTAAGCCGCAAGGAAATCGGGGTCGTCTCGTAGCCTGGCTTCGAGTTGCTTGATCACGCCGCTGGCTTCGATCCGCGAGATTTCGACCTTGAGGCGATCGCAGCTGAGCCAGTAGAGGGTGGGGAAGGGCTTGCCATCGACGATGGGCGCCATGCGCAGCACCAGAGGAGTGTTCTCTCCATCCACGGCCGCCACCGCTTCGATGCCCCGCGGTGCACGCCCCAATTGCTCGGCAATGATGGCGAGCTGGCGTATATCAGGCATCTGGTCGGTCTGTATCACCATCGTAGCGATCCCGTACGAACTTGTTGGAGCGGCCCACGGCGCGAAAGAAGGTCCGGTTGAGCTGCTCGGGCGAGGGCACGTAGCCACGCCACTGGCGTTCGCAGTACTCATTGGCCCGTGCCATCAGCACGTCATAGAGGCGATTGAACGGCGCATCATAATCGTAGGGGTCCTCGCCGAACAAGCGGATATGCGGGTAGTCGGCGAACCGCTCCATGAAGTAGCGCTCCAGGTCCGCTTCCACTTCGCGGTGCTGGGCCACGTTGTCGGGATCGAGCCAGAGGTTGTAGCGGATGGCCATGATGGACTCCTGGCGGCGGTGAACGGCCCGCCTCAAAGGCGGGTCATGGGCGTTTGACCACAGACGACCGAGATCTGCTCATGGTGGGCTCAACCACGTGCCAAGGGCACTGGAGTTGCGCCACACAGGCGGATCAGGTCGGCAGGGGCCAAGGCGATTTCCAGGCCGCGACGCCCGCCGCTGACATGCATGCAAGCGAGCGTCTCGGCGCTGGCGTCGAGAAACGTCGGTAGGCGCTTCTTCTGGCCCAGCGGACTGATGCCGCCCAGCACATAGCCAGTCGCACGCTCGGCGGCAGCGGCTTCGGCCATGTTGGCACGTCGAGCTCCCGCTGCTTTGGCCAGCGCCTTCAAGTCGAGTTGGGCGACGACCGGCACGATGCCCACTACCAGGCGACCGTCGTCGAGCCGTGCCACTAGCGTCTTGAACACGGTACGTGGATCGAGCTGGAGTGCGTTGGCCGCCTCTTCGCCATAGGCGGGCGCGCGAGGGTCGTGTTCATAGCTGAACAGCTCGAAGGCGGCGCCGTCGCGCTCCAACACCTTGACCGCCGGTGTCATGCGTCGGTCGGCTCCTCGTCAGTCCGCAAGTGGGTCTCGAGTGCGGCGCGCAATTCACCCTCGATGGGTACGGCGCGCTTGGCATCGTGATCGAAGTGAACCATGACGGTATGGCCCAGGTTGGTCAGTACCCCCTTTTGCCAGGCCTCCTGGGTGACGGTGAAGGAGCTGTTGCCGAGACGCGAAACGTAAGTGCGAATCTCGATATCGTTGCCATAGTGCAGCTCGGCGCGATAGTCGATCTCCATACGCGCCATGATCAGCTTCCACTTGCGTGGATCCAGGTCGGGGGTGAACAGGCGAAACAAGTCGTTGCGTGCCAGCTCGAACCAGGCCGGCAGACGGGTGTTGTTGACGTGGCCAAGGGCGTCGGTGTCATAGAAGGCGGGCTCGACGGAACGCACGAACATGAAGGTTTCCTTTTTGGTCTTGTAGCGTTGCTGACAGGCAGACAGCATTGCCCCGAGCAAACGCTAGGTCAAGCGCCTGCGGCCTGTCTTGCACTGTGCCAGGCCTGTAGCCGCATCCATCCCAGCAGCCATAGAGTGGCCACGGCAAATCCCGCCAACGTGCCCCATAGCAGGCCTAGGGTGGCATAGGTGAGCGACACGCAGAGCGTATAGCACAGCAGCGCCCCGAGCCCGGCGGGATAATGCTTGATCACCGTGGCGGCCGGCGCCGCACCGTGAGTGAGGTGCAGGATGACCAGCAGCGGATACATGGAGATTGGGAAGGCCGCCAGCATACCGGCCCAGGAAGGCGGCAGTACGTGAGCCAGGCCGGTGACGAGAAAGACGATGGCAGTGGCGAGCGAGGCGCGCAGCACAAGCGGCTGCCAGCGTGAGCCGCCGCGACGCACCGAGGCACGCGTTTCCGGCAGGCGGCGATAGAGCCAGGTGAAGACGAAGATAGCCAGCAGCGTGACCAGGGTCCCGCTCACTCGGTCAAATTCGAAGCGCGTCAGCACCAGGCTCGTGAACCACCAGGCGACGAGGCCGCCCGCAGTCCCGTATAGCACGCCGATCAACCCATCACGGCGTCCGCAGATGAGATAGCCGCCCCCCAGTGCCATAGTGGCGGTAAACCCCGCCAGGCTGAACACGGCGCTTTCGGCGGCAAAGCCCGGCGAGATCTCCAGCCCGATGAAGAACAGTGCAATCGCCGTACCCAACGGGTAGCCGGCGAGAAGTCCCGCCACGCGGGTGCTGACACGCTCGGCGACCATCGAAAGTCCAAGCACGATACCGATCGATACCGCGAGCTTGGCCAGCTGCCAGCTCAAGGGGACGTCCATAGGATTTCCTTGTAATGTAAGTGGCGAGGCTAGACCAGCCGCAGACCTTGACGGTCTGCCCAGGCTGCGCCAACCGCATGGGTCAGAGCTTCCTGGAGATGGTCAGGCAGGGCGGCACGGGCCTCGTCCACGCTGGCGAACTCCCGATTGCGCAGCCAGCAGTAAGCCCAGGCACAGGCCTCATCATCGCTCGTCGGCACAGGGTGCGCCGGCATCTGGATGAGCAGGAAGGCGGCAGTGCGGGCTGCCCACAGCGGAATGTCGTCGCCTGCGTCGGGCTGGCTCCAGGCCGACAACGTGTCGCCATCGGGCGTGGCGCCGGGCTCGCCCAGGCGGGCCACGCGAGCCGTTTCGGTCAGGATCAGGGCGAGGCGGTCCGGCTCGCCCTGACCCAGCTGGCGCCATTGGTCGAGCAGGGCAGGCATGCCGCGGCGTACCTTGGCATAGAAGCCGCTTTCCGGCATGGTTTCGCTCATAACGCTGTTTCCCGAGGAGAGATCATGGAGTTCGATTTTGCCACGCCCATCGAGCGGCGCCACCCCGAACGGGGCGAATGGCCGTCGCAGAAGTGGCATCGCTATGATGCCAGTATCCTGCCGCTGTGGGTGGCGGATATGGATTTCCGCTCTCCTGAGGCGGTGATCGAGGCGCTCCAGGCACGCGTCGAGCACGGTGTATATGGTTATGGCGTGGTTCCCGAGAGCCTCAAGCGCACCCTCTGCGAATGGAGCGCCCGGGAATACGGCTGGGCGATCGAGCCGGAGTGGCAGCTGTGGATCCCCGGGGTGGTGCCAGCGCTGCACGTGGCCAGTCTGGCGCTGACCGAGCGGGGTGATGGCGTGCTGACGGTCACGCCGATCTACCCACCGTTCCTCAAGGTGGCCGAGCGTACCGGGCGCCTGGCCCAGCAGGCGTCACTTGCCGAACCATCCGGTCCCGGCGAACCCTGGCGACTCGACCTGGCGGCGCTGGAGGCGGCAATCACGCCCGAGACGCGGCTTCTGCTCTGGTGCCAACCGCACAATCCCACCGGGCGCGTGTGGCGCCACGAGGAGCTTGCAGGCCTGGCGGCGCTGGTCGAACGTCACGACCTATTGGTGGTCTCAGACGAGCTGCACTGCGACCTGCTGCTGGAGGAAGGTGCCGAACATCGACCGCTGGCCGCGGCTTTCCCCGAGCTTGCAGCACGCACCATCACGCTGTGGGCACCCTCCAAGACCTTCAATCTTGCCGGCCTTACCGCTGCCTGCGCCATCATTTCGGATGCTTCGATGCGGCAGCGCTTCGCGGCGGCTTCCCGCGGCCTGCTGCCGGATGTCAACGTGCTGGGCCTGGTCGCTGCCGAGGTTGCTTACGCTCAGTGCAACGCCTGGCGCCAGGCGTTGCTGACGACCTTGAGAGGTCACCGCCAGACGCTGATCGAACGGGTGGAACAGTGGCCGGGGGTAAGCATGAGTGCGCCGGAGGCGACCTACCTGGCCTGGCTGGACATGCGCAATGCCCAAGGCCTCGCCGCCTACCAAGGGGCGCCTCAGGAGATCGTGATGGATAAAGCCGGGGTGGCACTCTCGGACGGCAACGATTTCGGCTGGCCGGGTTTCGTTCGGCTCAACTTCGGCACCACAGCGTCACAGTTGGAAGAGGCCCTGGGCCGACTCGATGGCGTGCTGAAGCGCTGAGCGAATGCGTGCGGGGCAGGGGTGGCCAGTCGTGGCCGCCCTTGCCGATCGTCTTCACCGAGTTTTACCCATTTCGTCAGTACAGCAGAGTGAAGAGTTTGCGACGATAAGTGACGGTAAGTGGGTGGTCGGCCCCCAGCGCGTCAAACACGCGTAACAGGGTCTTGCGCGCCGCGTCGTCCTCGTAGCCGCGATCCTTCTGCATCACTGCCAGCAGCCCCTCGAGACCGGTTTCGTAGTCGCCATCGGCGACCTGGCGCAGCGCCCGCTTGTACTGCGCCTCACTGTCATCTCGCCCGGCCAGGCCTGCCAGCTCTTCATCGTCAGGCGCTTCCTCGCGAAACTCGATACTGGCACGCACGCCACGGGCCGCCGCCGAGTCGCGCTCCTCGGGCGGCAGCGCGTCGAGCAGGGCGAGCGCTTCGTCGCTGCGACCTTCCGCCACCAGCGTTCGG
Source organism: Halomonas sp. (assembly GCF_020832045.1). Taxonomy (GTDB): domain Bacteria; phylum Pseudomonadota; class Gammaproteobacteria; order Pseudomonadales; family Halomonadaceae; genus Halomonas. The sequence continues at coordinate 10,208 of NZ_JAFIFK010000046.1, forward strand.
GCCAGTTCCACTTGATAGGGGTAGTGTTCGGGGCTCTGCTGTACGAGCTGCTCATAGAGGGCGCGGGCGGTGGCGGTGTCGCCCTGGGCCAAGGCCTCGGCGGCCTGCTCTTCGGGGCTGGCAGGGGCATCTTCGGGGGCGGGGAAGTAGCGTGACAGCCATTCGCGAATCTCCTTTTCGGGCAGTGCGCCCTGGAAGTGATCCACGAGCCCGCCCTGGCTGATCAGCTTGACGTCCGGCACCGAGCACACGCCGAGCTGGGCGGCGATCTCCTGATTCTCCTCGATGTTGAGCTTGGCTAGAATGAAAGTACCGCGATACTCCCGTGTCAGCTTCTCCAGGATCGGCATCAGGACCTTGCACGGTTGGCACCAAGGGGCCCAGCAATCGAGAAGCACCGGCACCTGCATGGAGAATTCCAGCAGCTGTTGGATGTTGTTGCGGTCCACATCGATGATCAGCTGCTCATCACTGGGCGCTTCGTGCGGGGCAGAAGCGGTAGCATCTTGGGGTGCCGTCAGGGGAGCACCGCTGCGTGGGTCGACGATGGACATGGCGTTGGCCTTGTGAAAGAGGTGAGTTTGTTCGAAAGATGCGGGTTAAGGCGGCCGGATTCAAGTGGATGGAAGTTCGCTTGTGCCGCGTTGGCCAACAGATCGTGGTGGGCGCGGCATCCGGCCCGGGGCTGTGATAGTCTCATGTTCGTTCGGCCGTTACGGGGTCGGACGCCCAGACTCGAGGACCGTGGGATGGCAACTTACCGACTGAATGGCGACAGCGACCTGATCGACAACCCTTCACCTCGCTGCGCGTGCATGCTGGTGTTGGACACCTCTGCGTCGATGTTCGGTCCGCCGATTCGCGAACTGAATGCCGGGGTTCAGGCTTTCATCTCGGCCATTCAGGAAGACGACATGGCGGCCTGCTCGGTCGAACTCGGCGTCATCACCGCCGGCGGCAAGGTGACCGAGCAATTGCCCTTTACCACGGCGATGAACATTTCCCAGTGTCGGCAGTTCACCGCCTCGGGCCTCACTCCGCTGGGCGGAGCCATGGAGCTCGCGCTGGACCGGCTCGAAGAGCGCACCGAGGCCTACCGCAAGGCCGGTGTGGCCTATTACCAGCCTTGGCTGGTGGTGATCAGCGACGGCGTGCCGACGGACCAATGGCAGGCCGTATCGGCGCGCGCACGAACCCTTGCTCAGCAGCGTAAGCTGGTCGTAGTGCCGGTTGGCGTCGAAGAGGCCGATCTCGAAGCGCTCAGCGCCTTCTCCACGCGACCGGCCAAGCGTCTCGACGGATTGAAGTTTCGCGAATTCTTCCTCTGGCTTTCGGCCAGCATGAGTCGTGTGTCGGCCTCTTCGTCCACTACCGATCAGGTCAAACTGCCGCCCACCGACAGCTGGGACAGCATCTAGGACGATCGCATGACGTCGAAGGAGGTCGAGTGCTAGCACGGTCGCAAGTGGTCACCGATTCTCAGGGCAAGCAGCGACGCCTAGGCAAGCGCCTCGAGCGCGGCGGCGAGGGCGAAATATTCGCCCTGCGCGACCGTCCTGACGTGATCGTCAAATGGTACTACTCCGAGGTGCTCGACAAGCGCGGCGAGGAGCTGCATCGCAAGGTCGAGGCCATGCGCAGCCTACGCGACGCGCACATGACCCGCGACGTTTGCTGGCCGCTGATCCGAGTCTTCGACGAGCAGCATCGCTGGATCGGCTTCGCCATGTATCGGGCGCGTGGTGTGAAAATGAGCTTCCTTGCCCACGCTCTGCTCTATCAGCGCTATTTTCCCGGACTCGACCGGCGCCGTCTCGTTGGCTACCTGATTCGCTTCGTCGAGATCGTGCAGCAGCTGCATGAGGCCGGGGTCTGTATCGGTGACTATAACCTCAACAATGTGTTCTGCGTGCCTTCGTCCGATCAGGTCACGCTGATCGACTGCGACAGCTTTCAACTGCGGGTGGAAGGCACCTTTTACCCCTGCCCCGTGGGCAGCCCCGACATGACACCCAGGGAGCACCAGGGCGTCTCCTTTCGTCATACCGTGCGCACGCCGCGCAGCGAAGCTTTCTCGCTGGCGATCGTGCTGTTCAAGTGTTTGATGCTGGGGCGCCACCCTTACGACATCGTGGGCGGTGACGACCCGGTGCGCAACCTGAGGCGAGGCAACTTCGCCTATGGGCGCGGTCAGCGCGAGGTGCCTCAAGGCGTGTGGTACGAACTCTGGCGCGAATTGCCCGATACCATCCGCGATATGTTCGTGACCACCTTCACGGTAGGAGCCGATGCGCCCATTCAGCGCGCCACGCTGGCACAGTGGCATGCAGCCCTGAGCGACTATCGCGACGCATTGGCAGCGGGCAAGCACGCCGTGCGCCTCACCACTCCTGGCAGACCGCAACGCACGCAGGTGCTGCATGCCCGCTGAGTCTCCCGCTCTTTCCTGTGAGACGACATCGCGCTGGTCGGTTCTGGCTGTCGCCACCGTCGGCCTGGCTCACCTGGAGAAGATGCCGGCCATACCCTGCCAGGATGCGGCAGGCGGGTTATCGCAGCCGCGTCCCGTGCTGGTAGTGGCCGACGGTGCTGGCAGCTCGCCGGCGTCCGACCTGGGGGCACGTACGCTGGTTACCGGCATATTGCGTCTTGCCGATTCTCTCGAGGCACAGCTGGCCCGCTTGCTCGATGCGCAAGAAGCGCCTTCCCCGGTAGCTCTGGAGCAATTGGCTGAACTGCTGTTTCGCCACGCCAGGGGGACGTTGATGGACCGCGCTGCCGAGCAGGGGCGGCCGGCGCGCGACCTGCGTTGCACCCTGCTGCTGGCACTGATGGGCTGCGAGAGACTGCTATGGCTCAAGGTGGGCGATGGGGAGATCGTGGTGGAGCGAGCAGTACCCTTGGTGAAGGTGGAAGATGAAAAGACCGAAGAGGCGAACGAGGCCCAAGGGGGCGAGTCGTATGAGCTGATGCCGAAGCTCTCTACACTGGGGGAGCGGGGCAAAGGGGAGTTTGCCAATCAGACACGCTTCGTCGACGATCAATTGACCTTCGGGCAGGTGCAGTATGGCTGCGAGGCGATGGCAAGCCTGACCGGCATCGCCCTGATGAGTGACGGCGCGGCGGAAAAATTGGTAGCGCATGATGGAGCGTCAGTGTCGGGACAGATCAGCCACTGGCTGGATGACCTGCGCCAGGGAACGCTGCGACAGCGCGATCTTGTGCGCCTTTTCTATAGCGAGAACTTCTGTCGCGGCACCAGCGGCGATGATCGCAGCATAGCGTTGGCAGCCCGTGAAATGAATTTCCTGTGAGGTGAGGCTTTTGGCCTCGGTTTTCGTAGTCGGTAGCGGGGGCCGCTGACCTTGAAACGAAGAGCGAACCGACGGTCGTCGGTTCAATGCCCTATGCGGGCAATAAAAAAACCGAGGCTTTTGGCCTCGGTTCTCGTATTTGGTAGCGGGGGCCGGATTTGAACCGACGACCTTCGGGTTATGAGCCCGACGAGCTACCAGACTGCTCCACCCCGCATCAACGTGAGGCGTATTCTACGTATTTTCTGCGCTGTGTCAAGGCATGCGACGTTGTTCGTGCAAGTGCGGTGCTAATGTCCATAATCATAAAGGGGAGCTTGAAGGCGATGCCTTCAGCCAGCATCCTGTTATCGTTGGCCTGCTGCGTTAGGTCAAGCAATGCGACTACAAAGTGTCATGATCAGGGAGACGGAATATGACTCAATCAGCACCCGTAGCGTGGGTCACCGGCGGAACCGGGGGGATCGGTTCGGCGATCTGTCGCGCTCTGGCGGCAGCGGGCTACCACGTGGTGGCGGGTTACCACAACCCGGAAAAGGCCAAGACCTGGCTCGAAACCCAGAAAGCGGACGGGTACAACAACATTTCCCTTTCGGGAATCGATCTGACGGACTATCAGGCATGTGAGGCCGGGGTCAAGGAGATCGAGGCAGCGCATGGGCCCGTCAGTGTTTTGGTCAACTGTGCCGGCATTACCCGCGACGGCACGATGAAGAAGATGTCGCCCGAACAGTGGCATGAGGTGATCGACACCAACCTCAACACCGTCTTCAATACCTGCCGCAGCGTTATCGAGAACATGCTCGAAAACAAGCATGGGCGCATCATCAACATCTCCTCGATCAACGGTCGCAAGGGCCAGTTCGGTCAAGTCAACTACTCGGCGGCCAAGGCCGGTATGCATGGTCTGACCATGGCGCTGGCCCAAGAAACCGCAACCAAGGGCATCACCGTCAACACTGTGTCACCTGGCTACATCGCCACCGACATGATCATGAAGATTCCCGAGAATGTGCGAGAAGCCATCCGCGAGACCATTCCGGTCAAGCGCTATGGCACGCCAGAGGAGATTGCACGCCTGGTGGTCTTCCTGGCTGACAAGGAGTCCGGTTTCATCACCGGAGCCAATATCGATATCAACGGCGGCCAATTCATGGGGTGAAGGCTGTCGGAAGACGCTGGCGGGAGGCGAAGGCCTCCCTTTTTCATGTCTGTTGTCTTCGCTCAGGGAGGCGGCAGGCGTGTGAGCCGTGTAAGCAATGAGTCGAGTTCGCCCACTTCCCGTTCCCACTGCTCGGGCGAAACCGGGCCGGTAGCCAGCAGGTTGCGCAACACGATGCGCACCTCTTCGGCACGACTCAACTCACGGCCCAGGCCTTCATTGAGACGTTCGACCTGAATTGCCAGGCGCAGCGGCTCGTCATGGTGGCTGATGCGCCCCATGGCCAGCAGCGACAGGTGGACACGCAGGCGTGCGAGCTGCTCGCCAACCACCTCCGCAGGCGGCGGGTTTCTCCGTGATGCGTTGCGCTGCGCGTGCGCGCTATGCATATCCTCGGGCAGACCTGGCGCTGCCTCGAGCGGAACCTCGATACACTCTTCCCGCATGAGACAGTCGGCATCTGCCGCCAGGTGGGCGTCGAGCAGCGGTCGGCTTGCCTGCCAGCGTTGTATCTCCTCCATTACTGCCAGGCGGGCCAGCCGCTCGCGCCGGGTACGTACGATTCCGCTCCAGCGGCGTCGCATGCCTTCCGTGCGCCGCCCCGAGGGCAGCGGCTCCAGGGCCGACGCTTGCTCTATCGCCTCTTCCAGCGTGCGGCTGTCGGCGGAGCGGGTCGGTTGCCAGGCATCCAGGCGATCGATCAGCCCCTGCATCTCATCCAGCCGCTGGCGCGCTTTTTGGGTGCGATCGTCGCGCTGGGCGTCGCGAAGGGCAAAAATCTGATCGCAGGCTGCGCGAAACTCGCGCCACAGCGCATGCTCTTCTCCGCGTGGAGCCCGACCCAGCTCTCGCCAGCGTTGCTGCAGGGCCTTGGCTTGCGCTGCGCGACCGTCGGAGGTGAGCTGACGCTCGACCAGGCTGCGGGCCTCTTCGATAAGGGCGTGCTTGGCGTCGGCTACTTGCTTGGCGCGCTGGTCTATCAGGCCTTGCAGGGCGAAGCGAATCCTGCCGAAGCGCCGCCCAATGGCCTGGGCCTGGTCGCGTGGCACCGGTGAGTGGCGGCGCCACTCCTCGCGAGCCTGGTCGCGGATGCGTCGCAGCGCGTCCGGGTCGGCGTCTTCGGCAGGTGCCTCGAGAAGGGCTTCGAGCTGCTCGCAAAGGGCGATGCGTGCGCCGAGATTGCGCTCTCGCTCCTGGGTCTGACGCTCGCGCCAGGGTGTTAGACGCTCGTGGATCTTATCCGAGGCGCTGCGAAAGTGCTCCGAGAGCTCGCGACTGGCGGCGGCATCTCCCAGGTCTTTCCAGTCACGCACCAACTGGCGATGACGACGGTCGAGCTCGGCATCGGTGACAGCAGTGTCGATGGCTAACAGATCGATGGCCTGGCACAGCTGCTCGCGCTTGGGGCCGGCAACGAAACCGCGCCAATCACGTAACTCAGCCAGTCTGGCACCGAGACGCTTGAGTGTTGCCTGGTGAGGACGAAGCTTCAATGACGGCAGCGTATCGGCTCGATGTTTCAGGCTCTGGTGCAGCCGACTGGCGCCCTTGAAGGCGCCACGATCCAGCAACTTCTCCAGTTGCAACAGGTCTTGGGCGAAACGCTCGAGACGTGCCGCCATGTCTTCTTCATCGGGATGCTTCTGGCCGGCGAGCATCTGCTGAGCTCGGCTCAACAGGGGGGCGGGAGGCAGCGTGTCAGGCCACTGGCAGGCGTCGATGGCGGCCGCCAGGCGTTCGCCATCCTGCTCCTCGATAGCTTGCTCAATGTCTGCGGAATGCTCTTCCAGGCGCTCCCAGGTGCGTAGCACATGATCATAATCGGCCAATACGGCATCGTAGCGCTGGCGCAGCACTTCGTCGGCGACGTGGAGGTCGGAGAGGGTCTGCCAGCGGTTGGCCAACAGCACTTTCTGCGAGCGCAAGCTGGCAATGTCCTGCCCCGTCAGGCGGTCGCCACGGGGCAGGCTGGCCAGGCTCTCTTCCAACGCCTCGAGCAGCGACTCGCGGGCTTCAGCCGCACGTTCACGGCGGCGGTCCGTTTCGGCACTGGCGTGCTCCTGAGCCTCATGGTCGGATATGATCTTGCGACAGCGCAGGCACGCCTCCTGAAAGCGGCGCTCCTGTTCGACGTCGGGCATGTCGGCGAGCGCCTCCCAGGCGCGTGCCAAGTGTCGATAGCGGCCGGCATAGAGGGGCTCCCAAGGGGCTTGGGCATGGGCTTCGAGCTTTGCCAGCAGGCCGTCGCGCTGTTCGCGAGCGGCCACCAGGGTGGCGGCATCGGCGCGTAGTCGGCTCAACCGCTCACGCGCCTGGCGCACCACTTGGCGGTCACGACGTGCCCGTTGGGCCAGGCGCTGTAAGCCTGATTCGCTGGCCACGCGTACGGCGGCGGCATGGCGAACCGCGGCGATACCGTTGTCGCAGGCCTGCTCGATAAGGTCCGACTCCTCCGTCAGGCGTGCCACGGCGGCCAGGCGCAACTGCTGGTTGTCACCCTCCAATGCCACGCGAGAGAGTAGCAGGCGCTCGTCAAGCCCTTCGACGAATTTCAGGCGCTGGGCCAGCTCCAGGCTACCGGCCTGGCCGGTCAGCAGGGCGACCAGTCGTCGATGTAACTCTGGCTGGTCGGGCTGCTGCCGTGTCAAAGTAAGCAGAGTGTCGATCGAATCGATCTTCTCCAGTGCCGCCTGGCGAACCGCGACGTCGGAGTCGAGGCACAGCGCTTGCAGTGCCTGGTGCTGCTCGGGCCGAGCCGGGTCGAGCCGTTCGACGGCCTGCCGCCGTACCTGGGCATCGGGGTGCTGCCAGCGCGGGGCGAAGAGGCGGCTGAGAAATCCGGGCATGAGGCATCCTGAGAGTGAGTGGCGCAACGTGGAGACTGCGCAGGCCGTTATTGTTACTGTCCAAGCGGCGTCTTTCGTCTAATGTATGTTATCTAATCACGCACCGCGGCTGTGGAAAAGTATGGCGGAACAGCAGGGTGCGAGTAAGTTGCGACGAGCACCGACAAGCCTCGGCTAGAGCCGGAGAGCTACGGCTGGCCGTATCACCAGTTGCAGGGGGGATGGGAGTCGCTTAGCTTTAGTCCCACGACCCGACAACACCCGAGTGGAGTCCGGCAATGAGCCTCAAAGTGGACAGGGCAGAGATGGCATTCACCTTCAAGGGGGGCATGCTGCCCATGACCGTCATGGAGCTGGCAAGCGCCGATCCTGAACGGATTCGTGAGCAATTGGCAGGGAAACTCAGCCAGTCCCCCGCTTTCTTTCAACATACCCCTGTGGTGCTGAGCGTCGAAAAGCTGGATGAGCCCCACCTCGCTCTGGAGCGGATATGTGCGGTCTGCCGGTCTCACAAATTGTTGCCTGTGGCCGTACGCGGTGGCGCCGACCCTGTGAAACAGTCGGCCTGGGCGCTGGGTCTGGGATGGTTTCCGCCTACCGACGCGCCACGTGCTCGCACCCTTGAAGAGGTGCCGCCCACCGAGGCGGTGGCGGCGACCAGCGAGTCCGTCGCATCAAGCGGCGGCCGCATCTACCGCGGTACGGTTCGCTCCGGGCAGCAGGTCAGTGCGCCCGAGGGCGATCTGGTGGTCATCGGCGCCGTCAATGCTGGGGCGGAGGTGTTGGCGGCAGGCAGCATCCACGTGTATGGCGCTCTGCGCGGTCGTGCGCTGGCCGGTATCCATGGCGATACCGATGCCGGAATCTTCTGCCGCGAGCTGCGTGCCGAGCTGCTTTCGGTGGCAGGTACCTACAAGCGGCTCGAGGACATCGATCCGCATCTGCTGGGCGCCTCGGTGCAGGTCGTACTGCGCGATGCCCAGCTGGGCATAACATCTCTCGTTTAGCCGCGGCCCCTGCAGCTTTTGTCATTCATCGTTATCCAAAGGAACGAATAACTTGGCCAAGATCATCGTAGTGACCTCAGGCAAGGGTGGGGTCGGCAAGACGACCAGCGCAGCGGCTATCGCCACTGGGCTTGCGCTGCGGGGGAACAAGACGGTTGTCATCGATTTTGATGTGGGGCTGCGTAACCTCGACCTGATCATGGGGTGCGAGCGACGTGTGGTCTATGACCTGGTCAACGTGATCCAGGGCGAGGCCGGCCTCAACCAGGCGCTGATCCGCGACAAGCGGGTCGATAACCTGCACATCCTTCCGGCCTCACAGACCCGGGACAAGGATGCGCTGACCTCCGAGGGCGTCGAGCAGGTGCTCGAAACGTTGAGCAAGGATTTCGACTACATCCTGTGCGACTCCCCGGCCGGGATCGAGCGTGGCGCCCAACTGGCCATGCACTATGCCGATGAGGCAATCGTGGTCACCAACCCCGAGGTTTCTTCGGTTCGCGATTCCGATCGCATCCTGGGGCTGCTGGCTTCGAAGACACGTCGCGCCGAGCGTGGCGATGAGCCCATCAAGGAACATCTGCTGATCACTCGCTACAACGCGGCGCGAGTGGATCACGGCGATATGCTGAACCTCGACGACATTCGTGAAATTCTCGCCATCGACCTGATCGGCCTGATTCCCGAGTCCGAGGCGGTGCTGCGCGCCTCCAACCAAGGCGTGCCCGTGACCCACGACGACAATAGCGATGCGGGGCAGGCTTACATGGATACCGTCTCGCGCCTGCTGGGTGAGGAAGTGCCGTTGCGCTTCCACGAAACCCAGAAGAAGAGTCTGCTGAGCCGCATGTTCGGAGGAGGTCGCCGGTGAAGTTGCTGGAGTTTCTCAAGCGTGAACGCAAAAAGACCGCCTCGGTAGCCAAGGAGCGCCTGCAGATCATCGTGGCGCATCAGCGCAGCCAGCGCGGTCAGCCCGACTACATGCCGATGCTGGAAAAGGAGCTGCTGGAGGTGATCCGCCGTTACGTCCAGGTGGACGACGACGCCATCAACATCAGCCTGGACAGCGAAGACAACTGTTCGGTACTGGAGCTCAACGTCACGCTGCCGCGCAGCTAGGAGCGAGAGCGTTCACATAGCCTATCCTCGGCTGAGTCGCGGGCGGGGCTGTGATAGGCTGTGCCGCTCAGGACGCAGTCAGGAGACACCGCGCCCATGGCGAAGCCAGATGCCGCCCCGATGACCTTTCTGTGGCACGATTACGAGACTTTCGGCGCCGATCCTCGCCGCGATCGACCCTCGCAGTTTGCCGCGATATGCACCGACGCCGACTTCAACGAGCTCGGCGACCCGGTGGAACTCTTCTGCAAACCGGCCGATGACTATCTGCCGCAGCCCCAGGCTTGCCTGATCACCGGTATCACGCCGCAGCAGGCCCGTCGGCGCGGCCTGCCTGAGGCGGAGTTTGCCGGTCGCATCCACGCATTGATGAGCGAGCCAGGCACCTGTGCGCTGGGCTACAACTCGCTGCGCTTCGATGACGAAGTAAGCCGCTGCCTGTTCTATCGCAACCTACTCGAGCCCTACTCCCGTGAATGGCAGAACGGCAATTCGCGCTGGGATCTGATCGACGCGGTGCGCACTTTCCATGCCCTGCGTCCGGCTGGCATCGAGTGGCCGCGCCGTGAGGACGGCTCGCCCAGCTTCCGGCTCGAGGACCTCACGGCCGCCAATGGCATTGCCCATCAGGGCGCCCACGACGCGGTGGCCGACGTGCGCGCCACCATCGCCCTGGCGCGCCTTCTCAAGCAGCGCAATGCGCGTCTGTTCGATCACTTGCTGGCGCTGCGCAGCAAGCGCGAGGTGGCCAGACGTCTCGATATTCCCGGACGTAAACCGGTGCTGCACGTATCGCGTCGCTACCCGGCCAGCCGGGGTTGCAGTGCGCTGGTGATGCCGCTTGCCGAGCACCCCACCAACCCCAATGGGGTCATCGTCTACGACCTCTCCGTGGACCCCCAGGCTCTGATCGAGATGAATCCCGAGCAGATTCGCCAGCGCGTTTTCGTCAGCAGTGACGATCTCGCCGAGGGCGAGGCGCGGATTCCGCTCAAGGTCATCCATATCAATCGCAGTCCGGTGATTCTGCCCAGCGCGGCATTGAAGGACGCCGACGGCCCGAGTCAGGGAGAGTACGGCGAGATCGTCGCACGCCTGGGGCTCGATCTGGCGGCCTGTCGCGCCCACTGGAAGCGTCTCATGGCCAGCCCCGATGTGGGGCGGAAGGTGGCCGCGGTATTCGCTCAGCCGCCCCCCGAGGGCCCTCACGACCCGGACCTGATGCTCTACAGCGGCGGGTTCTTCTCGCCGGCCGATCGCCGTGAGATGCAGAGGGTTCGCGACGCCTCGCCCTGGGATCTCGTCGATGCGCGGTTCGCCTTCCAGGATCCACGCCTGGAGGAGATGCTGTTCCGCTTTCGCGCGCGCAGCTATCCCGACACCTTGAGCAGTGAAGAGCAGGCACGCTGGGAGGCTTACCGCTGGGAACGTATGAACGATGCGGCCGTATCCGGCTTTACGCTGAAGGATTTCGCGCGAGAAATCGAGCGGCTCAATCAGGTCGCGTTGAGCGATCGTGATCGCCTGATTCTCGAGGAGCTCGTGATGCACGTGGAAGCGATGATGCCGGCCCAAGCTTTCGGCTGAGCGACGACAGCGGAGACGAATGCGCCCGGCCATTGGCCGGGCGCACTGTTTTGGTAACGAGCCGGGTTCAGTAGTCGGCTTCGGGCAGCGGCAGAAGGTGCCGGGTCAGGGCCGCGACATCGCTGGCTTCGTCGCCTGGATCGTAGGCAATGGTGGCACTCGCTGCCGCCATCAACTCCGGCCAGGTTTCGCGCAGGTCCTCCGCGGTGACGGCCAGGACGCGCTGAGCCAGCCGCTCACGACGGTCGAAGCCGGTGTCGCCGAACGACAGGGCTCGCCATAACCGGTTGGTCAGGCCCGGAAGGCTGGTGTCGCGCTGGAGCAGGCTATCGTGCACCGCTTGCCGATAGGGCGCCAGGTCGGCATCGTCCATCTCTGCCAGACGTTGGCCAAAGGCGTCGAGGAAGGCGTCGATATGGCTCTCGATTTCACCGCTGGTGGAATCGGGTGACTGTACCAGCAGGCTCAGTCCCGGGGCGTCGAGCAGCGGTGAATAGCCGGCGCTGACCACATAGCCCAGCTGTTCCTCGGTGCGCAAACGCTGGTAGAAAGGCGTGTCGATGACCTGGCCCAGTACCGATAGGCGCGCCTGGCTGTCGAGCGAGCGATCGTTGCCCTGCAGGTAGCGCAACACCAGCGACTCCTCGCGGCTCGTCAGCGGGTGCAGCCTTGGCAGGTCGTCATCGATACGCAGTGGCGTCAGGTCGGGAATCGCGTCCTGCGGGAGCTGCGGCTGCAGCATCTCGGCCACCAGTCGCCCCTCGCGGCTGGCCAGGTCGGCATCGAGATTGCCGATGGCGAGAGCCTGTAAACGCAGCTCGCCAAGGAAAGCCTCACGGTAATCGCGCAGATCCTCCACCGTCAGATTGCGGCTGGCCTCCAGCAGGCTCTGGGTAGGCCATTGGGGGCGCATCAGAGCCTCGGCCAGGGTTCGGTGACCTTGGCGGAACAGTGCCGCCTGAGGGGCGTTGCGCCACTCACGCTGTAGCAGGTAGCGCACACGCTCGAAGCTCGCTTCGTCGATATCGCCTTCCCTCAGCTGCTCGAGAGTACGGTGCATGACTCGGTCCTGGCGGTCGCGCCAGCCCGAAAAGGCCAGCGTAATGCCGCGGGCGTGAGGGTACGCCTGTACCTCGTGCCCTGCCAATCGCGCGGCATAGAACTCTTCGTTGAGACTGTCGTCCAGCCAGGTGGCTAGCAGGTGAGAGAGTACGGCGTGGCGAGGGTCGCTGCTGGCGGTAGGGTTCTGCAGGCTGAAGCGCCACTCGACCTTGGGCGTGTTGAAGCTGGCGTCAGCCATGTGCCAGAGGCTGAAGCCAGGCTCCTCCAGCAACTGTGAGGGTCGTTCGTCCTGTGCCTCAAACAGTGTCAGGTCTTCGGCGATGAACGGGTTGGGCGCGGGCAGGGCGAGGCCCGCGAGGGGCGGAGACGTGTTTGCTGCAGGCTCCACTTCGCGCCAGGGCGTGTTGAACCAGGGCGACGTGTGCTCTCCCTCCACTTCGGGGCCGCTGTAGATACGCAGCAGTGACTCGGGGCGAAGTGCGTCGAGATACTCAGCGATCAGTTCGGGCTCGAAACCATCCATACGATAAGCGGCGTACTGAACGTCCTCGACCGGGAACCGCGCCAGGTTCATCGCCAGGCGCATGGCGCTCTGCAGGGCGGAACCATGCTGCTGGAAGCGGAACTGCTGCTCGGCAAGCTGAGCCTGCTCGTCGTAGCGCCACGCCGCCAGTCCCTGTTCGCGGATCTGCTCGATGGCGGCAAACAGGGTGGCCTCGATCTCATCGATACGCTCGGCACCGGCCGGTGTCAGGCTGACGCTGACGGTGAACAGCGCGTGACGCTCGTCGCCGCGCCCTGCCCCGGCGGAGAGTCCATCGGCCAGACCGGCATCGCGCAGTACGGCAAACAGGCTGCCCTCACCTTCATGCCCCAGGAGATGGGCCAGATAGTCGGCGGGCTTGTGACGATAGTGCTGGAGAGGATCCGGTACCGGGAACATGAAGCGAACGTGCCGGCTGTCGCGGACTGACTGCAGCTCCACCTGGCGGGGCAGGGCCTCGGCCTCGATCAGCGGCTCCTCGATCACCGGGCGTTCCAGGCCGCGGTCGGCAATGTCGGCGAAGCGTTCTGCCACCATCGTTTCGAGCTCGTCCAGCGGCTGCGGGCCTACCAGCGTAAGGTGCATGACGTTGGCGTCGTAGTAGCGTTCGTAGAAATCGATGACTCGCTCACGCAGGCTGGGTTCGCCCTCGTCCGGGTCGGCCAGCGTCTCGCGGCTGCCCACGGAAAAACCTGTGGTGGGGTTTTCGCGGTTGAGTACCTGATTGAGTACGTCGTTTTCGCGGCGACCATCGTCGCGGATTCGCGCCATGTATTCCGAGTGGACGATATTGCGCTCGCTCTCGAGCTGGTCGGGATTGAACAGTGGCGTGAGGAAGAATTGACTGAAGCGATCCAGGGCGCCGGGAAGCGCGGCAGGCTCGATCTCGAAGAAGTAGTTGGTGTCCTGAGGGGCCGTGAAGGCGTTGTGGCTGCCGCCGTGCCGCCGCAGGTAACCCTGGTAGGCGTCGGCCTCGGGAAATGGCACGGTGCCAAGGAACAGCATGTGCTCGAGGAAGTGAGCGAGCCCGGCCAGGTCTTCGGGGTCCTGGGCGCTGCCCACACCGACATTCATCGAGGCCGCGGCACGATCGGCTTCCACGTCGCTGACCAGCAATGCGGTCAGACCGTTCTCGAGTATCAGTACTCGATAGTCGCGGCTGTCATGCGGACTGACATGAGGCTCGACGATTTCGTCTATCGCCTCGTCTGTGGCGGCCCCATCCGTCGGCTGCGCCTGGATGAGCCCAGGCATCAGCAGGCCGGTCAGCAGCACGCCGGCCAGCCAGGAGTGCAGTAGCTGGCGTTCGTTACGAGGGCGGGGTTGGCAGGGCTTGGGCATCATGTCTCCTGTTCGTTCCAGCGCAGCATGGGACCTGTGGGATGTGCGCAGGCGGGATCCTGATTGACAGGATCGTTCACCCTTCTTGATACCGGAAAGGCGCCCAACAGTTCCCGTGGAGCGGGACGCAGCAGGGCGTGTGCGGTATTGGGCGGCGTATTCGGGTCGAGCCACTGCAGGGCGTCGTCGGCGTCGATCATGGCTGGCAGCCTGTCGCCCAGCGGGGCAAGGAAGTCATTGGTCGGCACCGTCACCAGGGCCGTCGAGTCGGCATATTCCGTCAGCGTCGTGTGGTAGCGACTCCAGATCCCTGCCAGCAGCAGCGGCCCTCGGTCGACGCGCGTAACGAGGAACGGCTGCTTGAAGCGCGGCTGCATCTTCCACAGATAGATCCCGCCCGCCGGTATCAGGCAGCGCCGCGCAGCGAAGGCTTCCCGAAACATTGGCCGGGCATCGAGCGACTCGGCGCGAGCGCAGTGGGGGGCATGGTCGAGTACCGTCAGCCAGGAAGGCGTCAGGCCCCAGAAGGCAAGGCCCATGAAGGTGCTGCCCGCCTCCCGCCGAAGGATCGACAGCGGGCGTCTCGGCGCCAGGTTCATGGCGGTCAGCAGTGGCGACTCCTGGCGCAGCGTGGGCAGCAGGGGCTTCAAGTCGAGCGGGGGAACGTAGAGGCGGCCGACCATGAAGTCTCCTGAAGGCGGGTGGCGTCAGAGTAGCCAAGTCGAAGAGCGCTGAAAAGGCTTGACTCGCAATGGTCGAAAACAGTGTTCGATGTGCGCTATCCTACGCTATCTTGCTTAGCATCCGCCCACGAGACTTAACTTCCTGCGAGGAACTCGATGGCTCGTCCCCGACAGCATGCGCCCGAAGCGCTCCATGCCCAGGTCATGGCGGCTTGCGATGACTGGCTGCAGGGTAACCCTGTGCATGCGCTCTCGCTGCGGGCCCTGGCACGTGAGGTGGGTTGTGCGCCGAGTACATTGCTCAAGCTCTATGGCAGTTTCGGCAATCTGCTGCAGCATGTGAACATCGAGACCCTGGCGCGACTGCGCATGGTCATAGAACCGCTGACCGAAGGTGCTGCGCCGGAAAAGCAGATGCGTGCTCTGGCGCTTGCCTATTGGCAGTTCGCTCAGCGTGAGCCTTTCCGCTGGCAGCTGCTGTTCGATTACCCGCTGGCCCAGGAAGGTGAGCTGGACCAGCGTCAGTCCGACATGATCGAGGCGCTCTTCCTGCGCGTCGAGAACGGCCTCAAGGAGTATCAGCCGGCGCTGGGCGACCTCGAGGCCAGGCGGCTGGGACGTACCCTGTGGGGCAGCGTGCACGGCCTGGTTCAGTTGGGGCTCAACGAGCGCCTGGGCTTTTGGCAGGGCCAGCAGCTCGAGGTGCCGGAGCTGCTCGACCAACTTCTTTCCACCATCCTCGCCGGTCTGCAGCACAGGTCCGATATCGCGTGAAGCTTGTCTTCTACGGGCTACTTGCCTTGCTGGTGTTGGTAATGGGTTGGCGCATTCTTCGCGCACCGCGGCCGTTCATTCGCTATCTCATCTTTCTGCTGGTCAATTGCTGTTACCGACTGCGCCTGCGCGGGCTCGATCATATCCCTGCCAAGGGGGCTGCCGTGGTGGTATGCAACCATGTCAGCTTCATGGACGCACTGGTGATTGGTGGAGCGAGCCCGCGCCCGCTGCGCTTTCTGATGGATAGGCCTATTTACGAGTCGCCCTGGCTTAATTGGCTGTTCAGGCTGGTGGGGGCGATTCCGGTGGAGTCCGATCGACGCGACCCCGGCAGCGTGCGACGTGCGCTCGACGAGGTCAGTCGGGCATTGCGTAGCGGTGAGGTGGTGATGCTCTTTCCCGAGGGACGTTTGACACCGGATGGCGAGGTGCACGCCTTCCGGCGTGGTCTCGAGACGATCCTGTCCCGGGACCCTGTGCCGGTGATTCCCGTAGG
This sequence comes from Halomonas sp., assembly GCF_020832045.1. Taxonomy (GTDB): domain Bacteria; phylum Pseudomonadota; class Gammaproteobacteria; order Pseudomonadales; family Halomonadaceae; genus Halomonas. Next base: position 26,146 of record NZ_JAFIFK010000046.1, read on the forward strand.
CCTTGCCGGACTATGGGGGTCATGGACCTCTCACGGCAATGGCCCGGCCCTCTCCGGGCGGCCGCGCCGCTTCCGAGCCAAGGTGGCGCTCAACTTCGGCAGGCCGATCCCGCCCAGGCTGGCTCAGCGTGACCGGCTCGAGAGTCAGGTGCGTGCCCTCAAGGCCGAGGCCGACGGTTGGGTCCAGCCTATCGCCGAGCCTTCGCGTCGCTGATCAGATTTGGCGCTGACGGCCGGCGCGAACCGCCTGCCAGCAGCGTGCCGATGTGATCAGGTTGTCGCGTACTTCGATGATTTCCATGCGTACGCTACCGATCTGCAGACAGGTCGGCCCATCCGGGAAAGCCTCCAGATGCTCCAGGATCACACCGTTGAGGGTCTTGGGGCCATCGGTGGGGAGCTTCCAGCCCAGCGCACGATTGATGTCGCGGATGGTGGCGGTGCCGTCGATCACATGGCTGCCGTCATCCTGTCGATGAATCTCCTGATCCTGCCCGGCCACGTCGGTGGTGAATTCGCCGACGATCTCCTCGAGGATGTCTTCCAGCGTGACCAGGCCTTCTACATCGCCATACTCGTCTACCACGATGCCGATGCGCCGCTTCTGCTTCTGAAAGTTGAGCAGTTGGGTGTGCAGCGGGGTCGACTCGGGTATGAAGTAGGGTTCCTGGGCCTCCTGCACGATCGAGGCCTTGGTCACCTCGTCACGCGACAGGAATCGCGCCGCATTGCGCAGATGCAGCATGCCGATGATATTGTTGATGTCGCCCTTGAATACCGGCAAGCGGGTGTGCTGGCTGGTGCGAATCTGGGCAAGGATGGCGTCCAGCTCGTCATCGAGGTCGATCCCCACCACTTCATGGCGCGGCACCATGATGTCGTTGACGGTGACGTTTTCCAGATCGAGAATCGACAGCAGCATCGCCTGGTGGCGATGAGGAATCAGCGTGCCCGCTTCGTGCACCACAGTGCGCAGTTCGTCGCGGGAGAGACTGTGGGTTCCGCCCTCGATTTCCTTCACGCCGAGCACGCGCAGCAGGCCATTTGAAATCGCGTTGACCAGCCATACGAGCGGATAGAGCAACTTGAGTAGCGGTTCGAGGATCAGCGAGGCGGGGTAGGCGATGCGTTCGGGTTTGATTGCGGCATAAGTTTTGGGGCTGACCTCGGCAAAGATGAGGATCACGATGGTCAGCAGCAGCGGTGCGATGGCAGGCCCGGTCACCTCGCCGAAGAAATGAATGGCAAGTACCGTGGCGATGGCGGCAGCCAGGTTGTTGACCAGATTGTTGCCTATGAGGATCACGCCAATGAGTCGGTCCGGGCGCGCAAGCAGCCGCAGGACACGACGGGCCCGGCTGTCTCCGCTGTTGGCCTCGTGATTGAGGCGGTAACGGTTGATCGACATCATGCCGGTCTCGGAGCTCGAGAAGAACGCAGAAAGGCAGACGAGCAGAAAAAGCAGGCTGAACAGCAATCCCAAGGGGAAGTCGTCGCTCAAGGTGGTTGAATCCTCGCTGGCGTGTCAGCCCCGTTTGTAGGGATTAGGCCCGTCAGTGTCAAGGCGGCCTATGTCTCAGGTGCGGTTGAGAATGACCTCGAGCACGAATTTGCTGCCGAAATAGGCCAGCAGAAGCACGGCGTAGCCACCCAAGGTCCAGCGCACTGCGCGCATGCCTCGCCAGCCGAGGACATGATGACTGATCAGCAGAATGGCAAATATTACCCAGGCGGCCAACGACAGGATGGTCTTGTGGGCCAGGTGCTGAGCGAACATGCTCTCGACGAACGCGAAGCCGCTGGCGATCGACAGCGTAAGCAGTGCCATGCCGGCCCAGATCAACTCGAACAGCACTCGCTCCATGGTGGTAAGGGGGGGCAGTACCTGTACCACGCCGCGAATGCGATGGTGCCGCAGGGCATGGTTCTGTAGCCCGAGTAGCATGGCTTGGCAGGCGGCAATGAACATGATGCCGAAGGCCAGCGCCGAGCTCATGGCGTGCAGGGCGATGCCCGGCGTCATGCCGCCGGTACGCTCCGGGCTCGGCAGGCCCACGGCCAGCAGCAGGGCCACGCCGGCGACGGGGAACAAGCCTACGGCCACGCTCAGCACCGGCTTGGCCAGGCTCACGGCGAGCAGCAGGATCACCATGATGGCGGTGAGCACCACGGCACTTGTCGACAGACCCGGCATCAGGCCGGGGCTCTGGTCGATCAGTTTGAAGGCCACGGGAAGATGAAACAGCAGGCCCAGCAGGCCTAGTGCGCGCACCAGAGTGGGACGCTGCGGTACTCGCCGCAGCAGCGTGAGGCCTTGCCAGGAGGCCGCGCCCAGGTAAAGGATGAGGGCCATGATGGCCAGAGGTAGCGCCTGCATCAGTGTCGTCCGTGCGCCGTCGCCAGTGCATCTCGAGTGGATGGGGAGTCTGCACTCGCCACTATACCCAATCCTCGCTGCGGCGCACAGCCGTGCACGAGGACCGCATGCATGGAGACTGGTCGCCGCAGGGCGTATAATGTGTGCCAGACTCTAAAACCGCTTTATTCGGGCTGTTCCGTCGCCGAAGGGCGTCATTCGCGACGCGGGTGACGCTTTGCCGCAGGTGCTTCCCAAAACGCTGCGATCAACGCGCCGAACGACAGCCTGACAGCCGGAGTGGCATATGTTCCAGAATCTCAGCGAGCGTCTTTCTCACACGCTCAAGTCCATCAAGGGCCAGGCTCGCCTGACCGAGGACAATATCAAGGACACCCTGCGCGAGGTGCGCCGCGCGCTGCTCGAAGCCGATGTCGCCCTGCCGGTGGTCAAGGAATTCATCGAACGGGTGCGCGAGCGCGCCGTGGGCCAGGAAGTATCGAAGAGTCTTTCGCCGGGCCAGCAGTTCGTCAAGATCGTCCAGCAGGAACTCGAGGCGATCATGGGCGAGGCCAACGAGGGGCTTTCGCTCAAGGGGTCGCCCGCGGTAGTGCTGATGGCCGGCTTGCAGGGGGCGGGCAAGACCACGTCGGTGGCCAAGCTGGCCCGCTACCTCAAGGAGCGAGAAAAGAAGAAGGTGCTGGTGGTTTCCGCCGACGTCTATCGCCCGGCGGCCATCGACCAGCTCGAGACGCTGGCCGGTGAGGTGGGGGTCGACTTCTTCCCCTCGCGCAGCGATCAGAAGCCGGTAGACATCGCCCAGGCGGCGATCAAGCATGCCAAGATCCAGTTTCATGACGTGTTGCTCGTCGACACCGCCGGTCGCCTGGCCATCGACGAGGCCATGATGGCCGAGATCGCCGAGCTGCATCGCACCTGCCAGCCGCAGGAAACCCTGTTTGTGGTCGATGCCATGACCGGCCAAGATGCAGCCAACACGGCCAAGGCGTTCCACGAGGCGCTGCCGCTGACCGGTGTGATCCTGACCAAGGCCGACGGCGATGCCCGCGGCGGGGCGGCACTGTCGGTACGCCATATCACCGGCAAGCCGATCAAGTTCATGGGTGTGGGTGAAAAGGTCGATGCTCTGGAGCCCTTCCACCCGGATCGGGTGGCTTCGCGCATTCTCGGTATGGGCGACATGCTGTCGCTGATCGAAGAAGCCGAGCGCACCGTCGACAAGAAGAAGGCCGAGCAGCTGGCCAAGAAGGTCAAGAAGGGCGAGGGTTTCGATCTCGAGGACTTCCGCGACCAGCTCCAGCAGCTCAAGAAAATGGGAGGCATGGGCGGTTTGCTGGGTAAGCTGCCCGGTATGGGCCAGATGGCTGAGCTGGCCCAGGGGCCGGGTCCGGAGAAGGAGCTGGGTAAGCTCGAGGCGCTGATCAACTCGATGACGCCCCAGGAGCGCCGCAAGCCCGATATCATCAATGGCTCGCGCAAGCGTCGCATCGCTGCCGGTGCCGGCTTGCAGGTGCCTGATCTCAATCGCCTGCTCAAGCAGCACAAGCAGATGCAGAAGATGATGAAGAAGGCGGGCAAGAAGGGTGGCATGCAGAAGATGATGCGCGGCATGTCCGGCATGATGGGCGGCGGCGGTCCAGGGGGGCCTGGTGGCATGGGCGGCATGGGTGGCCCCGGCGGCCTCCCCTGGCGGTAAGGCCCGCTGTGCGCCAGGGTCCGAGAAAAGGGTTTCAAAGCGGGGCTGATTTCCGTAGAATGCTGCGTCTTCATGGCAGGCCCGTGGCTTCGGCCCGGCTGCACGTCTGTAAAGGAAAGTGACCGAATGACGCGAAAGCGGGTCCACGGACCCGCTTTCCTGGCAGATGCCGAGAACCCGGCCGTTAGCCGGGTCCGGCGCATATCGGTATTAAACGTAATCTCAACCGAAGGATAGTCATCGCCATGGTTACCATTCGTCTGGCACGTGGTGGCGCCAAGAAGCGTCCCTTCTACCACCTGACCGTGACCGACTCACGCAACTCCCGTGACGGCCGTTTCATCGAGCGTCTGGGCTTCTTCAATCCGATCGCTCGCGGTCAGGAAGAGCGTCTGCGCGTCGATCTGGAGCGTGTTGCTCACTGGCAGGACCAGGGCGCACAGATGTCCGAGCGCGTGGCCGAGCTGGTCAAGGAAGCCCGCAAGCAGGCCTGAGCCTGTGTCGCGCACCGGTGACGTCATGAGCGAGCAGGTTGAACGCAGCGAACGCGACGTCCATCGCGACGACCATGTGGTGCTGGGTAAACTGACCAGCCCCTATGGGGTCAAGGGGTGGATCAAGATCTACTCCCACACCAGCCCGATGGAAGGCATTCTCGAGTACCCGGAGTGGGTGCTGAGACAGGGTGCTGGCCAGAGGCGTGTGCGGCTGATACAGGGACGGCGACAAGGCAAGGGGCTAGTTGCCCTGCTGGAGAGCATCGACTCGCGCGAAGCTGCCGAGCAGATGGCCGGCGCCGAGATTCTGCTGCCCAAGACCGACTTGCCCGAACTTGCCGGTGATGAGTACTACTGGCACCAGCTGGAAGGGCTCACTGTCGTGACTCGGGAAGGCGCGGTGCTGGGGCGCGTCGGTTATCTGTTCGAAACCGGTGCCAATGACGTACTGGTGGTCAGGGGCGACCCAGAGGGCACCCCGCCGTCCATCGACGATCGTGAGCGCCTGCTGCCTTTCCTGCCCGACGACGTCATCATTGAGGTGGATCTGGCAGGCGGCAGCATGACCGTCGACTGGGACCCGGAGTTTTGAGCGTCGAGGTTGGGACTCAGCCAGGCCAGTCCTGGGGCATGTGGGTCGGCGTGGTATCGCTCTTCCCGGAGATGTTCGAGGCCATCGCCCAGCATGGCGTTACGGGTCGAGCAGTCGCCCAGGGGCGGGTAGCGCTGGAGTGCTGGAATCCCCGCGACTACGCCACCGATCGTCATCGCACCGTGGACGACCGACCCTACGGCGGTGGTCCTGGCATGTTGATGAAGGTCGACACCCTGCGCGCGGCCATTCATGCCGCACGCGAGCGGGCGAGCGAGGCGACGGGGCAGCGCCCCCGGGTCATCTATCTGTCGCCCCAGGGCCGCAGGCTCGACCAGCAGGGCGTACGCGAGCTGGTTGCCGGACCGCCGCTGGTGGTGGTGGCCGGCCGCTACGAAGGCATCGATGAGCGCATCGTGGAGAGCGACATCGATGAGGAGTGGTCGATCGGCGACTACGTGCTGAGCGGCGGTGAGCTGCCCGCCATGGTGCTGATCGACGCCGCGGCAAGACTGGTTCCCGGTGTGCTGGGACACCATGATTCCGCGGTCGAGGACTCCTTCAACGAGGGGCTGCTGGATTGCCCGCATTATACGCGCCCCGAAGAGATCGACGGGCGGCGGGTACCGGATGTACTGCTCAGCGGACATCATGGCGAGATCCGGCGCTGGCGGCTCAAGCAGTCGCTGGGGCGGACCTGGCTGAGGCGCCCCGATCTGCTGGAAGGCAGGTCGTTGAATGCCGAGCAGCAGAAGCTGCTCGAGGAGTTCATCGAGGAATACGCCCTCTCAACCGGATAGCTCACCTATCGGATTGGCAGGGCGGCGGTGCAGGACACCGGCTTCACAGAGCCGTGGACCTGCGTCACCCACCATCTCCCGCGCTCTCGAGTCAGGTTCGAGCGCCGGGATCACGCATCGCCCTTACCTGTAGACAGTGGCGATGCCGAATATCGAGGAGTTTTGTCATGAGCAGCAAGAACAAGGTGATCCAGGCGCTCGAAGCCGAGCAGATGAGCAAGCAGGTGCCGCCTTTCGCCCCGGGCGATACCGTCATCGTTCAGGTCAAGGTCAAGGAGGGCAACCGCGAGCGCCTTCAGGCCTTCGAAGGTGTGGTGATCGGCAAGCGTAACCGCGGCCTCAACTCCGCCTTCACCGTGCGCAAGATCTCCCACGGTGTCGGCGTCGAGCGTACCTTCCAGACCTACAGCCCGCTGGTCGACTCCATCGAGGTCAAGCGTCGCGGTGACGTACGCCAGGCCAAGCTGTACTACCTGCGCGAGCGCAGCGGCAAGTCTGCTCGTATCAAGGAAAAGCTGTCGTAACGATTACGTGCCTGGGCCGAGCCCGTGTGCCACGGCCCGCTCGCATTTCGTTGTGTCGCCAAGCCCCGTCACCGCTCACGCGGGGCGGGGCTTCGTTGTCTTGGGTGGTGTCAGCGTAAGGAGAGTAGGGCATGACGTGTGACGCCAGAGCCCTCGCCCTGATCGAAACGTTCCTCGATGCCCTGTGGCTGGAGCGTGGCGCGAGCGAGCACACCCTGGCGGCTTACCGGCGCGATCTGGAGGCCTGGGCTAAGCGCCTGGGAGAGGCGGGCAGCGAACTGCTCGCGCCGGACGAAGGCCTGCTGCCAACCTGGCTCGAGGAGCGCCGTGCAGCGGGCTACCAGCTGCGCAGCAATGCCCGGCTGCTATCGACTCTGCGCAGCTTCTACCGCTGGGCGTTGATCGAGGGGCGTATCGCACGCGATCCGCTGGCCGAGGTGCGTTTACCTCGGGTGCGTCCCAACCTGCCCGACACCCTTGAAGAGGACGAGGTGGAGCGCCTGCTGGCTGCCCCCGACCTTGCCACCGACCTCGGCCTGCGCGACCGTGCCATGCTCGAGGTGCTCTACGGCTGCGGGCTACGCGTGTCGGAGCTGGTGGGGCTCAGCGTGGATGCCGTCAACTTGCGCCAGGGCGTGGTGCGGGTGCGCGGCAAGGGAGACAAGGATCGACTGGTCCCACTAGGGGAAGAGGCCGTACACTGGCTGACACGCTATTTGCGCAGCGCCCGTGGCGCGCTGATGACCGACGTGACACGGCCGGCACTGTTCCCTGGGCGTGGCGATAACTGTATGACGCGCCAGACGTTTTGGTATCGGATCAAGACGCATGCGCGTACGGCGGGCATCATGCGGCCGCTGTCGCCACACACGCTGCGGCATGCATTCGCCACACATCTATTGAATCATGGGGCCAATCTTCGTGTCGTACAGCTGCTGCTCGGCCACAGTGACCTGTCGACCACGCAGATCTATACCCACGTTGCGCAGGCGCGACTCGAAGCCCTGCACGCCGACCATCATCCTCGAGGCTGAACCATGACTGCGTTAACTCATCGCCTTGCCGCTTCCCTGCTCACTCTGGCAGTTCCCTTCGCCGCGCTCCTGTTGCCGGCCGCCGCGCTGGCCAGCGGCGCCGAACGACTGGCCGAGCGCCTGGAAGTCAATGGCCAGCAAATGCCGGTGGCCAGCGTTCACGAAACCCCACTGCCGGGCTTTTATCAGGTGCGCCTGGAAACCGGCGAGGCCTTCTACAGCGATGCCGAGGGCAAGTTCTTTCTGGTCGGCGATCTCTACGAGAATGGCGAGGGCGGGCTCACCAATCTGACCGAGCAGTCGCGTAACGACGAGCGCGCCGAGCAGCTCGCCCGGGTGCCCGAGAGCGAGCGGGTCATGTTCCGTACCACGGCCGAGTCTCGGGCGAAAATCTTCGTATTCACCGACACCACCTGCCCCTACTGCCGGCAGTTCCACGAGGAGGTGCCGAAGCTCAACGAGATGGGTATCGAAGTGCACTACCTGGCGTTCCCGCGCGCCGGCATGAACTCCCAGGGCGCTCGTATCCTCGAGCAGATCTGGTGCGCCGACAATGCCAGTGAAGCCATGAATGCAGCCAAGCGGGAGGAAGCGCTTGCGGGAAGCGGCGACTGCGACAATCCGGTCGAGTCACAGTATCATCTGGGCATGGCGGTGGGCGTGCAGGGAACGCCAGCCATCGTTTTGCCTGACGGCAGGCTGGTGCCGGGTTACGTGCCCGCCGAACGCCTGGCCGACATGCTTGGTCTGGCCGAGTGATTGGAAGAGTTGAGTGACGAGTGGAATGACAGACGGCAGACAGAGAGCTGCCAAATCAGTAAACGCTGGACATTGACACTATGGGGAGCAGGACATTGAAACCGGTGAGAGTGGGAATCTGTGGGCTGGGTACCGTCGGTGGCGGCACCTTCAACGTGCTGACGCGCAACGCCGACGAAATTGCGCGGCGTGCCGGCCGTCCAATCGTCATTGAGCAGGTGGCACTGCGCAGCACCAACCCGGAGTGCGACCTCACCGGTATCAAGACCACCAGCGATGTCTTCGAGGTGGCGCGCAACCCAGACGTCGATGTTCTCGTGGAGGTGCTGGGTGGCTATGACATCCCCCGCGAGCTTGTACTTACGGCCATCGCCAACGGCAAGCACGTGGTTACCGCCAACAAGGCGTTGATCGCCGTGCACGGCAACGAAATCTTCAAAGCAGCTCATGAGCAGGGTGTCATCGTCGCCTTCGAGGCCGCCGTGGCCGGAGGCATTCCGGTGATCAAGTCGCTGCGTGAAGGGCTGGGTGCCAACCGCATCGAGTGGGTCGCGGGCATCATCAATGGCACCGGTAACTACATTCTGACGCACATGCGTAGAGAGGGGCGCGCCTTCGAGGACGTGCTCGCCGAAGCCCAGGCGCTGGGCTACGCCGAGGCCGACCCGACCTTCGATGTCGAAGGCATCGATGCCGCCCACAAACTCACCATCCTCGCTTCGATCGCCTACGGCGTGCCGCTGCAGTTCGAGAAGGCCTACACCGAGGGCATCTCGCGGGTCACCTACGACGACGTGATGCAGGCCGATAACCTGGGCTACGTCATCAAGCACCTGGGGATCTCCAAGCGAACCGAGCACGGGCTGGAGCTGCGCGTGCATCCGACCTTGATCCCCAAGGAGCGTCTGCTGGCCAACGTGCACGGGGTGAAGAACGCCATTGCCATCATGGGCGATGCCGTGGGACCGACCCTTTACTATGGCGCCGGTGCCGGCTCCGAGCCGACCGCCTCGGCGGTGGTGGCCGACCTGCTTGATGTGGCGCGGGACATCACCACCGACCACCATTACCGCGTGCCTTATCTGGCCTTCAGCGGTATCGGTGAAGGCGACGGCGGGATGCCGATCCTGCCCATGGAGGATATCGTCACCGCCTACTACCTCAGGCTGCTGGCGGTGGATCGTCCCGGCGTGCTGGCGCGGGTGGCCACCATCCTCTCCGAACAGGGCATCTCCATCGAGGCACTGGTGCAGAAGGAAGCCACCGAAGGCGAGCTGGTACCGATCATCCTGCTGACCCACAGCTGTCGCGAGAAACACATGAACGAGGCGATTCGTCAGATCGAGTCGATGGCCGACATCGCCGGGCCGGTCACGCGGATTCGCGTCGAGTCTCTGGACGAGCAGGAGTAAGGGCATGCGCTATATCAGTACCCGTGGGCAGGCGCCTGCGCTCTCCTTCGAAGAGGTCGTCTTGACCGGCATGGCCAGCGATGGCGGCCTCTACGTGCCGGAGCAGATTCCCCAGCTCTCGCGCGAAGATCTCCAGGCCATGGCCGGGCTCTCCTATGCCGAGATCGCCTTTCGCGTGATGCAGCCGTTCGTCAATGGCGAGATCGACGACGAGACGTTTCGCGGCATCGTGCGCGACGCCTACGCCACCTTCAGCCACGACGCCGTGGTGCCGCTCAACCAGCTCGACGCCAACCACTTCCTGCTCGAGCTGTTCCACGGCCCGACGCTGGCGTTCAAGGACGTCGCCCTGCAACTGCTGGGTCGCATCCTCGATCATTTCCTGGCCAAGCGCGGCGAGCGCGCGGTGATCATGGGCGCCACTTCCGGCGATACCGGCTCGGCGGCCATCGAGGGCTGTCGCCACTGCGACAACCTCGACATCTTCATCCTGCACCCGCACAAGCGGGTCTCCGAGGTGCAGCGCCGTCAGATGACCTCGGTGCTGGCCGACAACGTCTTCAACATCGCTATCGAAGGCAACTTCGATGATGCCCAGGCCATGGTCAAGGCGAGCTTTGCCAATCAGGGCTTCCTCAACGGCACGCGCCTGGTGGCGGTGAACTCGATCAACTGGGCGCGCATCATGGCTCAGATCGTCTACTACGTGGCCGCCGGCGTGGCGCTGGGCGCGCCGCACCGCCAGGTCAGCTTCTGCGTGCCCTCGGCCAACTTCGGCAACATCTTCGCCGGCTATATGGCCTACCGCATGGGCCTGCCGGTCAAGCAGTTCATCATCGCCACCAACGCCAACGACATCCTGCACCGTACGATTGCCGCCAACGACTTCTCCAAGCAGGAGCTCAAGGCGACCCTCGCGCCCTCCATGGATATCGTCGTCTCCTCCAACTTCGAGCGCCTGCTGTTCGAGGCCTACGAGCGCGACGGCCATGCCGTGGCTGCGTTGCTCGAACGCTTTCAGAGCGAGCCCACGGCGCTGGCCGAGGCGCCGCTGGAGCGGCTGCGGGCGCTGTTCGTCAGCCACAGCGTCGACGATGCCACCATCCTCGAGGTGATTCGCGAGGCGCACCATCGCACCAAGGAGTTGCTCGACCCTCACACCGCTACCGGCTATCGTGCCGCCGAGCGAGCCCGGGCCGACGCCGAGACGCCGATGATCACCCTGGCCACGGCCCACCCGGCCAAGTTCGCCGAGGCGGTGGTCAAGGCGGGCTTCCCCGGGGTACCGCTGCCGCCGCACATGGACGATCTGCTGGAGCGCGAGGAGCGCTACACCGTGCTGCCGGCGGAGCTGGCGAAGGTGCAGGCGTTCGTGGCCCAGAATCGACGCTAGAAATACGCCAACCGTCGTCGGCCGGCTAGGGGCTGATCCGGCGACAGCTCTATGCGGGGAGCTGTGAACCCCATCCCTGGGCGCTACCGATTCCATCCCTGGAATCGGACCCCCGCTACGACCTGTCCCCGGCGCCCCCTTGCTTCTAAGCTGGCCTGAGCGAGCAATAAGCAGTGCTTTTCGATACCTCAACTGCTCCTTGAGGCGAAATTTTCCAGGCCACATTGGGCCATACCCGTCATGCAACAGGAGCACACTTGGACGTGACCGCGCCGCCCGATCTGCACGCCCGACTCAAGCCGCGGCTGATACTGCGTCCTAGGAACGAGGCGCTATATGCCCGTGCCCGTGGCGAGGGGCTCTCCGAGCTGCAGGCCCGGGTGTTGGCAGGCCGCCTGGCCGGTTACGACGGAGCGCTTGCGCCGCTCACACAGCCCAGCCTGCGCTATCTCGAACACCCGGAGCGTCTGGCCGACGGGCGACGCGCCGCCGAGCGCATCGCCCAGGCCGTGGTGGACGGCGAGCATATCGGCATCCTCACCGACTACGATGTGGATGGCATCACTTCCCACGTGGTGATCCGGCGAACCCTGGTGGAGCTCTTCGGGGTCCCGGAGTCGCAACTTCACAGTCTTATCGGGCACCGCATCCACGACGGCTACGGCATCAGTCTGCCGTTGGTGGAGCGAACCCTGGGGCTCAAGCCACGACCGACCCTGGTCATCACTGCCGACTGCGGCAGCTCCGACGAGCCGCGCATTGCCCGGCTCAAAGCAGCGGGTGTCGACGTGGTGGTGAGCGACCACCACGCCCTACCGGTGGAAGGACCACCGGCCTCGGCCCATGCGGTGGTGAATCCGACACGCGACGATTGCCAATACCCCGACCGCACCATTGCCGGCTGCATGGTGGCCTGGCTTGTGATGTCACTGACGCGCAGCGTGCTGATCGAGTGGGGCGCGATTTCCGAGGCCACCCCCAAGCTCTCTGCCTGGCTCTCCTACGTGGCGCTGGGCACCGTGGCCGACTGCGTGTCGCTGGGGGCGAGCCCGGCCAACCGTGCCGTGGTCAGCCATGGCCTGACACTGATCAATCGCATGGAGGCCGCCTGTTGGCGCGCCATGGCGACACGCCTGGGTGAGGACAGCGTACCGTTTTCCGCCGAGACGCTGGCTTTCCAGATGGGGCCGCGGATCAACGCCCGCTCGCGCCTCGACGATCCCTACGCCGCGCTGCACTTCATGCTGGCGGCGGATGACAGTACCGCGATACGCCACCTGCAGACGCTGGATGACGACAACCAGTCGCGCAAGGCGATCGAGGCCGAAATGGTCGAAGAAGCCCGTGCCCTGGCCATGCCGCAGCTCGAAGTCGATCAGGTGGCGCTGGTGGTGTTCCTCGAAAGCGGCCATCCGGGCGTGCAGGGCATCGTCGCCTCGCGCCTGGTGCAGGCCTTTGGCCGCCCCGCACTTGTGCTGACACCGGCGGCAGCCCCCGGCATGCTTACCGGCTCAGGACGCTCCATCGAGGCGTTGCACCTGCGCGACGCATTGCAACGCACCTTCGAACTCGCCCCCGAGGCGCTGCCGCGTTTCGGCGGTCACCGCGGTGCTGCCGGGGTCGGCGTGCCGGTCGATCGGTTGGAAAGCTTCCGTGCAGCTTTCCTGCAGGCGGTGGACGAGCAACTGGGCGGTGCCGAACTCTACCCCCATGTTCTCACCGACGGTTCGCTTCTGCCGGAGCAGTTCCAGCTGGCTACGCTGGGCGAACTCGAGGCGCTGGGCCCCTACGGGCGTGAATTCGATGCCCCGCTGTTCGATGGCGAGTTCCTGATCGAGTCGATGCGCTCGGTAGGTGCCGAAGGCACCCATCTCTCGATGCACCTTTCCACGGGCGTGACGAGCCTCAAGGCGATTTGGTTTCGCGCGCTCACGCCCGGGGAGCTGCCCCCCTTCGACATGGGCGACAAGCTGCGCTGTGCCTTCCGGCTCAGCCGTAACCGTTGGCGGGGTCAGGAGTCGCTGCAGCTGATGGTGGAGTACGCCGAACCGCTGGGAAACTGACAGGCTAATCCGCGCTGCGGTGAGCGCGGTCAATGATTTACTTGGACTCAGCCGCTAGAATCCGCTGCGTTCGGCTTGCCTTCTCCTGTCCAAGGAAACGTGAATGGATCCACAAGATCTCCCCACCGACCCCCATCGCCCCTATGAAGATGTCATGGCAATGCTGGTGGGCACGCTATTCGTTGCTCTCGGTGTCAGCTTTTACACCCAGGCGCTGCTGCTTACCGGCAGTACCGCGGGCATGGCCTTCCTGCTGCAGTACGCCACCGGCTGGCGCTTCGGGATATGGTTCTTTCTGATCAATTTGCCGTTCTACTACCTGGCGGTGAAACGCATGGGTTGGTCGTTCACCCTGCGTACCTTTGTTGCCATCGCACTGGTATCGCTGTTCTCCGAGCTGACCGGCAAGTGGGTGAGCTTCGAGACCCTCAATCCGCTCTACGCCTCGTTGATGGGCGGGAGTCTGATCGGTATCGGCATGCTGGTGCTGTTTCGCCACCGTACCAGCCTCGGCGGTATCAACATTCTTGCGCTCTACCTGCAAGGACGCTATGGCCTGCGAGCGGGCTACGTGCAGCTCGGTATCGACGGGCTGATCATGCTTGCCGCTTTCCTGGTGCTGCCGGCCGACAGGGTAGGGCTCTCGGTGCTGGGGGCAGTGGCGCTCAACCTGATCATCGCCTTGAATCACAAGCCCGGCCGCTATATGGGCGTGAGCTGAAAAGAGTGCGCGCTCGGCCGCCGGCGGGCATGGCTCTTGTTCAGTAGTTGGGCCAGACGCCCGGCGTGGCCAGCTCGATGAGGTGTCCGTCGGGGTCGCGGAAGTAGAGGCTCTTGCCGCCGCGGGGCCAGTGAGTGCGGCCTTCGATGGCAACTCCGTGATCGTCTAGCTGTCGCTCCCAGGCACCAAGTTCCCGCTGCGCGATGGCGAAGGCAAGGTGTACCCGCCCCTTGCCGTCGTGGGGCGGAATGGTTCCCATCTCATTGGGCAGCACCACGGTTTCCAGCGTCTCACCCTTGAGGAAAAGCAGCAGCACCGAGCCGGCGCCGGCGTCATAGGCGGTGAAGCGGTGGTCGGCGTTGAAAGGCTCGAGCCCCATCACCCCTTCGAAAAAGACCCGCGCCCGGTCCATGTCGTCGACGTAGAGCGCGGTTTCCAGCACGCCATTGAGTCCAGGCATGGCATCACTCTCCTTTAGCCATATGCTTTCAGCTTAGCAGGTGCTCTCGGTGCTCTCGGTGGGCCGGCTCAGCGGCGCCACCAGAACCACCACACAATGGTGGCGATGAGGGTCAGGCCCGCGAGGTTGACGATCCAGCTCATGACAGTACCTCCTTCGACTCGGTCTGCGTCGGGCGTTCGCCCTGGTGGTCGCCGCGGGTCCTGAGCAGGCGCAGCCGGTTGGCGTTGCTGACCACAGTGATCGAGGAGAGCGACATGGCCGCGCCTGCGATCATGGGAGAGAGCAGCATGCCGGTGAAGGGGTAGAGCACTCCGGCGGCGATGGGGATGCACAGCACGTTATAGCCGAACGCGCCGACCAGATTCTGCTTGATGTTGCGCAGGGTCATGCGGCTGATCTCGATGGCATCGGCAATGCCGTGCAGGGAGCTGCGCATCAGCGTGATGCCGGCACTCTCGATGGCCACGTCGGTGCCCTGGCCGATGGCGAAGCCGACATTTGCACGGGCCAGGGCCGGGGCGTCGTTGATGCCGTCACCTACCATACCCACCAATTCACCAGCCTGCTGCAGGCGCTCTATCTCGGCATGCTTGTCCTCGGGCAGAAGCCCGGCGCGGAAGTCGTCGATGCCGACCTCGTGGGCGATGGCCGCCGCGGTGTGCTCGTTGTCGCCGGTGAGCATCACCACCTTGAGACCATCGGCCTGAAGCCGCTTGATCGCCGCCACGGTATCGGCCCGCAGCGGATCGCTGATACCGAACAGCGCGGCAAGTCTTCCTGCAATGGCGAGATAGACCACGGTGCGTGCCCTGCGCTCCAGTTCGCCGGCAAGCTCATTGCCGGCGGAGAGGTCGATGCCGGCCTCGCGCAGCAGTCGCGCATTGCCAAGCAGTAGAGCTTCGCCATCAGGCCCGGTGGCCTTGACGCCGCCCCCGGTGACACTGTCGAAATCGCTGATGTTCGCGGCCTCGGCGCCGGTCTGTTCGGCGTGCTTCAAAAGGGCGGCTGCCAAGGGGTGCTCGGAGCCACGCTCCAGCGCCGCTACCAGTCCCAGCAGCGTCTTCTCATCGTCCGGAAGCGCTTCGCCCGAGCGTATTTCGCCGGACAGAAAGCGGGCTTCGGTAACGTGTGGCTTGCCCTCTGTCAGGGTGCCGGTCTTGTCCACCACCAGCGTGGTGAGACGGCTGGCGGTTTGCAGCGCCTCGCCGCTTCTCACCAGCACACCGTGCTCGGCGGCCTTGCCCACCCCGATCATGGTCGAGATGGGCGTGGCCAGACCCAGAGCACAGGGACAGGCGATGATCAGTACCGTGGTGGCGGTGACCAACATGTGGATCAGCCGCGGCTCGGCGCCGAAGTTGAACCAAGCCAGTGCAGTGAGCACGGCGACGATCATCACCGTGGGCACGAAGATGCTCGATACCTTGTCGGCCAGCTCGCCGATGGGCGGACGCGAGTTCTGCGCCAGCGCCACTTGTTCGGTGATCTGTCCCAGACGGGTGTCGGTACCTACGCGGGTGGCGCGATAGACCAGGCCGCCGCGGCCGTTCACCGTACCGGCGTTGACCTCGTCGCCCTCGCCCTTGCTCACCGGTAGCGGCTCACCGGTGAGCATCGACTCGTCGATGTGGCTGGCGCCGCTGGTCACCACGCCGTCCACCGGCAGCCGTTCGCCGGGGCGCACGCGGATATGGTCGTCCTCACGCACCTCCTCGATGGGCAGCTCGCGCTCGTCGCCGTCTCGGATCACCCGCGCCGTGCGGCTCTGCAGGTCGAGCAGGCGCTTTAGCGCCTCGCTGGTGCGGCCGCGGGCGCGCAGCTCCAGCGCGTTGCCCAGCAGCACCAGGCCGATGATCATCGCCGAGGCCTCGAAGTAGATTCCATGCGCCACTGCCGGCAGCCAGGGAGCGAAGGCCACCACCGCCATGGAGTAGAGCCAGGCGGTGCCCGTACCCATGGCGATCAGAGTGTCCATGTTGGCCTGGTGATGCCTGAGGTTCTTCCAGGCGTTGACGAAGAAGTGCCGTCCGGGGCCAGCCAGTACTGCCAGCGTCAGCAGGCCGATCACCAGCCAGTAGAGCCGTCCCATGCCCATGGGGTGCGGATGGTAGACGAACATGCTGGCCATCAGCGGCACGGCGAGTGCCAGCGACCATGCGCTTCCTCGTAGCCGACGCTTATAGCTCTCGGCATCCTTGGCAGTACGCGCCTCTTCGGCCTGGCGCAGGTCGATGATGGGCTCGGCATCGTAGCCGGCTGCCCGAACCGCACTTACCAGCGTCTCGACTTCGGCGCGACCGTGCACCTGGGCCACCCGGGTACCAAAATTCACCGAGGCGGTAGCCACCCCCGGGGTGCGCGAAAGGGCCTGTTCAACGCTCTTCACACAGCTGGCGCAGGTCATGCCCGAGATCGACAGGCGGTGGGTCACGCCGCCCTCGCGGTGCGGCGCCAGCTCAGTATCGCTTTCCCGGGAAGCGACTACGGCGACTGGCGTCTTGTCTGATGTTTCGTCGGGCTCACCGCTGGCCACGGCCCCGGGCGGATAGCCTGACGCCTCGAGGGCGTCATCGAGTCGGCTAGCGTCGAGGGTGGTGATTGCCACCAGGCGTTTCTCCGCGGGGAAACCGGAGACCTCGGCCTCAGGGTCGAGGGCCTGGATCGCCTCGCGCATGCGCTTCACGCACCCTTGGCAGTTCATGCCGGGGACGATGCGCTCGAGTTCGTAGCTGTTCATTGCCTTTCCTCGGCGGCTCGGGAGCAGTGGGAGTGCGTCGCCTCGGGGAAGCTTTCGATCAGGCGGCACAGGCTGTGGCCGTCAGGGGTGCCGTCGGGCATCTCGGCCCAGGCGTCGAGCGCCTGCTCCATGCGTGATGCCAGCGCTTCCAGTTCGCGGATGCGGTTACGGATCTGCGGCAGCCTGCTGGCCAGCAGGTCGCGCACCATGGGGCAGGGCGAATCGCCCTGGTCGGCATGGGCGAGGATTTCATTGATTTCGGCAACGCTGAATCCCAGCGTTCGGGCGCGCTGAATGAAGCGCAGCCGCTCCAGGTCAGCCTGGGCGAACAGCTGATAGCCGTTCTCTGGGTCGCGCTTCGGGTGCAGCAAGCCTTCGCGCGTGTAGTGGCGTACCGTCTCGGCAGTGACCTCGGCGCATCGGGCCAGTTCGCTAACCTTCATGGCAGAGTCTCCTGTGGTTGGGGACCATGCCTGGCAGTGTAAAACCTATGGGTAACACAAAGGTCAAGCAGGTTGTCCGAATACCGTAAAAAGGGGCCGGGGATGCGTAGGCCTGGTGAAAAGTTCAATGAATTACGCTTGAACAGGACTAAAGTATGACGTTTTCAGGCTTTAAAACGAACGTTTGGCCTTGATCCGGGCTGCGGTTTGGCGAAAACTGACTTGGTAGGGCACCGCTCCGCTGAGAGCGGAACAATAACCAGCGCCAGCTCGTATCTGGAAGAGGACGTCGAAACATGCAGAACAAGTTCAACAGGATCACCTGGGCCGTGGCCATCGCCGCCGCCGCCTTCGCCAGCCAGGCCAACGCCGGCGGTTACCAGATCAACGAGCAGAGCGTAAGCGGCCAGGGTTATGGCCACGCGGGCCGGAGCTCCAACGTCAACGATGCCACCATCGTTTTCGGCAACCCGGCGGG
>NZ_JAFIFK010000055.1 GCF_020832045.1 Halomonas sp.
GGGGTTGATACGGGGCCCCGGCGCGGCCGGGGCCGCGGCTGCAACGGCCCCGGGGCCCGGGTTCTTGGCGTGGGCGCGGTTGGGCGCCCGCGCCGCACCGCCGGCTGAGCTGGCGGTGCGCCGCTGGCTTGCATGTGGCGGCGCAGGCCACTAGAATGCAGGCGCCCGTTCCTGCGTGAGCGGGCATTGCTATTTCAAAATCACCTCCTTGCTTCCCTTGACGCCAATCGCGCACGCGGAAGCTGCCAACCCGAAAGGAGATCCCATGCGTCATTACGAAATCGTGTTCATGGTTCACCCGGACCAGAGCGAGCAAGTGCCGTCCATGGTCGAGCGTTACTCCAGCATCGTCACCGAGAGCGGTGGCACCGTGCATCGCCTGGAGGACTGGGGCCGTCGTCACCTGGCCTACCCGATCAACAAGATCCACAAGGCTCACTACGTGCTGATGAACGTCGAATGCAGCGGCGAGACTCTCGACGAGATCGAGAACATCTTCCGCTTCAACGACGCCATCATTCGCAGCCTGGTGGTGCGCTGCAAGGAAGCCATCACCGAAGCTTCGCCAATGATGAAGCCGGCAGACGACAAGCGAGCGCGTCGCGAAGAGCGGCCGCGCGCTGAAGAAGAAGAAACTGCCGAAGCCCACTGATAGCACGTACCGAGGAGTCACTACATGGCACGCTTTTTCCGCCGTCGCAAGTTCTGCCGTTTCACCGCTGAAGGCGTGAAGCAGATCGACTACAAAGATCTGGACACGCTGAAGGCCTACATCACCGAAACCGGCAAGATCGTACCCAGCCGCATTACCGGTACCAAGGCCCGCTACCAGCGTCAGCTGGCAACCGCCATCAAGCGCGCGCGCTACCTGGCTCTGCTGCCCTATACCGACAGCCACCAGTAAGCCGCTGACTCGATGTTGCCCATTGCCCGATGGTTGATGCGCGGCACGCCCTATGCCGTAGGCGGGGCGGCGCTGGCTGCGGTCATTCCCTGGCTGTTCTGGCTGAGTGGCGCCATCGTGGCTCTGGTCACGCTGCGTCGCGGCTTGTCGCCTGCCTTGCCGGTCATGGTGGCGGCAGCCGTCCCTGCCGGCTGGTGGTGGACCCAGGGCGATGCCATTCCGCTGGCCAGCGTACTGCTGGTCACGTTGATGGCTGTGGTGCTGCGCTCCCGCATGCGCTGGAGCGAGGCGCTCGTGGTCGGCACGCTGGCCGCGGCGGTCATGATCCAGCTCGGTGTTTTCGTGCCGCCGGGCGGCACAGGGCCGCTGCTGGAACAACTGCGCCAGGGGTCGGCCGAGATCGACCGGATGCTGACCGAGCTAGGACGCCAGGGCTTGGATACCGAAGAGCTGGCAACGCTGCTGATCGGTGGCATTACGGGTTTGGTCGTGCTGATGGCAGCGGTGGGCTGCTTGGCGCTGGCTAGGGCCTGGCAAGCGGGGCTCTACAACCCCGGCGGCTTTCGTGAGGAGTTTCACGCGTTGCGCCTGGCGCCGCGAGAACTCTTGCTGCTGGTAGTGCTTGGCGTGGTGGGGATGGTGTTGGGTTTGCCGTCGCTCTCCATGCTGGTGTGGGTGCCGCTACTGGTTGCCGGTATCGCCCTGGTGCATGGCTTCATTGGGATAAAGGGTATGAACGGGCTGTGGTTGATCGCATTCTACGTACTGCTGATCACCACCTGGCCCATGATTCTGATAGTGCTGCTGGTGGCCTTCATCGATGTGTTTGCGGACTTCCGCAGCCGTCTGGCCCCTCGCGGCGACTGACAAGAGGTTAACGAGATGGAAGTCATTCTGCTCGACAACATCGGCAAGCTGGGTGGCCTGGGCGACAAGGTCACCGTGAAACCCGGCTACGGCCGTAACTACCTGGTGCCTTACGGTCTTGCCGTGCCGGCCACCAAGGACAACGTGGAAGCCTTCGAGGCGCAGCGCGCCGAGCTCGAGTCACAGGCAGCCGAACGCAAGGCGATTGCCGAATCCCGTGCCGCTCAGCTGGCCGAGATCGAACTCTCGCTGGTTGCCAAGGCCGGTGAAGAAGGCAAGCTGTTCGGTTCCATCGGCCCGCGTGACCTGGCCGAAGCGCTGGGCCAGGCTGGCATCGATGTCGCCAAGAGCGAAGTGCGTATGCCCGAAGGTCCGATCCGCCAGACCGGTGAGTACGACATCGACCTGCATCTGCACGCCGAAGTCGATGCCACCGTTCGGGTGGTCGTCGTCGCCGAGTAAGCGTCACCGCTAGCTCGACCGACCCAAGGGGGCGCAGGCATTACTGCCTGCGCCCCCTTGTCGTATGCGTCTTAGACATTGGTAGTAATATTACGGTTTGGCTTTGCGTCACCGGACTTAAACGATTAAGTTTTTTCTGCCTGACGATCGCGTTCAGGTCGGGGCCGCAAGGTAATGCGGTATCGATCCGATGGTTGTCTTAAACGATACAGTGCCGTGCTTCCTAGCGTCTCCTTGCGTAAATAATCAAACAAACACAAAGGATCAACCTCGATGAAGACTGCCTTGCCAAGAACTCCGCTGGTCACGGCCGTGGCTGTGGCCAGCTTTGGCATGATCGGCTATGCCGTTGCCGACACTTCGGCCCTTGAACAGCGCCTTCTGGAGCTCGAGAATCGCATTGCCGCTGCCGAGCAGCGCGCCACTTCTGCGGAGCAGCGGGCTGCAATAGCCGAGGCTCAGGCGGCGGGGGGCGACAATGACGACGTCATGGAGGAGCGACTGGCTCGAGTGGAGCGTCAGGCCAGCGGTGAGGAGGGCTTCTCGTTCAACGTCTATGCCCGCTCGGGGCTGCTGCTGGGCGAGGATCGCAAGAGCATCGAGGGTGGTCCCTACGTGACGCCGGCCGGTGGAGTGGGGGGCGCCGTGGGGCGCCTGGGTAACGAGGACGATACCTACGCCGAGGCGATCCTCAACTACCGCATGCAGTTCGACAACGGTGCCCGGGCGCACTACCGCACCATGCTGGCTAGCGGCACTACCACCAGCAGCGACTGGGACGGCGACTCAAACCTCAACGTGCGCCAGGTATACGCCGAGTTCAGCGACCTGCCAAGCTTCACCGGCGCCTTCGAGAACGCTTCGATCTGGGCCGGCAAGCGCTTCGATCGCGACAATTTCGATATCCACTGGCTCGACAGCGACTTCATCTTCCTCGCCGGTACCGGTGCCGGTATCTACGACATGCAGTTGGCCGAGAGCTGGCGCTCCAACTTCTCGCTCTACGGGCGCAGCTTCAGCGATTTCCCGGTGCGTCCGGAGTATCCGGGGGATGATGGCAGCACGGACAGCCTGATCCTGACCTCGAACAACTACTTCGGTAACTGGCAGTGGATGGTAAATGCCCTCTCGGCAGCCGACAACGACGAGCGTGACATCGGCTCAGGGCAGACCGCCGCCAATAGCGGTTTCCATACCATGGTGGCCTACCACGGCGACAGTTTCTTCGGTCTGGGCGAGGGCAACTTCAAAGTGGCGCTGCTGCACGGCCAGGGCCTGGGGGCCGAGGTAAAGGGGCTCGGCAGCGACGGCAACCTGACCGATGACGCCCAGGCCACCCGCCTCGGTATCTACGGCACCACCTACCTGGCACCCAGCTGGCGCATTGCCCCGGTACTCTTCGGTGAAATGAGCAAGGATCGTTACGTCGACGGTGACGACTACAAGTGGTTGACCCTGAGTGCCCGCCTGGCAAACGAGATCACCCAGAATTTCGAGATGCAGTATGAGGCCAGCTATCAGTACATGGACCTCGACCCCAACGGCTTCGATGGCCGCAACGCCGTGAGCGGCGACTTCGGCAAGCTCACCATCGCACCGACCTTCAAGCCCCAGGTGGGCGGTTTCTGGCAGCGACCCGAAATCCGCGCCTTCGCCTCCTACACCGACTGGTCGAGCGAACTCAACGACTACGGGGCCAGCGCCTTCGGCAGCGACGGTTTCACCGGTGGTCAGTGGAGCTTCGGCGTGCAGACGGAGGTATGGTTCTGACGTAACGGCCACAGATTGTCGGACCCCTGCTCGCAAGCTGCTTCGATACCTTGCCGCGACCGCTTACGGTCGCGGTTTTTTGTTGTCCCGGGAGGTAGGGCGGGCTTCGGGCATCGGGTAGAATGGCTCGGCTTGTTCTCACCAAGGTTGTTGCTTCATGAACGATACGCTCGAGCTCGACAAGGAAACCGCTGCGCTGAAGGTGCCCCCCCACTCGCTGGAGGCGGAACAGTCGGTGCTGGGTGGCTTGATGCTCGACAATCAGGCGTGGGATAACGTTGCCGACCGGCTGGTGGCGGACGACTTCTACCGCTATGAGCATCGCCTGATCTTCAACGCCATGACCGGCCTTGCCGAAGCGAGCAAGCCGCTCGATGTTGTCACACTCTCGGAATCCCTTGAGGGACGCGATCAGCTCGATACCGTCGGCGGACTGGCCTACTTGGCCGAGCTGGCACGCAATACGCCCTCGGCGAGCAACATTCGCGCCTACGCCGACATCGTTCGTGAACGGGCCACGCTGCGCAAGCTGATCCGCGCGGCTAGTCAGATCGCCGACGGCGCCTTCAGCCCTCAGGGGCGCCCCGCCGACGAGCTGCTCGACGAGGCCGAACGCCTGGTCTTCCAGATCAGTGAGGAGCGCCCCAAGTCGGGCGGGCCCATCGGCATGAGCGAGCTATTGGCCAAGGCGGTGGACCGCATCGACGAGCTGTTCAACATGAAGGGCGAGATGACGGGGCTCTCCACCGGCTTTCGCGATCTCGACGAGATGACGTCGGGCCTGCAGCCATCGGATCTGGTAATCATTGCCGGGCGCCCCTCCATGGGCAAGACCACCTTCGCCATGAACCTCGTCGAGCATGCCGTCATTGCCAGCGATAAGCCGGTAATGGTGTTCTCCATGGAGATGCCCGCCGAATCGCTGATGTTGCGTATGCTCTCGTCGCTGGGGCGCATCGACCAGACCCGAGTGCGTACCGGCCAGCTCGAGGATGAGGATTGGCCGCGTCTGACGTCGGCGGTGAACCTGCTCAAGGACAAGCAGCTTTTCATCGACGACACCGCGGCCCTGTCGCCCAACGAGATGCGCTCGCGCATTCGTCGCCTGGTGCGTGAACACGGCAATATGGCGCTGGTGATGATCGACTACCTGCAGCTGATGCAGATCCCCGGTTTCTCGGAGAACCGTACCGGCGAGATCTCCGAGATATCGCGCTCGCTCAAGGGCATGGCCAAGGAGTTCGGCTGCCCCGTGGTCGCACTCTCGCAGCTCAACCGTTCGCTGGAGCAGCGCCCCAACAAGCGTCCGGTCATGTCCGACCTGCGCGAGTCAGGTGCCATCGAGCAGGATGCCGACGTGATTGCCTTCGTCTACCGCGATGAGGTCTACAATCCGGATAACCCGGACAACCAGGGCCTGGCGGAGCTGATCATCGGCAAGCAGCGTAACGGTCCCATCGGTACGGTGCACATGGCTTTCATCGGAAGGTACACCCGCTTCGAGGACCTGGCGCCCGATAGTTACGGTGAGGCATTCGGCGAGTGAGGGCGGGAGCGCTTGAGCCTTGCGTTGGGCCCCGTATAATGCCGAGCCCCCGACAGACGTTTTTCGAGGAGTGACCATGGCAGGCGGATTTCGACGCGGCAAGCGTCAGCGCGCCCC
The DNA here is from genome assembly GCF_020832045.1 of Halomonas sp. Taxonomy (GTDB): domain Bacteria; phylum Pseudomonadota; class Gammaproteobacteria; order Pseudomonadales; family Halomonadaceae; genus Halomonas. The sequence goes on from NZ_JAFIFK010000055.1 coordinate 5,667, forward strand.
CAAGCTGGAAGCACGCGGCGTACTCGAGTCGCTGGAGCGCGAAGGGCCGTTCAAGGAGTGGCTCGGCATGCCGGATCTCTATCGTTTTCATTTGATCGTCGACGGCGAGGCTTACAGCTATCAGACCGAGGACGCCGAGCTCACCGTGGCGAAGGGCGACCGCGTAGTGTTTCGCTACAAGGAAACCAAGGCGGGCAAGTGGGTCGACCGCAACTCGCTGGCCAAGGCGATCGATCCTTCGGAATATCAGTGACGGTTCAGGCAAGACGACTTTGAACCCCGCGGCGATTCCATTGTCATAGTTTCGATACGTTAGCGTCATGTGATTGATATCGGGCACAGTCATGCTGTGCCCGAAGCATATCCACAGGCCCAACGGAACGATTCAGGACATGGAGGGAGCCATGGAATTCGAACAGTTGAAGCAGTTCGTCGCCCACCACGACAATTTCGAGGTGCGGGTCATTACCCATTCGGGCAGCCACTGCTATCAGGTAGAGCTCGAAGATGTGGAGGGGGCGCGCCACATGCTGGCGCGGCGTGGCAAGCCGATGGTGTTCCGCTCGCTGGAGGACGTGTACCTGGAGTTGCAGCGTGCCGGCATTCATCGCGCCTTCCTGGTCCAGCACGTACCGGAAGACGAGGTCGTAGGCCGCGAGGCCCACTATCACGACCCGCTCACGTCACGCATGCCGCTGGTCTTCTAGGCCTTTTAACCTTGATCCAAGTTATACAAATCGATTTCATAGTATAACTCGATGCCCCTGCCAGGCTTGTGCCTGATACAATGACGCTCTTTGTCTTTCGTCACGAGGAGCGCAGCGCATGGTGGCATCGCAAGTGGAGTCGGGATCGCCGGAGCCTCTACGTCCTACCCATGCTCCGGCGGATCATCCTCCGATCACCCGACCCAAGATAGGGGTGGTGCTGGCCAACCTGGGCACGCCGGATGCGACCGACTACTGGTCCATGCGACGCTATCTGAGCGAGTTCCTCTCCGACAAGCGAGTCGTCGATTACCCGAGCTGGAAATGGCAGCCTCTGCTGCAGCTGATTATTCTTTCGCGAAGGCCGTTCAAGTCGGGTGAGGCCTATCGCAGTATCTGGAATACCGAGAAGAACGAGAGTCCGCTGCTGACCATCACTCGGGATCAGACCCACAAGGTGGCCGAGGGGGTGAAGGCTCGCCATGGGGACCGGTTGCTGGTCGACTTCTGCATGCGCTACGGCAGCCCTTCTACCGACAGCGTGCTGCGTCGCATGCAGGCGGAGGGCTGCGAGCGTATCCTGTTCTTCCCGCTCTATCCGCAGTACGCCTCGCCGACCACGGCCACCGCCAACGACCATGCGTTCCGTACCCTGATGAAGCTCAAGTGGCAGCCGGCCGTGCGTACCGTACCGGCTTACTTCGAGCACCCGGCCTATCTCGAGGCGCTGGCAAATTCGGTGCGCGAGGCCTATGCCGCCACCGAGACGCCACCTGAAGTGCTGGTGGCTTCCTATCACGGTGTACCCAAGCGTTTCCTGCTCGAGGGCGACCCTTACCACTGCCAGTGCCAGAAGACCACCCGCTTGCTGCGAGAGCAGCTGGGCTGGGAGCAGGAGGCGCTGCAGACCGCCTTTCAGTCGCAATTCGGACCCGAAGAGTGGGTTGGGCCGCAGACGGTCGAACACGTGGCCGAGCTGGCACGTCAGGGCAAGAAGCATATCGCCGTGATTTCACCGGCCTTCGCCTCCGACTGCGTGGAAACGCTCGAGGAAATCAACGAGGAGATTCGCGACAGTTTCCTGGCCGCGGGGGGGGAGAAGTTCACCTACATTCCCTGTCTTAATGATCGCGACGACCACATCGAGGCGCTGCTAGGCATCATCGACAACGAGTTGGGCGGCTGGGTCTGAGGCGTAGAGCGAGGAGCAAGTCAGGCCGCCTTCAGGCGGCCTTGTTGTTTCAGCGGAACATGCGCGAGCGTTTCTGCTTGCGGTATTTCCACGGGTGCTTGGCGCGTGCCGGGCGTGCCACTCGGCTCTGGCCTACGTCCTCATCGCGAAACTCCGGCACTGAACCCCGGGTGCCGGTGGTGAAGCGCAGGTGCATGTGGAGTCCGGTCTTGGCCAACATGTGGCCGGTCACCGGTGCGGTGATGAACAAGAAAAGCGTAATCAGCAGTTCCTGCACGTGCAGCTCGCGCTGGGTGATGGTGAAGTAGAGCATCGAGGCGACCAGGATGGAGCCGATGCCCAGTGTGGTGCCCTTGGTGGGGCCGTGCAGGCGGGTGAAGAAGTCCTTGAACTGCAGCATGCCGAGCGAGCCGGTGAAGGCGAAGACGCCCCCGGCAATCAACAGGAAGGCGATAACGCCCTCGGCAATCACGTAGAAGGTCATGTGGCGTCCCCTATTCGATTATATCGCCGCGAAGCAGATAGCGGCACACGGCCATGGTGCCGATGAAGCCAAGCATGGCGATCAGGATCGCCGCCTCGAAATAGGTCTTGGTGTTGAGCCAAAGCCCCAGCAGCACGATCAGGGCAATGGAGTTCACATAGAGCGTATCGAGAGCCAGCAGCCGGTCGGGTACGTCAGGACCGATGGCCAGGCGGTAGACGTTCATCGCCATGGCCAGAACGATCAGCGTCAGCGTGATCAGCAAGGCGGTATCTAGCATTCGAAGATCTCCTTGAGCGGCCGCTCGTAGCGCTCGTGAATCTCGCGGATCAAGGCCAGTTCATCGTCGAGATCCAGTACATGGATCAGCAGCGATGAGCCATCCAGGCGGATGTTGGTCGATACCGTGCCGGGCGTCATGGTGATGGTGTTCGCCAGCAGGGTAACGGCCAGACGATCGGTCACTTGCAGCGGATACTCGACGAAACCGGGGTGGGGCTCGCGGCGCGGCAGCAGAATCAGCAGGCTGACATGGATGTTGGCTTTGACGATGTCCCACAGCACTACGAGTACGAACATCGCCAGCTTGAGCGGGTGCTTGACCCGTGGCAGGGGTTCCCAGAAACCCTGTGTGAGCAAAGGGATGCCCACCGCCAGAATCAGGCCCAGCAGCACCTGGCCGGGCGCGATACTGCGTACCATGAGCAGCCATACCACCAGCAGCACCAGGGAAAGGGTGGGGGTAGGTAAAAAGCGTCCCAGCGCCTTCATAGTGTGCCTCCCTGGGCTTCATCGTGGAGGATAGGAGCGCTCTGCACCAGGTCATTGGGACCGGCCTCTCCCAGCAGCTGCTGGATCACGGTCTGCGGCTGGGCCAGCTGTTCCGCGGCGGCATGGGTGTATTGGCTGATGGGGCCGGCAAAGACGACCAGTACGGGAGCGCTTGCGAGCAGCCAGGCCACGCCGGTGAGCTGGAGCCTGCTGACCTTTCCGGCGGTCACTTCGCCCTTGTAACTGGCCCAGAAAAACACCGAACCCGCTCGTGACATGGCGATCAGGGTGCACAGGCCGGCCAGCAGCAGCAGCGGCCAAAGCCAGACACGGGCGCCGCCCTCGGTGGCCTGCATCAACAGCAGCTTGGCCAGCGAGCCTGCCATGGGCGGCAGGCCGACCACGCCTACGGCAGCGGTGAGGAACAGGCCGCCCAGGAGGTAGCGCTGATGCAGTCGGCGTGCTCGCACCAGGCGCGTGCCTGCCTTGCCGCGCTGTTGACCGATCAGTTCGGCGATCAGAAATAGTGCGCCGCATATCAAGGTGGTATGAGGCAGATAGTAGAGCAGGGCGGTGGTAGCGTCGGTGGTGCCCAGTGCGGTTGCCGCCAGCAGAGTGCCGATCGAGATCAGTACGAGGTAGGCCACCAGCGGCCGCAGGTCACGGGCCGCGAGGACCCCGATGGCGGCCAGCAGGATGGTGGCCAGCCCTGACCACCACAGCCAGCCAAGGATGGCGGGCTCGGCGGCGCTGTCGACGAATATCAGACTGTGGACGCGCAGTATGGCGTAGAGGCCGAGCTTGGTCATGATGGCGAACAGCGCTGCCACGGGGGCGGGCGCCGAAGCATAGGTGCGGGGCAGCCAGAAGTAGAGCGGCAACAGGGCCGCCTTGAGGCTGAAGACCACGATCAACAGCAGCGCCCCTGCGGTGACCAGTGCCGCCTGGTCGCCGGACATGCTGGCAACCCGACGTCCCATGTCCGCCATGTTGAGGGTGCCGGTGGCCCCGTAGAGCACGCCGAGTGCAATCAGGAACAGCGCCGAGCCGGCCAGGTTGAGAATCACGTAGTGCAGTCCGGCACCGACCCGCTCCTTGCCGCCGCCATGCATCAGCAGGGCATAGGATGCGAGCAGGGTGATCTCGAAGAAGACGAAGAGGTTGAAGATGTCACCAGTCAGGAAGGCGCCGTTGAGGCCCATCAGCTGAAGCTGGAAGATACCGTGGAAATTGCTGCCCTGAACGTCATCGCCGGCGCAGGCGAAGATCACGCAGCCCATGGCCAGTACGGCGGTCAGGGCCACCATCATCGCCGAAAGCCGGTCGAGCATCAGTACGATGCCGAAGGGTGCCTGCCAGTTGCCCAGCGCGTAGAAGACCAGCTCGCCGCCGGCGGCCTGGCGCAGCAGCAGCAGCGAGGCAAGCACCAGCAGGGCGGTAAAGATCAGGCTCATACGGCGATGGGTCTGGTCGCTGGCCCGGCTCGAGAGCAGCAGGACCAGAGCGCCGAGCATCGGCAACAGAATGGGTAGGGTAAGCAGATGCTGGCTCATCGCGGTGCGTCTCCTTCTTCACCCTGCTGGCCGTCCACATGGTCGGAGCCCAGGTCGCCGCGGGCACGAATCGCCAGTATCACGACGAAGGCGGTCATGGCGAAGCCGATCACGATGGCGGTGAGCACCAGAGCCTGGGGCAGGGGGTCGGTAGGCGTCAGCGACTCCCCGACAACGGCCGCGGCGTGGGTGTTCAGGCCGCCGGTCGAGAACAGGAACAGGTTCACCGCATAGCCGAGCAGGGCCAGGCCGACGATCACGGGGAAGGTGCGTCCACGCAGCAGCAGATAGATGCCGCTTGCGGTGAGCACGCCGACGACGAGCGAGAAGAGGGCTTCCATCAGCGTTCCTCCAGCGTTGGGCGGTTGATGGTGGTGACGCGGCCCAGGTTGATCAGAATCATCAGTGTGGCGCCGACCACGGCCAGATAGACGCCAAGATCGAATAGCATGGCGGTGGCCAATTCGAACTCGCCAATCACAGGCAAGTGGAAATGACCGAAGGCCGTGGTCAAGAAGGGGTAGCCGAACAGCCAGCTGCCAAGGCCCGTGGCCAGAGCGATGGCCAGCCCCGAGACGGCGATGATCGAATAGGAAACCGGCAGACGCTCGCGGGTCCAGTCGTGACCGCGGGCCATGTACTGCAGAATCAGCGCGGTGGCGGTGATCAGGCCGGCAATGAAGCCGCCGCCCGGCTGGTTGTGCCCGCGTAGGAAGATATAGACCGATACCAGCAGTGCCAGCGGCAGCAGAATCTGTGCCACTACCGAGAGAATCAGCGGGTAGCGATGCTGCGACCAGCGAATGCCTTCGATGTTGCCCGAGGGCATGAACAGGCGCAGACGGTTGAGCAGTTTGAAGGTGGCAAGGCCCGCCAGGGTCAATACGGTGATTTCGCCCAAGGTGTCGAAGCCGCGGAAATCGACCAGGATGACGTTGACCACATTGGTGCCGCCGCCGCCGGGCACGCTCTCGCGCAGGAAATAGTCGGCGATGGTGAGGGTTTCGCGGGTCAGCATGGCGTAGTTGAGCATGGCCACCACCAGGCCCAGCGAGGCTGCTAGCATGAGATCGCGTAGAATACGCCGCCCCGATACCAGCAGCGGGGGGCGCTGAGGCAGGAAGAACAGGGCCAGGATCATCAGGATCATCGAAGCCACTTCCACCGACAGCTGAGTCAGGGCCAGGTCAGGGGCGGAGAAGCGCACGAAGGTCAGCGAGACCGACAAGCCGACCACGGAGAGCATCAGCAGCGACACCAGTCGCCAGCGATGGCTCAGGGCGCTGCCGATGGCGCCGAACACCATCAGCCCGGCGCCGAGGAACAGCATACCGTCGAGGGGTTGCAGGCCGCGCTCGCCGGTCAGCGATTCCAATTGAGTCAAGCCGATGGCGGCCATGGCCAGCGCCGTCAGGATCAGCAGTGCCTGGTAGCGCTGCAGGGAGCCATTTTCCAGGCGCAGGGTCAGCCACAGCGTGGCCTTGATCAAACGCTGAACCATTGCCTCGAAGATCAGGCCGGCATTGCGCTCATGGAACAGAGCGGCGATAGCGGCAAGGCGGCGATGCTGGCGCAGCACCAGTATGCCGCCCGCGACGGCGACCAGGCTCATCAGAAGCGGCAGATTGAAGCCATGCCACAAGGCCAGACTGACGACCGGGGTGGTCTCGCCCTGAACGGCGAGGCTCGCTGCGTGCAGCAGCGGGGCGGCCAGAGTCATCGGGAAAAGCCCCACCAGCAGGCTCGTGGCGGCAAGGAACAGGCCGGGTGCAAGCATGCCGCGGGCCGGGTCATGGACCTTCATCGGCGGCAGCGCTTTCTGCTCACGGGTCAGCTTGGGCTCGGCAAAGAACAGGCTCCAGATCAGGCGCAGCGAATAGGCCACCGAGAGCATGGCCGCCACCACCACCAGCAGGGGAATGACGATGCTGAGCGCCCCGAGCAGGTTGTTGATCAGGCTCTGTTCGAACAGCATCTCCTTGGACAGGAAGCCGTTGAATGGCGGGAAGCCGGCCATGGCGGAGCCGGCCAGTATGGTCATGGTGCCCGTCAGCGGCATCATCGACCACAGCGCGCCGAGACGGTCGATGTCGCGGGTACCGGTTTCATGATCGATGATGCCCACCATCATGAACAGCGCCGCCTTGAAGGTGGCGTGGTTGAGGATGTGGAACACTGCGGCGACGATGGCCAGCGGGCTGCCGAGCCCCAGCAGCAGGGTGATCAGGCCCAGATGGCTGACGGTGGAAAAGGCGAGTATGCCTTTCAGGTCACGCTCCAGCAGGGCAAACCAGGCGGCGTAGAGCATGGTCGCCAGGCCCACTAACGAAAGGCTCACCGCCCACAGCGCGGTGTCGCCCAGGGCCGGGTTGAGGCGGGCCATGAGCAGAACACCCGCCTTGACCATGGTGGCCGAATGCAGGAACGCGGAGACCGGCGTGGGGGCTGCCATGGCGTGAGGCAGCCAGAAATGGAACGGAAACTGGGCCGACTTGGTGAAGGCGCCCAGCAGGACCAGCGCCAGAATCAGCGGATAGTGGTCGGAGCCACGAATGACATCGCCGGAAGCCAGCACGTCGCTCATGGCGAAGCTGCCTACCGCCTGACCGATCAGCAGGACGCCGGCCAGCAGAGCGAGGCCGCCGGCTCCGGTGACGGTCAGGGCCATGCGGGCGCCGCGTCGGGCATCGCTGCGGTGGCCCCAGAAGCCAATCAGCAGGAAGGACGAGATGCTGGTGAGCTCCCAGAACAGCCACAGCAGGATCAAGTTGTCCGCCATGGCGATGCCGAGCATGGCCGTCATGAACAGCATCATGTAGGAGAGGAAGCGGCCATCGTCCTCCTCGGCGGAGAGGTAGAAGCCGGCATAGAGCAGGATCAGACTACCGATACCCAGGATCAGCAGGGAGAACAGCAGCGTCAGGCCGTCGATGCGCAGGGCGAGATCGAGGCCAAGCAGCGGCATCCAGGGTATCCGTAGGCTGACCACGTCGCCGGCCAAGACGGCGGGTGCATGCAGGAGAACCAGGCCGAGGGCAAGCAGAGGGGCGATTAGAGTAGCGGTGACACAGGCCCTGCGACCGTGACGTGATGTCATTACCGGTACGATGATGCCGATAATGGTGAGAAGGGGAATCCACAGCAACGACATGGTGGTTCGTCCATTCTGGCGGCGGATCGGTGCATCGCACCACGGCACGGAGATGAGCCGTGAGGTAGTGTGCCCGAGTACCACACACAGGCTAAGTTTTGGCGATCGAGGATCGGTGGGCCGGTCGTTGGGGAACGGTGAATGAAGAAACGTTGTAAAATCGTTATACTAGCAAGCCGTTTCGTCGTGAAATCAACGTTCACCGGTGCCAGCCGCGGCGCAAAGTCTAATCGTTTTGCGCTGCAATAAACAGACTGGACCGGGCTGCCGACGCTCATCCTTTGGGCGTATTTTTTTTCGGCCGATACCAAGATTTCTTTAATCGCGACGTACGATTTTGTGGGGCACCCGGACAGCGCTAGCCTGGCTGCCGACGGCTTGGCACGTGCGTGTCAGGTAGTGAGGCAACGTGTCCGGACGATGAACAGACAGAAGGGAACTGCATGATGCAATTTGCCGTGCTATCGGGGTTCGTGCTGGCCGCCTTTGCTCCATTGCTCCATCGCTGGTTCGGTGAACGTGCCAGTTTCGTATTGGCCGCTTTTCCCGCCATGCTGGCGCTTTGGTTCCTGAGCCTTATGCCGGCGATCATGAGTGGCGAGGTGCTCTTCCTGGAGCTCGATTGGGTGCCGTCTCTCGGCATGAGCCTGAGTTTCGTCATCGATGGCCTGGCGCTGCTGTTCGCGCTGCTGATCACCGTAATCGGCACTTTCGTACTCATCTATGCCGGGGGCTACCTCAAAGGGCACCGTGACCTGGTGCGTTTTCACATCGTCATTCTTGCCTTCATGGTGTCGATGCTGGGCCTGGTGCTGGCCGATGGCCTGCTGACCCTGTTCGTCTTCTGGGAGCTGACCAGCATCACCTCCTACCTGCTCATCGGCTTCAGTCATGCCGATATCGAGGCGCGCAAGTCGGCACGCCAAGGCCTGTTCGTCACTTTCGGCGGGGGGCTTGCCTTGATGGCGGGGCTGGTGTTGCTGGGCAACGCTGGCGGCAGTTGGTCGCTGGCTGAGATCAGTGCCGGTGGCATCGACCTGCGTGAACATGACCTCTACCTGCCCATGCTGCTGTGTCTGTTACTGGCGGCCTTCACCAAGTCGGCCCAGTTTCCGTTTCATTTCTGGTTGCCCAATGCCATGGCGGCGCCGACCCCGGTTTCGGCCTATCTGCATTCGGCCACCATGGTCAAGGCCGGCATCTACCTGCTGGCACGCCTGCAGCCAAGCCTGGGCGGTACTGAAGCCTGGGTCGGCATTCTCTCGGTGGTCGGCGCCCTGACCATGTTCACCGGGGCGTTTCTGGCCATACGTCATACCAATATCAAGAAGATGCTCGCCTACTCTACGGTGATGGCGCTCGGCACCCTGACGATGCTGCTTGGCATCGGTACCGAAGGCGCGTTGATCACCTTCGTGACTTTCCTGCTCGCCCACTCCCTGTACAAGGGGGCGCTGTTCATGGTGGCCGGCATACTCGACCACGAGACCGGCACCAAGGACATCACCGCCATGGGGGGGCTGCGTCCTCTGATGCCGGTAACGGCGATCATCGCCGTCATCGCGGCGCTGTCGCTGGCCGGGGCGCCGCCGCTGTTCGGCTTCATCGCCAAGGAGCTGATGTTCGAAGCGGTGCTGGACGCGGACGCCTTCGGCTGGCTCGTTCTTTTGCTCGCCTTCGTCTCGGCCTTCCTCACCATTGCCGTGGCGGCCATCATCGCCCTGCGGCCATTCTTCGGCGAGCGGCGTGCGACCCCGCGGGTGGCTCATGAAGCGCCGCTGTCGATGCTGCTCGGCCCGGCTTGCCTGGCCGCCCTGTCGCTATTGCTTGGTGTCTTGCCAGTACTCGCCGGCATGGGGGTGCTCACGGCTGCGGCATCGGCGGTCATGGGCGAGCCGGTGACCGTGAATCTGTATCTGTGGCATGGCATCAATCTGCCCTTGATCATGTCGATCGTGACCTTGGCTTTGGGCTTCCTGCTGTTTAAACGCTGGGATCGCGTACGTGCCACTCTGGCGCGGCTCGACCCCATCATGGCGCGCGGTCCCGAAGCGGGTTACGAAGCCTTCATGCACTGGGTCACGGTGGTATCCGACTGGCAGACGCGCATTCTCCAGAACGGCTACATGCGCAACTACATACTGGTGATGGTGCTGGTGCTGATCGCACTGCTGGGAAATTCGCTGCTGCTCAGGCACCCCCTCGAAATCGCCTTCGAACTCGATGTGCGCTTCCATGAAGTGGTCGTGGTCGCCATGATCGTGCTCGGCGCTCTGTTTGCCGCCATCGCCCGCTCGCGGCTCAGTGCCGTAGTGTCGGTCGGGATCATGGGCTTTTCCATTGCCCTCACTTTCATTCTGTTCAGCGCCCCGGATCTCGGGATCACCCAGCTGCTGGTGGAGACCTTGACGGTGATCCTGCTGGTGCTGGTGCTGTTTCGCCTGCCGCGTTTCGCCAGCCTGTCGACACCGCTGGAGAGGGTGCGCGACGTTCTGGTGGCGGGCAGTGTGGGCGTGCTGGTGACCCTGCTCATCCTCACGGCATGGGGCATCGACCAGTTCGTGCCCATTTCCGACTACATGATCGAGAACAGCGTGCCGCTGGCGCATGGCCGTAACATCGTCAACGTCATACTGGTCGACTATCGCTCACTGGATACGCTGGGTGAAATCTTCGTGCTGGCCCTGGCCGCCATCGGGGTCATCGCCATGCTCAAGCTGAGAGCGCCGGCCAAACCGGTCAAGCCGACAGCGCCGGAGAAGGAGTCGAGCCATGGTTAAGTCAGGCACCCTGATACTGCATACCGCAGCCCGCATCCTGATGCCGCTGCAGCTGCTGTTCTCCGTGTTCCTGCTGCTGCGCGGCCACGATGAACCCGGTGGCGGGTTCATCGCCGGGCTGGTGGCTGCCGGGGCCTTCACCCTCTATTTGTTTGCGTTTGGCGTCAGCGCCACCCGTGACGTACTGCGTATGGTCGACCCCCGCGACCTGATCGGTATGGGGCTGCTGTTCGGCATGATCTCGGTCTTCCCGGCTTGGTTCGTGGATGAGCCATTCCTCACGGCCCAGTGGTGGACGATCCCGGGTGTCGACTTCTATGCCTCGACGCCGCTGATCTTCGACATCGGCGTTTACCTCGCCGTACTGGGCTCCGTATTGGCCATGGTCATGACCCTGATGGAGGTGGACAAGGATGAACCCTGACTCTCTGGGTGACGCGGGAGCCGTCTCCTCGAACCGACTGGGAGGTAAGCGATGGAACCGGTAATGGCCGTGGCCATTGGCCTGCTCTATGCAGCCGCCATCTTTCTCATGCTGCGTCGGTCGATCGTCAAACTGGTGATCGGGTTGATGTTGCTCTCCAACGCCGCCAACCTGCTGATTTTCACCTCGGCCGGCATGACCCGCGGAGCGCCGCCTCTGATTCCCGAAGGCCTCGCGGCACCGCTGGGGGCCGTGGCGGACCCCTTGCCTCAGGCGGTGGTATTGACCGCCATCGTGATCGCCTTCGGCGTACTGGCGTTTGCCGTGGTACTGATCCGCCGGGCCTATGAGATCGTCAAGGCCGATGACCTGGACAAGATGAAGGAAACCGATACGTGAGGCCCGAAGTCGCGCTCCCCATTCTTCTCCCACTGCTGTCTGGCGCCATCTCGCTATTGTTCTGGCGTTCTCGTCCCATGCAGCGCTTTACCGCTGTGGCCGGCAACCTGGCTTTGCTCGGTGTGGCATTGTGGCTGCTGGTCTCGGTTGGCCAGGAAGAGTATGTGGTCATCCAGATGGGCGGCTGGCAGGCGCCATATGGCATCACTCTCGTAGCCGACATGCTCAGCGCCGTGATGGTGGTGCTGACCGGTATCATCGGTCTGGCATTGTCGGTCTATTCGCTGGCCTCAACCGGCCCGGGGCATGAGCGCTTCGGCTTCTATCCGCTCATGCACCTGCTTCTGGCCGGCGTGGCCGGCGCCTTTCTTACCGGCGACGTCTTCAACCTCTACGTCTGGTTCGAGGTCATGCTGGTGGCTTCCTTCGCGCTGCTGATCCTAGGTGGCGAGAAAGCGCAGATGGAGGGGGCGATCAAGTACGTCACCCTCAACCTGCTGGCCTCGGTGATCTTCCTGTCAGCCGTGGGTCTGCTGTACGGCATGGTCGGTACGCTCAACATGGCGGATGCCGCCCAGCGGCTGGCGGTGGCGGAACATCAAGGCATGGTCGAGGTGCTGGCGGTGATGTTCATGGTGGCGTTCGGTATCAAGGCCGCGGCATTCCCGCTGTTCTTCTGGCTGCCGGCGTCCTACCACACGCCGCCGGTGGCGGTGTCGGCACTGTTTGCCGGTTTGCTGACCAAGGTGGGGGTTTACGCGCTGTTTCGCTTTTTCACTTTGCTCTTCGATCAGACCCTGGGCTACACCCAGGACCTGCTGCTCTGGGGGGCGGCGCTGACCATGGTCACCGGAGTGCTTGGAGCGGCGGCCCAGTTCGAGTTTCGCCGCATCCTGTCGTTCCACATCGTCAGCCAGATCGGCTACATGATTCTGGGCCTGGCGCTGTATACCCCGTTGGCCATTGCCGGGGGGATCTTCGCCGTGATGCACAACATCGTGGTCAAGACCAACCTGTTCCTGATCAGCGGTATCACCCGCCGCCTGCAAGGCACTTACGAGCTCAAGAAGATGGGTGGGCTCTATCGTGAGCGACCCTGGCTGGCGGTGGCCTTCTTCCTTTCAGCCTTCTCGCTGGCCGGTGTGCCACCGTTGTCGGGCTTCTTCGCCAAGTTCGTTATCGTACGTGCGGGCATCGAGGCGGAAGCCTACGTGGTAACGGCAGTCGCGCTGCTGGTGGGCCTGATGACGCTCTACTCCATGGTCAAGATCTGGAATGAGGTTTTCTGGAAGTCGCTGCCTGAAGACAACCTGGTGCCGGCCGAGGAAGTCGTGGTAGGTGACGATAGTCGCATGGTGCCGCCGAGCCTGTGGCTGATGTACCTTCCGGTAGCGGTATTGGCCCTCTTCGCGCTGCTGATCGGCGTGTTCGCCGAACCGCTGATGATCGTCATGAATTTGATCGGCGATCAGCTGATGAACCCGCAGGGTTATATCGACGCGGTGTTGGGAGCTGAAATCGCCGTCGAAGACGCCTTCATCGATGCTGTAGAGCAGGAGGAGATGCCATGACGGGAGCCATCTGGAACCTGCTGCTGGCGCTGGCTTGGGTGATCCTCTCCGGTGATTTCTCGGGGCTCAATCTGGTGGTCGGGCTGGTGTTCGGCTACATCACCCTGGTGCTGATCGAGCCTCAGGTCGACGCCTTGAAGGGTTACCCGGTGCGTGTGCCGAGAATCCTGAAATTTCTCGGCTTCTTCATCAAGGAACTGGTGCAAGCCAACCTGCGGGTCGGTTTCGATATCCTGACGCCACCCTGGCACATGAAGCCGGGTGTCATTGCCATGCCTCTCGAGGCGCGTACCGAGCTCGAGATCACCATGGTAGCGAACCTGATCTCCCTGACGCCCGGCACCTTGAGCCTGGATGTTTCCGATGACCGCAAGGTGCTCTATATCCATGCCATGTTCCTCGATGATGAGGAGGAACTGCGTCGTAACCTCAAGGAAATGGAATCTCGTGCACTGGAACTGTTCCGTTGAGTTCGCCAAGGGTGAGTGGGGTGTGAAATGGACACTGTGATCCTAATCAGCCAGGTGTTGATGAGCCTTGCGCTCATCCTGGCCTTCGTCCGCGTGGTGAGGGGCCCCAGTCTTCCTGATCGGGTGGTGGCGCTGGAGCTATTTGCCAGCATCGTGGTGGGGCTGGTAGGGGTGTATGCCATCCGTACCGATGTCTCCAGTTTTCTCGATGCTGCCATCGTCATCGCGCTGATGGGATTTCTGGCCGCCATCGGCTTCGCCCGTTTCCTGGAGCGGGGAGGACCGCGTGATGATTGAGACTATCAAGGGTTTTCTCATTCTGACCGGGGCCCTGTTCATGCTTCTGGCGGCACTCGGGATTTTACGGTTGCCTGACCTGCTCACGCGCATGCACGCCACCACCAAGGCGGCCGCGCTGGGGGTGATCCTGATCATGCTGGCGGTGGCGGTACACTTCGGAGACGTTGCCGTGGTGGCGCGCGCCTTTGCCATTATCGTCTTCGTGCTGATGACCGCGCCGGTAGCGGCCCATGTCATCGGCAGGGCGGGCTACTTCGTCGGGTCCAAGCTGTGGAGCGGTACGGTCAAGGATGAGCTCAGGCCCAACTACGACCCGCTCACCCACGAACTCAAGAGTGGACTGGAGACGGACGCCAACGCTCGTCACGAACCGAGGGATAGCGATCCGCAGTGAACCGCCAATCCTTCTTCGGACAAGGTCGCCTCTGGGCGGCCTTTTTTCGTTGTGGACATGAAACAAAGTCAGGGCTTTATATTGTACATAAACTGTACGATAATTTTTTCATGTCTATATTTTAAGGTGCACCATGCACAGCCAGCCCCCGTCCCTCAAACCATGCCATCTGTGTCAAAGCCCCTTCGCCCGGAGACGTTGCTGGGATGAGGCGCGCTATTGCAGGGAACCCTTTCGACGGCCGGCGCGACATTCCGGCGGTGCCGCATGAGTGTGACTCTTGTCTGGCTACGCCACGACCTACGTCTGGGCGACAACCCTTTGTTTCAGATCGATTCCACACACGAACAACTGTTATGCGTCTATGTGCTCGACCAGGCCTGGCTTATCCCAGAGTCAGGCCTTGGCGTGCCGCGTATTGGGCCGGCGCGGCTCCGCTTCCTATGGGAAAGCCTGATTGCATTGCGTGGTGAGCTGCTCAAGCGGGGCAGTGACCTGCTGGTTCGCATTGGTGCTCCGCTCGATATCGTGACAGACCTTGTTGAACGCTATCGCGTGAGTCAGGTTAGGCTGCGCCGTGAAGCCGGCGACGACGAAGTTCAAGACGGCCTGTGCCTGGCCAAGAGCGTGGGTGAGGGTGTCGAAGTGTGGCAGGCCGACAGTGGACTGCTGCTGAGCGAAGAGACGCTGCCGGTACCGCTTGGCGCCTTGCCTGCGAGCTTCTCGGCTTTTCGTCGTCGGGTGGAGGAGCGCTTGGCGATTTCCGAGGCGCTGCCCGCACCTGTGACACTACCGCCCTGGCCTGCCGATGCGCCGCGTGGGCTGCCGCCTCTCGCTCAGGTGTGCAGCAAAGCCGTTGCATGGACGGCCGACGCTCGTGGTGAATTTCACTTCGCCGGCGGCGAGGCGGCGGGTCTCTCACGACTCGATCATTACATGTGGGAGAGCGGCGCCGTGGCTCGCTACAGAACCACTCGCAATGAACTGAGGGGGGCGGATTTCTCCACCCGCCTTTCGCCCTGGCTGGCTCATGGTTGTCTCTCGGCCCGGCAAGTGCGCGATGCTCTGCGCTACTGGGAAGCGAGCCACGGCGCCAATGAGTCGAGCAAGTGGGTCTTCTATGAACTGCTGTGGCGTGATTACTTCCACTGGGCTGCACGCCAGGAGGGTCGTGCGTTGTTCGGGGCACGCCTGCTGCCCCCCCTCGGAGAGGCCTTTCTCGCCTGGCGCGAAGGACGAACGGGGGTTCCTTTCATCGATGCCGCCATGCACGAGCTCGCGGCGACCGGCTGGCTGTCGAATCGAGCGCGGCAAAATGCGGCGAGCTTCCTCATCCACGATCTAGGAGAGGATTGGCGTTTGGGAGCGGCCTGGTTCGAGCACTGCCTGGTCGATTTCGACGTGGCCAGCAACTGGGGCAACTGGCGCTACGTGGGCGGTCTCGGGCGAGATTCCCGCGAGCGACGCTTCGACGTCATCAAGCAAGCCGAGTATTACGACCCCGACGGTACCTACGTCGCCTGCTGGGAGGCGGCCGGTCGGCGGGCTGATCAATGGGCGCTTGGGGCTGGTGGTGCTGGCCAAACTGCGCGATGATCGCCCCCTGTGTATAGGCAAGGAGAGCAGCAAAAATGAAACGGACCCTTACCCTCGGCCTGCTGGTAACGCTGCTGGCCGGCTGTCAGAGCAGCCCGGCGAATGGCGTTGGCAATGAGGAGGAATCTCAAGCCGAATCGGCCTCGGAGGCTACCGCTGAGCAAGCCGAGAGCCGAGCCGATGCCGAGCCCGCTCCCCCCGCCGATTTTGCCGACTGGCTGGCCCAGTTCCGCCGCGCTGCCCTCAGCGAAGGAATTTCGGCGGCGACCCTCGACAGGGCTCTGGATGGGGTGCGCTATCGGCCAAGGGTGATCGAACTCGACCGCTCTCAGCCGGAGTTCGTGCGTCCTATCTGGCAGTATCTGGATACGGCCGTCTCCCAGACCCGGGTCAGCCAAGGGCGGGCCAAGCTCGCCGAGCACCGCGACACGGCCCGAGAGATGGAGCAACGTTTCGGCGTTCCGGCAGAAGTCATCGTGGCGATCTGGGGAATCGAGAGCAACTATGGCGGCAATTTCGGCGACTTTTCCACCCTCGAGGCGCTGGCGACGTTGGCCTTCGACGGTCGGCGGCGCGACTTTGCCCGTGGCGAGCTGCTGGCTGCCCTGAGGATCATCGAAGCTGGTGACATCGCGCCGGAGCGGATGGTGGGTTCCTGGGCCGGTGCCATGGGCCACACCCAGTTCATTCCCTCGAGTTTCGAAGCTTACGCCGTAGATGGCGACGGAGACGGAAGGCGTGATATATGGGGCAGCATTCCCGATGTCATGGCTTCGACCGCCAACTATTTGGCGCGAGCCGGCTGGCAGCCCGGCCAGCCGTGGGTGGCCGAGGTGCGGCTCCCCCAGAACTTCGACTATGCCCAAACCGAGCTGAGCACGCGGCTGTCGAGCCGTGAATGGGCCGAGCAAGGGGTGCGTCCGATCGAAGGTGGCAATCTTCCCGGCTTCGAGCAGGCCTCGGTGATCGCCCCGGCCGGCGCCAATGGCCCAGCCTTCCTGGTCGGCCCCAACTACCGGGCCATTCTGCGCTACAACAATGCCACCAGCTACGCCTTGGCGGTTGGCACCCTGGCTGACAGGATCGCCGGGCGGGAAGGGGTCCGGGCCGAGTGGCCGCGTGACGTGCAGCCGCTGTCTCGCAGCCAGGTGCGCGAGATGCAGCAGGCTCTCAATGCTCGGGGCTTCGACGTCGGCACGCCCGACGGTGTCATGGGGCCGAATACCCGAAGTGGCTTGCGGGAGTACCAGCGTAGCATCGGCGTCACGCCGGACGGTTTTGCCACCGTAGCTCTGCTGCAACGACTCCAGCAGTGACGGCAAGCCCCGCTTTGGTGAACCAGAGCGGGGCGTTCGAAAAGACTCTGATAGGCCGTTAGTTGTTGGTCCAGCGGTCCAGCGTTTCACTGATGGTGCGGCCGGCCCGTTCGGCGCCTTCCTGTGTGCGCTCCCAGGCATGCTCGGCACTTTCTCCAACCCGGTCTGCGCCCCGGCGTGTCTGCTGCCAGGCACTGTCGGCGCCTTCTCCGGTACTGTGCCAGGCCTCACGAGTGCGCTCACGTGCCGTGTCCCACCACTCTTGATCGTAGCGCGGCATGGCCTCGAGCGACTCCGGGTCGGCGTCGACGATGATGTCATGGACCGTTTCACCGTCGTCTTCGTAGTTGACCAGACGGTAGTGGGCATTGGTAATGACTAGGTAGTCGCCGTCCCTGCCCATGTCGTCGTCGGGGCGCACGACGATGGCATGAACTTGTCTGTCATCGCCGAGCAGAATGTCGATCACTTCGCCGGGCTGGCTGTCAGGCGAAGCTTCGAAGTGCACCTCGGCGTCGAAGAGGGCGCGAGAGGAGTAGAGGCCCTGGGGTTCGAACTGTGCCTGTACCCCAATCGCGAGCCCGGCCAGAAACAGGCCAGCCGAGGCGGCCAGTGTCGTCCTGGTGATACGTGGCTGGTTCATCAGTTTGCCCTCCTTGTCCTTGATGACACAGTTAGTGTAGTAAAGGTACCGTTGGTACAGGTGCACGGAACCGCGCCTGATCATATGTATCAAAGCCTCGATGAAAAAAGGAGCTTCATCCATGAGGAAAATGTCGCTTGGTACCACCATCCCGGTTTTTCGCCATTGCCTGCTGGCGGCAGCGGGGGCCCTGCTGCTGACTGGCCCTGCCGTGGCCGACGACGAATCGTCGGTATTCGGGTGGATAGAGAAAAGCACACTTGAGCCGTGGGGGGTCGAAGTCAAGGCCAAGCTGGATAGCGGCGCGCTGACCTCTTCCATGGATGCGCGCGACATCGAAACCTTCGACAAGGATGGCGAGGAGTGGGTGCGTTTCCGCCTCGATCTCATCGACGAGGCCAGCGGCGAGGCGTTCGAAGAGCACCTGGAGCTGCCGCTTTATCGTGACATCCGCGTCCGTGGTGCCGGCGGCCGCGACGAGCGGCCGGTGGTACTGATGAAGATCTGCATGGGCGATACCATCCACGAGGAGCAGTTCAGCCTGAGGGACCGCGAGGAGATGCATTACCCGCTGCTGTTGGGTCGGCGCACCATTGGCCACCTGGGGCTGCTCGACGTTACCCGCACCTTCCTCAATTCGCCCGATTGCAATGAGGACGCCGAGGTCGTGCGCTACGACGGCGAGGAGGTCGAAGGAATCAAGGAAGACGAGGTGTGATTTCTCCGGCTTCAGAATAGCCGAGACAGCAGAGCCACTACAGCCGTCTCCACACGCAGGATGCGAGGGCCCAGGTGAATGCCCTCGCATCCCGCTTCGAGCAGGCGGTCCACCTCATATGGGATGAAACCACCTTCCGGCCCGATGAACAGCACAGTAGGCTCGGTCAGGCCGGTTGGGCATGCTTTGGCCATGCCGGGATGGGCCACCAGTCCGCGGCGCTCCGCTAGCAAAAGCGGCAGTCGCTCCTCGACGAAAGGGCGAAAGCCCTTTGCCATGCTGACGTCGGGCAGCACCGTATCTCGCGCCTGTTCGAGGCCCAGTATCAGATGCTCATGAATCTTTCCCGGATCCAGCTCCGGCGACTGCCAGTAGCTCTTCTCCACCCGCCGGGTATGCAGCAGCGTGACTCCCTTTACCCCAAGGGCGGTGATGTGTTCGAGGCTTCTGGCGAGCATGCGCGGTCGCGGCAGGGCCAGTACCAGATGCACCGGTAGGGCGGGCGGCGGGGGAGTGCCGAGACCATCGAGCGTGAAGCGGGCTTCATCGTCGGAGAGGTAGATCAGCTCGCCGCGCCCGATGCCGCCTCCCTGAACGCCCAGGGTCAGTGAATCGCCCACCTGGGCGCGGTGCACTTCCTTCAGGTGACGTAACCGGCGTGGGTCGCGCAGGCAGGCCAGACGGGCATGTTGGACATCGTCGGGGGCAAGCAGGATCAGGTTCATCGGGTCTCGTTGGTTGCTTCGATTTGCAAGGGCGGTAACGCGGTGCACAATAGCAGCCAAGGGCCAACCTGCCTTTCCTACAAGGAGTGCCGTCGTGCGCGTGATTCGCAAGTATGCCAACCGCAGGCTCTATGATACCCAACAGAGCCGCTATGTAACGCTCGAGGATCTGCGTCGCCTGATTCTCGATGAAGAACCGTTCCGCGTCGAGGACGCCAAGTCCGGAGAGGATCTGACCCGCACCATCCTGCTCTCGATCATCATCGAACAGGAACAGGCAGACGGCGAGGCCGAGGTGTTTTCCAATGACCTGCTGGCTCAATTCATTCGTGTCTACGATATGGCTCAGCCGCTGCCGCTGGCACGTTATCTCGAGCAGGGTACCCAGCTGATGCTCGAACAGCAGAAGCGCATGCAGGACCAGTGGCAACAGGCAATGCGCCATTCGCCGATGGAGCTTATGCGAGAAATGGCGGAGGAGAACATGCGTTTCTGGCAGCAGGCGATTGGCCAGGGGCAGCCCGACAAGCCTGAGCCGAAGGACACGCCGGACCAGGATGACGACAAGAAGTCCTGAGCGAGGCGGCGAGCTCGATGGCTTTCTGACATAATGCCGCGACGAATTCCCAGCCGAACCTCAGGCCCGTCCCAGCATCGGGCCCGATGAATGATAGACAGGAAAGCAAGCGGATGAAGGTTCTTATCATCGGCGGCGGTGGCCGCGAACATGCCCTGGCCTGGAAAGTCGGTCAGTCGCCCCGGGTCGAACGGGTCTTTGTGGCGCCCGGCAATGCCGGTACCGCCCTTGAGCCCGGCTTGACCAACGTCGCCATCGAGGCGACCGACTTGGAGCGCCTGGTGACTTTCGCCCGCGAGGAGGCCATCGAGCTGACCATCGTCGGCCCCGAGGCGCCGCTGGTCGAAGGGGTCGTCGATCGTTTCCGCGAAGCGGGGCTGGCCATTTTCGGTCCGACTCGAGGGGCTGCCCAGTTGGAGGGCTCGAAGTCCTTCACCAAGGACTTTCTTGCACGCCATGCCATTCCCACCGCTGACTACCGCACCTTCACCGAGGTAGGGCCGGCGCTGGAGTATCTGGCCGAGCAAGGCGCACCGATCGTGATCAAGGCCGATGGCCTGGCCGCCGGCAAGGGGGTGATCGTCGCCATGACCCTGGCCGAGGCCGAGGCCGCCGTGCGCGATATGCTCGAGGCCAACGCCTTCGGTGACGCCGGGGCCAGGGTGGTCATCGAAGAGTTCCTGGAAGGCGAGGAGGCCAGTTTCATCGTCATGGTGGATGGCACCACCGTGTTGCCCATGGCCACCAGCCAGGACCACAAGCGTGCGCTGGATGGCGATGCCGGTCCCAATACCGGCGGCATGGGGGCGTACTCACCGGCGCCGGTGGTGACCGAGAGCGTTCACGAGCGCATCATGGAGCAGGTGATCATGCCCACGGTGCATGGCATGGTGGCCGAGGGGCATCCCTACAGCGGCTTCCTGTATGCCGGCTTGATGATCGACGCCGAAGGCAATCCCAAGGTGATCGAGTTCAATTGCCGCTTCGGCGACCCTGAGACTCAGCCGATCATGCTGCGCCTGCAGTCCGATCTGGCCGAGCTGTGTCTGGCCGGGGCATGGGGTGAGCTGGCCGGGCACACCTGCGAGTGGGACTCCCACGCCGCGGTCGGCGTGGTGATGGCCGCGGGCGGCTATCCCGGCAGCTACGCCAAGGGCGACGTGATCGATGGTCTCGAGGCGGCGAATGCCACTGGCTGCAAGGTATTTCATGCCGGCACTGCAGAGGACGACCAGGGGCGTGTCGTGACCAGTGGCGGTCGTGTATTGTGTATCACCGCGCTGGGGCATGGCGTCTCCCAGGCACGCGACCTCGTCTATGAGGGAGTGGCAGCGATTCGCTGGAATGGCGCTCAGTACCGCGGTGATATCGCCCACCGTGCCATCGCCCGCGAGCAGAACGCAGATTGAGCGTCGGCGAACCTGTCGCCATTCATAACAACATTCAGGGAGCGCGCATGGAACGCATCAAGCTGGATTTTCCCGATTCTGCCATTGTGCACAGGCAGTCGCTGTCGGTGCGCATCACCGACATGAACTACGGTCGCCATCTAGGACACGATACGCTGGTGTCCTTACTGCATGAAGCGCGTATTCAGGCCTTTGGCGCCCTTGGTCTGGTCGAGTGGGACATGGGCGGTTTCCCTAGTGTGGTGGCGGATCTCGCTGTGCAGTACCAATCCGAGGCCCGCTGGCCGGATGCCTTGGTGGTGGAAACCGCCATACCCGCGCCCACCGGCAAGGCGATGGCGGTCTATCATCGGGTCTGTCATGCCGAGGGCGGCCGGCCGGTGGCCACCGCGCGACTCAACGTGGTGCTGGTCGACCCGGCCCAGGGGCGCAGTGTCAATATTCCAGACAGCGTGCTCCGCGCCATCAGCGGAGCGGAGAGCGCCTGATGTCGCGCGAGTATCCCATCATCGCCGTGACCGGCTCCTCAGGGGCGGGAACCACCACGGTGAAACGCACCTTCGAGCGCATGTTCTCCCGCGAGGATGTCCATGCCGCCTTCGTCGACGGCGACGCCTTCCATCGGTATACGCGAGAAGAGCTGGCACGCATGTTTCGTGAAGAGCCGGAGCGCAAGAATCAGCTCTCTCATTTCGCCGTGGAAGCCAACCTGCTCGACCGCCTGGAGGCGCTGTTCCAGGAGTACGGCGAACACGGTACCGGCACCTACCGGCACTACATCCATGCCGAAGACAAGCAGATGATCGAGGCCGGCCATCAGGTCGGCACCTTCACCGAGTGGCAGCCGCTGCCCTGTGGCACCGATCTGTTGTTCTACGAGGGTTTGCACGGCGGGCTTGTCACCTCGGCGCATGACATTGCCCGGCACGTGGACCTGCTGGTAGGCGTGGCGCCGACCATGAACCTCGAGTGGATCCAGAAGATCGATCGCGACATCAAGCTGCGCGGCTATTCTCAGGAAGCCGTCATCGACACCATTCTGGGGCGCATGAACGACTACGTGCGCTATATCCAGCCGCAGTTCTCACGCACCCATATCAACTTCCAGCGTGTGCCTACGGTGGACACCTCCAACCCCTTCGAGGTGCAGGACATTCCCAACGACGCCGAGTCGTTCGTGGTGATCCGTTTCCGCGACCCCTCGACGGTGGATTTTCCCTGGCTGCTGGCGATGATCCAGGACGCCTTCATGAGCCGCCCGCATACCCTGGTGGTGCCGGGTGCGAGGATGTCGCTGGCCATCGAGTTGATCCTGGCGCCGCTGGTTCGTCACCTGCTGGCACAGCGTCGCTTTCGCTGAGCCGTAAGAAATGAGCCGCAAGAAAGGAGTGCGAGTCGATGCAAGACTGTCTGTTCTGCAAGATCGTCAAGCGTGAAATACCGGCCGAGATCGTCTACGAAGACGAGCAGGTGCTGGCGTTCAACGACATCAATCCCCAGGCCCCGACTCACATTCTGATCATCCCCAAGCAGCACATTGCCACGCTCAACGACATCGAGGAGCGTGACCAGGCTCTCGTTGGCAGGTTGCCCTTCACGGCGGCGAGACTGGCCGCGGAGCGCGGCTTTGCCGAGGACGGCTACCGCGTGGTGATGAACTGCAATGACCAGGGCGGACAGACGGTCTATCATATTCATATGCACCTGATGGGCGGTCGCTGCTTTACTTGGCCGGCTGGCTAGCCGGCGCCCTGCGGGAAGCCGCGCGCGTCGAGGCGTGCGACGCATCAGGTGCACCCAGTACATGGCGCCACCCAATGGGTGGCGCTGCCGTTACTTGGCGGCTGCATTGGGCCGACGAATGCAGAGCTGCCAAACGCTCGCTTCTCGCGATGGGAAGCCGCGCTCAGGAAGGCTGCGTAAAGGATAAGAGAAATGAACCGCCACTACTCCCCGGCCGACAATCTGATCCATCAGTTCGATACCGTTCTACGAACCCTGATCCCTCGCGCCGCCGTGGCTTCGCGCCCCTCGCCGGCAACGGCGGATGTCCAGGACGACGACATGAGTGTCGACGAGCGTCGCCACGCCGCCGGGCTGATGCGGGTCAACCATACCGGTGAGGTATGTGCCCAGGCGCTCTATCAAGGCCAGGGCTGCACGGCCAAGCTGCCCGAAGTGCGCAGCCAGATGGAGCATTCCGCCCAGGAAGAGATCGACCATCTGGCCTGGTGCGACGAGCGGCTGCAGGAGCTCGACAGCCATCCCAGCGTGCTCAATCCGCTATTCTATGCGGCGTCGTTCGGCCTCGGCGCCGTGGCGGGTGCGATTGGCGATCGTGTCAGCCTGGGGTTCGTTGCCGCGACCGAGGAGCAGGTCGGCAAGCACCTGGAAGATCACCTGGTGCGCCTGCCGGTGGGCGACCATCGCTCCCGCGCCGTTTTGCGGCAGATGGCCATTGACGAGGCGCACCATGCCCAGCTGGCGCTGGAAGCCGGGGGGGCACGCTTTCCGGCGCCGGTCAAGTTCGGCATGTCGTTGATGTCAAAGGTGATGACCAAGAGCGTCTACCGTCTCTGAGTCGCCACTATGGAAGATGAGAATCTTCGCCGCTTGCTAGATGCACCCCATCCCATCAGACCAAGAAGGCCCGCCTGAGCGGGCCTTCCGGCGTCGGTCGCTAGCGCCGGCGCCTTAATCTTCGACGATGCTGTAGGAGTGGGTGATTTCGACCCCGCCCTTGGCCAGCATGATCGAGGCGCTGCAGTACTTCTCGGCGGATAGCTCCACCGCACGCTTGACCTGATTATCCTTGAGGTTTCGCCCGCTGACGGTGAAATGCACGTGGATCTTGGTGAACACGGCAGGCACCTCATCGGCGCGCTCGGCCTCGATGCTGGCAACGCAGTCGGTCACACCGGCCCGCGACTTCTCCAGGATCTCTAGCACGTCGAAAGACGTGCAGGCGCCCATGCCCATCAGCAGCATCTCCATGGGGCGCGGGCCGGTATTGCGTCCGCCGTGATCGGGCGGGCCATCGATGACCACGCTGTGACCGCTTCCCGATTCGGCGACGAATTGACGGCCATCGGTCCATTTGACGCTGGCTTTCATGGGCAAGGTTTCCTTATCGGTACGTTCGAGGCGAACAGCTTACCATCCTGCGGTGCTTGGCTCAGCCCTGGCGCGTGCCCAGCTCCCGATCGAGTTCAGTCAGGCGCTCAGGCGTGCCGACATCGACCCAACGGCCGCGATGATGAGTCCCGCCGACGCGACCTGTACGCATTGCCTCACGCAGCAGCGGGGCCAGCGGAAATGCCCCGGGGGGATGTGCGGCCACTAGTGCTGGGTCGAGCAGGCTGAGACCGGCAAAGGTCAGCCTTGGCTCGCCCTCCTCATGTACCCGGCCCGCGGTGTCCAGGTGGAAATCGCCGCCAGGATGATGAGTGGGGTTGTCGACCAGCACCAGGTGGGCCAGATCTCGCTCCAGGTCGGTTAGCGTCAAGGGGTCGAATTCACACCATATATCGCCATTGACCAGCAGGAAGGGGGCATGACCCAGTAGTGGCAGTGCCTGGCGAATGCCGCCGCCGGTTTCCAGTGGGTGTGTCTCGCGGCTCCAGGCGATCTGAGTGCCATAGTGGCTGCCATCGCCTAGCGCGGCGACGATCTGGTCGGCGCGATAGCTGACGTTGATCACGACGTCACGGATGCCTGCTGCCGCCAGGCGCTCCAGGTGGTGAACGATCAATGGCTTGCCCGCAACCGGCAGCAACGGCTTGGGGCAGCGGTCGGTCAAGGGCCGCATGCGTTTGCCCAGGCCGGCAGCCAGAATCATGGCTTTCATGTCGCCTCCTCACCGGAAGCGGCAGCCAGCCGCTGCATCAGGGCGGGGCGGAAATCTTCCGTCAGCCAGCGCTGGAAGGCGTCGTGCTCGGGCAGATCGGTCAGGCTGTCCTCAAGGTGCGTGAGGAAATGCAGCAGCCGTTCGAGATAGCCTGTGCGTTCGTCGCGTAGGGTCAAGCGACAGAAAATGCCCAGCACTTTGAGCGCGCGCTGTGCCGCCATGGCCTGCACCTGGCGGTGGAAGGTTTCGCTGTCGATGGATCTGGGCAAGCGCCCGTCTTGCATGGCCCGCTGACGGAAAGCTTCGACCCAGGCGGTAAAGCGGCCTGCAGGGAAACGGCAGTAGCGGCCACGCAGCAGTGAAATCAGGTCGTAGCTGATGGGGCCGGCCACGGCGTCCTGGAAGTCGATCAGGAAGAGCCTTTCGTCATGCACCATCAAATTCATGGCATCGTAATCGCGATGCACCGTGACCACCGGCTGTGCCAGGGCAGAGTCGATCAGTGACTGGCGCAGTTCGTTCCAGCCGGGAGGCAGAGCGGTCTCGCCAAGCCACTGGGTGAGGCACCATTCGGGGAATAGATCCAGTTCGCGGCCGAGCAGGGCAGCGTCGTAGATGGGGAGCGGATCGGGGCCGGCGCGGTTCTGCAACGCATGGATCAGTTCCATGGCATGCTCGTGCCAGCGCAGGGTATCGGCATGGTCGATACTCTTGAATCGGAGCTGTAGCGGAGTGTCGCCCAAGTCGTCGAGTTCGAGGAAGCCCGCTTCCAGATCTACGGCATACAGGGCCGGTACCGGCAGGCCGCCGGCGCGCCAGCGTCGGGCGATATCGACGAAGGGACGGCTGTCCTCCTGGGCGGGCGGAGCGTCCATCAGCATACGCGAGCGGCCGTCGGGCAGCGTGAGGCGGAAATAGCGACGAAAGCTGGCATCTCCCGCGGCCAGACGCAGATTCAGCACGTCGGCAGGCAGATGGTGTTGCGCTGCTGCCCAGTGGCGCAGGGCGTCGAATCGCGGCGAGGTTTCGGCCGGGGTCATGCTGGCTCCTTGTCGTGCCGGACAGTGCCGGTTGACGCTCGTGAGGCGCCGCCGCATGCTGAGCGATCAGGCGCATACGACAGGCTGGGTGCGGTCTGTATAATACCGATTCTCTTCGCCAAGGACATCGAGGGACCATGGGCAAGCGATATGCAGGAACGGCACTGGCTGGCCTGATCACAACCGGTCTGACGCTTGGTGTGCCCCAAGTGGCGGCGCTGGAACCGATGGCCTCATGGCAGCTCGACTGGCACCCTTGGAGCGATGATCCACCCGCCGAGGCGCTTTGTCGCGGTGTCTATGTGATGCCCGCCTATCTCTTACCCACCGGCGATCTGCCGGGGCAGGTGCGCAGCGAGTCCGATAGCGCTTACTACGGCGATGAGGGTGAAACCATCCTGGGTGGTGAAGTCATTCTGCGCCGGGACGACAGCCAGCTCGAGTCGCCGCGGGTCAGCGTGCCGCCCGAACGCGACCGGGCGTTCGTCGAGGGACCGCTGGCGCTGCGGGATACCAACCTGCTGGTGCGCGGCGAGTCCGGCGAAGTCTCCCTGACCAGCGACGCGGCAAGTATCGATAGCGCCCATTTCGTGGTACACGACCGGCATCTGCGCGGCGATGCGCTGCAGCTGGAGCGATTGGAGGATGGACGCTTCCGGCTCAATTCGGCGAACTTCACCACCTGTGACCCGGGCGACAACCTGTGGCAACTGGTGACCGGCGACCTAGTGCTCGATCGCGAAAGTGGCTTCGGTACGGCGCGTCACGCTCGCTTGGAGGTGAAGCAGGTGCCGGTATTCTACTGGCCGTGGGTGCGCTTCCCCATCGATGACCGCCGCCATACCGGCTTCCTGTGGCCCGAAATAGGGCTCTCCGGGGGGGCGCTGGACTACGCTCAGCCATTCTACTGGAACATTGCGCCCAATCACGATGCCACCATCACGCCGCGCTGGATCAGCGACCGTGGGTTGCTGCTCGGTGGGGAGTATCGTTACTTGTTCCCCAGCGATGTCGGGCAGATCGAGGGCGCCTACCTTTCAAGTGATGACGGGGGTTCCAGCGACGATCCGAGCGATCCATCACGGCGCTATGAAGGCGAGGATCGCTGGTATGTCGACTATCGCCACAGCGGGCGTTTCGATGCACGAACACGCTATAACCTGCGCTATGGGGCGGCCAGCGATGGGCGTTACTTTGACGACTATGGCAGTATTTTCGGTGATGACCCCACGAACATGCCGCGCCTGGCTCAGATCGTCTATCGAGGGCCCCTTTGGCATCTCGACGCCAGGGCCCAAGGTTACCAGCGGCTCGACGACCCGCTACGCGATCGCAAGAAGCCCTTCTACCGGCTGCCCAGCCTGACCGCCAATGCTCGCTGGTCGCAGCCTGGTGGCTTGTATCAAGAGTGGCGCTCCAACGTCACCTATTTCTGGCGCGACGTCGATCGCAATCGGGTGCCGCTGCGTGAAGCGGCCGTCGGCACACGGCTGCATCTCTCTCCCGCCACCGGCTGGCGGTTCGACGAGACCTGGGGCTACCTCGAACCCCGCGTTGAATGGCTCTACACCGCCTACGACCTCGATTACGGTGAGCGGGTGACGGACCGCGACACCTCTTTGCAACGTGCTGTTCCGGTGTCTTCGATCGATGGCGGCCTGATCTTCGAGCGTGAGCTGGAGCTCGGCGGTCGCGACTATCGCCAGACGCTCGAGCCGCGGCTCAACTATGCTTATGTGCCAGCTCGTGACCAGAGCGATTTTCCCGATTTCGACAGCGACGAACGGGCTTTCTCCTGGAACCAGCTCTGGTCGCCACACCGTTTCTCGGGATCCGATCGGGTCGGTGACCTCAATCGCCTCTCCTACGGCGTCAGCACTCGCTTCCTTGAAGATGCCAGCGGTCGTGAACGCTTCATGCTCGGCATGGGCCAGTCGGTCTACTTCGACGACCGTAATATCGACATGGCCGGCGACCCCGACACCCTGCCTTCACCGGCTGCCGACGACGGGGAGCGTCTTTACCAAGCGACCCGGGATCGTTCACCGCTAGTGACACGGCTCGACTGGCGTATCACCGATCGCTGGAGTACGCGATATGAGCTGCTCTACGACGAGCAGCGCAGCCGCACCGAGAGAACCAGCGTGGGTGTCGCGTATCGCGATCCTCGCGGTCATGTGTTGAACCTTGCCTATCGTTGGCAACTCGAAGGGTTCGATCCTTCGGGAGAAGACGAGGACCGCCTGGGTTATGATCGCGATGAGTACGAGCTGTCCTTTGCGTACAAGGTCAATCCCAGAATTGATCTGATCGGCCTCTACCTGTACGACCATACCAATAGTCGTAGCCTGGACCAGCTGGCCGGTGTGCAGTGGAACGACTGTTGTTATGGAGTGCAATTGGTCTGGCGTGAGTGGGTCAACGACAATGACACCGCCAACACCATTGCCGACGATTTCAACGAGCGCGGGTTGTTCCTGCGTTTCGTCTTCAAAGGTCTGGGAGGCGTTGGCGGTGATGCCGGCGACTATTTCGAACGGGCCATTCCGGGCTATCGAGCCACTGCCTTCTAATTGTGCGAGACGCCCTACACGTGAGCCAAATGAGAGGAAAGAGAGACATGCGAATTTCACCATTCGCCACCCTGGGTGCCTTGGGATTGGCCCTGTGCCTTGGCGCCGTGCCGCTGACGGCCGTGGCCCAGGACCAGGACTTCCAGCCGGTACAGCGACAGTCCTTGGATCGCATCGTGGCCGTGGTGAACCAGCAGGCCATCATGCACAGCCAACTCGAAGAGCGAATGGAGCAGGCGCGCAGCCAGCTGGCGGCGCAAGGGCAGGGGCTGCCGACCGACGCGATGCTGCGCGAGCACGTTCTCGAGCAGGTCATTCTCGAGGAGATCCAGCTGCAGATGGCGGCAAATGCCGGGCTCAGCGTCGACGATACCGCTCTCAATCGCCAAATGCGGGAGATTGCCGAGAGCAACAACATGACTCTCGATCAGTTTGCCGACGCTCTCGAGGCCGACGGTCTTACCATGGCGGCCGTGCGCGAGGAAATTCGTCGCGAGATGCTGCTGCGTGAGCTGCATCAGCGTCAGATCGGTGGGCGGGTCAATGTCAGCACGCGCGAAGTCGAGCGCTTCATCGAACAGCAGGGCGGCAACGTGAGCCATGAACAGGCTCGCCAGATGGTCTTCCAGCGCAAGGCCAACGAAGCTCTGGATGCCTGGCTGCAGGAGATTCGTGCCGAGGCGTTCGTCGACAACCGGCTCGCCAGCGGCCGCTGAAAACGATGCCGCAACACCTGCCCGTGCTGGCCGTGACCAGCGGAGAGCCTGCCGGTATCGGCCCCGATTTGTGCCTGCAGCTGGCCTTGCACCACCCCTTGCCCGCACGGCTAGTGGTGGTGGGGGACCCGATGCTGCTGGCCGAGCGGGCCGCTCTGCTCGGCTTGGACATCAGGTTTGCTGAGTTGAAGCGGGGCCAGCCGGTGCCTGAGGCAACGCCCGGCGTATTGTCGGTATGGCCGGTATCTCTACGCGAGCCCTGCCACCCGGGACGGCTTGCCGAGGCCAATGCCGACTATGTGCTGGAGACCCTCGATGTGGCGGTGGCCGCCTGTCTCGATGGGCACGCCGACGGTATGGTCACCGCACCGCTGCACAAAGGGGTGATTATCGATGCCGGCCATGCGGGGTTTCGTGGCCATACCGAGTACCTGCGAGACGCCTGCGGCGTGGATGAGGTGGTCATGATGCTGGCCACCGACAGCGCTCTGCACGGCGAGCGACCCGGCTGGCAGGGCAGCACCGCGCTGCGAGTGGCCCTGGCCACTACCCACCTGCCCCTCAGCGAGGTGGCTGGTGCCATCAGTGGATCGGGTCTGGCGCGTATCTTGCGTATTCTGCAGGCGGACCTGACACGCTGGTTCGGTATCGCCGCGCCACGCATTGCCGTTTGCGGCCTTAATCCCCATGCCGGGGAAGGCGGGCATCTGGGCCGTGAGGAGATCGAGGTGATCGAACCCTGTCTCGAGCGCTTGCGCGGCGAAGGGATGATGCTCGAGGGCCCGCTGCCCGCCGACACCCTGTTCACGCCGCGACATCTGGCCGGCGTCGATGCCGTGCTGGCGATGTATCATGATCAGGGGTTACCGGTACTCAAGTATGCCGGCTTCGGCCGAGCAGCCAATATCACTCTGGGCCTGCCCATCGTGCGTACCTCGGTGGACCACGGTACGGCCTTGGATCTGGCCGGGCATGGCCTGGCCGATCCGGGTAGCCTGCAAGTCGCCGTGGCACTGGCTGCACAGATGGCCTGTCGTGGCGCGGTAGCCCCTAATTGACAGCAATATACAAGGACATATCCATGGCATCGCGCCCGCCGGTCCATCGCGCTCGTAAGCGCTTCGGCCAGAACTTTCTGCGTGACCCCGGCATCATCTCGCGAATCGTGCGTTCGATCGCCCCGCGCCCCGGCGACCGCCTGGTGGAGATAGGCCCCGGTCAGGGTGCGTTGACCGAGCCGCTGCTCGACGCCGCCGGCGGTCGCCTCGAAGTCATCGAACTGGACCGTGACCTGATTCCAGGGTTGCGCGTGCAGTTCTTCAACCACCCCGATTTCGTCATACACGAGGGCGATGCGCTCAAGTTCGACTTTCGCGCCCTGCGTGGCGACGGCGAGCCGCTCCGCGTCGTGGGCAACTTGCCTTACAACATCTCGACGCCGCTGATCGCTCATCTTCTGGAAGCGGGCGATGTCATCGCCGACATGCACTTCATGCTGCAGAAGGAGGTCGTGGATCGTCTGGCCGCCGAGCCTGGCGGGGCCGACTGGGGACGCCTTTCGGTGATGGCGCAGTATCGCTGTCGCGTCGACGATCTGTTCACGGTGCCACCCGAGGCCTTCGTACCGCGGCCGAAGGTCGACTCCGCCATCGTTCGATTGACGCCTTACGCCGAACTGCCGTGGCCTGCGCAGGACGAGGCGCTGCTGTTCTCCGTGGTACGTCAGGCCTTCTCCCAACGGCGCAAGACCCTGCGCAACAATCTCAAGGGACTGGTCGACGACGAAGCGTTCTCGGCTCTGGGTATCGATGCCGTACGTCGACCCCAGACGCTGAACGTGGAGGAGTTCGTGCGCATTGCCAACCACCTGGCCGCGTCGGAGGCGACGATATGAACCAGATTTCGGACGTGCCGCTGGAGCGGGAAGTGCTGGTCGACGTTGAGCCCGATTTCCGCGCCGACGAGTCCTCGCATGACGATTCACGCTATGTCTTCAGCTACACGGTGACTATCCACAACCACTCGAAGCGCAACATTCAACTGCTGGCTCGCCACTGGCGTATCACTCAGGGGAGCGGCAAGGTGCAGGACGTGCGCGGTAAGGGCGTGGTTGGTCAGCAGCCCATGATCGGCCCGGGGCAGACCTTCCGTTATACCAGCCGAGCCATCCTCGATGGACCGGTAGGCGTGATGGAAGGCGCCTACACCTGTGTCGATACCGCCAGTCAGCGCCCCTTCGAGGTGACCATTGCGCCCTTCCGCCTGGCCGGGCCCAACCAGGTACATTGAGTTCGTGTCGTAGCTGAAAGCCGAGCTGCTGCGTCCCCATTCACCGCGTCACAAGGGAAGGAGCCATGACCGTATATGCCATCGGAGACCTGCAAGGTTGTCACGGCGAGTTCGTCGAACTGCTGGAGCGGATCGACTTCGATGTCGAGCGTGACCGCCTGTGGCTGGCGGGCGATCTGGTCAACCGAGGTCCCGATTCGCTAGCCTGTCTGCGCGAGGTACGGGCGCTTGGCGATGCTGCGCTCACCGTGCTTGGCAATCACGACTTGCACCTGCTGGCGGTGGCACGCGGCGGTGGCCGCCTCAACCGCAAGGACACCCTCGAAGCCATTCTCGATGCCCCTGACCGCGAGGCGCTGCTCGACTGGCTGCAATCCCGGCCGCTGCTGGTTCGCCAGGCATTCGAGGGTTTCGGTGACACCGTGATGACCCATGCCGGGCTGCTGCCACAATGGTCGGTCAGTGAGGCCGCAAGGCTCGCCGACGAAGTGGAGGAGCGGCTTGGCGGTGAGCAGAGCGGCGCCTTTCTCGAGCAGATGTATGGCAACGAGCCTGCTTGCTGGCATCCCGCCCTCGAGGGTATCGATCGTCTGCGGGTCATCGTCAACGTGCTGACGCGGATGCGCTTCATCGATGCCGACGGCTGCCTCGACTTCCACGCCAAGGAGGGGCTCGACAGCGCCCCGGCGGGCTTCGCTCCTTGGTTCCGCTACTCACGGCGCGACGATGTGCGTTTGGTGTTCGGCCACTGGGCCGCGCTTGAAGGCCATGTCGAAGGAGCTCGGGTGCGGGTCGAGGCACTGGATACCGGCTGCGTGTGGGGCGGCAGTCTTACCGCGATGAACCTGACCACCGGAAAGCGTATTGCCGTGGCCAGTCACCGGCAGTCCCGCTGAGTTCCGTTACTTTTTGATCGGCCCTGTGAAGGAGCCCCTCATGTTCAAACATCTGACCCTCGATACCCTGACCGCCTGGCTCGACGACGAGGCTCCGCTCACCCTGGTCGATATCCGCGATCCGGCCAGCTTTGCCGCAGGCCGTATTCCCGGCAGCCGTCACCTCGACAACGACGGCGTGCCGGCACTGCTGGAGGCGGCGCCGCGCGAGCAGCCGCTGGTGGTGGTCTGCTACCACGGCCATTCGAGCCAGCAGGCCGCGGCCTGGCTGGCGGGGCAGGGCTTCGCCGAGGTCTACAGTCTCGACGGCGGTTTCACCGAATGGGAGTACCGTCTGCCCCAACGCGTGGAACGTGCCGGCTCATGAGTGGAAGGCGCGAGCGCTGCCTTGCGGGGCTCAAGGTTTACCGCGTGGGCGGTGCGGTACGCGATGCTCGCCTGGGCTGGCCTACCGTCGATACCGACTGGGTGGTGGTGGGCACGACCCCCGAGGAGATGCGCCGGCGCGGCTTTCGCCCGGTGGGGCGCGACTTCCCGGTGTTTCTGCATCCCGAAACCCACGAGGAGTACGCTCTGGCGCGCACCGAGCGCAAGTCCGGTCATGGCTATACCGGCTTCGAGGTGCATGCCAGTCCCGATGTGACGCTCGAGGAGGATTTAGCCCGCCGCGACCTCACCATCAATGCCATGGCCGAGACGCCGGAGGGTGAATTGGTGGATCCCTATGGTGGGCTGGCGGACCTGCAGGCGCGTGTACTGCGTCATGTCTCGCCGGCCTTCGTCGAGGACCCCCTGCGCGTGCTGCGTACTGCGCGCTTCCTGGCCCGCTATGCCGGGCTCGGCTTCGATATTGCCAAGGAGACCTGGGCGTTGATGCATGAGCTGGTCGCCAGCGGCGAGCTTGAGCATCTGGTGGCAGAGCGTGTCTGGACCGAGACCGAAAAAGCCTTGGGCGAGACGGACCCAGCCGTCTATTTTCGAACCTTGAAAGAGTGCGCAGGGTTGGCGGCACTGATGCCTGAGCTGGACGAGGAGGGTGCCGCATTCGATGAGGCGCTGGCGCGCCTGCCGCGCCTGCCTGACGGTCTGCCCGAGGAGGAGCGCCCCCGCTGGCGCTGGGCGCGGCTAGTGGAGCATCTCGATGCGGCTCGGCAGCAAGCGCTGGGCGAGCGTCTACATCTGCCGCGTAGCTATCGTGACCTGGGCCGACAGGCGGCGCTCACCCGGGAGTTGAAACTGTGCGATACGCCGGACGCCGCGAGGGTACATGATTGGCTGGACGCTATCGACGCCTGGCGACGCCGTGAGCGAGTGGCGCCGCTGATCGCTCTGCTGGCGCTCGACGACCCGGCCCTGGCCGAGCAACTGGAGCGTGCCTGGCGTTCGGTGTCTCGGCTCGAGGCGAGGGAGCTGGTGGCAGAGGGCTTTCAGGGTGGGGCGCTGGGTGAAGAACTGGCCCGGCGTCGCCGGGCCATTCTGCAGCGGGAACTCAGTCGCTAGCCGGTTCAGCCGTCGGCGTTGATCCGCGCAACGATCTCGCGCAGCGTCGCCTCTGCCTTGTCGTTGTCGATCTGGCAGGTGCCGGCATTGAAGTGGCCGCCGCCACCGTACTCCAGGCAAAGCTCGCCGACATTGGTCTTGCTGCTGCGGTCGAGGATCGACTTGCCGATGGCAAAGACGGTGTTTTGCTGCTTCAGCCCCCACATCACATGAATGGAGATGTTGCACTGGGGGTAAAGGGCGTAGATCACGAAGCGGTTGGTGGCGTAGATGGTTTCTTCGTTGCGCAGGTCGAGCGCCACTAGATTGGCGTGAACGGTGGCGCAGCGTTGAATCTGTTCTCGCGCCTGTTCGCTGTGCTCCTGGTAGAGCTCGATACGTTCGCGAACATCCGGCAAGGCGACGATTTCTTCGATCGAGTGTTCGCGACAGTAGTCGATCAGCTTCATCATCAGCTGGTAGTTGGAAATACGGAAGTCGCGGAAGCGTCCCAGGCCCGTGCGCGCGTCCATGATGAAGTTGAGCAGCACCCAGCCCTGGGGGGCGAGCACTTCCTCGCGGTTGAACTGGGCCGAATCGCCCTTGTCCACCGCATCCATCATGTCATCCCAGCGGGCGGGAAACGCCTCGTGGCCGCCGTAGTGCCGCCACACCACTCTTGCTGCCGAGGGGGCGTCGGCATCGATGATGTGGTTGTCGGCCTTCTCGGTGTTGCGCAGCGTCTCGCTCAGGTGGTGATCGAAGGCCAGGTGACAGCCGGGCACGTAGGGCAGGTTGGTGGTGATGTCGTGCTTGTCGATGTCGACCTTGCCGTCCTGCATGTCCTTGGGATGGACGAAGAGAATGTCGTCGATCAGGTCGAGATGTTTGAGCAGGGCCCCGCAAACCAGGCCATCGAAATCACTGCGCGTGACCAGGCGAAACTTGGCGGACATTGCCGACTCCTTCTTCTATTGCATGGCGCGTTCGCGAGAATGCGTGCTTTGGTCGAGTCTACCGTAGGCCTAAGAATTCCTATCCAACGCTACGGGCCAGAGGCGTTGATCGGGGGCCTTGAATTCGGACCAAAGCTCGGCGTAGGTTCGCCCGTCCACCGGGTGGCGAGTGTCGGGCAGCAGCTCGGCGAGCGGAAGCAGCACGAAGGCGTGATGCAGTATCTCCTCCCGGGGCAGCTTCACGCCGTCATGCTCGCCGACCAGGTCGTCCACCGTCAGCAAGTCGATGTCGAGCGTACGTGGGCTGAACTTGGGCGTGCCCGGGCGTCTGCCGTGTTCGCTCTCGATGCGCTTGCACCAGGCCTGCAGTTCGCCCACGGGCCAATCGCTTTCGAACACGGCCACCAGATTGAAGAAGTTGCGTCCATCCTCGAAGCCGACCGGCTCGCTCTCATAGACGCGCGACACCAGCAGATTGTCGAAGGTATCGGCAAGCGCCTCGAGACAGGCCTGTACGTGACGCTCGCGGTCGATGTTGCTGCCAATGCTGACGCTGATCCGGGGCATCAACGGTCCTCCGGACGATGGCCGCGCTCGATGCGCACGCCCACTGCTGCTGCTGCGGGTACGGCGCCAGGCTTGCGCAACGTCAAACGCAGCCAGGGAATCGCAAATTCGTTCATCAGCAGCTGGGAGAGGCGCTCGGCAAAGGTCTCCACCAAGGCAAAGTCACTGGCCTCGGCAAAGTGGGCGATACGCTGGCTGATGGCCGCGTAGTCAAGCGTCTTGGTCAGATCGTCCGTGGCCGCTGACGGGCGAATGTCGGTCGCCAGCTCCAGGTCGAGCACCAGCCGCTGGCGTATGGTGCGCTCCCAGTCATATACCCCGATAACCGTCTCGATCTCGAGCGACTCGATCAACACGCAATCCATGCACAGCTCTCCATCAGGTCGAAAGAGGCCCGATTGTACGTGAGCGTCGGGGCAGAGGGACAGGTTTGCACGCTGTCACTGGGACGCTGTGACTGGCAGAATTCGGGTAAGGTTCTCCAGCGTCATCTACGGGGGCGAATTTGGGCGAAGGGCTATGGTGGCTATTGGGGCTGGCAGCGCTGGGTTATCTCAGCGGCTCCTGGCTGGGTGCGCTGTGGGTCTGTCGTCTGGCAGGCGTCGCCGACCCGCGCCGGGTGGGCTCCGGCAATCCCGGTTTCTCCAACGTGCTACGTGTCCACGGTCGGCGGCTGGCCCTGGCGACCCTGCTGCTCGATGCCTTCAAGGGCATGCCGGTACTTTGGCTCGGTATGGCAGCAGGGCTCGAACCCTGGGCTCAAGGTGTGGTGGGGCTGGCGGTCCTGTTGGGGCACAGCTATCCGCCCTGGCACCGCTTTCGCGGCGGCAAGGCGGTGGCCAGTGCCTTTGGCGTGCTGCTGGTTCTGACGCCTTGGGTAGCGCTGTGCTGCGCTGCGCTATGGGGCCTGCTTGCCTGGCGGGTGCGCACCGCGGCCGTGGCGTCCCTGGCCAGTGCCGGTATCGCTCCCCTGGCCAGCCTATGGCTGGCCCCAGACTACGTGCTGGTGGTAATGGCCTTCACCGGGCTGGTGCTGCTGCGCCACTTGCTCAATATTCGTCGCCTCAAGATGGGCGGCGAGCACTCCTTGTAAGCCTGCATGGCCCGACGGAAATCTCTCCGATCACTCTCCCGAGGGGGGCTTCAATGTTTCCATGGGCCAGCGTGGCACGGCTTTCATGATGCCGATCTCGTCTCGCTCGCCGGCCTCGAGTCGGTAGGCGCCGGCCAATGCGATCATGGCGCCATTGTCGGTGCAGAACCTGCCGCGAGGGTAGTAGACCTGAGCGCTGCGCTTCTCGGCCTCGCGCTCGAGGCGCTCACGCAGGCGCAGATTGGCGCTGACGCCCCCTGCCATCACCAGGCGCTTCAGCCCGGTGTCGTCCAGCGCCCGACGGCACTTGATCACCAGGGTATCGACCACGGCTTCTTCGAATGCCCTGGCCACATCGGCGCGAGCCTGCTCGTCGAGTTCCCCGTCCCTCTCCAGCTGCCGCAAGGTGGTCAAGGTGTGGGTCTTGAGGCCGGAGAAACTGAAGTCGAGGCCTGGTCGGTCGGTCATGGGGCGGGGAAAGCGAAAGCGCTGCGGATCTCCCGCTTCTGCCAGCCGAGCGACCTGAGGGCCGCCGGGATAAGCCAGCCCCAGCATCTTGGCGGTCTTGTCGAAGGCCTCGCCGGCGGCATCGTCCACCGATTCACCGAGCAGGCGGTACTGCCCCTGCCCACCGACCTCGACCAGCTGAGTGTGACCGCCAGAGACCAGCAGGGCGACGAAGGGAAAATCGGGGGGCGATGCCTCGAGCATTGGCGCCATCAAGTGGCCTTCCATGTGGTGCACACCGAGCACCGGTATCCCCAGGGCACGCGCCATGCCGTGAGCGGTGCTGGCGCCCACCATCAGAGCTCCCACCAGCCCCGGTCCTGCGGTATAGGCGATGGCGTCCAGTTGACGACGGGTCATGCCGGCCTCGTCGAGCACCTGCTGTATCAGTGGCAGCAAGCGTCGGGTGTGGTCACGGGAAGCCAGCTCCGGTACAACTCCGCCGTATTTGGCATGCATGGCGACCTGGCTGTATAGCGCGTCGGCAAGCAGGCCGTGATCGGTGTCGTAGATCGCGACGCCGGTCTCGTCGCAGGAGGTCTCAATGCCAAGGACTCGCATGATGCAGGCTCATGATGGGTAAGAGCCGTTATTCTAACAAATCGAGGCGCTGCCATCCCGTTTCCGAGCACCAGGAATTTGCAAACCTCGCTAGCGGCGACTAAACTATCGTGCGCTGTACAATTGGGTCGTGCATCCGGCTAGCTGTCATTGGCTGCCCAAGCCTGGGTGTGCGTTCGAACCGAACTCAAGAATTTAAGGTAGGTGAGTGCTTAATGCCTTCTGTCAAAGTACGTGATAACGAGCCGTTTGACGTCGCGCTGCGCCGTTTCAAGCGTTCCTGTGAGAAAGCCGGCATCCTCTCTGAAGTGCGTCGTCGCGAGCACTACGAGAAGCCGACTGCAGAGCGCAAGCGTAAGGCTGCCGCCGCGGTGAAGCGTCACGCCAAGAAGCTCCAGCGCGAGCGCAAGCGTTTCGAACGGCTCTATTGATCCGTACTCAGGGAGTTACGGCGCTCCGTGCACCGTAATTTCTGGAAGGATGACCAAGCGGCTGCCGTCAGGTGGCCGCTTGTTTTTAAAACGTCCATCGACACCTCTTATCTGACCGCCGGGAGGTGGCAAGACCTATATGGCCGGCCAGATTCCTCAGCGCTTCATCGATGACCTGTTGGCACGTGTCGACGTGGTCGAAGTGGTGGGTGAGCGGGTTCAGCTCAAGAAGGCTGGGCGCAATTATTCCGGCCTATGCCCATTTCATCAGGAAAAGACACCGTCATTTACCGTCAGTGCCGACAAGCAGTTCTACCACTGCTTCGGCTGCGGTGCCCATGGCAGTGCCCTGCGTTTCCTGATGGAGTACGACAATCTGCGTTTTCCCGAGGCGGTTGAGCAGCTGGCAGCGAGGCTGGGGCTCGAAGTGCCGCGGGAAGGGGCCGACGATCCCCGCGCCCAGGCCCGCGAGCGCAAGCGTCAGGAAGGGGTCAATCTGCTCGAGCTCTCCTCCAGCTTCTATCGCGAGCGACTGAAGATGCAGGAAGGGAGCCAGGCGCGTGAATATCTGAGCCGACGCGGCCTCTCGGAAGAGGTGCAGCGGGACTTTGCCATCGGTTATGCGCCGGATGACTGGGAAGCGCTCAAGCACCATCTGAGTGCTCGCGGCGTGCCCGAGTCGGTGCAGGTGGAGTATGGACTGCTGGTGCAGCGCGAGGAGAGCGGTCGCACCTATGATCGCTTCCGTGATCGGGTCATGTTCCCGATTCGTGACGTTCGCGGTCGCACCATTGCCTTCGGTGGCCGGGTGCTCGGCGATGCCAAGCCCAAGTACCTCAATTCCCCCGAGACTCCGGTCTTTCACAAAGGGCGGGAGCTGTACGGTCTGTTCGAGGCCAGGCAAGCCAATTCGCGGTTGGAGCGGTTGGTCATCGTCGAAGGCTACATGGATGTGGTGGCGCTGGCCCAGTTCGGCATTCGCAACGCGGTGGCGACCCTGGGCACCTCGACCAGTGAGGAGCATCTGGCCCGGCTGTTTCGCATGGTTGACGAAGTGGTGTTCTGCTTCGATGGTGACAAGGCGGGCCGTCAGGCGGCCAGCCGGGCGCTGGAGACGGTGCTGCCGCAGATGATCGATGGGCGGACCGCGCGCTTTCTGTTTCTGCCGGAAGGGGAAGATCCCGATACGCTGGTGCGTCGCGAAGGGGCGGAAGCCTTCGAGGATCGCATCACCTGCGCCAGCCCGCTGTCTGAGTTTCTGTTCGACCAGGCGGCCCGAGGACGTGATCTGGCACGGGTCGAAGAGCGTGAGCGCTTTGCCAGCCAGGTCCTCAAGGCGGTGGCACGGCTACCACAAGGGATGCTGCAGACGGTGTTGCTGGCGGAACTCGCGCGGCGTACCGGCGTCGACCAGTCGCGCTTCGAGGCGCTCATGGCTGTCGGCGAGACGACTACGCTGTCTCCGGCCGAGCCGGAATCGGCTGCCGTCGCGGCCGGCGACAGAAGTGCTGCACGCGAAGTGCCTCAGGCTGATCGAACTTCACTCGGGGTGATGGCGCGTGTGTTGCAGCTGTTGGTGCATGAGCCAGCGCTGGTCGAGCGGTTACCTGCCGAGCAGGAGTGGTGTCCGGAGGGAGAAGGCGACGCCATGCTCTGTGGTGAGCTGGTACGACTGCTGCGAGCCGGGCGCTACCGCAGTCCTCGGGTAGTGCTGGCGCACTTTCAGGGCAGCGCTCAGGGAGAGCGCTTGGCGGTGCTGGCGAGGCGCGAGATGTTGATCCCGCGTGAGGCGCGAGGCAAGGAGCTGGATGGGCTGATCGACTACCTCCGGCGCCATCGTCAGCGTAAGTCGCCGCAGGAAGAGTTCGAGGCGTTGCTGGCCAAGGAGCGGGGCGGTGAGCGCCTGTCGCTCGAGGCGAGGCAGCGACTGCAGGAATTGCTGTTGGAGCTGAAGCGCTAGCTGGCGGGTTGATTTTCCGTGCGACGCCCCCACATTGAGGGGCAGGTCGGGCGCTTGCAGCATAACCGTTTAAACTAACACACCTGAGTGTATGAGCAAATGGGCCGTACTAGCGGATTCATGCTGATTTCCGCTATACTTTTGGGCTTCATGAGTTTTCTCCACCCAGCGCTTCAGGTGCTTCATTCTTCTTCGTCGAGATAGGGTTTCTATGGCCGGAAATGCGCAGCAGCAGTCACGTCTGAAGGAGTTGATCGCGCGTGGCAAGGAGCAGGGCTACCTGACCTATGCCGAGGTCAACGACCACCTTCCCGAGGACATCGCCGATCCCGATCAGGTGGAAGATATCATCGGCATGATCAACGACATGGGTATCAGCGTCGTCGAGGAAGCTCCCGACGAAGACACCCTGATGATGTCCGATCACAGCGCCGACGAGTCTGCCGCCGAAGAGGCCGTGGCTGCTTTGGCGGCGGTGGAGAGCGACGTGGGTCGCACCACCGACCCGGTGCGTATGTACATGCGCGAGATGGGCACCGTGGAGCTCCTGACCCGCGAGGGTGAGATCGAGATTGCCAAGCGCATCGAGGAAGGCACGCGTGAAGTGATGTCGGCCCTGGCGTGGTTGCCCGGCGCAGTGGAGTCCATCCTCGACGCGTACGATGCCACTCAGGATGAAGAAGCGCCTGGGCGCCTGTCCGATCTTTTTTCGGGCTTCATCGATCCTGACGAAGGCATTCCAGGCGTGGCCGAGGCCGAAGTGCCCGAGGCCGAGCTGAGTGCCGACGGCGATGACGCCGATGCCGATGGCGACGATGAGGATGATGACGACACCGAGGCCGAGGAGGAGAGCACCGGCGGGCCCGATCCCGAAGAGGCCAAGGCGCGCTTCGAGCAGATTCGCGAGCAGAACGAACTGGTGCGCGAGGCGCTGGCCAAGTATGGGCGCGGCAGTGCGGAGGCGCGGGTCGAGATGGAGCGTCTGGCCGAGCTGTTCTCCCCGATAAAGCTGGTGCCCAAGCACTTCGAACGTCTTGTCGGCCAGGTGCGTATTAGCGTAGAGCAGGTGCGAACCCAGGAAAAAGCGGTGATG
The DNA here is from genome assembly GCF_020832045.1 of Halomonas sp. Taxonomy (GTDB): domain Bacteria; phylum Pseudomonadota; class Gammaproteobacteria; order Pseudomonadales; family Halomonadaceae; genus Halomonas. The sequence goes on from NZ_JAFIFK010000055.1 coordinate 46,855, forward strand.
CAGCTGTTCGTCAAGCTCGCCAAGGTGCCGCGCAAGAGCTTCATCAAGGCATTCCCGGGCAATGAGTCGCGCCAGGAGTGGATCGATGAGTTCATGGCGAACAATGCCAAGTTTGCCGATCGCCTCGAGCCCCTGCGCGCAGATATTCAGCGCGCGCAGCGGCGCATCGCCTTCGAGGAAGATATGGTTCAGCTGCCGGTGCCGGAGCTGAAGGAGATCAATCGTCGCCTCTCCATCGGCGAGGCCAAGGCGCGCCGGGCCAAGAAGGAGATGGTCGAGGCCAACCTACGTCTGGTGATCTCGATCGCTAAGAAGTACACCAACCGCGGCCTGCAGTTCCTGGATTTGATTCAGGAGGGCAACATCGGCTTGATGAAGGCTGTCGACAAGTTCGAATATCGCCGTGGCTACAAGTTCTCGACCTATGCTACCTGGTGGATTCGTCAGGCGATCACCCGCTCGATCGCCGATCAGGCGCGCACCATCCGTATCCCGGTGCATATGATCGAGACCATCAACAAGCTCAACCGCGTGTCGCGGCAGATGCTTCAGGAAATGGGCCGCGAGCCCACGCCCGAGGAGCTCGGCGAACGCCTCGAGATGCCCGAGGACAAGGTGCGCAAGGTGCTCAAGATCGCCAAGGAGCCGATCTCCATGGAGACGCCCATCGGTGACGATGACGACTCGCACCTGGGCGACTTCATCGAGGACAGCACCATGCAGCTGCCGGTCGATCTGGCTACCGGCGAGGGCTTGATCGAGGCGACGCGTAACGTGCTGGGTGGGCTTACCGCGCGTGAGGCCAAGGTACTGCGCATGCGCTTCGGCATCGACATGAATACCGACCACACTCTCGAGGAGGTCGGTAAGCAGTTCGACGTAACCCGCGAGCGGATTCGTCAAATCGAGGCCAAGGCGCTGCGCAAGCTGCGCCACCCGAGCCGCTCGGAGCCGTTGCGCTCGTTCCTCGACGAGTGAGCCTGGAACGCGCCTGATCGATTCATGAACCGCCTATGCAAGAAGCCCGCAGTCGACGCTGCGGGCTTCTTGCGTTAGAGCTTCTAGTGGCGCCCCGCGGCCAGCGGCGGAGCGCTACGGTCACAGTTCATAATGAGTCGCAGAGCCAGGCCCCACCGGCAGGCCGAGAAGGAAGACCCAGACGAAGAACAGCAGGCTCCAGCCGATCAGCATGAACAAGGTGTAGGGCAGCATCAGCGCCACTAAAGTGCCAATGCCCAGGTCTTTTCGGTAGCGGGCCGCCACCGCCATGATCAAACCGAAATAGCTCATCATCGGGGTGATCAGGTTGGTTACTGAATCGCCAATCCGGTAGGCGGCCTGAATCACCTCCGGTGCGTAGCCCATCAGCATGAGCATCGGCACGAAAATCGGCGCGGTGACCGCCCATTGGGCCGAGGCGCTGCCAAGCGACAGGTTGACGAAGGCGCACATCAGAATGAACAGGGCGAAGAGCAGCGGGCCGCGTAGCCCTAGCGTCTGCAGCAGGTCGGCGCCGGCCACGGCGATGACTGTGCCAAAGTTGCTCCAGTTGAACAGCGCCACGAACTGCGCAGCAAAAAACACCAATACGATATAGAGGCCGAGGCTGCCCATGCTGCGCGCCATGGCGTCGACGATGTCGCGATCGCCCCGCATGGTGCCGGCAAGTCTGCCGTAAACGAAGCCGAGCACGGCAAAGGTGGTGGCCACGATGGCCACGATGCCGCTGAGAAAGGGCGAACCGCCGATGGCGCCGGTTTCCTGATGACGAAGAATGCCGTCGGCGGGAACCACCATGGCCGCCAATAGCGCCACGATTGCCAGCAAGGCGAGCCCCGCTCCCTTGAGTGCGCGTTTCTCCGTAGGTGAGAGGCCTTCCATATGCTGATCGTCGATATCGTTCACGGCATAGGCAGGATCGAACTTGCCGAGCTTGGGCTCGACGATGTGCTCGGTCACCAGGCCACCGATAAGCGTGACGATGAAGGTGCTGACGATCATGAAGAACCAGTTGGCCTCGGCGCCCACGCTATAGCTCGGGTCGAGCAGGCGTGCAGCTTCCTGGGTGATGCCGGAAAGCAGCGGGTCGACTGTGCCGATCAGGAGGTTGGCGCTGTAGCCGCCGGAGACGCCGCAGAAGGCGGCGGCAAGGCCGGCCAGAGGATGGCGCCCCAGTGAGTGAAAGATCATTGCCGCCAGGGGTATCAGAACGACGTAGCCGAGCTCGGCGGCCATATTGGACATGATGCCGGCGAATACGACTGCGTAGGTGACGATACGTGGCGAGCGGTCCAGCACCAGGGCGCGCATGCTGGCAGAAAGCAGCCCCGAATGCTCGGCAACGCCAACACCGAGCATGGCGACCAATACCGTGCCAAGCGGAGCGAAGCCGGTGAAATTGGTGACCATTTCGGTGAGCAGCCGGCGCAGCCCCTCGGCATTGAGCAGTGAGTTCACCGCAATGAACTCACCTTCGTTGGCCGGGCGCGGATCGGCGACTGACACCCCCAGGGCGCCGGCGATACCGCTGGCCACGGCCACAATGACGCAGAGCAAGGCGAAAAGCGTAACGGGATGCGGCAGCAGGTTGCCGAGCCACTCCACGCTGTCGAGAAAACGTTGGAAAGCGCCTCGTTTAAGGCGTTCGCGGCGATCGAGAGTAGACATTAGAAAGTGCTCTTTTAGTGCGCTTTGATTAGTTGAATTTGTTGCCTGTTCGGCATAGCGCGCGACATTACTCTGATAGTTGGCCATCTGCAAATCTCTGGCCGATGTCGGTCAGAGGGGTAGGGCGTGCTGGCTCGATCGGGGGAACTGAAGGGTTGGCGTTTGGCGATTGACGCTTCAGGCTTGGGTGGTCGCGACGTGGCGCTGGGCTTCTTCGACGATCCAGTCGTGGACCGCCGCCACGCGGCGGTCATCCAGTGCGCCGCTGGTATGCACGATGCCGTAGCGCTTGCCGGTGGCTATACGTGCCGGGAAGGGGGCGATCAGTGCGCCGGTCTTGAGTTCGTCGGCCAGCAGAGCTTGTCGGGCGATGGCCACGCCCATACCTGCTACGGCGGCTTCCAGGGCCAGCCGGTGGCGATTGAAGGTATAGCCGCGACGCACATTGAGCGGTGTCGCCGCCGTGGCTTGCAGGTAGTGTTCCCACTCGGCGTAAGGATGGCTGCCGCGCCAGGCGGTGATGTCGTGCAGCAGCGGATACCAGGCCAGCTCTTCGGGGGTGGAGAGCGCCGGGCGGCGGCGCATCAGGCCGGGAGCGCAGACCGGAAAGATCACTTCTTCCATCAGCGGGGTGATCGCCAGCCCGGGGTAGTGACCATCGTTGAGGTCGATGGCGAGGTCGAACTCCCCTTCGCGCAGCGACAGGCTGCTGTCCTCGGCGATGACCTGCAATTCGATATCGGGAAAGCGGGCCTGGAGCCGAGGCAGGCGCGGCATCAGCCACTTGCTGAGAAAGGCCGGTACGCTGCGCAGGCGGATCACGCCGCTCATCACGCCGCTGCGCAGGCGTTTCACCTCGAGCCCTACCGATTGGTAGGCTTCGTCTACCACGGCGGCCAGCCGCTTCCCTTCCTCGGTGAGCTCCAGCCGGCGCGGCAGCCGTCGGAAAAGCTTGAAGCCGAGGCGTTCCTCGAGCTGTTTGATCTGCTGGCTCACCGCCCCGGTGGTGACGTGCAGCTCTTCTGCCGCCCGGGTGAACGAGAGGTGGCGAGCGCTGACGGCGAAGACTTTCAGCCAGGCGTGGGTTTGGGCGTGCAGCAGGCGGCTCATGGTTTAGTATTTCTATAACCTGGAAAAGTTATTCTCGATTGCTTGGCAGCTAGTTCGGGATCAACATAAAAGCATAATTGCCCTGAGGCAAACATGTTTTAGTCAGGCTGATCCATGCGTCTGGCTTTCAATGAGGTGAACCATGGCCATCAGCGTCTTCGACCTGTTCAAGATCGGTATCGGACCTTCCAGCTCCCACACTGTGGGGCCGATGCGAGCCGCCTATGATTTCGTGCAGGCCCTGAACGACAAGGGGCTGCTGGAAAGAGTGGCGCGCATCGAGGTAACGCTATTCGGCTCCCTGTGCGCCACCGGCAAGGGCCATGGCACCGACAGTGCCGTGATCATGGGGCTGATGGGTGAGCGCCCCGACCGGATCGATCCGGCGATAGTGGCTCCCTGCATCGAGGAGCTGATCGAGGCTAGCACACTGATGCTCGATGGGCGCCTGGCGATACCTTTCCTGTGGGCACGCGACATGCAGTGGCGCGAGGAGTGTCTGCCCTATCACCCCAATGCCATGACCCTGGTGGCCCATGGTCACGGCGATGAGCTGTGGCGCAACACCTACTACTCGGTTGGTGGGGGATTCGTCATCGACGAAGGGCAGGCTGAGCGGGGCGAGCTGGATCAGGATGGGACCTCGCTGCCTTACGACTTCAACTCCGCTGCCGAGTTGATGGCGTTGTGCCGTATGCATGGCATGCGTATCAGCGAGCTGATGCTCGAAAACGAGAAGGCATGGCGTAGCGAAGCCGAAGTGCGCGACGGCCTGTGGCGCATCTGGCAGGCGATGCAGGCGTGCGTCAACGAAGGGCTTCAGCACGAAGGAGTGCTACCTGGTGGGCTCAACGTCAAGCGGCGTGCTGCCTCACTGCACCAGCGGTTGCTGGCGGCTCGAGATGACCAGAGTTTGATCGCTTCGACCTTCGGCGCCATGGATTGGGTGAATGTCTTCGCCCTGGCGGTGAACGAGGAAAATGCCGCGGGTGGGCGCATGGTGACGGCTCCCACCAACGGTGCGGCGGGTATCATCCCGGCCGTTCTGCACTATTACATGAAGTTTCAGCCAGGTGCCTGCGAGCGTAACGTAGTCGATTTCCTGCTGGCCGCCGGGGCGGTGGGCATCCTGTGCAAGAAGAACGCCTCGATTTCCGGGGCCGAGGTAGGCTGTCAGGGCGAGGTGGGTTCGGCCTGCGCCATGGCCGCAGCAGGCTTGGCCGAGGTGATGGGCGGCAGCGTGGGGCAGGTGGAGAACGCCGCCGAGATCGGCCTGGAGCACAATCTCGGGTTGACCTGCGACCCGGTGGGTGGGCTTGTCCAGGTGCCGTGCATCGAGCGCAACGCCATCGCTTCGGTCAAGGCGATCAATGCCGCTCAGATGGCACTGCGCGGTGATGGGGAACACTTCATCTCGCTCGACAAGGCGATACGTACCATGCGAGATACCGGGCGCGACATGCAAGACAAGTACAAGGAAACGTCGCGCGGTGGCCTTGCCGTCAATGCAATCGAGTGCTGAAAGACGCCTACAAGCAGACGTTTGACCTGTATGGCGTGCAACGAGACGCGATGCCCAAGTGGCATCGCGTTTTTCTTTGCAAGCTACCTAACGTCAGTTCTCTCTACGCCATTGGTCGAGTTCGACCCTAGAACGGTTGCTCCTCGGTTGCGTCTCCTCTAGCTTACGTTAACGTAAAGGTTAGAAGTCCAGGGCTGGGCCAAGCTCGACAAACAGCCTGAACCACAACGACAACAAATCAGCATGGATCGCCCCAGCGATCCAGAGAGGACGTCACATGACCCAGGAGTTCATACTGGAAACTCGCGGGTTGACCAAGCAGTTCCGTGGCTTCACCGCCGTGGACGATGTCAACCTGCAGGTCCGGGAGGGACATATCCACGCCTTGATCGGACCCAACGGGGCCGGCAAGACGACCGTCTTCAATCTCCTCACCAAGTTTCTCCCCCCGACCCGAGGCGAGATTCTCTATCGTGGCAAGCCGATCACCGGCATGAAGGCCAATGAGATCGCGCGTATGGGCATGGTGCGCTCATTCCAGATATCGGCGGTATTTGCCCATATGACGGCGTTGGAAAATGTGCGGGTGGCGCTGCAGCGACCGATCGGCACCTCGTTCCATTTCTGGAAGTCGGAACGCACTCTGGACCACCTCAACGAGCGCGCCATAGAGCTGCTCGAGGAAGTCGGGCTGCGCGACTATGCCAACGTCATGACCGTGGAGATGCCCTATGGGCGCAAGCGTGCCCTCGAGGTGGCCACGACGCTGGCGATGAACCCGACGTTGATGCTCCTCGACGAACCGACCCAAGGCATGGGGGCGGAAGACGTCGATCGCATCGTCGAGCTGATTCGCCGCGTTGCCAAGGGTCGTACGGTCTTGATGGTCGAGCACAATCTCAGCGTGGTGAGCCGGCTCTGCGACAGGATCACCGTTCTGGCCCGTGGTGCCGTACTGGCAGAGGGCGATTACGAGACAGTCTCCGCCGATCCGCGAGTGCGTGAAGCCTATATGGGGAGTGAAGCCACTGAAGAGGAGGCAAGCTCATGAACCAGGTCGTCGAACAACCGGCTCGTACCGATTACAGCGATCGCGATGGCAGCGACATGCTGCGCATTCGGGACTTGCATGCCTTCTACGGTGAGTCGCACATCCTGCATGGGGTCGACATGGAGGTGCGGCGCGGTGAGCTGGTTACGCTGCTGGGCCGGAACGGTGCAGGGCGCAGCACTACGCTCAAGGCGATCATGAGCATGGTCGGACGCCGTACCGGCTCCATCATGATCAACGGCAACGAAACCATCGCCATGAAGCCGCATCGAATTGCGCGTCTGGGCATCGGCTATTGCCCCGAGGAGCGGGGCATCTTTGCCAGTCTCGACGTCGAGGAGAACCTCCTGCTACCGCCCACGGTACGCTCCGGCGGCATGTCGATTGACGAGATCTACGACATGTTCCCCAACCTCTACGAGCGCCGTCGCAGCCAGGGAACCCGCCTTTCCGGTGGCGAACAGCAAATGCTGGCCATGGCGCGGATTCTGCGTACCGGCGCTCGCATGCTGCTGCTCGACGAAATCACCGAAGGCTTGGCGCCGGTCATCGTGCAGAAGCTGGCCGAAGTGTTGGTCAAGCTGCGCGATCGCGGCATGACCATCGTGCTGGTGGAGCAGAATTTCCGCTTCGCCGCGCCGCTGGCCGACCGGCACTACGTCATGGAGCACGGTCGCATCATCGAGGAGATCAGCAAGGCAGAGCTGCCCTCCAAGCGTGAGCACCTGAACTCCTTGCTGGGCGTATAGCAGCAACTTTTAGCAGCAACTTTCATAACCACGATGAATCGCGTCTTACCTGCAGTGCGCATCACAACAACAAGCCGCCCAAGTTGGGCTATGGAGACGAAAATGACCTTCATCAAGAAGACCCTCGCCAGCAGCATTGCCATTGCCGCCACCGCCGCCATGGCAACCGCCGCCCAGGCGGAGATCAGCGACGGCGAAATTCGTATCGGCTATCTGGCGGACATGTCCGGCACCTATCGTGATCTGGCCGGTCCCGGCGGTCTCGAAGCCCTGCGCATGGCAGTCGAAGATTTCGGCGGCAGCGTCAATGGAGCGCCCATTCAGGTGTTCAGCGCCGACGACCGCAACAGCGCCGACGTAGGCGCCAATACCGTACGTGAGTGGATGGATACACGTAATGTCGACCTGGTGGCCGGTCTGGTGGCCTCCTCGGTGACCATCGCGGTGACGCGCGTGCTGGAAGAGAACAACGGCTTCGGCATTGTTTCTGCTTCGGCGGCATCCAGCATTACCAACGAACACTGCACGCCCAACCATATCCACTGGGTCTACGATACCTATCCCCTGGCCAACGGCACTGCCAAAGCGGTCGTCGAACAGGGCGGCGACACCTGGTTCATGCTGACCGCCGACTATGCCTTCGGCCATGCTCTGGAAGCGGACGTTTCACGCGTCGTGGAAGAGAGCGGCGGCCAGATCATTGGCGGCGTGCGGCACCCGTTCCCCACCGACGACTTCTCCTCCTACATCCTTCAGGCCCAGGGCTCGGGCGCCAAGATCATCGGCCTGGCCAATGCCGGTGCCGATACCGTCAATGCCATCAACACGGCCAGCCAGTTCGGCGTCGTGGAAGCCGGCCAGCAGCTCGCCGGTCTGCTGGTGTTCCTCAACGACGTTCATGCCATGGGGCTCGATGCCACCCAGGGACTGCTGCTGACCACTGGCTGGTACTGGGACATGGACGACGAGGCACGTGAATGGTCCGAGCGCTACTACGAGCGTGTCGGTCGCATGCCGACCATGGTTCAGGCCGGCATCTATTCCAGCACCCACCATTACCTGAAGGCCGTCGAGGCCACCGGCAGCGATGATCCGGCTACCATTCGTGAGTACATGATGGAGCAGGAAATCGAAGATTTCTTCGCGCGTAACGGTCGCCTGCGTGAAGATGGCCGTATGGTCCACGACATGTACCTGGCACAGGTGAAGTCGCCGGCCGACTCCACTGGCGAGTGGGACCTCTACGAAATTCTTTCCACCATTCCCGCCGAAGAAGCGTACCGCCCGCTTTCCGAAAGCCAGTGCAAGCTGGTTCAGAACTGAAGCGAAAGATGGCGGCAGCCTCGGCTGCCGCCTCTCTGAGGGCGAGGAGAACCTGACATGACGATGATATTCGGCGTGCCGTTGGCGGTGTTCATGGGCCAGCTTCTGCTGGGTCTGATCAACGGCGCCTTTTACGCCCTGCTGAGCCTTGGGCTGGCGGTGATCTTCGGCCTGCTGAAGATCGTCAATTTTGCCCACGGGGCCATGTACATGCTGGGGGCTTTCGCCACCCTGCTGGGCATGCGTTATCTGGGCATCAATTATTGGGCAGCGCTGCTTCTGGCGCCGCTGTTCGTAGGTGTGCTGGGCATGCTGATCGAGCGCGTGCTACTGCGTCGTATCGGCCATCTCGACCACCTGTACGGGCTGCTGCTTACCTTCGGGCTGGCACTGATATTCGAAGGCACGCTGGTCAACTTCTTCGGGGTTTCCGGCGCACGCTACCCCACTCCCGAGGCGCTGCAGGGCGGTTACCAGACCGGCTTCATGTTCCTGCCCAAGTATCGCGCCTGGGTGCTGCTGGCGGCTCTTGTCGTGTGTTTTGCCACCTGGTACATCATCGAACGCACTCGCCTCGGCGCCTATCTGCGAGCCGGCACCGAGAACTCGGCATTGATGCAGGCGTTCGGGGTCAATGTACCGCTGTTGGTCACATTGACCTACGGCTTCGGCGTGGCATTGGCGGCTTTTGCCGGTGTACTTGCCGCACCGCTCTATCCCGTTTCGCCGACCATGGGCTCCAACCTGTTGATCGTGGTCTTCGCCGTGGTGGTCATCGGCGGCATGGGCTCGATACTCGGCGCCATCCTCACCGGACTCGCCATGGGCCTGATCGAAGGCTTGACCAAGGTGTATTACCCCGAGGCGGCCAATACCGTGATCTTCCTGGTGATGATACTGGTGCTGCTGCTCAGACCCGCCGGGCTCTTCGGCAAGGAGGCATGACGACATGGCCACCACTCAGACAATGACGCCTTCCATGAAGCGCGCACGCCGCGCCAATCTGCGCCGCAACGCCTTCTATCTGATCCTCATCGCCATCGGCCTGGCGGCACCTTTCTTCGCCTACCCGGTGTTCCTGATGAAGGTGCTGTGCTTCGCACTATTCGCCTGCGCCTTCAACTTGCTGCTGGGTTATGCCGGGCTGCTCTCCTTCGGCCATGCGGCCTTCCTGGCAACGGGGGGGTATGTGACCGGCTACCTGCTGGCGAGCTACCCCGCCTTGACCCCCGAGCTCGGCATAGTGATCGGCACCTTGTCAGCCGTGGTGCTAGGGGGGATTTTCGGGGCGCTATCGATCCGACGGCAGGGCATCTACTTTGCCATGGTGACGCTGGCGCTGGCGCAGTTGGTGTTCTTCTTCTATATCCAGGCGCCGTTCACCGGCGGTGAAGATGGCCTGCATGGGGTGCCGCGTGGACATCTGTTCGGCGTCATCAGCCTGCGCAACAACCTGGCGATGTACTACTTCGTCTTTGCGATCTTCCTGTTCGGTTTCGCCTTGATTCAGCGCACCGTACATTCTCCTTTTGGCCAGGTGCTCAAGGCGATCCGAGAGAACGAGCCGCGGGCGGTGTCGCTGGGTTACAACGTCGATGCCTACAAGCTGGTGGCGTTCATTCTCTCTGCCGGTCTGGCCGGTCTGGCAGGCTCCACCAAGACCGTGGTGTTTCAGTTGGCGTCGCTGACCGATGCGCACTGGCACATGTCCGGTGAGGTCATTCTCATGACGCTGCTGGGCGGCGTCGGCACCCTGTTCGGCCCGGTGGTCGGGGCAGGGCTGGTGGTGAGCCTGCAGCACATGCTGGCGCAGTCTCCGTTGGGCAACTGGGTAGGGCCGATTCTGGGGGTCATCTTCGTCTTCTGCGTACTCAGCTTCCGCAGCGGTATCGTCGGTGAGGCCATGAAGATATATCGCAAGAATTTCAAGTGAGGCAGTCGGCACGACCTCTTCCCTGGCGCTCTTAGGAGCGCCTTTTTTATTGAGCTGTCCTGGAGCAGGCCTGCTCCAGTCGTGCCGGTAGGTGTTCGACCAGATAGTCGACGAATTGACGAACCTTGGCGGCATGCTGGCGATGGCGCGGCATGACCGCCCACACGCCGGCATCATGGCATTGAAACCGGGTGAGCACCGCCGTCAACTCACCACTGGCCAGAAAGGGCATGACGTAGTAGTCGGGCAGTTGTGTCAGTCCCAGCCCCTTGCGTGCGGCGTCCAGCAGGGCAGGGCCCGAATTGGCCTGCCAATGACCGTGCACACGCACTTCTCGGTGCAACCCCTCGATATCGAAACGCCAGAGATCGCGGGTTCCTATCAGACAGCGGTGGTGTGCCAGTTCGGCCACCGAATGAGGCTGTGACACGCTCTGGAAATAGTCGGGGGAGCCAACGACGAACTCACGACGCTCGCACAGGCGGCGCGCCACCAGCGACGAATCCTGCAGGGTGCCCATGCGAATCACTACATCATAGCCTTCATCAATGACATCCACCTGACGGTTGGTCAGATGCAGGCGCATCTCGAGTTGCGGGTGCAAATTCAGGAAATCGTTAACCAGTGGCGCAATGAAAAGCTCGCCGAAAGTCGTGGCACAGCTGAGCTGCAGTATTCCATGGGGGCGCTCCTGCAGGCTCTGCAAGGCGGATTCGGCCTCGCGAAAGCCATCGAGCAGCTCACGGCAGCGGGCGTAATAGCGCTCGCCCGCATCGGTAAGATGGATCTGACGCGTGGTGCGATAGAGCAGGGGGAGGCCCAGCTCCTGCTCGAGCTGTGCGACCTGGCGACTGATGTGCGAGTTGGATACGTGAAGCTGTCGTGCCGCCGCGGCAAAGGTGCCTAATCTGACGACTTCCACGAAGGCTTCGATGCCATCCCAGTGAGCCATAGGCACTCCTCTATTATTGCACAGCAGAAATAATGTTCTGTCGCTGTTTCGGTATCATCATAGCCTTGGGGGAACCTAAACTGATAGTCACGCTTTTTTTTCCGTTTGAAACCCTAGGGAGTCGTACATGAAGTCGCGTGCCGCCGTAGCGCTCGAAGCGGGCAAGCCCCTTGAACTCACCGAAATCGACGTCCAGGAGCCCCGAGCCGGCGAGGTACTGGTGCGCATCAAGGCCACCAGTGTCTGCCATACCGATGCCTTCACCCTTTCCGGCGCCGACCCGGAGGGGCTCTTTCCTTCGGTGCTGGGCCATGAGGGTGCCGGCATCGTCGAGGCGGTGGGCGAAGGCGTCACCAGCGTCAAGCC
>NZ_JAFIFK010000057.1 GCF_020832045.1 Halomonas sp.
TGGCAGTGAGCGCCTGGCCGCCGAGTTGGCGGCGCTGCGTGGCCAATAACGAATAGGCCTGTCGAAAACGGCCGCTAGACGATATCCAGCGGCATCTTTCGGCCGGGTGCCGGAAACGCCTCGTCGAGCCGCGCCAGAACCTCGTCACTCAGTTCGACCTCGAGCGCGGCGGCGTTCTGCTCCACGTGCTGCGGCTGCACCGCTTTGGGAATGGCGATGACGTCACGCCGGCCGTCTTGCGGGCGAATGGCCCAGGCCAACAGCAACTGGCCGGGAGTGATGCCGAGCCCGTCGGCCAGCTCGCACACCATGGCATGCTCGAACAGGTCCTGGCGCAGCTTGCCGGCTTGGGCCAGCGGGCAGTAGGCCATCAGCGGCATGCCGAGACGCTGCATCTGCGGGAGCAGGGCGTGTTCGATACCGCGCGAGCCGAGGTGATAGAGCACCTGGTTCACCGCGCACTCGCTGCCCCCGGGCAGTGCCTCCAGCGGTTCGAGTTCGTCCACGTCGAAATTGGAAACCCCGAAGCGGCGGATCTTGCCCTGCTCGCGCAGGCGTTCGAAGGCTTCCAGTGTTTCCTCCAACGGGATGCTGCCGGGCCAGTGGAGCAGGTAAAGATCGAGATAATCGGTGCCCAGGCGCTTCAGGCTGCGCTCGCAGGCGGCGATGGCGCTGTCGCGTCCGGCGTTCCACGGGTAGACCTTGGACACCAGGAAGGCCTGGTCGCGGCGGTCGGCCAAGGCCTCGCCGACCACCTCCTCGGCGCCGCCATCGGCATACATCTCGGCGGTGTCGATCAGCGTGAGGCCCAGCTCCAGGCCATGCTGCAGCGCACGCACTTCATCGCTTCGTGGCGCCAGGCCTTCGCCCATGTGCCAGGTCCCCTGCCCGATGGCGGGTAGGTCGAGAGCCTGTGCCTGTGCATTGGCTGGCAGGGTCACATGAGGTATGCGTTTAGCGTTCATGGGTGTTCCATATTTATGGAAAATATTTTCAAAAATATCCGTCAAAGAGATGGCGAAGACAAGTCGATGCGCTATGGTGAGGGGTGGCAACGTCCTTTGACGTTGCCGGAGTCCGTTTGCTTGTTTTCTCATCGCAAGGAGTCGACCGACATGAGCATCAAGAAAACCGGTAGCGCTGTCTGGCAGGGTAGCCTGAAAGAGGGAAAGGGTCAGGTCTCCACCGAGAGCGGGGCACTGAGTGACGTACACTATGGTTTCGCCAAGCGCTTCGAAGGGGAAGCCGGTTCAAATCCCGAGGAGCTGATCGGTGCGGCACACGCCAGCTGCTACTCCATGGCGTTATCCATGATCATGGGCGAAGCCGGCCTGACTCCCGAGCGAATCGCCACCGAGGCGGCCGTTACCCTCGAGCAGGACGACGGCGGCTTCAGCATCACCAAGATTCATCTCACCACCCGAGTGCGCAGTCCAGGCGCCGACGAGCAGGCGTTCCAGGATGCAGCCAACAAGGCCAAGGAGGGCTGCCCGGTATCCAAGCTATTCAAGGCCGACATCACCCTGGACGCATCGCTGGAAAGCTGAGCGAGCCGGTAAGACAGCAGCAATTGGCGGCCACCTTCGGGTGGCCGCTCTGGTCTTACATGGCGCGGCGTGCGGCCTCTACGAGCGCGCGTATCAAGCGCTGCTGGGGGCGGTTGAAGATCAGCCATTCCGGGTGCCACTGCACGCCGATCAAGAACTCATGGTCACGTGACTCGATGCCCTGCACCAGGCCGTCACGGTCACGGGCCACGATCTCGATGCCTCGGCCTGCCTCCTGTACCGCCTGATGGTGCAGACTGTTGATGCGACACCAGCTCACCTTGAGGATACGCCGCAGCTGCGTATCCGGAACGATGTCCACCGTCTTGCGCGGCAGTACGGTACGCCGTCGCTTGAGGCCCTCGTGAGTGGTGTAGATATCGGGATCCAGCGTGCCGCCCAGGTGAACGTTGAGCATCTGGGCGCCGCGGCAGATACCCAGCACCGGCTTGCCCTGAGGAATGAAGCGTTCCATCAGCTCCAGCTCCAGCTCGTCGCGCTGAGGATCGAGTCGCACGTCGAGCTGCACTTCACCGCCATAAAGGTGCGCCTGTATATCGTCACCGCCACCGATGATGAGGCCATCGAGCGCTTCGGGCAGGGGGCGCGAGGGTGAAAGGCGCAGGGGGCGGCCACCGTGTCGCCATACGGCAAACCAATCGAACCACCAGGCGATGCGGCTCTTGTAATCCGACGAGGTGATACCGATGAGTGGGCGCGTCATGAGGGCGAGCGGTCCTCCTTGAACCAGTTTCGTAGCTTACCGGCCATCCGCTTCATGATTGACTGCGTGTTGAGGATGACGAAGCGGCCGGCTCGATCGCGGAGCTCCTTGCGGTCGGTAGCGAGCCGTTCCACGGCGACCCAGCGGTTCCACTCCATCACGGCGCCCCAGCCCCGCTGCGAGAGCTGCGCATTGGGCAGCCGATAGTGAAAGGTCGGCCGCGGCTTGATCAGGCTGTTGTGAAACAAGGGATCCGGGTAATCCGGCCGTAGATGAGCGAAGAGCGGATAGAGATCCAGCTCACGGTTTCGCGTCGGATTGAAGCTGATGTAATCGGCGATCAGCGTATCCAGATCGGGTGCGTAGTCAGGCGAGAGCACGTGGAGGGCATAGTGCTTGGGAAAGGGATTGGCATGCGGCAGCACCTCTCGGGTGATGTCGATGTCGATCTCCTTGCGCAGCCAGGCGGCCATGAGCAGATACGCCTGCAGTTGACGCAGGATGTAGTCGGGCTCCAGGCTGGCGACTTCAGGGTTGAGATGCAGCCCGAAGCCGTACAGGAGGCTGGCATCGGTGCCCTTGGCGCCATGGGCATGCAGCGCCGTGAACAGATTGTCGAGGCGATTCAGCTCATTCCATGGCACCGGCGGGCAGACGATTTCGGTCGGAACCAGCCCCATGACGACATCGCCGATCAGCTGACGGGTCTTGTGATGGAACTCCATGCGCATCTGATGCCGTTGGCGCTCCCACTCCGTATCGCTGTGCGGCGCCTGCGCCACCAGCCTGGCATCGGGATGGGCATACTGGGTGTCGAGTTCGATGACGAAATCTCCCCATCGCGTGTGCTCGACTCTCAACCGGTGGGGGCTGACCTGCTTGAGCTGGCCCCCGAAGAGATCGCGCACCAGCTCACCGGTCTGCTGGGGCGGTAGCCCGGCAAACTCGATCTCGACGCCTATTCGGCGAGTCCTGCCTTGGACATTAAGCGGCTCGGGTGGTGATTGAGGCAGCATGCAGGCATCCTGTGCGACTCGAGAGTCTGAACGCCAGCCTAGCACAGTGGAGATACAAGCCGGCAGGGACCGAACATTGTTCTACTGTTGTCCCAGGGTTTGGCAGAACGGACAAGGGAGTGTATAGCGATGCCAGGTGGTTTTACCCGAGCCGGATTAGCCGGCGCCATGCAGGCCATACTTTTCTTCACGGTGGCGACAGTGCTGGTGCTGGGAGCTGGCTCTCTACATGCCCAAACGTTGTCTCTCGGTGGCCTCGGCCAAGAGGGAGGGCCAATGGGAGAGGCGCACGATGCCGAGTCATTCCAGCAGTCGCTCAACGAAGTGATTTCGACGCTGGAAGACGAGGAGCGCCGCAGCGCACTGCTCGGCGAGCTACGCGACATCCAGCAGGCCCATGGCGAGGGTGCGGCCGATGGTGGTACCGTCCAGCGCCAAGGGCTGCTGGGGGCTCTGGCAGAGACCTTCAGCGAATTCGGTGAGCAGGCGGAAGCCGGTGAGTCGCCTATCGACGACTGGCAACGACAGTTGGAGCACGGCTGGTCGGATTTAAGCGAGCTGGTCGTCGATACCGATGCCGGTGAAATCGTTCGTTTCACCATTGAAAGCGCTGTGATGGTGGGTATCTGGACCGGATTGCTGGTGGTCATGATCGCCCTGGGCCGGATGCTGTTCAAGCGACGCCAACTTCCCCTCGATCTCCCCCGGGAACCGCGCGGTTGGCTGCTGGCACTGCATTTCCTGCGGCGCATGCTCCCTTGGGCGCTCTCCTTCGTCATGATCATGGGGCTTGTGCAAGTGCTGCCCCCCAGCCCCGGGCGTACTTTGGCGCTCATCATTGCCTACCTGGCGTTGTGTGGCCGAACCCTATCTGTGGTCGTCGAGTGTGTGGTGTCGGTGTTTACCCGCGGCCACCGCTTCCCGGCGGTACTTAAGCTCCAGCAGCAGGGACTGCGCGTACTGTTCGTGATCGGTGCGCTGATTGCACTGGGCGATGCGCTCAACTCGGAGCGACTTTCCATTATCGTGGGAGAGGAATTGGCAGCGCTGGGCTCGGTGCTGGCCAACATGCTCGCAGCTCTGCTTAGCATGCGTTACATCATCAAATTCAAGCGCCCGATAAAACACCTGATCCGCAATCGCTCCTGGCGCGTGCGTCGCGAACACGGCACTACCGTGGAACTGGCACGCGTCATTGGTGAGCTTTGGCACGTGCCGGCGCTGCTGATCGTCGTCGGTTCGCTGCTGGCGATCTTCATCACCGTGGGTGATGTCGGGGCGGCTCTGGCTCGCTCGATCGTATCTGCAGCTTTGCTGGTGCTGACTCTCGTGATCACGGGGCTGATACAGCGCCATAATGAGCGTCGCAGCAAGCGCCGTCGAGTCAGTGAGTACCGCCGTCGCCTCGAACGGTTCGGCTATGCACTCTCACACATGGTGGCATGGTTCGTCTTCGCTGAGCTGTCGCTGCAGGTATGGGGTGGCTCGCTGTTCGGATTGGGTCGCGAGGGCGTGGCCGGGGTGCGTATCGGCCAGGCCTTGCTGGCGCTGGGCTTCACGGTATTGCTGGCCTGGTTGGCATGGATCTTTGCCGACACCGCCATTCAGCGTGCCCTGATCTCCTCGGCACGTTCTAGGGGGCGGCGCGTCAACCAGGCCCGGGCACAGACCATTACGCCAATGATCCGCAACGTGATATTCGCCACTATCGTGATCATTGCCGCCATCGTCGGATTGGCCAACCTGGGGGTCAACGTCACGCCGCTGCTGGCCGGTGCCGGTGTCATCGGCTTGGCCGTCGGCTTCGGTGCCCAGACGCTGGTTCAGGATCTGATCACGGGCATTTTCATCATCATCGAGGATTCGTTGGCGGTGGACGACTTCGTCCAGATCAACGGTCACATGGGCACCGTGGAGGGGTTGACCTTGCGCACCGTCCGGCTACGCGATCTGGACGGCATCCTGCATATCATCACCTTCAGTGCCATCCAGTCGATCCACAACATGTCGCGACATTTCGGCATAGCGCTGATGCGCATCCGTATCCCGCATACGATGAAGATCGACGACGCCATCACGTTGATGCAGGAGACCGCCCAGGAGCTGCGCCAGGATCCTATGATGCGCCATCACATCTGGTCGCCGCTGGAAATGCAGGGCATCGACCGTTTCGATGAAGGGGCTGCCATTCTGCGCATGCGTTTTCGCACGGCCCCGGTCATGCAGTGGGACGTGGCACGTGCCTTCAACCTTCTGCTCAAGCAGCGCATGGAAGTCCAGGGTGTCGATCTGGGCATGCCGCGCCTGAGCGTCAGCATGGAAGGCCAGCCGGGCGACACGATGGAAGACAGCCGGACCGAGGGGGGCGGGAACGCTTCTATCCCGCGTGATGCCAAAGGTCGGGCGCCCGGTGAAGCCGGTATTGCCGACCCCCTCGGGGCGACCAACCCGCAGCGCTCGTCGCCGGATGCCTCATAGAGATCAAGCCACGACAGGCTTGATGGCTCCAGCCCGTGCGAGATGGTAAGCGGGTTGGATTTGCCCGTACTATGAGAGGCATATGCCCTGATTGGGGCTTCTGCTACAAGGAGTCGCGGCGACGTGATTACCGTCGAGCGCAAGGACAGCTTTCACCTCAAGATTTCCCGAGTGCTGCAGGAGGAGACCTCGCATCGACTGGACCTGTACCTGTTCGTGCCCGGTGAGCTTGGGCTCAATGAGCACGTCATTTCCGAAGATGCTTTCTATTACAGCGCCATCCACGCCAAACGCACCTATTACAGTGACAAGCATCACTTGCCGCTGGTACTCAGTCGCCTGGCCAGTCGAGGCAAGTTGAGCACCGAGCAATATCGCCTCAGCCTCAGTTTGTATGCCTATCAGTACGTGGTAGCACTCGATCGGGCGACACAGGGCCTGCTCGATACAGCGCGTAAGGTGAAGGAGGACGAGTCGCACGGGGAAAGTGAGGAGTCGACGGCGGAAGATGCTGTGGGGCGGGTTGGGGAGTCGAGCGAGACTGTCTCCAGCTTGTCGGCGGGGCTGCACGAAAGGCTCGAGGAGCTGTGTGAATTGGCACAGGGAATCCTGCGGCGGCTGCGGCGCAACAAGCCCAATGACGACGGGCTCTACAAGTATTACGCCAACATCGACAACTATCTTTCATGGTTCACCGAGCAGCGCCTATTGGCACTCTTGGCGCATCTGCCGCGGGGTCGCGATTACCGCACCATCCGCGAGCGGTTTCTGGAGATATGCCAGTTCGAGAGCGAACATCGCGAGCAGGAGGAGTACAACGCCAGTCGGGTGACCCGCGATCCGACCCGAATGTCCAACAAGATGCGCCTGTTGCGGCGTCTCATCGAGTACCCGGTCACTCTCAAGCAGAAGACTCAGGAGCTGGGGAGTGCGGAGCAGAAGGCGGTGAAGGGGCTTGCCACCGGGCTGGTGATGATTTTCGTATCGCTGGGGCTGCTCCAGGCCCGTGACGCACTAGGTAACATTACCGCCTTGTTCGTGTTAGCCATGGCGGTGCTCTACGCCATGCGTGAGGTTTTCAAGGATGACCTGCGCAATACCCTGTGGCGCTGGCTGCGCAAGGGGAGGCCCAAGTGGCGGCGGCAATACTTCGATGCCACCAGTAACGCCCTGGTCGGACGACAGCTCGAGTGGTTCGACTACAAGCGCTTCAGCAAGCTCGACGAGCAGATTCAGCGTGTGCGACAGCGCAACGTGGCCCAACGGGAGGAGGTGGTGCTGCACTATCGCTCCAGCTCACGCATGTCACCCACGCGGTTCCTGAGCGGCTACGAACAGACCCGAGAGACCCTGGCACTCGACCTGTCCCAGCTGACCCGACTGATGGACAAGGGCAGTCACCACGTGTATCGACTCAAGGACGGCCAAGTCAGCAGGGAGTCGGTGGAGAAGCGGCATCTGCTCAACTTGGTGGTGCGAGAGGAGGTCGCCCACGCCGAGCCGATCCTGCAGCGCTGGAAGATCGTCATGAGTCGTTCGCGCATCGTCGATGTGGTCAAGGTGCACCAGGAAGGGGGTCTGGCACCCGAGGCAGACGCTACTCGGGATTCAGAGCCCGCAATAAGATAACCGCCTGCGCACTGCCCTTGTTATAGATCAAGTTGCCCGGCAGTCTTCTCTGCTACCGTTTGAAAAGTTGAGAATTGTGACTCTCGGCAAGTCGGACTAGATTTCAGAGAAACAATGCCAGGAGATGCCAGCATGCAAGCCGCCGATGTCATGACCGCCAAGGTTATCACCGTATCACCCGAAACGGACGTCCGAGAAATTGCACGGTTGTTGCTCGAGCATAATATCAGCGCCTTGCCCGTAGTAGATGCCGGGGGAGCCGTGCTTGGCATTGTCAGCGAGGGCGATCTGATGCGTCGGGTCGAGAACGGCACCGAGCGCCGCAAATCCTGGTGGTTGAAGTCCATTTTCGCGGGCGCCAACAATGCCAGCGAGTACGTCAAGACTCACGCTCGCAAGGCGCATGAGATCATGACGCCAAAGCCGATCACCATTGCCGAGGACGAACCCCTGTATCGGGTGGCCAAGTTGCTGGAAAAGCATCACATCAAGCGGGTGCCGGTGGTGCGGGACGGCAAGCTGGTGGGCATCGTCAGTCGAGCCAATCTGCTGCGTGGGTTCTCGGCGGTAGCGCTCGATATCGAGACGCCGGTCACGGCCAACGACCGCGACATCCGTGATGCCATCCTCAAGGAAGTGGATGAGAACACCGGGGTGTGGGTTGATCGCATCAACGTGATCGTCACCGACGGAGCGGTACAGGTGTGGGGTATCGTCGAAAGTCAGGAAGAGAAAATGGCGGTACAAGTCGCGGCGGAGAATACTCCCGGAGTGAAGTCCGTGGAAAACAATTTGGGAATGATGCCGCGTGGCGTCGGCCATTTCTAACTGACTCCTGCCAACGGAAGCGGGGCGGCCATTGTGCCGCCTCGCTTCGCTCTGGCGTGTTCGATCGGCTCGTTCAGCCGATACGTTTGAGCGCCGCCTCCAGGTTGGCCAGGCTGCGCTCGGGTTCGTGCAGTTTGTCGAGGCCGAACAGGCCGATACGGAAGGCCTGGTAATTCTCCCCCTCATCGCACATGAGCGGCACGCCGCCGGCCACCTGCACGCCGGCCTCGGCGAACTTGCCCACGATAGCCGGGTCGCCGGTGTAGCACACCACCACGCCGGGGGCCTCGAAGCCCGGCGCCGCCACGCTGCGGTAACCGTAGCGTGCCATCAGTTCGCGCACGCCGCTCCCCAGCGCCAACTGCTCTTCACGTACCTTGTCGAAGCCGTACTCGGCGGTCTCGTGCATGATGTCGCGCAGGCGAGCCAGACTATCGGTGGGCAGAGTGGCGTAGTAGGCATGTCCGCCGTTCTCGTAGGTCTCCATGATCCACAGCCACTTGCGCAGATCGCAGGCAAAGCTGGTGCTGACGGTTTCCTCGATGCGCTCGCGGGCCCGTTCGGAGAGCATCACCATGCCGCAGCAGGGCAGACCGCTCCAGCCTTTCTGTGGGGCGCTCACCAGCACATCGACGCCGATTTCGGCCATGTCCACCCATAGCGTGCCGGAAGCGATGCAGTCGAGCACGAATAGTCCACCGACGTCATGAACCGCCGCAGCGACCCGCTTCAGATAGTCATCGGGTAGCAGCAGACCGGCGGACGTTTCCACATGGGGTGCGAAGACGACGCCCGGACGCTCCTCGCGAATGGTGCGCTCGACCTCTTCGATAGGGGCCGGTGCGAAGGGCGCCTGGCTGTCCTGCAGCTCCAGTCGGCGCGCCTTGAGTACCGTCGTCGACGTGGCGATGGCGCCCATTTCGAGAATCTGTGACCAGCGATAGCTGAACTGACCATTGCGGACGATCAGGCAGTGCTGGTTGGTGGCGAACTGACGAGCCACGGCCTCCATGCCGAAGGTACCGCTCCCGGGCACGATCACTGCGCTACGAGCCCGGTAGACCCTCTTGAGGGTGGTCGAGATATCGCGCATCACCCCTTGAAAGCGCTGCGACATATGGTTGAGCGAACGATCGGTGTAGACCACCGAATATTCGAGCAGGCCATCGGGATCGACATCGGGCAACAGTGCGGGCATTGCGTTCTCCCATCTTCTATAACGGCATCGTTTGAATGGCATCGAGCCAGAAAGGATATGCCGATTCCGGACGCCTAACCAGCGTGCGGCCCCGGGCAGCGGCAGGGCAGGTTAGCGACAGAAAAAGGTGCTTGGCATCTGGGTCGGGGCAACTGGCGTTTTTCAGCCCCACCGCAGGCCAGCAGGCTGCGGTGGGGGAGCCATTACTTGTGGCAGAAATAGACCTTGGCAGGGGGAATGTTGATCGGTTCGAAGGTACTCTCCACGCGTGAAAATATCTGGCGCAGGTCGGAGGAAACCTTGGGCGAGAACTGGTAGATCAACATGGACCCTTCTGGGGCCAGCGCCTTCTGGCTCTCTTGCAGGATACGTTCACGGCAGTCGGCCGGCATGGTGCTGAAGGGAAGGCCGGCTACCACATAGTCGGCTGCCGGCAGTCCCAGTCGCTCGAGTTCGGCCTCGATGTTCTCTGCGGAGCCAGCTATCACCTTGAGGCGTGGGTCGGTCATGGAGCGGTTCAGGAAGTCGACGAAATCGTCGTTGGTCTCGATGACCACCAGTGTGGCGTCGGCATGCAGCCGGTCCAGTATCTCGTGGGTGATGGTACCCACCCCGGGACCGTATTCGACGATGACCCGGGCGCGATCCCAGTCCACGGGCTCCAGGAGCCGGCGAATCAGAAAGGACGAGCTGGGAATGATGGAACCCAGCATGCGGGGGTGCTTGAAAAAATTGCGGGCGAAAAGCGTTAGTTGGGCTCGTCGTTCAGGGCCTGCCACGACCGGGGGTCGCTCTTGAACCGCCATGGGCATTCCTCCTTCAGTTGTAGCTTAACATGCCTCCACTCTAGGCCAGCCGGCGCTGGCATGAAAGGGCGGGGTGTCGGTGGAAGCCACTTCCCGCGGTATGACGACGTTCGGGAGACGCCATTGCGTTGAATTAAGGCTAAAGAAGGATGTGGAATATACTTGACGCCAAACGTGGCGATGTTTAGCTTGAATGTTGAAACTTTGAGTGAACGTCTCGCATTATTCTTGACGTCTGCACCCTTTGAAATTGCCGCGGGTGAAACGATGCCTCACGACAACTCCAACGCACCGCACTCATCTCAGTCCCCCTTGATTACCTTTGCAGGCGTGCAGAAAACCTACGATGGTGAAAGTCTGGTCGTTAAGGATCTGAACCTGACGATTCGCCAGGGCGAGTTCGTGACTCTGCTCGGCCCGTCCGGCTCCGGCAAGACCACCTGCCTGATGATGTTGGCCGGCTTCGAGGTGCCCACCCGTGGCGACATCCTGTTGCGCGATCAGCGTCTCAACAGCGTACCGCCTCACAAGCGCAACTTCGGCATGGTGTTCCAGAACTATGCGCTTTTTCCGCACATGACGGTAGAGGAGAACATCCGCTACCCGCTCAAGACGCGACGGATGCCGAACGCCGAGGCCGATCGCAAGGTGGCGCGCATTCTCGACATGATTCAGCTGCGCGACTTCGCCAAGCGGCGGCCCACCCAGCTTTCCGGGGGGCAGCAGCAGCGAGTGGCGTTGGCGCGCTCGCTGGTCTTCGAGCCGCAGCTGGTGTTGATGGACGAGCCGCTAGGGGCGCTGGACAAGCAGCTGCGCGAGCAAATGCAGATGGAAATCAAACATCTGCATGAGCAGTTGGGACTCACCGTGGTCTTCGTGACACACGATCAGAGTGAAGCCTTGACCATGTCGGACCGGGTAGCCGTGTTCAACGATGGCGTCATTCAGCAGATCGATACGCCGAACAATCTCTACGAGCATCCGGCCAATGCCTTCGTCGCCCAGTTCATCGGCGAGAACAATACTCTGCCGGGCCGTATCGAGTCGGTGGAGGGGCGTCACTGTCGTGCTCGCTTCGGCGATGGCTTCAGCACTGGCGCGTTGATCGGACCCAGCCTTGCCGTCGGCGACGCCACGCGCCTCTCGATTCGCCCCGAGCGGGTCAAGCTCAACGGCTCCGCGCAAGGGCTACCCAATCGGATTCAGGCACGGATACGCGAGTTCATCTATCTGGGCGATCACCTGCGGGTGCGCTGCGAGTTGGCGGGTAATGACGAGTTCATGGCGCGAGTGCCCGTGGACGATTTCGAAAGCAGTATGCAGCCGGGCGACCTGGTCGATGTCGGCTGGCGAGACGAGGACGTGCGCGCGCTTGACGCATCCTGAGCCAGGCGTACGCCCATGCAGGGACGCAGCAATAAAACCTCTACCGCATCACACCAATAACAAGGCCTTTGGCCGGGAGATGAACAATGACTCAACAGCGCTTCCCACTGTCCTGTATCCGTCGTGGCATCGCCTTAGGTAGCCTGGTCACCTTGGGCCTGGCGGTTTCCGCCAGCGCTCAGGCGCTGACCGTTATCTCCTTCGGTGGCGCATCCGGCGACGCCATGCAGAAGGCCTATTACGGCCCCTTCATGGAAGAGACTGGCATCAGCCTGACCCCGGGCGATTACAACGGTGAGCTGTCACGCATTCGTGCCATGGTGGAAACCGGCAACGTCAGCTGGGACCTGGTGGAAATGGAGTCACCGGAGCTGGTACGCGGCTGTTTCGAAGGCCTGTTCGAGCCCATCGATTGGCAGCGCCTGGGCCTTGGCAACGTGCTGATCGATGCCGCCTTCGATGAGTGCGGAGTGGGCACCTTCGTATGGTCGACGGTGCTCGCCTATAACGCCGATGCGCTGGATACCGCGCCCACTTCCTGGAGCGACTTCTGGGACGTCGAGCAGTTCCCCGGCACCCGCGGGCTGCGTCGTGGCGCCAAGTACACCCTGGAATTTGCACTGATGGCCGACGGTGTCGCTGCCGACGAGGTCTACGAGGTGCTGCGCACCGACGAGGGCGTCGATCGTGCCTTCGCCAAGCTCGATGAGCTCAAAGACCACATTCAGTGGTGGGAAGCCGGCGCCCAGCCGCCCCAGTGGCTGGTGGCGGGTGACGTGGCCATGACCTCTTCCTACAACGGCCGGATCGCCGCCGCTCAGGAAGAGGGCAGCAATCTGGAAATCGTCTGGAACGAGAGCATCTACGATCTCGACTACTGGGCCATCGTCGCTGGCAGCGATCACGTCGACGACGCTTACGCCTTCATCGAGTTCGCCAGTCAACCCGAGAACCAGGCGGTCTATTCCAGCGAGATCCCCTACGGCCCGGTGCACCCTGATGCCATCGCCCAGCTCGACGACGCTCAGGCACGACGTATGCCCACCCATGAGGAGAACATGGCGGGAGCGTTGGCTATCGACACCAGCTTCTGGGTCGATCACGGCGAAGAGCTGGAGCAGCGTTTCAGCGCTTGGGCAGCACGCTGATAGACGATGCAGCAGCGGCCCTCGGCCGCTGCTGCACTGTTATCGTCACCGGCGCGCCGGGGACGTCACGCTAGATCCATGGGGAAGGCGATGTCAGCGAACCAGACGGCAACCCTGTCGCCGGCACGGCCCGGCGGCAGCCTCAAGGCGCAGCTACGCCGTGCCGAGCGCCTGCGCAAGCTCAAGGCCATCGGCCTGGTGGCACCACTGGCCCTGTTTCTGATCGTGGTGTTCGTCGTGCCGATCGGCAACATGCTGTGGCGTAGCGTCGACAATACCGAGCTCGACTCGGTGATGCCGCTCACCGCGGAAGGTCTCAGGCACTGGGATGGCACCGGGCTGCCGGATGATGCGACGCTTGCCGCCTTCGCTGCCGAGCTGCGCGACTCCCGCCAGGGCGGTGGGTTGGGTCGCATCGGACGCCGTCTCAACTACGAGGATACCCGCTATCGCAGCCTGTTGATGAATGCACTGCGTAGCCTACCGGCGGCAGAAACCATCGATACCGATATCGATTGGGCTGCCACCCTGGCCGATATCGACCCCGCCTGGGGCGAAACCGAAACCTGGCTAGGCATTCAACGCGCCGCGCCCACCACCACTGACCGATACCTGTTGGCGTCCCTCGACATGCAGCGCGGTGTGGATGGCGATATCCACCGCGTCGGTGAGCGGGACCGTATCTATTTGAAGGTATTCCAGCGCACCATGATCATCGCCGGCGGTGTCACCCTGATCTGCCTGGCGCTGGGCTTCCCTCTGGCCTATCTGTTGGCGACCCTGCCGGCGAAAACCAGCAACCTGTTGATGATACTGGTGCTGCTGCCGTTCTGGACCTCGCTGCTGGTGCGCACGGCAGCGTGGATCATCCTGCTGCAGTCCAATGGCCTGGTGAACCAGAGCCTTATCTTCACCGGGCTGATCGACTCGCCGTTGCAGCTGGTATTCAACCGGGTCGGTGTGTTCTTCGCCATGGTGCATATCCTGCTGCCGTTCATGGTGCTACCGCTCTACAGTGTGATGAAGGGCATTTCGCCGAGCTACCAGCGCGCCGCGGTATCGCTTGGCGCCCACCCCTTTGCCGCCTTCTGGCAGGTCTATGCCCCCCAGACCGTCTCCGGGGTTGCTGCGGGCACCATTCTTGTCTTCATCATGGCACTGGGCTACTACATCACCCCGGCGTTGGTGGGCGGTCCGGCCGACCAGATGGTCAGCTACTACGTGGCCTACTACACCAACACCACCAACAACTGGGGCATGGCGGCAGCGCTGGGCAGCCTTCTGCTGGTCATCACGCTACTGCTCTACCTGGTTTATCACCGTCTGGTGAATCGCAAGCAGCTGATCAGGAGCTGAGCCATGGCACTGCCACCCTATGCCTCGCCGGTTGAAAAAGTGTGGTTCTGGACATTCCGCATCCTCTGCGGTCTGGTACTGCTGTTCCTGATTACGCCGGTGCTGGTGATCATCCCGCTGTCGTTCAGCAGCGGATCCTTCCTTACCTACCCGCTGCCGGGCTTCTCACTGCGCTGGTACGAGGCGATTTTCACCTCCTCGGCGTGGATGGGCGCGTTGAAGAACAGCCTCATCGTGGCACCGTTGGCCACGCTGCTGGCGATGATCTTCGGCACCCTGGCGGCGGTTGGCCTCAACCGTGCGGACTTCCCCGGCAAGGGATTGATCGTGGCGCTGCTGATCTCGCCCATGGTGGTTCCGCTGGTCATCGTCGCGGTGGGCATGTACTTCTTCTTCGCCCAGGTCGGCCTGCTCAACTCCTACACAGGGTTGGTTCTGGCCCACACGGTACTGGGCGTGCCCTTCGTGGTGATCACCGTCAACGCGACCCTGCAGGGCTTCGACTTCAACCAGGTGCGTGCCGGGGCAAGCCTGGGGGCGAACCCGATGCGGGTCTTTTTCACCGTGGTGCTGCCGCAGATCGTGCCTGGTGTGGTGTCGGGTGGGCTGTTTGCCTTTGCCACCTCCTTCGACGAGGTGGTGGTGGCGCTGTTCATTGCCAGCCCCACCGAGCGGACGTTGCCGATCCAGATGTTCTCCGGCATTCGTGAGAACATCAGCCCAGCCATTGCGGCCATGGCCACCATTCTGATCCTCCTCTCGACGCTGCTTTTGGTTACCATGGAGCTGTTACGACGGCGCAGCGAGAGATTGAAAGCCAGTATCTGAAACCCCTCGCTCTGCCATCTTTGCCACGACTGCGCCCCGTTTTCACGGGGCGCAGTCGTGGCATGAGGCCTGACGCCCGCGGCTGCGGGCTTGAACGGAGCGCTGCGTGAACGACTTTGTGATCATCGGTGGCGGGGTCATCGGTATGCTGAGCGCCTGTCAGCTGGCCGAAGCCGGGCATGGCGTGACACTGGTGGAGCGGGGGCGCTGCGGCCAGGAGGCCTCCTGGGCCGGCGGCGGCATCGTTTCTCCGCTATACCCTTGGCGCTACAGCGAACCGGTGTCCCGGCTCGCCCAAGGGGCAGGGCAGTGTTATGCCGAGTTGGCCGCCACGCTGATGGATTCCACCGGGATCGATATCGAGTATCGTCAGAAGGGGCTGCTCTATCTGCGAGTGGACGATGCCGAGCGTGCCTGTGGCTGGGCGCAGCGGCAAGGCTGGCCGCTGGAGCAGGTCGATGCGGATTTCCTCTACGCCAAGGAGCCTTGGCTGTGCGAAGGCCTGAGCGACGGCCTGTGGATGCCCAGCCTGGGTAGCGTGCGCAACCCTCGGCTGTGCCGGGCGTTGCGCGCCCGGCTGGCGATGCTGCCCAACGTCACGCTCATGGAAGACGCCCCGGTAGAGCGCCTCGTCATCGAACGCGGCCGTGTGGTGAGTGTGGTGACCGCCCAAGGGCGCGTCGATGCCGGCCGTGTGGTCCTGTGCGGCGGCGCCTGGAGCGGTGTACTGCTGGCCGAACATGACATCGCACTACCCGTAAGGCCGGTGAAAGGGCAGATGATGCTGTTTGCCACGCCGCCCATGCCCGGGGGGCGTCAGCTTCTCGAGCGGGTGGTGCTGGCCGATGGACGCTATCTGATTCCGCGAAGCGACGGCCGGGTGCTGGTCGGCTCGACCCTGGAGCAGGCCGACTTCGACAAGCGCACCACCGAGGAGGCACGTGAGTCGCTGTGGCGCAGCGCGGTCGCGATGCTGCCGGCACTGGCCGAGTGCCAGGTGGAGCACCACTGGGCAGGGCTACGCCCGGGGGCGCCGGACGGCATCCCCTTCATCGGCGCGGTGCCGGGCATCGAGGGGCTCTATGTCAATGCCGGGCACTACCGCAACGGCCTGGTATTGGCGCCGGCGGCGACTCGGTTGCTGGTGGACCTGCTGCTCGAGCGAGAGACGACCTTCGACCCTGCTCCGTATCGGCCGGACCGGCGCATGGGCCGGCCCGGTATCGCATTCGCTCAGCTACGCTGAGCGGCCTGAATGGCCGTCAGCGCGATGGTGAAGACGATATCGTCGACCAGAGCGCCGCGGGACAGGTCGTTGACCGGCTTGTTGAGGCCCTGCAGCATCGGCCCCACGCTGACCACCCTGGCGCTGCGCTGAACCGCCTTGTAGGTCGTATTGCCGGTGTTGAGGTCGGGGAAGACGAACACCGTGGCACGGCCCGCCACCGGCGAGTCGGGCGCCTTCTGACGACCGACGCTCTCGATGGCGGCGGCATCGTACTGCAAGGGCCCGTCGATCAGCAGGTCCGGCGCCAGCTCGCGGGCCAGACGGGTCGCTTGGCGCACCTTGTCGACGTCGGCACCGCTGCCGGACTCCCCGGTGGAGTAGCTGATCATGGCCACTCGCGGCTCGATACCGAAGGCCTGGGCGGAGCGCGCGCTCTGAATGGCGATTTCGGCCAGGGCCTCGGCGTCGGGGTCGGGGTTCACCGCACAGTCGCCGTAGACAACTACCTGCTCGGGCAACAGCATGAAGAAGATCGACGATACCTGGCGGTAGTCGGGAGAGGTCTTGATCAATTGGAAGGCGGGGCGCACGGTGTTGGCAGTGGTGTGAATGGCACCGGACACCAGGCCGTCCACCTCGTCGAGCTGTAGCATCATGGTGCCCAGTACCACATTGTCCTGCAGCTGATCTTCCGCCGTCAGCTCGTTCACCTTGCCGCGGCGGCGCTCCACCATGGGTGCCACGTAGCGGCTTCGTATGCGTTCGGGATCGAGAATTTCGAGCCCTTCCGGCAGCTCGATACCGCGGTTGCGAGCGACCTCCTCGACCTCTTCGCGGCGTGCCAGAAGCACGCAGTTGGCAATGCCGCGACGCTGGCAAATGGCAGCGGCTTCCACGGTACGCGGCTCGCTGCCCTCGGGAAGGATGATTCGCCTGTTGGCACGCTGGGCCAGCTTGACCAGCTGATGACGAAAGGCCGACGGCGATAGCCGGCGGGTGAACCCACGGCTTAGGTGGTCCTTGAGCCACTGCAGATCGAGGTGGCCGGCAACGAAGCGGGTCACCTGCTCGGCGCGCTCCAGGTCGTCCATGGGGATGTCATTGCCCATCCTGCCAAGGTTCTTGGCCGTGGTGAAACTGTCGGTGTCCACCGCCAGTACCGGCATGCCGGTCTTCAGCGCCGGGCGGCACATCTCGATCATGTTCTCGTTTGGCATGAAGCCGTTGGTCAGCAGTACGCCGGCCATGGGCACGCCGTTCATGGTGGCCAGCGCTGAGGCCAGCACGATATCGTCGCGATCCCCCGAGGTGACGATCAAGCTGCCCGGACGGAACGCGTGCAGTGCATTGGCAGCGCTGCGTGCGCACAGGCTGGTGGAAAGAACCCGGCGATTGGCGGCGTCGCCTTCGTGGAGAAACTTGGCGTCGAGCGCTCGCGCCACGTCGACGACCCGCGGGGCGATAAGTGCAGGGTTGTAGGGCACCACGCCGATCAGGTGGAAGCGGTCGGTGGCCAGGGGCGGGGCGGGGGCGGG